>JANPBM010000103.1:0-2494 GCA_031430435.1 Acidobacteriota bacterium
ATCGGCGACCGAAAACAGAGCAGTTATCTCGGTAGTTGTCGCACTTGAGATGGCTGATTGAATGTTGGTGCCGAGTATTTGAATTTGCGGGTTTACGCCGAAATGATTACCCGAAATTGTTACCGAAACTGTTTCGCCCGCATTTGCTTGCGGTGGTGTCATATTGGTAATTTGCGGAGAATTATCGCCGATTGTGATTGTCAAAGCATTGCTGACAACACCTTCAACCGTTATTGTTAATTGGCGTTCACCGCGTTGGGCATTTTGAACAACGTCAAATGTTACATCTAAAATTGCATCTTCCGTCGGCGATTGCGAAGGACGCAAACTTGCCGTTACTCCGCTTCCGCTTACTTGAACCGAGCGATTATTACCCGCTAAAGCCGTCCCGCGAAGTATTGTTATCTGGTCGTCGCCGGACGGAAAACCTGATATATCAATGCTGTCTAAGTGTGGCGGAAGTCGCGGGACGCTGTATGAAATTTCGGTGCTTGCCGCTTTATATAATCTGTGTAACCAAAAAACGGATTGACCTGTCGTAAATCCGTAAGGTGTCGGATAATTGCCTTGAAAATAATTTAAGCCGTAATAATCATGCCAATATGGTTGTCCGCCGCTGACATAATAATAATAAGCCCTTACCCAATGGTCACCTCTTACTTTGTAAGTCTTTCCCGCTTCTCCCGTAAATTCTCCCGTGTAATCCCATATTTCCGGAGAAGTTCTAAAACCCCGTTCTAAAGCCGAGATTAAATAACCGTCTTCATACAGAAAACTTTGAATTCCGGGGTCATAATAAGCGTACATATTGCAATATAATACTGTTCCGGTTTCCATATTTAGAATCCTTGCAGGGTTATTATCGTCCACATCATAAAGCGAATATCCGTAACAACCTGATTCTAACGGCGGAACTAATTTGTTGTCCGACATTTTAGATGCTTCTTGTTTAAATATATTACGCTCGATATTCGGAGCAATTTTGTCAGTCGCAAACTTGTTGAATTCCGCAAATTTTTCTTCGCCGAATGTATTTTGCAGAATATCTTTGTATTTCAAAACAGTTTCATCAATCTGTCTCCAAAGAGCCGGAAGTTCTTCCGAAGGTGGCGGAACATTATCACCTTCTTTTAATTCGCCGTTAGGATATTTGTCTCGTGATTTTTTTACGACTGCGGTTATTTCATCATTAATCGGCTTGATTTCAAGCATACAACTTTCCGCTGTTTGAAACAAAAATTGAGTTTGAACGTCATCAAGTTTTGCTTGCGATTTGTATAATGCGTGATTATCTATCGGCGTTTTACCTTTAAGGGCAGCTTTTTCGGCTTTGGCTTTTATTACTTCCAAATGATGAAACAAAATATAATAAATCGTTTTATCATCGTTAAGTTGACCGCTGAAAATGCTGTCCGAAACAGTTGGCGCTTTAAAGATATTGTCGAAATTGTTTGGATTTGCCAATGCCGACAAACCTATCGAAAAAACAATTAACGGAACGAGAATTAAAAGGGAATGTTTTCGCATAATTTATATTTCCTTGAGTCTAAACACAAAAAAGCCGCAGAATTTGATAATCAAACTCTCCGACCGAAACTGCAATTTATGATGAAACTTATCGCTTGTTGCGTTGCGTTGCGTTGCGTTGCGTTGCGTTGCGTTTAAAGCAAACACGAAACCGTCCGACCTTGTCAATTCAAAGCGGGAGTCGTTTTTAACTTTAGGTGATAAGTCTTTCAAAAATCTACTTTCGGAAAACTCGCTTAATTCTAAGTCTTCCTTGTACTATGACAAAAAAAACACAAATTCTACGATAACCAAAAAAGTAGAAAAGCTAGAACAAAACACCTTTTTGTTCTTCGCCGATTTTGACTTAAATAAATTAGCAAGTGAGTTCCTAAACGAACGCTTAGAATTTATAGACTCAAAATCACTTGAGCAATATAAATTTAACTTTAAGGCTTACTCTTTTTTGAAGTTGTCTGATTTTGAACGTTCGCATTTTAATAAGTTTTTAGAAGTGCATGCTAAACCTGAATGGGCGAAAGCTACTTTAGGAAATAAAATTATTTCCTTGACTGCTTTCGGTAATTGGCTTTGCGGAAAGCATTTAGTTAATCAGCGTTTTCATTACGTGAAATCTCGCCAACCTCGCAACAAGCCTTTGCCCTCAACATTTGAACTCGAACTTTTGTTTGATTTTCTTTATCAAGAGTATTTGAATGCATCAGACAAGATGCTTTTTATTAAGCATCAGCGTTATTTGATTGTGCGTGTTTTGTATGAGACAGGAGCGAGAATTTCAGAAGTTTTAAATATTTATAGTGAAGATTTGAGCGAAACTCAACATTACAAACAAATTTTCATTGACGGAACAAAAACCGAATCATCAAAGAGGACTGTTCGCATTTCTGAAAAGTTGTTTTCCGAGTTAAACCACTTTAGAAATGAATACGAACTTGAAGGACGTTTATTTTCTACGCGGACCGGACGC
>JANPBM010000104.1:0-6551 GCA_031430435.1 Acidobacteriota bacterium
ACACCGCACAGTCGCTTAAAATCACTCTCTTTCAAATTTTTTACTTGTTCGTATCTCATCTAATATACTCCGGTGATTTATTTATGCCGGTTTTATTGAAAGTTTTCAAATACCTTTTTTATTTCGCAAGAGGTCTAATAAATAATATTACTGATCATTACTGAGCGGTATGGAAATTGCTTGTCCCAAAAGAAAGAAAAATTGCCCGCGAATAACGCCAATGAACGCGAATAAAAAAATGTTGGCAGATTCTTCCGCGATAATTTTATGAGAAAAGAAAGTATTCGCGGCGATTCGCGGGCAGAAAATCTTATTTTTGGCTGTCTGCAATAACTGTGCCGCTCAGTAATGATTACTGATAGTCTTTCAATTGTTCGCTTCCGGTATCTTTTGAATTCCCGAAAGTGTGCAAAACCACCGCCGACATAATAATAATTCCGCCGCCGATTGCCCAAAAACTTGGACGTTCGCCGAGCAGTAAAAAGACCCAAACAGGATTCAGCAACGGTTCGATAAAGCCGATAATGCTTGCGTCCAAAGACTTTACGCCGTTCGCCACGCCTTTTGTAAATAAAAAATAGGCGAGACCGATTTGAAAAACTCCGAGACAAACGACCGCGAAAATATCTTTGCCTGTCCACGTTTCCAAAGTTGAAGGATTGGCGGCGACAAACGGCAACATCACGATTATCGCCATTAAATTTCCGTAAAAAACCGAACTCGCGGGGTTTTGTTGCAACGCTTTCGGATGCCGTAACAGCAACATATACAAGCCGAAACACACGCCCGAACACAAGCCGAGAATGTTGCCGACAAACTGTGATTCGGTCGAAAGATCGGCAATCGGGTTTGAATCGACGAAAAATAAAACCATTCCGGTCAAACAAACTGTCACGGTTATCAAATCCGCCGCGCGAAATTTTTCACGCAACACAAGCGGAGCAAGAATCAAAATGTAAATCGGCGCGGTGTATTGCAGAAAAATTGCGTTGGCGGCAGTCGTTTTTTTATTTGCGACGGCAAAAAAAGATAACGCTCCGACGTAGAAAATTGCGGTTAAAAACGTGAATTTATTTGCTTTTAAGGCATCGAATTTGGTAAGAATTGCAATCGTAATTGCGGCAAAAAAACAGCGTCCCAAGTTCACTTCGTAACCTGAAACGCTCGTCATTTTTATTAAAAGCCCGCCCGAACTCCACAGCAAAACCGCCAAGACAACCAACCAAACGGGCGAAAGTTTTGCTAGAAAGTTTGTCATACTTTTTTTGAAAGAAAGGCAGTCACAGTACAAGCAGAAAGCATTTTTTGATTGTTGAGTGCTTTATGATTGCTTAGTTATAAACTGCCTTCTGCTTTCTGCCGACTGCTTACTTATCAACGGCGGTGGCAATTACTTCGCGCAATTTCTTTGCCGAAGTTGTCGCGGGTTCTAAAATTGACTGCTCGATGTTGCGATAAATTTTCTTGCCGAAAACTCCGTTCCACGCCGGAATGACGACCGAAACTCCGCCCGAAACTTTTGCTTGGCAAGCCAGCCGCATAAACGGTTTCGGTTCATCGTCTTGTTTGTAGCCAAAAATTTTCATCGCTTTGCGTTCGAGTTTTGAAACCTCGTTCAATCTGTCTTTGCCGCCGACCACGCCGACCCAACAAGTTCCGCACGAAGCCGCTTTGCATTCAACCGGAATCGGACCTTCGTAACAGCGGTCATCGAGTTTTACCTCACATTTCATCGCCGCCGAAGTCATTTCTTCTAAATCCGTTGCGGTAAAAGATCCGCCGACCGCGTTTGAATCAAAATTCACGGTCCATTTTTTGTCGATTGTTTTCAAAAAACCGAAAAGTCCTTGCGAATCATTTTTGGCGCGTTCTTCAAAAATTTGTTTGGCTGATTTTTTACGCAAATTAGCGGAAAGTTTTATTTCGCCTGTGGCACTTTTGAAAGCATCGAAACCTGACTGCACAAGTGTCATCAACCCGACCAAAACAATCGCGGTTGTTACCGATTCATCGACTTTGACCGCCATTGCGACGGATTTTGCGAGTTGCTTAATTTCTTCGACAATTTCGCCTTTGTCTGTGTCAAATGAATCGACGCGGCTCGAAATCGCGTGTTTTGTTTCGCCCCAAAAACGATGTCCGTAAATAAAATTGTGCGAATCGTCGATCTGATTCTTCAATTCGTAATTGCCTTGCATCGCAAAACCGTGAAGCACAGCGGCTCTGTCTTCGGCATTTTGCAGATGTGTAAACAGCGAAAGCGGAAAAAAGCGAAACCAAATTTGCACCGCATCACGGTCAACTTCGTGAATTGTCGGCAATAATCGATGAATAATTTCATCCCAGTTTTTCTCGTCGAAAGTATGTAAAAAAGTTTCAAATCTTGTTGTCATATAAAGAATGTTATTGTGTTAAATTTCAAAATCATAATCATACCAAAATAAAAAGATTTGTTCCAAAACACCTTAGAAAAGGTTTTTTCACGTTTTCCAAAGCCTTGATGACGATTCTTTCTAATCGACTTTAACGCTTGATTTACAACAACTTACGTTATTCGATAAAAATAATGCGTTAAACTGTGTTTATTTTTGTTGCCAAAAATTTATTCAATGTGTTACCTTGAATTTGCAGACCCTGTTTACAGCCTGCTCCCTTTTTTTAAACTACGCCATTAGCTTCAACTAATGGGCACAGTCGAATTGTGCCTCCTTTTGCGAAGAACTCTCTTCGCGGTAACACAAATCAAGGACTCGGAGTTTAGAATGAACAAACAATCTACTAATTTAAAAAGAACAAACGAATTAACCGATGTTTCGGTTTTCAACCAAAAAGTAACGACCGACAAGGTAACGAATAAAGAAAACTCATCGCAACAAATTTTCTTTGGCAATGCCGGCAAGTTATCGGCAAAAACCTTATTGACAATCGCGGTAATAATTATTGCCAACATCTTAGGTTTTCAAACAATTTACTCGCAAACAGCAATCACGATGATAAATGCGGCGGGCGGTCCGGCAGGCAGCGGACCTTCGACTGCGCCGCAAGTCGCCACGCTTTATCAAAACGCGACCACCGCTTACAGCCCGGCAATTACGGCGACATATTCGTTTTCCAATCAGCAATATGCGCCGACGGGTTCAACCCCGACACCGCTCAATCAACTGGAAGGGCTTGCCGCGAGTTCGGGAATGAGTTTCGGCGGAAATATAAATTCCGGGACAGCGGCGGCGCCTATTAACTCGCCTATCGGAAGCTCTCCTTTTTACAATTTAATGAACGGCATCAGCGCCGCTCCGAATTCGATGTTCACGTCTTGCAATACTTGTGCGGCGGGAACCGGAATAGATGTTACGGCAAACAGATCGGTCGGAGTTTTTCTTTGCGCCGATGCTTTGATTACCGCTGCAAACGCCGATCGGTTGGCTTTAAACTCCAGAGTTTATTACGGCGACATGACAATCACATTCAATCGCCCCGTTTCAAATCCGGTTTTGCAATTTGTGGGAATGGGCGGACAAGTCGGAATCTCGAACACTACCTCCGGCAAATCTTATGATGTTGGTTTTGCAACCGAATTCGATTTGGTCGGAACAAATGTTTCTTTTACTAAACTAAGCGGAAACTCGGTAATGAATGTTACTTCTAATTCGATTACCAATACCGCAACCAGATTAGGAGCAAACTCAAACGGCGCTCTTCTTCATAACATCACCAGAACTGCCGCAAGCGGAAGCGTTGTCGCAGTCGGAACAAACGTAACCTCGATTACCTTAAAACTTTATTTACGGGGCGACGGCGGAGTTATTGTAAACACCACCACAGGCGCGGCGACTACGGCTGATGCCGGATGGGCGCCGCATTGGTCGTTTGCGCCGAATTATCCGACCGCAGGTTCAAACCTTGAAGGTGTGAGCGGTGATTTAATGTTATTCGGCGTTTCGTTGCAGAAACCCGTTACAATCAGCGGTAATGTTTTCAATGATGTCAACGGTTTAACCTCGCCCGACTTAACTGTCAACGGTGTAGGTACAGGTTTACCGAGCGGAACGCAACTTTATGCAAATTTGGTTGACGCGAACGGAAAAGTAGTTACTTCGGCAACTGTAAGTTCGGGCGGAGTTTATACTTTTGATGCCGTCAACGAAGGTTCTTACACAATGCAAATCAGCACCAACCAAGGTTCGCAAGGCGTTGCGGCACCTGCGATTGCTTTGCCTGCGGGTTGGGTAAATACCGGTGAAAATACAGGCACGGCAGCCGGAAACGACGGTACAGTAAACGGTTCACAATCCGTTACCGTTGCCGCCGTCAATATCACCAACATCAATTTCGGTATCGAACAACCGCCGACTCCGGCAACAAACACGAATTCTGCTCAAGTAAATCCGGGCGGAACAGTAAATGCGACGGTTCCCGCGACATTATTTTCGGCAACCGATCCGACAAGCGGAACAATATCGAGTATCAGAATTACTGCTTTTCCGACAAACGCGACAAGCATTGCGGTCGGAACTACTTCTTATTACCCGAATGCGGGTGCAATTCCGGGCGTTTGTCCGACTGCGACGTGTGCGGTCTTCCCCGGTGCGGGCATTTCCGTAATAACCAATGCAGGCGGCAATCCGACTCAAACAATTACGGTCGATCCGATCAATGGAACGGTAGTCGTCGGTATTCCTTATAAAGCAACCGACAATGCCGGCATTGAAAGTACAACGGACGGAGCTGCAAATATGCCGTTTTCACTGTACTCGATCGGAAACCGCATCTGGTATGACACAAATAATAACGGACGAGTGGATGCGGCGGAGTTCGGGATCGGGAACATTTCGGTGTCGTTGTTTGGCGATACGGGATGCGACGGCACGCCCGACGGAGCGGCGGTTCAGACTTTGACCACGGATGCGAACGGATATTATCGGTTCGACGGATTGGTCGCGGGATGTTATCTCGTCAGAGTTAATTCATCGAATTTCAGCGGAACGTTGAACGGTTATAAAAACACGACGGGCAATGTTGCCGCCGACACGGATTCGGATGTTACCAACGCGGGCGAGAACGGAATTAACCCGTCGGGAGCTTTGAATTCGGTTAATACGAACGGCATTTTATCGAACACAATCACGCTTGGTCCCGGAACAAGCGAGCCGACCGGTGAAACCGATGTCGCAGGTTCGGGCGTTTACGCGGGGCAAGGTTCAGCGGATAATTTCGCCGATATGACAGTCGATTTAGGATTCTATGAAGTTTGCTTATGCGGCACGATTTGGTCGGATGTCGGCACGGGCGGCGGTATCAACAACAACGGTATTCAGGACGGCGGCGAACTCGGAATTCCGTCGGTTCGGGTCAGAGTTTACACTTCGGCGGGCGTTGAAATTCCGGTCGGCGACGACGGTATTTTGGGAACGGCGGACGATGCAAACGGCGGAGTTTTGACCGATTCGACAGGCAAATACAGATTCGTCGGGTTGGAACCGGGCGATTATCGGATTGCGATTTCGTCGGGAAATTCTTCGACACCGACCAATTCAACCCCGAACGACAACGTCGATTTGGACGATAACGGCTTTAATAATCCGTCGGCAATCGGTTCGATTCCCGCAGGTTGGGTCGTTTCGCATCCGCTTACGATGACTCCGGGCGGTGAACCTTTAATCAATAATGCGGACGGAACAACGGCGAATGTCACGCTCGATATGGGACTTATCGCGGCTCCGTCGGCGGTCAAAATGGATTCGTTCGAGGTTTACACGGACGGTTCGAGAGCGGTTATTACATGGGCGACGGGTTCGGAATTCAATAATTTGGGCTTTAATGTTTACCGTGAAAACGACGGCAAACGCGAGCTTTTGACCAAAACTCCGATTGCGGGTTCGGCGTTCCGAGCGAGCGAATTGCAGGCAAGCGGCGAGGCGTATCAATGGATTGACAACAATCCCGTGAAAGGCGCGACGTATTCGGTCGAAGACGTTGACATGTCGGGCGCGGCGACAATGCACGCGGGAGTTGCGGCTCAAGATTCCGATTTGGCTCGCTTCGGGTTGGATAATTCCAAGTCGTTGGCGGACGTTTCACAATCGAATAACGAAGCCCGATTCGAGACCGCGACGGTTTCGTCGAAAGGTTTGAAAACGGCGGCGAAAGTCGGTAAGTCGAATGCCGAGAATAACTTGCAAAATGTTGCGGGACAAACTCGACAACTCGAAATCGCGCAACGCGGCGGTTTGAAAGTCGAAGTCAAACGCACGGGTTGGTATCGGGTTTCGGCGGCGGAAACGGCGGTCGGAAACTTGTCGGGCGATGCCGCGAATTGGCAACTTTACGCGAACGGAAGCGAGCTTCCGATGGTCGTCAACGCCGATAATTCGATCGAATTTTACGGACAAAACGCGGATTCGCGCTCGACCGATGCCCAAGCGTATTACGTTATTAACGGAACTTCGGCGGGTTTGAGATTGAAAACAAGCGCGGATTCGGCGGACGGAAATGCTTCGCAAGCAGGTTCGTTTACGGCGATTTCGGAACGCAAAGACCGCACGGTTTATGCT
>JANPBM010000105.1:0-19133 GCA_031430435.1 Acidobacteriota bacterium
CAAATTAACTCGTCAATCTTCGATAAATATTCGGCATTCTTTCGGGCAAACTTAGCACGTCGTCAATGATTGTGTAGCCGACATCGCCGTATAAATCGCGTAATTCGGCTTCGGATTCGCGGTCAATGGTGATGCAGAACGGTGTGATTCCCATCATTTTGGCTTCGGTGAGGGCTTCGCGCACGTCTTCGCGGGCGTAGCGTGCGTCGCCGTAATCGTGGTCGTAAGGTCTGCCGTCGGTTAAGATTATCAGCAGTTTTGTGCGGGATTCTTGACGCAGCAATTTTTTTGCCGCGTGTCTGATTGCCGCTCCGAGCCGAGTATTATTTTGAAACGTGATTCCGCCGATTCGTTTTTCTACTTCGTCCGAGTATTTTTCGTGAAAATCTTTGATGTTGTAAAACTTCACGTTGCGGCGACCTTCGGACGTAAAACCCGCAATCGAATACACATCGCCGACCGCTTCCAACGCCTCGCTCATCAGCACTAAACCTTCTTTTTCAATCTCGATGATGCGTTTGCCGGGGAAAGTGTAAGGCTGCAACGGATTCCGCGTAATTGTCCGTGCGGTTGAACTCGATTGATCGAGCAACAGTGACACGGCAACATCGCGTTCGCGTCTAAGTCGTTTGGTATAAAGCCTTTCCGAAGGTTGTCCGTCGGCACGTTTATCCACAAAATAATCAATCACGGCGTTCAAATCGTAATCTTCGCCGTCAAGTTCACGGTTTATTCGCTGCAGATTTTCGGGTTTCATCAGTTGAAATTGATGTCTGATTGATGAAATTACGCCGCGATAACGACTGCGTGTCAGTTCCACAAACGAACGCTCGCCGAGTTTAACTTTTTTCTCGACCACACGGCTCCAACCGATTCGATAATCGCCCAAACTTCCGTCCCATTCGTCGTATGCAAACGCGGTTTCACCCGCTTCCAAAGGCTGTTCGGCAATTTCCGCCTGCGTCCACGCTTCCGCACCCTGCAAATCGTCCGGCTCGCCTTCTTCGTCCAAACTGTTCCACGCGTTGAATAAATCGCTCGCGTCCTGTTGTTTAGGCTGATTTTCACGCTTGCGTTTGTCTTCGATAACCGCTTCGCCCGAATCTTTTTGATCGTAATCGTAATCGCTTTCTTCTTCGGTTTCCTCAGTTTCTTGCTGTTGCTTTTCAGGATTTATCGTTTGAAAAAGCGTATAAACACGGCTCGTCGCCATCAAAGTATCGGCAACCGTCGCGGTTTTTTCATACAAATAAACATCAATCACACTCTCGATTTCCGAGACAACTTGCCCGTAAAACTTCCTTGCATCATCGTTCGCACCGCCGCAAAGTGTGATTTGAAAAAGCAATTCGGACGGAACTTGGTGCATCGGAATATCGAAAATATACGGTCGTTTCGCTTTCAGATGTGCCTGCATCAAATCTAAATCTCTGATCAATCCGCGATAAGTTTTCCGCAAACGGCGGTCAATTCTCGCGTTTTCTAATGTGCCGAAAATCTTTCGTGCCAAACTCGGTTCAGGAAATGCGGATAAAACTGTGCGGTAATCAGAGTTTTTCGGTAACTTTTTACGCCTTTGCTTTTGCTGACGCATTGTTTCATCTTGACTCAAAGCCTTTTCGCCTTTCTGCACATCTTCGATATAACCTGCCAAAGAAAACGCATCAATCTCATCCGCAGTCGCTTCGTAAAGTTCGGAAAGTGTGGCAAACGCAGACTTTAAACCGACCGAATCACGCTCGAAAGTGCCGAATTCGATCTGCCCTGCACCGTGTGCGGAAAGAACTTTGTAAAGCCGAAAATCAAGTTCATCATCGGAAAATTCGTTGACGATGGCGGGCAAATAAATAATTTTCCCGTCGTTGATGCGAGATTCTTGCGGCATTGCGGAAATCGGCGAAATCTCCACGGCTTTTCCCGTCAGTCCTTCAATATAAATGCGTAAAATGTTTGAAACTTTATCAATCGGCAAACCTTGCTGACCTTCGTGCAGAAAATCGTTGCTTTGTCTGGTTTCAAGTGCAAAATAACTTTTTCTCGCCCGCGAGTTTTTTTCGGTCTGCAAACCTTCGTTTACCCAATCTTCAAACTGAATCAGCGAAACCTTCCGCAACGCACTCGCCGCCGACCGAAAACAAGCCAACGCAGAATCGCCGTCGGTTTCCGCAATCGCACTTGTCAACTGCAAAATTCGACGAGAAACTCGCACAATTTCGTCATCTTTGCGAAGCGTTCCGATTTGCCCGAAAAACGGCGGAGTTGCCCGCAGAAACGAGACAAGAATTGCGTTTCCGTGCTTCGCAACCTTCCGTAAACACTCGCACCAATCGCTGAAAACCGCTTCAACCCGACGCAAAACTTCGCCGCCCGAAGTAACAAAATTGAGCGTTACGCTTCCGCCGAATTCTAAAAATTCAGACGCGTTTGAAGTTAGTTTAACGGCTTGTGCGGTCGTTAAATCTGCTAGTGCTTTGGGTAAAATCTGCCATAAATCCGCCGTCATTCCGCCCGTTCGCACAGCAAAATTTGAGGCTAAGGCAATCACGGACAACTGCATTTCGCGGTCGTTTTTGATTATTTCCGCAACCTTCGGCGTTAATCTTAAAAAGTCTGACGAATGTTTCGCGGAGCGTTGGGCGACATCGTTTGCGACTTGCAGAATCTCGGTAAACAGTTGTTCGTCAACAACTTGGCGGGCGAGATTTGGGATTGATTCAAACGTTTCAATCGCAATCGAACTGGATAAAACAAGCTGACGAATACAAATTTGAAACACCAGCCCGCGAGATTTTTCGGGAACTTTCTTAAATTCGGCGACACCTTTTTTGAAATATTCCGCACCTGATTCGGCGTTTGCCATCGCCAATTTGCGTCCCATTTCCGCCCAATTCCGCAAATCGTCGGGCGAAAGAATCTTGCACGCTTTCGGCGTTGCTTCAACAAAAGTTTTGCTCACCCGCAAAGAAACGCCCGCGAGATTTGCGGTCATTTCAATCGCCACTTTTTTATGTTCGGGCGAAATCCGATTCAAGCGTCGGGCGAGTCCCGTATAATTTGTTTTTCGTGCTGTTTCTGACATAAAATTGCTATAACTAAGATTATAAACTAAACTTCAAATATGTCGTTCAGCAAATATAAAGAAATCGGGCAATCGCAAAAAGAATTCGGTATTACGGCGGTCAAAAACAATTTTGTGCCGGCAGAAAATATCGAACCATCGCAAAATTTTGTTGACGAATTAAACTTTACGCTTGATTCGATTCCTGTTCGTTTTTCGGAAGCCGCACGCACGGAAACTCTTATTTTTCCTATACTTAAAGAAGCCTATAAAAGTTATAAAGATAAATACATTCTTTGGATTCAGCGTCCGATTGCGTATAACAAACAACTGAGCGGAACGCCTGATTATCTGATTGCAACAAAATCTCCGCTCGGAATTTCAGTTTTTGAAACGCCTTTTGTGGCAGTTGTTGAAGCAAAAAAGAACGATTTTGAAGAAGGTTGGGGACAATGTTTGGCGGAATTGGTCGCGGTGCAAAAGATTAACGGCGATGAAAATAAAACTGTTTACGGCATTGTTACGGACGGCGAAAATTGGCAATTCGGCAAGTTGCAAAAAGCTCTGTTTACACAAAATATCAATAGCTTTAATATCACGGAACTGCCAAAACTTTTTGGTGCCGTTCACTTTATTTTTCGGCAGTTGGGTAAATAATTTACCAATTTAATGCTTCGGGTGCGTAATTTAAAAGAGAGTTGATTTTGTTCAATTTATCTCTTTGCCTGATTAATTCTTTCCAAACTGTCGGATGTTGATAAGTTATAATATCATCTTTAATTGACTGCTTTAGACGCTCTTTTTCTAAATCAAAACTTATACTTTCATTAACTCCGCCAAAATCATCGTCAATTGCATTTTTTAAGTCAACAAAATTTGTTGCTTGCTTTGCTTCAACGTATTTTCCTAATCTGTCTCGAAAGAATTTTGTTGCGTGTTTGCGAGCCGTAACCAACGCATTTCTCGAATTTAAGCCTAAGAGTTCTTTTGTATATTTGGCTTTTAAGAATCCTCTTTTCTCTTCGTCTTTCTCTTCGTCAAATTTTTCGACAAAAATGAATTGTTGATTAACCAAATCAAGTTCAAAATAATCCATCGGGTTTTCAATTCTTTGATTAATAAATAACGCATCATCGTTCGGAGGTTTTTGATAAGTTTTACGCGGAGGTTTTACATCAAATTCAATTGCGGTATTTTGCGGATTAAAAACTTTAAATTTATCCGATTTGTAAGTCGTGTTACAGATTTTACACGCTAAAACATAATTATCCCAAGAAAATGTTTTTTCGGGATAGATTTTTTTAGGAAAAATATGCTCGATATCGGTAGCTTCGTTGTTTTCGCAATAGACGCAAATTTCAACTCCGACGCACATTTCAAGCAAAGCGTTTTTAATTTCCTTAAAAGCATTTTTGCCCGCACCTGAATTCTTATTGTCCCATTTTGCGGCGGCTTTCTTTACACTGTTTTCAAAATTTGTTTCATTTGAAATAGTTTGCTGAATAGCGGCTAAATGATTCAAAGTAGAAGTATTTAAAGTTTTAGAGGTCAATTGGATCATCAGTCGTAAAAGTTTTTCTTAATTCGTTTAGTTTAGTTTCTTCGCTTTTGTTTATAACACCCGCCATTTTCTTTTTACCCAGTTTTACCAATTCTTCTTGCTTTTCTACGGAGGCTTTTGAAATTGCGATGTTAGTTCCGAAAACCTCAGTTCCGTAAGCATCTAAAATGTTTCCGTAAATCAATCTGTCGCGGTCAATGCCCGTAACTTCGCCCGATTTTTCATCGCTTCCGGGAGCCGCAAGTCGCCAAATGCTTCCTTTTTCACACGCACGGCAAACCAGCGGACTGTGCGTTGTAACAATAAATTGGAGTTGCGGAAAGTATTTCAAAAACCATTGTCCGATGCGAGTTTGCCACGTCGGATGCAGATGAGCGTCAATTTCATCAATCAGCACAACGCCGGGCAAATCAATAAACATCTCGCCTTTTTCGATATTTTTGAAGACTTTTTCCGAACCGTAAACGCGGACAAGTTGGCGAATAAGTTCAAACGTCAGACTCAAAATTGAACGATAACCGTCGCTCATTTGATTAACCGCGATGGTTGAACCGTTGCCGTCTTTGAAAAAAACGCCGTCGGAACTGATTTTTTCCAGCTTAGAATTATGAGGTAAGAAATCTTCTGAATTGATTAGTTTTTTGAGATTTTCAAGCGTGTATTCGCTTTTTTTGTTTTTTTCTAAAGTCTTGTAATTCAAATCTTTCAACCATTTTATTGGTTCAGTCAGAGCAACGCTTTCATCGAAAACAGAAAGGTGTGAAGCTAAATTGGCTAAGGCTTGATTTTCATAGACTTCATCCCATTCGGAACTTCCACCTTCAAAACGACGATATGGACCAAAAGCTGAAGAGAAAAAACCTGATTGAGGCAGCCAAGCATAGTAAACCTCTTCTGTAGTATTGAATAAATTACGAGTTGAAATTCTGTCGCTATTTATCCAAAATTCATGAATTATGCTAGTGAGTTTATCCTCTGCTGGGTTGTTTAATGTTTGAAAATTTGGCAACCGTCCAAGTTTACTTGGAGCAGTTGCTCTGTGTAAGCATTGGTCAAATTCAGGATTTCTATAAGAATTAAGTTTTACTATAGCCAACTTGCCGGTTCTAATCCAAGAATTCCAGTTCTCTCTTAAATAACCTGCGTAACCTCCAACCAAAGCCAACGCAATCGCTCTAACAATCGTAGTTTTCCCCGAACCGTTATCGCCAATCAAAACGTGCCAACCCGCAGGATTTTTGAACTCGATTTCAAACTTTTCGATTGATTTTATATTCGTAATTTCGGCTTTTTGGATATACATTTGTTGTTAAAATTATCGCACCGACAAAGCAATGAAGTAAAATGCAGAAACGCTCACAAAGTAAATAGTGCCAAACTTTACGCCCGTACTTTGTGTCGGCTTCCTCAACTAAAATCAGCTTGCGTAGCGTCATTTATTAAGCAATCACGGAGAAATTTTGACTCATCACGGTAAAATTGTGACCTGTCACGACAGCATTTTGACTCATCACGGCAACGTTCTGACTCATCACGATAACATTTTGACTTGTCACGACTGCGTAACGAACTGTCACGGCAACGTGGCGGCTCATCACGACAACATTCTGACTCATCACGACCTCGTCACGGCTCATCACGATAACATTTTGACCTGTCACGACTGCGTGATAAACATTTTCGCCCTTACTGCGTGCGGGCTTCTGCACATAACGGCAGGTTTTTCACTCTTACCGATTTCCCAACTGATACACAATCGTGTTCGGATTATAAGTTTTCCAGTTAAACCAATAATCTTTTTGAACGTAAACTTTTTTCAGTTCTTTGCCCGCGAGTTTGCCCGAAATTGCTTTGCCCGAAAAATCCCAGACGCTTTGTGTTTCTGCGTCAACAAGTTCGTTGGTCGCAGTTTGTCGGAAAAATTGAAGTGTCTTTCCGTCCACATTTCGTTCAAACGCTCGGACGCTTTTTTTGTCTTCGGCAAGCGTTACAAAAATATCGGTTCCGCCGACATTATCCAGAATCAGACTTTGTTTTTCTAATGCAGAAAACGGATAAGCCTTTTGTTTATCGTTAATTGCCACGCCGACAACCAATGTTCGCGGCTCAAAAGTTTCTTCGATCTTGGCGTTAATACGGACAGGCATTTTGCCGACTTCATCTTCCCACGTCGCTTTTTCATACTTATCCGCCGACAAAATTTTATCGTCCGGCTTCAAAACTCGACCGTTCGGATTTTCGCGTTTCCACACGCCGAAAGTTACTTCGTCGTGAAAAACTTCGGTCAGTTTTTGTCCTTTCAAACCGCCTTGAATCGCTTCGCCGGAAATCTGCTGCCACCACGAATTTGTCTGCAAATCTCGCATAATAAAATTCTGATTATTGATGCCCGCAAGTTCAAATTTCAACGTTTGCCCGTTCACGACGGACTGCCACACAATTCCCGTGTGGCACAGCGTTCAGTAAGTCGCGGTAATCGGTTGCCCGCCGACCACATCCGCGACAACGTGATGATACGCCATCTGCAAAATCGGATACGCAACCGCTTCGTTATTGATTTTTACCGCCAAAACCGGCTCGTCGTCTTTGATAAAATTTGATTCGCTAACCGTTGCAAACGTTGAATTTGCGAGCGGATTAAACATCCAAAGAAAATGATTTTGTTGTGCGAACCACGCAGAAAACGCGACTAAAACAAGCGGCAAAATAATCGGAATATTCGCAAACCAACGCTTTGAATTCCGCCAAATTACGATTGATAAAAACAACGCGATAATCGCCGAAACGATGGTTAAAACGGGCGACCAACTACGCAAAAGATACGAAGTTTCGATGATACGTTCGGTCTGCGGAGCAAACGGCTGAATCAGATAAACAGGAATCGCCACAACTGCAAACGCTGTGCTTGCAATAATTACGAGTAGAAACCAATTTAATAATTTACTTTTCATCGTATTTTTTCAAGTCCAACACACTTCAGTTTGTTGATATTTTTTAACATTATTCAAGCTAAGTTTTAATCGACAAGCTAAAGCATATCGAACTCTTAAATCTTAAAAGAATCAAACCGACAATGCAATAAAGAATTGAGCAAGGAAATAAGTTGAAAGAATCAAAATTTCCGCAAACCGAAACGGCGACCTAAATTTATCAAACGCCAACAGCGAATCAGACGCGACAAAAAAGATTGAGCCGAGAAATGCGTGAAAAGTTTCGTGATTATGATGTTCGATTGTTTTGCTCAATGCCAGCCATGACATCGCCGCAAGTGCAACCGAATAAACGATTACAGGCACTCTCAATTTATCTAAATACTTCCATAAAGTTGCTAAAAATCCGACAATATAAACAAAATAAAATGCTAAAGTCGTCAAGTTTATAATTGAAGAAACAGAGTAAAACGCGACGATAAAACAAATATGTGCGACTAAAAATGACAGCAAACCTTGCACAAACCGTTTGGAATCAATCAACAAAACATCGCCGATTGTCGAAAAAATCAAACCGGTAATTATCATTTGTTGATAAAACGTCGGCGGCGTTGATAAATTAAAAAACGCCAACAAAATAATCGCCAGCATCGTCAGCGGTTTGAAAATATATTGCAGCAAATTATTTTCACGCACTTTCGCGTAAATCGTGATGATTGCTGAAATTAGAGCGATAATTGATAATGTGATTGTCATAGTTCTTTATTCAATATCTCTTAAAGATTCTTAACAATAAATTTAAGAACCCTTTTTGATTCCCCTTTTTTCAACTTCATTTGCCGGATATAGGTGAAATACTTCAAATGAAGGTTTCTTGCTTAATTCCACTTCCTCGCACCATTCAATCCAATATATATTGTCCGGATTTTCATAGTCTAACTCGTTTGGGTCAGTATCAACCAAAAAACTATTCTCAACTTTAAGAAGATTTATTTTTCTTTCGGAAAGTGCAGTTAGAAAAGCAAATTCAGCATCGTTATAAGTTTCAGCTTTAACCAAACACTCCGAAAACACACCTTCGTTGGGATATTCTGTTGAATCGGCTGAGAAAAACCCTTCAAAATGAAAACACCAAAATTTCATATTTTTTTTCTACGCTTTCAAAATCTCTTTCGCCACCCGCATTCCATGAAAAAATGCCTCTTCAAAAAGTGCAAGACAGCTTAAATCCGAATGTGCAAAATGTATGTTCCGATAACTTTGCGTTGCCTTTTCACGAACGCCCGACCATATAAAATTCGGTCGCGGGGAAATCATCGCGTGTCCCCAACGCATTACGTCCACACGAGTTACAAGTTCGCGGATATCTTTGTGAGCGAGCGATAAATCGGTTAAAACAATGTCGGAAAGTTGTTTCCAATTTAAACCGAAAAGTTTCTCGCGTCCGGCTTCTTCGCACATCGGATAATAGTAAGTAAGCACACACTTACCATAATCAATTCCTTTCTGATGTGTTGCGTTGACATAACCTAAACTTTGGCTTTCATACAAAACATTGTCCCACGCCAGCGGAAAATCTCGCTTGAAATTAGACTTCGGACGATCTTTGAGCGTCAGATTTGCCACAAACCACGCATTATGTTTAAATTCGTCGGCAAAAGGTTCGTTAAAATCTTGAATCAGATATTTTGCGGTAAAAATCGGTGCGGCAAAGACTACTTTTTTAGCGTGAAAACCGCGAATTTGATTGTCGATCAAGCAAATAACATCAACGCCTTTTTCGTGCGGAATAATTTTTACAACCGCGTGATTCGTACGGATTTTGTCGCCGATAATTTCGCGTAAATAGTTGACATATTTGCCGTTACCTTCGGGAAATGTAATAAACGGCTGCGATTCTTCGCCCGATTTTCGCACGCGGGAACAGAAGTAAAACATTCCTGCCCACGCCGAAGTTTGTTCGATTTTTAAGCCGTAATCGTCGCGGGTTGCGTAATCGCAATACCAAAATAGCCGCAGTGAGGTAAAGCCTTTTTGTCGCAAAAAATCATTGAAATTGATTTTATCAAGCTGCGTAATTTCCGCGTCGTCCGAACAATTTACGGTTGGAACAGCGAACGCGCGTTTGCCGTTTTTGTCTCGGAAATTAACGTAAAAATTAACCAGTTTTTGAAATTCCGCAAGCTGATTTTTGTCGTCTTCGCTTGCTCCCGCGTGCAGATATAAACCTTCGTACCAGCGACCTTTGTAGAAAACTCGCTCTTCGGGTTCGCGGCACAAAAACTGTTCTGAAACAATAATTTCACCTTTTTTATCACGACCTTCGGTGAGTTTCATTTCGTCTAAAAGTGCGATAAGCTCTTTATTTTCTTGAAACGGCACGGGCAAATAATGTGCCGCCCACGGATACGAAGTGAAATCGTTTTTTCCGCTGTGAGCCGTTCCGCCGATGTTTTTCTCAAGTTCAAGCACGACAAAGTCTTCAAATTTTTCACGCTTCAACTTCCACGCAGTCGAAAGTCCGCCGATTCCGCCGCCGACAATCGCCGCATCAACCGTTTCCCAATTCCCTTCCGCAACCTCAAACGAACGCCGTTCACGCAAAATATGTCCGAGATCAACGTTTTGCCCGACAATCTCGCCTTCAAGCAAGTTGTTGTCAAAGTCAGGCTTACACGCCGAAAGTGCAATCGGCATGCCAAGGAACGAAGCTAAAATTTCGCGGCGGGTTAAATTCATAAGAAATATTTTACAGGGATGAAGAGGATAAAAGCGTGATAAGAAAATAAAAAAGCAACGAGAATTAGACTATTTTTAGCTTTCCAACTTCTTCTTCTTTTATCCTGTCTTTATCCTCTTCATCCCTGTAAATAAATTTTATTCTATCAAAAAATCTCTTAAATTCAGTTTATCTTGTTCTATAAATTTATTGTCAAAACGACGACATTCAATCTTTGGATTACCGAAATTCACCAATAAACCAACCTCTATTCCCGACGCTTTGAGGTAATTTATAGTTTGTGCTTTGTGTTCGCTTGCAAGTGCATTAACTGCTTTTAACTCAACAATAACCTTATCTTCAACTAAAATATCAACCTTAAATTCTCCAACCGGTAAACCGCGAAATTTAACATTCAAGACAACTTCTTTTTCTGCCTTCAAACCTTTTTGCCTCAGAGAAATTAATAAGGCATTTTGATAAACTGACTCTACAAACCCGATTCCAAGTTCATTGCTGACTTCAAAACATGACTCCAATATTATTTTCGTTAAGTTTTCATATAACATATTTTTCTCCGGTTTTGTTTTTTCTTATCCTGCTTTCATCTTTTTTATCCCTGTAAATTTTCTTAATTCCCTACTCAAATCTCCGCCATTCTGCTTCGTAATACCGCACAAGTGATTGATTATCCAGCCGATTTATTTCAATTTCTTCGTCAGGTTTATTCGTATCAGCCGTAAAATTGAAAAGCTGAGCCAAACTTTCGTTATTCAAGAATTTAAGTTCGATGTTTTCGGACAAGTTTTTCGGCGTTTCAAACGGTTGAAGTTTGCCTAAAGCGTAACCCCAAATCCCGAAACTCGGAACTGTGGTTTGATACGGTTTGACCGTAAACCCAACAGATTCGAGTGTTTTGATAACGCACCAATACGATGTTCGAGCCATTAGCGGCGATGTGCATTGGATGACAACGGCAGAATCGGGCTTTAATTTCACCTTTAATAAGTTGTAAAAACGTGTGGTGTAAAGTTTGCCTAAAGCGAAATTATTCGGGTCGGGAAAATCAATAATTGCTACGTCAAAAGGTTCGGTTTCGTTGTTATCGAGCCAGACAAAAGCGTCGGCGTGAATGATATTGACACGCGAATCGTCTAATGATTTTTGGTTCAAATCGCC
This sequence comes from Acidobacteriota bacterium, assembly GCA_031430435.1. Lineage (GTDB taxonomy): Bacteria > Acidobacteriota > Blastocatellia > Pyrinomonadales > Pyrinomonadaceae > JANNVK01. Next base: position 11,448 of record JANPBM010000105.1, read on the forward strand.
AAGCACGGGAACGTTTTTTGAAATGTCGGTCATCGCCGGATCAAGATCGACAAGTGTCACGTTTTCGACGCTTTTATGCTTCAAAATCTCTCGCACCGCAAGTCCGTCGCCGCCGCCGAGAACCAAAACACGCTTCGCATTTTCGCCGAACGCGGCAAACGCGGGATGAACCAACGCTTCGTGATAGCGGTACTCGTCAAACGAATTAAACTGCAAATTTCCGTTCAAAAAAAGCGAGTAGCCGGTTTTGCCTTTGGTTACGACAATGCGTTGATACGATGAGGTTTTGGTGTAAATTATGTTGTCGTTAAATAACGAATCTTCGGCGAGACTCGTCAACGCATCAGATTTGATAAAGGCAATTGCGAGTAAAAAAATAATAACAAAACCTATTATTCGCAATAAGTTGGCAGATTTTTTTTTGAGCGTATCTTCTAAAATCCAAGTCGCCCAAATTCCGACGGCAGCATTCAAAATTCCGAAAAAAAGCGATGTGCGAACTAAGCCGAGCCTTGGCACAAAAAACAGCGGAAACAACAACGATGCGACTAAAGCACCGATGTAATCTAACGCTAAAACACGGGAAACAAGGTCTTTAAAATCTATTTCGTCCTTCAAAATTCGCATCAAAATCGGTATTTCCAACCCGACCAGCATTCCGATTCCGAAAACTACGCCGTAAAGAATCACGTTAAAATATGAAAGTTTAGCGAAACTTAAAAACAAAATCGGGGCGGAAAATCCGCCGAGAATCGCCACGCAAAGTTCAATTTCAACAAATTTTCTCGCTAAATTTTTGTCGATAAAACCCGAAAGCCACGAACCGATGCCCATCGCAAACAAATAAATTCCGATAATCAGCGAAAATTGCGTGATCGAATCGCCCAAAACATAGCTCGCCAGCGTGCCGGCAATCAGTTCGTAAATCAAACCGCACGTTGCAATTACAATCACATTCAAAAAAAGTAACGGAATTCGTTTCATATTTATCTTGCTCATTTATCTCATAAAAAGTTATGATATTAAAGAGGCGATTAGTTTTGTCGCTTCTCCACTTTTTTCTTCAAATTTACTCAATTTTAATTATGTTCTTAGCATCATTTGAATCAGCATTCGGCGTGCCTGAAATTTTCGGCTACATATTCTTCTTCGTTTTGGGTTCGATTATCGGCAGTTTTTTAAACGTGGTAATTCACCGTGTTCCTAACGAATTATCAATCGTTTTCCCGAATTCGGCGTGTCCGAAGTGCGAAAAAGCGATTAAACCTTACGATAATATTCCTATTTTCAGTTGGCTGATTTTAGGCGGAAAATGTCGAAATTGTAAAAACCCGATTTCTGCGCGTTATGTCGGAGTCGAAATTTTAACGGGCTTAATTTTCACCCTCGTTTTTTGGCATTTCGGCTTAACGTGGTTTTTGCCTGTCGCTCTAATCTTTTGCGCGGCAATAGTTTCGCTCATTTTTATCGATGCTGAACACATGATTTTGCCGGACGTTATTACTTATCCGATGCTCTTTTCAGCGTTGATAATCCGCGTGGCATTTCCGCTTATTTTCGGTAATGCGGCGTACTTTCTCGATGTCAGATTTTCGCCTTTATCGGGATTGCAACTTCCCGTTTGGTTGATCTCGTTGATCGGCGCGATTTTCGGCGGATTAGTCGGCGGCGGTTTTTTGTGGCTGATCGGTGAAATTTGGAAACGGCTTCGCGGAATGGACGCGATGGGGTTGGGCGATGTCAAAATGATGTTCGGGGTCGGAGCCTTGCTCGGCTGGCGTTTAACCTTGCTGACTATTTTTGTGGCGGCGTTTACAGGCGCGGTTGCGGGTGTCGGAGTGATGATAAAAGACCGCGAAAAAGGAATGCAGGCACAGATTCCGTTCGGTATTTTTCTCGGCATCGGTTCAATAATTTCACTCATTTTCGGCGAACAAATGATTGGTTGGTATTTCGACAATTTTTTTCCGAAATAAAACGATAATAAATAACTATACGAAACGTAATTTTTCGCCTATAATAGTTTTTAATGTCGCCTGAAATTGCATTACACGAAAATTTATTTGCCGAATGTGAAGGTAAAATGGATGAGATTTTTGCTCGTTGCAGCGAAAATGCTCCGAATTTTGGTGTGCGACAAGATTGTTTTAAAGAATCTCTCAAAAAAACTGCGCGAAAATATCTGCTTTCGGCTGAACCGAATTCGACCAACGAACAAATTTCCTGCTTTTTAGAAGAAATTCAGACCGAAGATTTATTTATGGCTTTGGCGTGCGCGAGCGGAAACGAACGCGCGTGGTGGGAATTCGATCAAAATCATCGCGGTTATTTGGAACGAGTCGCTCGGCATTTGGCAAGTTCCGAAGCCGATGCGCAGGATGTGGTTGATACGGTTTACGTTGAACTTTACGGCACGCGCGTGGTTGACGGCGAACGAGTTTCAAAGTTCGCAAGTTACAGCGGACGCGGCAGTTTGCGTGGTTGGTTGCGAACAGTTGTGTGGCATTCGTTAGTTGATTTGCACCGTGCCAGCCACGACGAAGTTTCGCTTGACGAAATGACCGAAAACATCGGCGAAGGCGCGGCGCAAGCCAGTTTTGCAATTCCGGAAATCGGCGGTGAAGCGGAAATGCTTGATTATTTAACGCGAGAACGTTATCGAAAATCAACCGTAACCGCAATTGAAACGGCATTTTCGAGCCTTGACCCGCACGAAAAACTTTTGTTGCTTTATTATCACGTTGAAAACTTAAAACTCCGCGAGATTTCTCAGCTTGTTCAAGTTCCCGATTCCCCGCTCAGAAATTGGTTTCAGCGTAAATCAACCTCGCGTGAACAAAACCCTGCCGGCAAAATTCACGAATCAACCGTAATGCGTTGGTTGGAAAAGACTTATGCTAAAGTTTTACAAGCATTTCGCACCGAATTAATTTCTAAAATGGGTCTAAAACAAGCAGAAATAGAAATTTGTATGAAACTTGCCGTACAAGATTTGGCAAGTCCGAATCTGTATAAAAACCTGACTTGAGTTTGCCGGTTTTTATACAGCGTTTTATCGGCAACTCCGCAGAGACTTTGTTCGTCTAAACAACAAATTTCCCCCGAAACATTAGAATTTTACGCAAAAACATAAAAGGCTGTCGTCCTTTATGTGGAGGCTCGATTTATGAGTATGGGGAATATGGAAAATATCAGAATACAAGGTTTGTTGGACAGCTACCTTCGCGTTCGCGCAAACACAATTGAATCTCAAGGACAACACTTGGATGATGATTCGTTGACGGCTTTTGTAGAGGGCAGATTAGGCGAAACTGAATCGAAACCTGTTACAGCTCATTTGGTTGATTGCGGTTTTTGCCGTAATGTAACGGCGGAGTTGGTAAGGTTGGAATTTGCTTTTGCCGATGATACAATGGTTTTGAAAACCGAATCGCCGACAAAGGTTTCAGAAGTGATGAACGGTTTTTTCTCAAAACTTTTCGGCAGTTCAATCGGCGAGGTTTTTGCTCATCAAGAATCGGAAGACGATGAAAAAGAACCTGATTCGGAAACCGAAGAAAAATAAATCTCTCAGATCGGCAGTTGTTGATTAACGCGGTTAGCTCGCTTAAACGTAAAGTTTATGTTAAAAATCAATTGCCGGTCTTTTTTTGTCAAAATCTTCTAAATACTTTATACTTCATTATAGATAAAAGGGGTTTATTATTAGTGAAATTATCAGAAAATCAAGCCTTAACAGTTGAAAAAGTAGCTATTGCAAATTTACCGACCCAGATTGGAAACTTCCAAATTGCAGGCTATCGCTCGCTCACCAGTCCCGAAGAATTTGTTGTTTTATTCAAAGGAAATCTAACCGCAGAGGTGCCGACGCTTGTCCGCATACACTCGCAATGTTTGACCGGTGATGTCTTTCATTCAATCAAATGTGATTGTGGTCCGCAACTCCGGCGGGCAATGGAAATGATTGAAAACGAACAACTTGGGGCGATTGTTTACCAACAACAAGAAGGTCGCGGAATCGGAATTATCAACAAAATTCGCGCTTACGCATTGCAAGACAAAGGTGCGGACACGATTGAGGCAAACGAACAACTCGGCTTGCTGGTTGATTCGAGAAATTACCGCCAATGCGCCGAAATTTTGTTTGATTTAGGGCTTTGCAAAGTAAAATTGATGTCGAATAATCCCGATAAAATTCGGGCTTTACAAGAAGCAGGTTTGCAAGTTGTCGAACGAGTTACGCTGGAAATAAAAACACAACAACCTGCCGAAGATTATCTGCGAACCAAGAAAGAAAAAATGGGACACTTGATTGAGATTGAAGACAGTAAAAAGTAAAAACTGCTTTTCAGGTTATCAAAAACGGACTGTCGGCAATCACCGAAGTCCGTTTTTCTTTTGCTCTCTAACTTTTTAATTGTCCGCAGTCGGTTCCGGAGCCTTAATTTCTTTTGCCTTCTCAGGATTCAAAGACGTAAGTTTTTCCTTTGCTTCGCGGGCAGTTTGCGACATTTGTTTGGGCTTGCCGTCTGCGTCTTTTGCTTCATTTGCGGTGTTCGCAAGATTGAAATAAATGTCTGCAGCTTCCGTTTTTTTACCTTGTTTTTCAAGCAAACCTGCCAAGTTAAAATTGATTGTATCTTTGGAAACGACTGAATCCGTTGAGCTTGCGAGTTCGCTGTAAAGCACGGACGCTTCATCGGTTTTGCCGTCGCTCGTCTTTGCTTGGGCAAGCGCAAACTTGGAAAGCGAACCGACTTCGCCGCCTGTTTTCGATAAACCTTCGAGTTCGGTCATCGCGGTCGGGCGATCGAGACCGAGTTTATTGACCGCGACAAAATACTTCGCTTTTTCGCTTTTGTAAGTGTCAACCACGGTTTGAAATTCGGCGACTGAGGCTTCGGCGCGTTCTTTTTCCGTTTTGAAAACTTTTTGCGTCGAAGTTGCCGGCAAAGGTTGATCGGTAACTTGGCGTTGCGAAACCTCAATCGCTTTTCCGAGTGCCGTTTGTTCCGCAAAATTTGAACGCCGACTCCACGACATCGCCAAGCTGATTAAAATGCCCAACGCGATTACGCCGAGAATTGCATAAAGAATCGTTTTGCCTTTGCCTTCAAATTGTTTGCCGAATTCTTCGACTTTGTGTCCAACCGTGTGTTGAAATTCGTCTTCGTATCTAACCGCCGGTTTCGGCTGATTTTCCGTCAACCCGACTTGCGGCGCTTGTCTCTTTTTTCTAGTTGCCATAATAATTGTAAAATCCGAAACGATAAATTTACCGTAAAAACGAACTAAAAGCAATTATGATTGCCTTACCGTCGAACTTTCGATAATAAATCGAACCGCAGAAATCAAAGTTTCGGCAATAAAATCAGGTTGATTGGTTAATTTCTTCGCGTCTTTTTCGCCGTAACCCGTTTTAACTAAAGCAGTTTTGATGTTTGCGTTGCGTCCGAGTTCAATGTCCAAAACCTTATCGCCAATCATCCAACTTTCATTTAAATCAATCGAAAAATCTTGACACGCCTGCTCGACCATTCCGAGATTCGGTTTGCGACAACGGCAACCTTCGTCCGGTAAGTGCGGACAAAAATAGAATGCGTCGATTTTTTCGGTCAGTTGGTTTTGAATCGCGTCGTGAACTTCGCGCATTTGATTTTCAGTATAAATTCCGCGACCGATTCCGCTTTGATTCGTGGCAACAATGATTAAAAAACCGTGCGCTTTCAATAACTTAACGGCTTCGTCGGTGTAATCGAAAAAACGTAAATCCGCGACGCGATGAAGAAAATTAACTTCTTCGATCAACGTGCCGTCGCGGTCAATAAAAATACATTTTCGATTTTCGATTTTCGATTTTCGCTCTGAACTATTAGGTTTCATCGGTAAATAAGTTTATTTTTGCAAAAATTTCAGCCGCCGAAATTTGCGTCATACAACGATGGTCAATCGGGCAATCACGCAACATACACGGCGAACAATCAACTTCTTTGCGGACGATTTCCGCCCCGATCGGATGTGTAGTTTTCGGGTTTGTCGGACCGAAAATAACGATTGTTTTTGTTCCCGAAGCTGCCGAAATATGTGCCGGACCCGTGTCGTTTGAAACCAGCAAAGCGCAGATGCTCAAGATTACCGTTGCCTCTGCAAGCGAGGTTTTTCCTGTTAATAAAATTGGCTTAACCTCTGATTTTCCAACAACTTCGAGCGAAACATCGAGTTCGCTTTTATCGCCGATTAAAATAACGTTTGCATTTAATTCACTTTGAATCTTATCGTTCAGTTTCGCGTAACTTGCGGGTTGCCAACGCTTTGCCCGCGAATTGGTTGAACCCGCGCAAAATGCGACAATCGGTTTCGATAAATCAACGCCGTTTTCACTCAAAAACCGTCGGGCTGACATTTTTCTTTCGTCTGAAACTTGCAAATTAAACTGCGGAATTTGTTCGGAAACTATTCCAAAATAATGCTTTTCGACCTCTGAAATCAAATTCAAATAGTAAAAAATTTCGTGGCGTTCACTTTTCCAACTCGGTTTGGCGATTGGATTTGTCAATAAAAAGGAACGACCTTCGTTTGCGTAACCGAAACGAGTTTTAACTTTGCCGAATTTTGTAACCAACGCTGTCTGAAACGAATTTGTGAATAAAACGGCGAGGTCAAAGTCTTTTTCACGCAGTTTTTTCGATTGTGAAAAAACGCTTTCGTTCGCTGTTATCGGCAAAATTTCATCGATAAAATCAGCATCGGCAAAAAGTCCTTTCGCCCAATCGCGTGTGCAAAGCGTGATGTGAGCGTCCGCGAAAACCGCGCGAAGTTGTCGCAACGCCGGAATCTGCATCACCGCATCACCGACCCAATTTGTACCGCGAACGAGTATTTTCACTTGAGAAATAATTTTAACGCGAAGACGCAAAGTTCTACAAACCTTTGACAGCCCGATGAATGACTTCTGAAACTCTTTTTTCACCAAACTTTATGACTAATGCAAGTTTTAACTTCATCAAACACAAATACGTCAAGGCTTGTGCTTCAAAAATTTTGTTGTACAAAGAAACAGACTTAACCTCAATAATCACAAGGTTTTCTACAAGAATATCTAATTTTAAAGGCGTTGATAAAGCTCGGTTTTTATACTGAATCGGCACTTGAAGTTGTCGATTGACTTTCAAACCTCACATTTCTAATTCGCAAACTGAGGTTTCTTCGTAAACACTTTCCAAAAGTCCGCAACCGCCGAGAATTTTATGAACTTCGCCGGCAGAATTAACAATAGACCTCTTGCGAAATAAAAAGGATATTTGAAAACTTTTGTTAAAGATGGGACAAATATATCATTGGAGCAAATTTAATGAAATATGAAAAAGCCAAGAATTTAAGAGATCAAGATTTCAAGCGGTTTTGTGGAGTCAAAAAAGAAACATTTCTTTTGATGTGTGAAGTTGTCAAGGAAGTTTTGGGTCAAGAAACGAGAGGCAGAAATTCTGATTTATCGGCAGAAGACCAATTATTACTGACACTGAGCTATTGGCGAGAATATCGGACAATGTTTCATTTAGGGCAAGATTACGGACTGCACGAATCAAATGTGTCGCGGACAATTCAGAAAATCGAAGACATTTTAATCAAGTGCGGAAAGTTTTCCTTGCCCAGCAAAAGGCGATTATTAGAAGCAAATGAGTTGAA
>JANPBM010000106.1:0-5518 GCA_031430435.1 Acidobacteriota bacterium
CATTTGGAGATAAATAAGGCTATGTGTTTTATTTGAAGGTATTTAATTCAGTCTTTCAACTTAGCTTTAAACTGTTCGCTTAGCTTTCAAAAACTATTGAAGCTATACCTAACGGGAATTGGTTTGCGAAAAAGTACAACATATTTTAGTTTGTTGCGGTGCTTAACTTCATTCAAGCTAAAGTTTATTCGACAAGCTGAAGCGTGTCGTACTTTCGCAAACCAATTCCTTTCGGGTATAGTCGAATAATGTAGAAGGCTCTCACGCAGTAACGGCGTAAATACTCGCCAACCGCACACATACGAGCGTAACGTGTCTGCAATTATCCGCCGAAACCTGCCGACAATTGCGTAAATTCGCCAAACCTTTATAATATCCGTATGAAGGCAAAATACGTCAATCCGTTTACCGACTTCGGGTTTAAGAAAATCTTTGGCGAAGAAGCAAGCAAATCTGTTTTGATTGATTTTCTGAACGCTCTTTTGCCGCTTGAAGATAAAATAGCCGATCTTTCCTTCAAAAATACCGAACAATTAGGGCAAACCGATGCCGACCGAAAGGCGATTTACGACATTTATTGCGAAAGCGAAAACGGCGAGAAATTTATTGTCGAACTGCAAAAAGCCAAGCAAAATTATTTCAGAGAACGCACAATTTATTACTCGACTTTTCCAATCAGAGAGCAAGCCGAAAAAGGCGTGTGGAATTATAATCTGAAAGCCGTCTATTGCATCGGGATTTTAGATTTTACGTTCGACGATTACGAAAACGAACCCGAAAAAAGCGAAGTTGTGCATACCATCAAGCTGAAAAATCAACACGGCAAAGTTTTTTACGACAAATTAACCTACATTTATCTTGAAATGCCGAACTTCAAGCAGACTGAATCAGACTTAAAAACTCGTCTGGATAAATGGCTTTATTTCATCAAAAACTTAGAAGATTTTCAAACAATTCCGACCATTTTCAGCGACGAAGTATTTACCCAAGCCTTTGAAAAAGCAGAACTTGCAAAATTTAATCAAGCCGAATTAGACGGTTACGAAACAAGTTTGAAAATTTTCAGAGACAACAAAGCCGTGTTCGATTACGCAATCGAAAACGCTTTCGATGAAGGCAGAAGTGAAGGCAAACTTGAAGGCAAACTTGAAGGCAGAAGTGAAGTTGCCAAAGCCCTGAAAGAATCCGGCGTGGCGACCGAGATAATTGTCAAAACAACCGGACTTTCCGCCAACGAAATAGAAAAACTTTAGGCTGAATCAAAAACCTTCGAAGACATATAAATCAGTAGGATAAACAGTTTGTCAGCCAAAATCAAATAATGCAAAAGCCCGCACACGAGAATACTCGCCAACCGCACATTTACCTTCGCGCGAGTTTCTGTATTTTCTCTGAAAATCTAACGTCAATTCGGTAAAAACAGACGATAATCTCTCTAAAAGGTACGTTTACCGCTTAAAAGATAAGACAACCTAATATAAACAGACGATAACCTCTCTTTCCGGAAGGCAACCTAATATAAACAGACGATGACTTCATTTTTTAACAGGTAATCTAATATAAACAGACGATAACCTCTAAAAAACAAGGATTACTCATATAAAAACAGACGACAATCAGTTCAAATACTCAATTATCTTCTTTCTGACTTCGACAACCTCAATTTCAAAAGTCATCCTAATTCTTTTATACTCGAACAAGATGACAAAAGAACAATTCCAACAATTTTGGGCGGAAAATTATCCGGAAACATTGCCGATAAATTATCTTTTGGGTGTAAATTTGAAAGATAATTGGTTACGGATTCATAGTTTGCCCAAGTCTAAACGTTATGCAAATACGAAGGAGGAAATGGATATTATTTTATCTCGACAAAATAACGTTATTGACGATTTAATCCCGCAAGACTCTGAAATCCATGTCATTATTAACCGGATTGACCCCGACCATTTTCTGTTTCGGATGTTTAATATTAACGACATCGGCATTTTTACAACTAATGACGGAGAAACAGTTTTCCAATCTTATAGTTTTGAAACTGCTTGGGAAACCAATGGTTTGAACCCGATGCTGATAGAAATTGCCGATGACCAAATCCGTGCTTTTATCATCGGGAAAGATTGTCTGATTTCTCCTTATGACGGTGGAATAGACATTTATTACAGGGACGTTCAGGCTAAATATTTATACAAAGAAAAATATAAAAACTGGCTTTCAGCGAGGGAAGATGGACTCTAAACAAAAATATACTTGCCCGTGTTGCGGCTTCAAAACAATTTACCGCGAAGATACATTTTACGATTTGTGTCCCGTTTGTCATTGGGAAACTGACCCGATTCAGCTTGCGGATCCTTATTACGGCGGCGGTGCTAATCGTGTTTCGTTGATTCAGGCACAGCAAAATTTTATTGCTTTCAAGGCTTGTGAAAAGTGTTCGATTTCTTCGGTTCGTCCGCCGCTTGAAGATGAAGTTAAAGATGAAAATTGGACAATTTTCCCGATTGATATAAAAGGCTCTTTCTTTTACAAAGGCTTTTGGCACGAAACAACCGGCGATGTTTTAACCAATCATTGGGGAACTTCCGCATATTATTTTGAAACGACCTACGCCGGCGAGGTTTTGAAACAAATCGTGGAATACAGCAACGGTAAAGTGTTGAAATACAGTAACTTACAGCTTGAAGATGAATTTGGCGGGTTGTCGAAAGTACCTTTGGATTTAGAAGACGAGCAATTTTTTTCCATCAGCAAAGAGACTTTTTTTGCTCTTTGGGATAAACCGATTTCGAATACTTTTTTAATTGAAGAAATTACTATTTCCGACAAATGGAACATAGGTGAATTTTACCTGAAACAAAATCAAACAGAAGCGGAATTGAAAAAACAGCAAACGATTTTGAAGGCGGATTTAGGTCATCGTTTCATACTCGATTTAACCTACGAAGACAATGCGAAATATGTCTTAAAAATCAAAGAAGGAAATACTTGGATTCATTTTTTCAACTATATGCTCTGGCACGAAGCCGCGACCGCAACGAACAAATGGCTCGGTGAAATCGAGGAAGTTGCAAAAACGATTGAGGTTAGAAAAGTTGAAGAAACAAAGTCGTTTGATGTTCGCGTAAACATTGATAACACAATAGTTTCGGCGAAATTAACGACGTGGCGGAATATGGATTGGGACGTGGAAAAGTTTAGAAATATCCAAATTGAAATCCGCGATGAGACATATTCAATCATTGATACGTTTACCGATTTTGAAAATATGTTGATCGCTTTGCAGAAAAGTTTGCCGGAAAATCATAAGATTGAGATATGTTTTTTCTGTCGTTTTTCGGGCTATATGGTCGCCGGAAACGATAACTTCGGCGACCTTGATTGCTTCAAAAAATGTAAGAATAAGTTTGTCGAAGCCATTGATAAACATACGCTGATTGAATTATACGAAAGCGAAAAAGACGCGACAGTAAAAGTAGAAGAAACCGATTATTGCGAAGAATTTATACAAGTTAAAGCCGAAGATTGGGTTTATAAAAATCAGATTAGATAAATGATAAAAATAGACGAACATTTGAATATTACCGAGTTCTTACCCGAATCTGATAAAGAAGATTTGATTTATCGGATCAACGATATAGATGTGGCAAAAAACACGCTTACAATACCGCATCCTTATACCTCTGCCGACGCAGATTTTTACTTCAATTTAGTTAAGAATCTAGACGAAAAACACGGCATTCCGACAACTTTTGCCATTCGTTATGACGATAAGTTGATCGGCGGAATAGGACGTTTCGTGTCTTACGGGATTGATTCGCACAAGGACGAAATTGGTTATTATATCGGCAAAGACTTTCGTAATAAGGGTTTAATGACCAAGGCAGTTGAAGCATTTTGCGGTTACTTGAATAAACAAAACGGCTTAGTTCGGATTGAAGCGGGAGTTTTTTTGAGTAATCGGGCTTCGATGTCTGTTTTAACAAAAGCAGGTTTTGAATGCGAAGGGTTGAAACGAAAATATCACAAAAAAGGCGATAATTACCTTGACGTAATGATGTTTGCAAAACTTTTCCCGGCTTAATTTTAGAGAAATTTCAGATTAAATTTAAGTTTTATGCACACAATTTCGATAAAACACGCGGACGATATTGACCAAAATGAACTATGGCACGCCTTCTACGGCTTGCTCGGCTTTTTGCGTCATAACGGTCAGTTGATTGGGCGATATATGCAGCCATACGCGAAACACGGACGCATTTCCGCGACTTTTATGACCGCGACGGAAGATGCTTTGGACAAAAAATATCATAACAAATATGTAATTGACGGCATCGCAAAGTTAGAAGAATTGTGCGGTGAAAAATTAGAAGTTGAATGGGTCGGCTGCGGCGAAGACCAAGAAAAATCTATCTGCGATTGCACCGAACACAATTATTTTTTGCTCTATTATTACGGCGAATATTCTCCGATTGTCTGCGGTTCGTGCGAAAAACAAATGCCTTTATTCAAAATACCGAAGCTCCACGATTTTGGTTACTGGAATTTAACTTGCTGGCAAAATGCTTATTGCGGCTGTGTTTTGATTGATTTGAATTGCGGCACGGGCGAACGCTGGGCGATTAAACAACAATGCGATTTTGATTCGGGACTTTCCAAACAAGGACGCGAAGTTGCGGCAAAAATCACGGAAGTTACAGGCGTGAAAACCTACTATTTTCTCTCTAATTTCTCCAAACGCTCAAAGGTAAAAGACATAGATCGTCCTTGCCCAAGTTGTGGCGGCGAGTGGCATTTGGCAAAAGAAATTCACGGTTATGTGCGACATAAATGCGATAAATGTTTGCTGATGTCGGCTTACAGTAATTTTCATTCTTAAAATTACGGCTTGAGGTTTTGAAACTCTCGTGAAATTGAAAAGGCAAAATTGCGTTTCAAATCGCCGGTGATTGACAGATGAATCCAGAGCATCGCTAGTGGTTCGAGCAATCTTGCTTTTGATAAATCTCCCGCTTTTACTGCATCAAAACCAATTTCCTGTGCTAGTTTCAGAACCGTTTCATTTGCTTCGGCATCGTTTCCGCAAACAAACATCATCGAATTATTCGGGCTTGTCATCACATTGAAACCGGTCTGATTGAAAGATTTAACGACCTTTGCTCCAACGGCAATTTTCTGTAATTCTTCGGCTCCCGAAGTTTCAAAACCAACAGTTAGATTCAATCCGTTTGCGGTCATACCCAGCGGATTTGTTGCGTCAATAATGATTTTCCCTGAAACATCGCCGCAATCTTTTATCGCATCTGCAATGGCGTTATACGGAATCGCCAGCAAAATAATGTCCGCACCTTTAGCCGCTTGCGAGACTGTTCCGATTTTGCCCGGCAAACTTTCAACCTCGTATTTTTCCGGATTCGGCACGCCAAAATAAATTTCGTGTCCGCATTCGGCGAAACGCTTTCCAAGTGTTCCGCCGACATTTCCAGCTCCTAAAATTGCAATTTTCATATTATTTCAATTT
>JANPBM010000107.1:0-46500 GCA_031430435.1 Acidobacteriota bacterium
ACTTAAAAGATTACGCGGCATCGTTGGAAACAATGATTGCGAGCGTCAACATTGCCTCGCTTCACGTTTCAAAAACACAGGCAAAGAAGTTCATGGATGAATACGTCGAATTACTGAAGAATTGCGGACTTCGGTAAATCGGCAACATTACTTTGCATGGGTGAAAAGAAAAGTAATGCTAATCTATGAAGCGAAAGCCTTCGTTCAAGTTTGAACGGAGGCTTTTTTTATTCGTAAGATAACGAACAATAAACCGTTTGCCGGTAACATAAAACAATCCGAATATGACCGGTTAAAGAGTTCCCGTAATATCGGCTTACACATTTTCAGATGACGAAAAACAATATATTTTCAGACGAATTACCGATAATTTTGATCCCGAAAACAGACGAAAAAACATTAACCGATAAAGAAACAGCCGCGATATAGTGTTAATATCGCGGCTGAATTTATATTTCCTTTAATATCAAAATTTTATGGCTGTAACCGTATAACCTTGTTTTCTGAGCAACTTTACAACCCCGTTTTTTCCGCCTAAATGTCCGCCGCCAACGGCAATAAACCTCGGCTTTTCGGCAATCGCAGTTTCAATGACAGGAATCCAATTAAAATTTCTCTCATCCAAAAGATTTTTCATAAGATCAGGCTCACTCGCCGATTGTTTGGTCATTTCAGCAAAAAGTTTTTCGGAATCTTGCAATTTATAAGCCGCAACTAAACTCTTGAATTGGTCAAACGCGGCTTGCGGGTTTAACGCTAATTTGTATAAATCTTCGGCTTGTTTTTCTATCGGAGTTTTGGCAAGCGTTGCCATTTGAACCTCGACCGATTCAAGTCCGCCAACGTCTTTTTTGGCTTTTGTCGCCATTTCCATGAACTTGGCTTCGTACGAGGCAGGAATCTGACAACCCGTAGATTTCGGACTTGTGCTGACTGCTATCGATAAACCCAACGGACTGAAAGCCTTCAATGCTTCGACCGGAACGCCAAAAGTATTTTTGAACAGTTCATCAACTTTCGCATACTTTTCCGGCGTGAGAAGCTCTTTCAAACTTTTCCCTTCGGGCATATTCATAACAGTCGCGGTTTTCTTCATCACTTCCGCATCGTCTAAATCGAGTTCCAATATCAAACTGTCGGTTTGATCGAAATAAGTTGCTAATTTGTCCGGCGCAAACATATCGTCAGGACAAATAATATGAATTGTTCCATACAAATAAGAAGGTTTGGTCAAGTTTTTGCCGCTGATTTTGTAAAGTAAACCGTCCGCGCCGGCTTTTGAAACCGGTTTTTTTACAGGTGGTTTTTTAGGCGATTTTGTCTGTGCGAAACTTGAGAAAACCGCGAAAATGACGATTAAAACTAACAGGAAATGTTGTTTTTTGAATAGATTTTTCATAAATTTAACTTAACAGTTCTCTCTAATACGGGCAAATTGTCTTTTAGGTTACAATAATTAAAATGAATTTTGACGAATCAGTTTCATATCTCTACTCGCTCGGCAACGAAGTTACGGCGATGAAACTCGGCTTGGAAAATCCTCGTAAATTGTTGCAAGCATCAGGCAATCCGCAAAGAAAGTATTTGAAAGTGCAAGTCGCGGGAACAAACGGAAAAGGTTCGACTTGCGCGTTTCTCGATTCGATTTGCCGCCAAGCAAACATCAAAACAGGTCTTTACACTTCGCCGCATTTAATTTCAATTACCGAACGCGTCAAAATAAACGGCGAGGAAATCAGCGAAAGCGAATTTGCAAAATACGCGACAAAAGTTCGTGAAGCAACAGAATCCGAAAATCTTTACGCCACATTTTTTGAACAAATGACGGCGATTGCGTTGCTGGCGTTTGCCGAATTTAACGTGGAACTGGCAATTTTAGAAACAGGTTTGGGCGGAAGATTAGACGCGACCACCGCCGCAAACGCAGAAATAGTTGCAATTACGCCGATTGATTACGACCATCAAGAATATCTCGGCGAAACGTTGACCGAAATTGCGGGCGAAAAAGCAGCGATTATTCGATTTGATACAAAGGTCGCAGTTGCACCGCAAAATAATGAATGTAAAAAAGTAATTGACGGCAGATGTCGTGAAGTAGGAGTTGAGCCGGTTTGGGCAACCGAAAATATAAAGGTTTCTAAGCCGAATCCGAAAAATTTTGAGCCGTTAATTGCTTCATTTACAACCGGAACTTCTCATTATTCAACGGTTGACTTTGAATACGTTGGGATGCGTGGAAGACATCAGATTATGAATGCTTCAGTGGCGATTTCACTGGCGGAAATTCTTCGTGAATTGAAGTTCCCGATTTCGAATGACCAAATTGTTCGCGGATTAGAGAATACTACATTCAAAGGGAGACTCGAATTTTATAAAGGCATTTTGTTTGACGGTTCGCACAATATCGCGGGTGCAAAAGCGTTGCGAGATTATTTGCAAGAGTTTGTTTCGCAACCGATTACGCTGATTTTCGGTGCAATGAAAGATAAGCAAATTGCTAAAATTGCGGAGATTTTGTTCCCGATTGCCGATAAACTGATTCTTACGCAACCTGAAAACTCGCGTTCGGCAACGGCGAAAGAGTTATCGCAATTCACCGACAAAGAATTTATTTTGACCCGAAATGTCGCCGAAGCGTTGGAAAAAGCAAAAATCTTTTCGGGAAATTTAGTTTGCGTGACAGGTTCACTTTACTTGGTCGGCGAAGCTCAAAATGTTTTGAGGAATCTAAAGTAATGAGCCGAAAAACTTGGTCAAACGATAAACTGTTTACGCGACTTTTGGAAAATAAATCCGATAAAACTTATTGGAACAACATTCAAGAATTGCATTCCAGAGCCACGAAAGATGTTTTTGCAAGGTGTTGCGAACTCGTAAAATCAAGCAATCAAAAAGAAAATATCATCGGAATTGATGTACTTTCACAGTTAGGGTTGGAACGCCCGTTCCAAAAAGAAACCTTGCAATTATATTTTGCACTTTTAGAAAAGGAGCTTGAAACCGATGTTATTATGTCAATTCTATTTGGCATCGGACACAATAATTATGAAACTCTTGATGAATCTCAAACTGTGTTTTTGTCGAATTTCAAAAACAATTCAAAAACTGAGGTCAGATACGGATTAGTCCATGCTTTGCTTGGAGTGGAACATAAACCGGCGGTTGAATCACTAATCTTCTTGACGGGCGATAAAATTTCTTGGATTCGTGATTGGGCAACATTCGGAATTGGCACTCAAATTGACCGAAATAATAAAACGATTCGAGAAGCACTTTGGAAACGAGTCAATGACAAACACCAAGACACAAAACTCGAAGCGATTGCTGGATTAGCAAAAAGAAAAGATATTAGGGTCAAAAAGATAATCAAACGCGAACTTATCGGCGGAGAATACGGTATTTTACTGTTTGAAGCAATCGAAGAACTGAACGATATAGATTTTTTGCCTTTGTTAAATGCGAATTTAGAAAAAGCCGAAAAAGATAAAACTATTAACACGGAATGGATTGACGACTTAAAAAGATGTATTGAAAGACTTAACAAACGTTGAACTCTCAATTAAACTATCTTAAATCATAGAAATTATTTTATAAAATTATGTATAAATTAGTCTTAATCAGACACGGCGAAAGCACTTGGAACAATGAGAATCGGTTCACGGGATTTAAAGACGTTGACCTTTCGGATAAAGGGCGAATCGAGGCGAAAGCGGCGGGCGAATTGCTCAAAAAAGAAGGTTTTACTTTCGATATTGCTCACACCTCGGTTTTGAAACGGGCAATCCGTACGCTCTGGTCAATTTTGGACGAACTCGATTTGATGTGGATTCCGATATGTCATTCGTGGAAATTAAACGAACGTCATTACGGCGATTTGCAAGGTTTGAATAAGGCTGAGACTGCCGCGAAATTCGGCGACGAGCAAGTTTTAATCTGGCGCAGAAGCTATGATGTTCCGCCGCCGCCGATGCCGACCGACGACGAACGCTACGAAGGAAACTTACCGAAATATGCGAATCTATGGGCAAACGAATTCCCGAATACGGAATGTTTGAAAGATACGGTCGAACGAGTTATTCCGTATTTTGAAGCAGAAATTGCTCCGCAAATCAAAACAGGTAAACGAGTTATAGTTGCCGCACACGGAAACTCGCTGCGTTCGCTGGTCAAATATTTGGATAATATCGCCGATAACGAAATCGTCAAACTAAACATTCCGACGGGCGTTCCGCTGGTTTATGAGTTGGACGAAAATCTGACACCGATCAAAAGCTATTATTTGGGCGATGCGGATGCGATAAAAGCGGCACAGGACGCGGTGGCGAATCAAGGCAAAGCGAAGTAAGTAAACTTGCGTAAGCACAAAGATTTATACAAGTATTTTCACGAAGATCACTTACAAAAAGGTGCTGCAGTTTTTTGAAAAGATTTTGTAAACGTAAAAGGAGAGTATTGCTACTCTCCTAAACCTTGATTTTTTTTTCAAAATTACGGACATGAAACAAAAACCCGCAGAGCCTCCATTTGGCGACTGTCTCCGGTAGTTCCGGCGGTTGCCCCATCCATCATCCAATTCTGCCAACCGATACCCGCGACATGCGCTTGATAGTAGATATGACAACCGGAAGGAGCATTAGTCAGTCTTATTTCAACGGCTTCCATTCGGAGTCCTTGCCCCGTAGTTCCGGCAGTAGCGCCGTTTTGAACCCAACCTTGCCAGCCGACAAACCCGACGTGCGCGCGATATTGAACTCCGACTCCGGCACGGACGTTATGTAAATTAATTTGCACCGCCTCCATTTGACGACCTTCGCCGGTAGTGCCGGAAACTTCCCCGTCCGATACTGTATTTAACCAACCGTTATAGGCAACGTGCGATCTGTAAGCAACCCCGCAATTTCCCGGTTCATTTGCGCAACTGTCAAACCGACTTGTTGAGGCTTCGGCAAAATACTCGTGATTATCCGCGTTGTTTGTTGCTCTTGCAGGATCATTATTCGCTAAATTCCTCGCATTGGCTTGACCGTAAGCTTCATCATTTGTGCCTGCAACGACACTAAAATGGCTGACTTCGTGAATTAAAGTACCTGCTTTAGAGTCTGTACCTATCATTGGAGCAGTCCAAAAAGCGTTGCATAAATAAACTGCATACGGACTATTCGAGTAAACGTATGCGTAAACTCCGGCTTGAGAACAACTGCAATCAAAAGTCATTGGTTGATCGTGGACTGCATTTCGAATGTTTCTGAAATGATCCGTAACGCTAAAGTAACGATTTACGTCAAAAGAGCCGAACCATTCTGTGTAACGCGGGTTTTGAAATCCTGCCGTTAAATAAGTTAAAGAATCATCGGCATAATATAAAGCCCATTCTCTGGCTTCGGTAAGATCGGTCATTCTGCCTTCGGAACAACTCGAAAAATTTGAAGAACCGTGAACAAAACCCGGCGCGGCAACCTGGTCTGCCCGCAGAGTCGGTTTGCGTCCTTCAATGAAAAGGTCGGTTGAATCAGATTCGGCATTTTTGTTACCGCCGACATATCCGACCGTTTTATTATCATCGAAAGTGGCAACATTGTATTTTATGTTGTAATTTCCGGTTGCCGAAAAGTCGTAGTAATCTGCCAAATTTACTTCTTCGGTTAAACTTTCCTTGGGTAAAAGTGTCAGATAATCCTTTTCGGTCGGCAGAACGCGTTTATAATCTCGACCAATATATGTAACGGTTTTTCCGTCAAGCGTAACGGAAAATAAATTGTCTTCCACGCCTTCAAACGGCGTTTCCCACTTCAAAAACTTCATTGCCTCTTTCGATCTGTTTGTAAATGTAACGCTTACCTTCACAGCGTTGTCTGAAAGAAATGAATCTTGTTTCGAGGTTAAATTTATTTCTAATCCGGTCGCGGCTAAACTGCTTATTACCATCGTAAAAAATACGGTTGCTGTCAAAAAGCAATATCTTGCTAACTTCATTGTTTTTCTCCTGGTTTATTTTTTTTGTTTGTAAATCCTTGTCAATTCGTTTACAAAGTAAAGCGGTTTTTACTTGTGGAAGAAGACAAAGCGTGTTTAATAAAGCCTGTTTGTGTTGACCTCAGGCTTTATCGCCAAAGGCTGATTGGTTATCAGTCTCTATATTTATAATTGGCAAAATAAAAAAATAGTTTCACACTTTTTTTGCAATTGGTTGAATCAATTTTTTGATATAATTATTTTCTAAAGAAATGCGGGCTGTTCCCCGCGCCGAACACGAAGAGTTGTACAAAGTTTCCCCCAAATATTACGAATGAAAAAGTGTTGCAATTTTTGCAACACCTTTACGAGGAGAAAAATAATGCGTTTATTGAAACTATTTTTGGCGGCAACAATGCTGTTCACGCTTGCAAACATTGCGTTTGCCCAAAAGAAACCGGCTAAAAAACCGGCTAAAAAACCCGTTGCCGTCAAACCGACACCTGTTCCGCCAAAGTTATCGGACGATGAAATCAACGGCGGTTTGAAAGAAGCCTTATTCAGCGGCGTAAAATCGGCAATTGGTTTGCTCGGCAAAGAAAACGGCTTTCTCGATGATGTTCGCGTAAAAATTCCGCTTCCCGCGACGTTGGTTAAAGTCGAAAAAGGAATGCGTTTGGCGGGACAAGGCGCGAAAGTCGATGAATTTGTGGCTTCGATGAATCACGCGGCGGAAAAAGCCGTGCCGGTTGCGGTTGATGTCTTTGTCGATTCAATCAAACAGATGACTTTTACCGACGCAAAAAATATTTTGTTCAGCAAACAAGACGATTCCGCCACGCAATTTTTTCGCCAAACAACCGAAGAAAGCCTTCGCGGAAAGTTTCGTCCGATGGTTGAAAAGTTTACGGCGGAAACCGGCGTAGCGCAAAAATATAAAGGAATGGTCGGCAAGCTCGGAGCATTTTCCGGCATTCTCGGCAAAGACGCGACTGATTTGGATGGCTACGTTACACAAAAAGCGTTGGACGGATTATTCTTTATGGTTGCCGAAGAAGAAAAGAAAATCCGAAAAAATCCGCTCGGCACCGCTTCGGATTTGTTGAAGAAAGTCTTCGGGGCAATTTTTAAGTAGGAAAATTTTCCGGCGATAAACACAATTAACGGGACAGAGAATTTTCTTTTTCCCGTTTTTTATTCCGACAATTTCCGCCATTTTTCACAGATTTCGTCAAATTTTATCTTCGCGTTCGCCGGGCTTGAACTCGGCAGATGAATGTATTTGATGTGTTCGCAGCGTTTGAAATACTTGTCATAAAGTTTCAACGATTTTGTACCGTTAAAACCGATAACTTTTAGTTTTTTGTGCCGCGAAATAAAATCGTCGATGTCGTTCGGAACTTCGTCGACGATATTTGTGTCAAGGCTGCCGATTCTTTTTGCTTGACGGACAACATCCCACACTCCGAGTCTGTTGTTTATCAACAAACTCGTTTTTTCGCGGTAAGTTACGGGTGTTTTGTTATTTGTAATCGCCGCAATTATCCGCCAAAACTTATTCTGCGGATGCGCATAATACTCGCGCATTGCCAAAGATTTTTCGCCCGGCAAACTTCCTAAAATCAAAATCTCGGCGGTTTGATTTGAGATTGGCGGGAAAGATTGTTTTATGTTGCCGTCCGAGATTGTGCGCATTATTTTGATGAAATTCTGCCGAAAAAAGATTCGCCGGCTCAAAGTACCTCAAACATTTTTTATCTTTTTGCTTTCCTGTTGCAGTTCGCGCAACAACAGATATTTCAGAAAGGCGTGATGAGCGGCGAAACGGGCGATGCAAAACCCCGCGAAACCGTCGAGAAAACCTAAACGCACAACATAAGTCTGCAAAAATGTGGTCAAACCGACCGTCGCAACCTTAAAAACCGAAGTTCGTTTTCCGCGATCGAACATCTGTTTTGCCGCTAACGGAGCGTAACGTTCGCCGATCATTTTGTGATGATGAGTCGCATTTTCGACGCTGTAATGTAAAATGTCGCCGGAAAGTTTTTCGATTTTACCGTCGATTTCAAAAGATTCGTGAATTTCAACATTTTTCCAACGTCCTTTTGTACGATCGAAAAACCGTAATTGCCAATCCGGATACCAACCCGAATGCTTGATTTCGCGGTTCATATAAATTGACAGACGCGGAATTTTGTAACCGTCCGCAAACCTATTCGACGTTTTCGGACTGAGGATTTCATCGCGTAGTTTGTCGGAAATTCGTTCGTCCGCGTCAAGGCTCAAAATCCGGTCGTGCGTTGCCGAATCGACTGCAAACTGTTTTTGCTTAGAGAAACCGAGCCATTTTTGCGTGATGACTTTGGCGCCCGAACTTTCGGCAATCTCGCGCGTTTTATCCGTACTTTCCGAATCGACGACAATAATCTCATCGGCAAACGCAACGGATTTTATCGCCTCGGCAATATGTTTTTCTTCGTTAAATGTAATGATGACGGCGGAAATTTTCATAAGAACGGAAAATGGAAAATGGAAAATGGAAAATGGAAAATCATATCAGAATTCTCCGTTTCAACATTCTCAATTCTCAATTAACTTTACAGCTTTTTCAACCACAAATTCGTTTGCAATCAAAGCATTTTTGGCGGTTTCAGCATCGGTTTTTGCGCGAAACATAACAAGCGCAATGCGTAAATCATAACTTGCTTCGGTCAATAAATTTTGGGCGGTTGCTTCGTCCAAATTTGTTTCGGCAATTAAAATCCGCAGACTTCGTTCGCGTAATTTGATGTTCGACGCACGCACATTCGTCATCCGATTCCCTTTTACATAGCCGAGTTTTATCAGCGTAACAGTCGAAATTGTGTTCAAAACAAGTTTGTGCGACGTGCCTGATTTCATCCGCGTCGAACCTGTAATCGGCTCTGCACCAACGACGGGAACAATCGCAAGTTCGGCAGTTTTCGTCAAAAGCGAATCGGGAACGCAGGTTAAACCGACCGTGAAACAACCCAAATTTCTTGCAAATTCGACCGCACCGTTCGTGTACGGCGTTCTGCCCGATGCCGCGATGCCGACAACCGCATCTTTTGCCGACAAATTACGAGATTGTAAATCACGAATTCCCGCGTCGGTATCGTCTTCGGAGGCTTCAACGGCTTTGTAAAGCGCATCGTAACCGCCGGCGATAATTCCTTGAATCAGTTCGGGCGAAACACCGAAAGTCGGCGGACATTCGCTTGCGTCCAAAACGCCCAAACGACCGCTCGTACCTGTGCCGATGTAAAATAAACGTCCGCCGTTATTTAATCTTTCGACAATTTTATCGATTGCCAAAGCAACTTGCGGCAACACTTTTTCGACCGCCGAAGCAACTAATTTATCTTCATTGTTAATCAATATCGCGGCTTCAAATGTTGAAACTCGGTCAATATTTGCGGTGTTCGGATTTTCTTGTTCGGTTATCGGCAACATAAGCAGGTAATGATAAATTGTAAATGATGAATGATGAATTAAAATCTTTTAACTCAATAGTTTAGACATTTCAAAATGTCGGAAAACTTCTGCTGACCTGCTTAGTAGTCCGTAAATTAAATTTTCGAGCGTTTGTAGTTCCGCTTTTAAGCGGCAAAGTCTTTCAGTCAAAGTTATTTCCGCCTAAAGGCGGGACTACATACTTTACCGGATTATTTAATTTACGGACTACTTAGTTTAGTAAAGTGTAAATCGGTATTCGACTGTTTTAGAAATAGTAGTAGTTCCGGGAACAAATTCAATCGCTTTTGCGGCTTTTATCGCCGAATTAGTTAAGCCGAAAGGTAATTTTTTTATGACCGAAATACTCCCGATTGTTCCGTTTGCAAGAAACGTAACTTTTAAACGAACAACTCCGGAAACTTCATAAATTCGTGCTTCGTCATTATAAGACGCACGCGGTTGTGAAAGTATTTTAAATATGTTTTTTTCGGCACTTGGAGTTGATGTCGGAATTGGAGGAGGCAAACGATCAGAGTCGCCTTTACCGCCACTTCCGGAACCTTGCCCCGAACCTTGTGTTGAGGTTTTCGGAGTTGTAACTTTTTCGGACACAGGCGGTGTGTATTTAAAATTTGTCAGTTTCTCGTTTTCAAATAGTTGCAATGAATTAAAGAATTTATTTACGGAAATATCATTTTCGTTTTCACTGATTGTCCGAAAAATATAACTGCGGTTTTTAACGGCAATAATCATAATTTGCTGATAAAAACCTTCATCATCGGCAAACACATATTTTTTACCCTTAAAACTGTTTATTTCAACCGCTTTTCCCTCAACTCGAAAAGGTCTGACGTAATCCTCAAGATTTTCTGCGGCAACATCGTTGGAATTTTTCTTTAATGTTTCTGAATTAAGCAGGTTTTCAGAATTAATAAAATAATAATTCCCATTAGCAACAACTCTGTGGCGACCGGAATAAATGTTTTTAACCGGATTAGTTGCGTAGCCGCCGCCTTTAATTGTTGACGGAGCCTCTATCGAAAACTCTTCATCGGCAGGCGAATAAGTTTGCCAATTTTCTTCTTCGGTTTGAGCAACCGCAAATGTTGCAAATAAACAAATCATCAAAATACTTAACACTAATTTTCTCATAATTAAACTCACAATTACATCACTCACTTTCCGAGAATCACGCAGCTAAATCAACTTCCAAATTTTCCTCAACGGCTTTCCGATTCTTAAACCTTTTTATCGCAGTTTTCTTCGCCAATTCAGGTTCTAATTCTCTGATGCCTTTTGAAATAAAGAATTTGATAACTGAAATAACCGACAAATCTTTCTTTTTGGCAATTTCTTCCAAAAGTTCCAACGTATCTTTTGCCAAATTCAAATTAATTTCAACCGATTCGCGGTCATAAAAAGTCAGTTTATGACCTTCGGGCGTTATCAATGTGTTATTTTTTTCGCTCATAGAATTTTTCCTCTTCTTTGGTTGCCGAACGTGCTGAAATTATTCTGATTCTCTCGCCGCGTTCAACATAAACGGTATATAGCAGATTCAGTTGAAAACTAAAGCCGACAATATATTCCCGAAATTCTTCGTCAACCGAAGCATCACCAAATTGATGTTCGTTATCAAAGAAAACTTCGGCGGCTTCTTCAAATTTTACACTATGTTTGAAAATATTTGCCACATATTTTTCTTCGTCCCGGTCAAATTCAAGATCGTGAGGTTCGTAAAATTTATCCATAAAATTTAGATTGCACCAAAAGCCTTAACAAAATAAGCACGAACTCATTTCTTAACCAAATTAAAAGCCATAATCGCCGCCGCCAACGCAGGTGTTTTTTGAGTTTCGCCGATAAACGCTTTCGGTGCAAGTTCGTGAACTTTGTCGAGCAAAGGTTTCGCAATCAGTTCGCCGGCTTTGAAAATACTGCCGACTTTTCCGATCGGGAATTTGCGATTTTTCAGCTTTAATTTTTGAATCACGGCAACCGCCGCAATGCCGAGTTCTCTGCCCGCTTCGGCGATAACTTCGGTCGCAACTTCGTCATTTTCGCTCGCGGCTTGCACCACAAATTTGGCAAAACCGGCGATTCTGGCGTTATCGACTTGCGGCGCATAAATCGCCACGGACAAATCTTCCAATCTTCCCGCCCGAAAATAATCAACCGCGTAATCGCTTAATTTTGTCGGTTTTCCGCGTCCGTCCGATGATTTGGCGATTGCCTGCAAAGCTCGCCGTGAAATTCCCGCTCCGCCGCCTTCGTCGCCCGCAAGCGGACCCCAACCGCCCGCCAAAGCCGATTCTCCTTTCGCGTTTTTGCCCATACAAACCGAACCTGTGCCGGCGATGATGACCAAACCTTCTTTGCCTTCGGTCGCGGCGTAAAGAGCGATTTCGGCATCGGTCGTAACTTCAATTTTGCGAAATTTCAAGCGTTCGCGGACATTCTTTTTGATAACGTAACGCAAATCTTCACGGCGCACGCCGGCTAATCCGATTTGGGCGGAAACAATGTCGCCGCGACTGCGGTTTGCCGTATCGCACGCTTTGTCGATTGCCGTAAATATATTTTTGACCGCAACTGCCACGCCGACTCTGAGCGGATTCGAGGCGCCTGCAAAACCTTCGCCGATGATATTTTTTTCGTCGTCGATTAAAACAACGTGCGTTTTCGTTCCGCCGCCGTCAACTCCCAAATATAAATTATGTGTAGGTTTTGAACGCTTCATCGAGAAATTGACTCACTTGTTCACTTGTTCCCCTGTTCACCTGTTCATTTTTCAATGATTCAATGGATAAATGAAACAATGAATCGATTCTAAACTCTTTTTTGCCATAATAAAAACTAAAAGAACTTATCATCTCAATAACCAAAAGTGATTGCCATAAGCTAAACAAATAGGTATAATCGTTTTCATTATGGAAATCAGACAACTCAGAGCGTTTATCGCCATTGCCGAAACTAAAACTTTTACGGCGGGAGCAAAGCGTGTTCACGTTACGCAGGCGGCAATTTCGATGCAAATCAAACAGATTGAAGACGAACTCGGCGTGCCGCTTTTTATCCGCACGCCGCGTCGTGTTTTATTGACCGAAGCAGGTGAACATTTGATTGAACGTGCGAGAAAAATCTTGCGCGAACACGACACGGCGTTGCTTGAAATTGCCGAACTTGCGGGTGCGGAACACGGTCGTTTACGGCTCGGCAGCGCGTCCGCAATGTTTGCGACGATTCAGTTGCCGCAAATTTTGCAAAAGTTAAAAGCGAAATTTCCGAATGCGGAAGTTACCGTCAATTCAGGGACAAGCGCCACGTTGGTCGAGAAAATTACGCACGGCGATATTGATGTCGCATTCGTTTCCCTGCCGGTCGAAGCCTCGAATATCCAAACCGAATTATTATTCAGCGACGAAATTTCGGCAATCGCGCATCCGAGTCATCCGCTGGCGAAACTAAAAGTTATCAGTGCCGCGACATTGGCAAACGAACAACTTATTTTGGGCGAACAAGGTGGAAATACTCGCCGCCAAATCGATGATTTTTTCCAGCAAGTCGGTGTCAAACCGCACGTTGTAATGGAACTTTCACGCCAAGAAGCAATCAACCAAATGGTCGAAAATAATATGGGCGTGGGAATTGCGGGCGTAAAAACCGTCGCCGCCGAAGTTGAAGCCGGAAGACTGGTTTCGTGGCTCATCGAAGGCGCGGAAATCCAATGGGAATTAGGTTTAGCGCGATTACGCGGCGGATATTTTTCGCCGATTGCCCACGAATTTGCGAGATTATGCCGCGAAAGTTTCAAGGAACGAGAGAAAGAACTCAAGGCAAAAGGGCGATGAAAAAGCGGGACGATGAGACGATGAGACGATGAGAGAGCGAGACTGAGAGACGAAGAGACGAAAAGACTGAGAGAAAGCGAGAAAGCGAGACAAAGCGAAATGAATTTTAATTTGAGATTAGCGTTTAATTACAAGGCAATTGTTTTTACTTTTGCCTGTTTACTTTTTACTTCTGCCTTCGCGGACGCTTCGGGTTTGCCCGTTGCCAAACCCGAAGCGTCCGGAATGTCCACGGCTAAACTCAACCAAATAGACGAGTTAGTTAATAAAGATATTGCCGACAAAAAACTTCCGGGTGCGGTTGTGATTGTCGGTCGCAAAGGCAAAATTGTTTATCGGAAAGCGTTCGGAAACCGTGCGTTGGTTCCGAATGTGGAGAAAATGACGATTGATACGATTTTTGATGCCGCAAGTTTGACGAAACCTGTCGCTACGGCAACTTCGATTATGATTTTAATCGAACAAGGAAAAATTCGTCTGAACGACACAATCGGCAAATTCATTCCCGAAATCCAAGTTCCCGAAGCAAAAAATATCACGATTCTGCAACTGCTGACGCACACAAGCGGTTACGCACCTGATTTTGATTTGCGTAAGAAATGGACGGGCAACGACGGAATGCTCGAAGCCTTGAAAACTGAAAAACTACAAAATCCGGCGGGAACAAAGTTTGTTTATTCGGATATTGGGTTTATTGTTTTGGGCGAGATTGTGAGACGAGCAAATCATAAATACAATTTTCATGTTTTTTTTCCGTTAAATATTACATATCCTCTTGGTTTAAGTAGAAATACTAGATTCTTTCCATTAAGAGATGAGTCCGGTATCCAAAAACTTATTCCTTATATGCCATTTGCCCCAACCGAAAATATCAAAGGGCAGCAAAGTTATCTCGGCTCAACCTTTGAAGGAAAAGACGGCGACCAAATTCTGCGTGGACAAGTTCACGATCCG
This sequence comes from Acidobacteriota bacterium, assembly GCA_031430435.1. Taxonomy (GTDB): domain Bacteria; phylum Acidobacteriota; class Blastocatellia; order Pyrinomonadales; family Pyrinomonadaceae; genus JANNVK01. The sequence goes on from JANPBM010000107.1 coordinate 14,235, forward strand.
ACCGCTTTCCGAATGGGCGGAGTTGCCGGACACGCGGGATTATTCACCACCGCAGATGACCTTTCAAGATATTGCCAAATGATTCTCAACGGTGGAATTTTGGATGGCAAACGGATTCTTTCAAACGCGACAATCGCAATGATGACAAAGCCTTATGTCGTTTCCGAAACAGGCAACACACGCGGACTCGGCTTTGATATGAACACCTCGTTTTCGGCAAATCGCGGCGAACTTTTCCCGCTCGGTTCGTTCGGACACACAGGTTTTACGGGCAATTCAATTTGGATCGATCCGGCTTCCGAAACGTTTGTCGTGTTTCTCTCGAACCGCGTTCACCCCGACGGAAAAGGCGATGTTACGCCATTGCGAGCGAGAATTTCAACCGTTGCGGCTAGTGCGATTTCAGATATTTCAATCGCAAAATTCAGAGAAGCCGAAGCAGTTTACAATTCGCAAGTCGCGGGACAAATTCAACGATTTAGAGACAATGCAATGAGAATTGCGATTGAGAATTCACCGATCAATCAGAACAGCCGCAAAGATTTGTTTTTTGGAAATCAAACAGTACTAAATGGAATTGATGTTTTAGAAAAAGAAAATTTCAAAAGTCTTGACGGAGTGAAAATCGGTTTGGTAACAAATCACACGGGCAGAAATCGTGCGGGAATACAGACGATTGATGTGTTGAAAAACGCGGCGAATGTCAAACTCGTCTCGCTTTTTTCACCCGAACACGGCATTCGCGGGCAGCTCGATCAAGAAAAAATTATTGATTCGATTGACGAAAAAACAGGTTTACCCGTTTATTCGCTCTACGGTGAAACTCGCCGCCCGAAACCCGAACAACTCAAAGATTTAGACGCAATCGTTTTTGATATTCAAGACATCGGAACTCGTTTTTACACCTATATTTCCACGCTCCGCAACGTGATGGAAGAAGCGGCAAAACTTAAGCTGAAAGTTATCGTTTTAGACCGCACGAATCCGATTAACGGCGTTGATGTTGAAGGCGCGATTGCCGACGGCGACAAACTTTCGTTCATCGCCGCGCATATTTTGCCTGTCCGCCACGGAATGACGGTCGGCGAATTGGCGAAAATGATGAATGATGAAGGAAAAATCGGTGCAGATTTGCAAGTTGTGAAGATGGAAAATTGGTCGCGTTCGATGTGGTTTGACCAAACAAATCAGATTTGGACAAATCCTTCGCCAAATATGCGAAGCCTTACCGAAGCAACACTTTACGGCGGAATCGGTCTGCTTGAAACGACAAATTTATCGGTCGGACGCGGCACCGATACGCCGTTTGAAGTTGTCGGTTCGCCGTATATCGACGGTCAAAAATTAGCCGAATATCTGAACAATCGCAATATCACCGGCGTTCGTTTTATTCCGATAAAATTTAAGCCGAACGCATCTGTTTTTAAAGACGAAAACTGCAACGGCATAAACATCGTAATTGTCGATCGCGCAACGTTTAAGCCGATTCGGACAGGTTTGGAAATTGCCGTTGCGTTGCGGAAACTTTATCCGACCGAATGGAAAGTTGAAAGCTACAATCGGTTGCTCGTCAACACCGAAATATTCGAGAAAATAAAACTCGCCGAATCGCCCGAAAATATCGAAAAAGTTTATCAGGCGAAATTAGACGAATTTAAGAAACGTCGGGCATTATATTTGCTGTATTAAAAGCAGGAATAAATCCACAACAAGCAATAAACCGACAAATTCGCGTTTAATCGTTTATTTAGAGCAATTTAGCTTGTTTGTAACATAGTTGCATACATAACGAAAATTTGTATAGATTTCCAAAAATCTAAATAATTCTGATAGCAATTATCTATTTCAACAAAATTTAACAAGAGGAAGAAAGATGAAAAATCATTTCAAACATAAAATTCAAACAGTTTGTCTGCTGATTGGCTTGTTCGTTTGTCTGAGCGGAATTATATTTGCTCAAAATGACACAACGGCAACCGTTTCAGGACAAGTTACTGATTCAACCGGAGCAATCGTGCCGAACGCAACAGTCGTTATAGTTGACTCAAGCACTTCAAAAACCCGCACGGTGCAAGCGGGAGTCGATGGAGCATTTCGCGTTTCAGCGTTAATGCCGGGCGATTATTCAATCAAAGTCGAGAAATCGGGCTTTAAAGGATATGTCCAAAACATCACGCTCAATGTCAAAGACAGTCGGCAAATTTCGATTGTTTTAGAAATCGGTAACGTCAGCGAAATAGTTACCGTGCTTGACGAAGCTCCGTTAATCCAAGAAAGCTCAACCGGACAAACTTTAATCAACAATAAACAGATTATTGAAATTCCGCTTAATAACCGTGATTTCACCAAACTGCTTGAGCTTGTTCCCGGTGTCAGTTCCGATTTAACCGACGAAACTTCGCTGGGTTTAACAAATCGAACGGCAATTTCTATCAACGGAATGCGTCGAAACGGCGTTAATTTTTTGGTTGACGGCGTAAATAATACCGACGGCGGTTCAAATATCACTTTGCTTTCAACCCCGACAATCGATTCAATCAAAGAATTTAAGGTTCTTTCTTCAAACTTTACGGCTGAAGTCGGACGTTCGGGCAGCGGAACCGTAACGTTGGTTACAAAAGGCGGAAGCAATCAGTTTCGCGCTTCGTTGTATGAATTTGTCAGAAACGATAAGTTTAACTCGAACACATTTTTCAATAACCGTCGCGGTCGCGGAGCAGACGGTAAACCTTTGGCTCTAACGCCAAGACTTCGTTACAACACTTTCGGCGGAACCGTCAGCGGACCTGTGCCGTTTTTCAATTTCGGCGAAGGCGGACCGTATGGCAAATTAGCCAGAAATAAAACATTTTTCTTCTTTTCGCAAGATTTCAGAAAAATTAGTCGGGCAACCACCACCGCAACCACATTGGTGCCTTCGTTGGCGCAACGAAACGGTGATTTTTCGGCTAATTTAGGTTTGCCGCTTTATCTGCAAACAAACGGCACCAGCGGAACAACTGTTACCGCAACTCCGTTAAATGTAATAGATACCAACGGGACAACGATTCAAGCCCGACAAAACCAAGTCTTTCGCACAGACGGACGCGCATATGCGGGAAATATCGTTCCGTTGGCAAACACCGATCCGGCGGCGCGAGCTTTATTAGGCTTGTATCCGTTGCCGAATGCCGGCACTAATCAGTTCATTTTCAATGCTTTGGGTATTCAAAGTACACGCCAATCAGTAATTCGGATTGACCATACTTTTAATAAAACAACTTCGATTTTCGGTCGATACACATATGATTTGAACAAAACCCAAGAACCCGGCGGATTATTTAACGGCATCGCACTGCCGAATGTGGCGACCACCAACACGAATGTTCCCGGACAACTTTTAGCAGTTTCGATGACGAGTCTTATTTCGCCGAATGCCACAAATGAAATTGCTTATAACTTTTCGCAAAATTTCATCAGCACCGATTTAATCGGACGCGGAAGATTAGCCGACTACGGATTATCAAACTCTTCGGGTATCGTTGGTCAAGCATTTCCGGAAAATAAATTCGGAGCGATTCCGTCAATCAGTATTCCCGGAATTACTTTTGCGGGTTCAACCCAAGGTTACAGCATTCGTTACCGTAACCAAGTCATCCGCGACAATTTTACTTTGCTCAAAGGAAATCATTTGCTTAAGTTCGGCGGCGAACTTGCTTTTGAAGGTAAAAACGAAAATGCCAGTAACAATACGCAAGGTTCGTTTACATTTGATCCTATTCAAACTCGCGGAGCTGCCTTAAATGGCGCGACAAGCGTAGCTTTGACCCAAACCGGAGTCGGCTTAGCCAGTTTTCTGACAGGACGCGCAAACTCTTATCTAGAAGACGAATTTGATATTACCTTTAACTTAAACTTAGGCAGACGCGAATTTTATGCCCAAGATACCTTTAAACTTCGTCCGAATTTAACCTTAGACTTTGGAGTTCGTTATCAGTATTATCAACCAGCCACGGACAGAAACAACGTATTGAGCAGTTTTAACCCGAGCCTTTACAGTTTGGCAAACGCACCGACCTGCGCGACGGCGACTTGCGGTTCTTTAATCAGAGGAACAGGCAATGCCTTAAACGGAATTGCCGTTGCGGGAGCCAACTCAACATTTGGCAGAACGATTATTAAAGCGGACAAAAATAATTTCAGTCCGCGCATCGGTCTTGCTTACAGCCCTAATTTCACATCGGGAATTTTGAAGGCTGTTTTCGGTGAATCGGGCAAATCAGTAATTCGGGCAGGTTACGGTTTTTATTACGACCAAGTTGCAACATTTTTGTATCAAGATCCGACCACGCCTAATCGTCCGTTTAATAACCGGGCAACTTATGTAACCGGAGCAGGCGGTGTAGTAACTTTTGCAAATCCGACCGCAGGAGCATTAGGTAATTTACCGATTATTTCGTTAGGCGGAGTCAATCCTGATTTGAAAACACCTGAAATTCAACAATACTCGGTTGGTATTCAAAGAGAAATCTTTAAGAATGCGGTGATCGATGTTTCATACGTCGGCACAAAGGGCGATTTCTTGCTCCGTCGCCGTGATATTAACTTTGTTGAACCGTTCAGATTCTTTGTTTCGCGTCCGAATCCTGTCGCGGGCGGCGCGGCGATTCCTGTTCTGCCGAACGGTCAAGATGCTCCGGCAGGTTGTACCGTCGGTTCAAACGGTTGTATCAATCTTTATCGTCCGTATCGCGGATATGGAGCGATTAACTATATTGAAACTGCCGCGCGTTCGCGTTACAACGGTTTGTTATCAAGTTTTTCATACAGATTTGCAAAAGGAAGCACGATTACCGCATCTTACACATTCAGCAAAAATTTAACCGATTTTACGAATGACCGTGATGCCGTTGACGCGCCGCAAAATCCGTTTGTAACATTTAATGAATATGCCGAAGCCCGAACATCGCGTCCGCATATTTTCTCGGCAAGTTATGTTTATGAAGTTCCGTTTTTTGCGAAACTGAATAATCGCTTTTTGAGATATGTCTTAGACGGTTATCAAATCGGCGGAATTACAAACATTGAATCAGGACCGCCTATTTCTCGTGTACTCGCTTCGGCTACAAACGGCGGTTTAAGAGGAAACAGAACAAATTTAGTCGGTAATCCGAACGGCGGAACAGCCGGAACGATTGACCCTGTTTCAGGTTTGCCGTTTATTTTCGATGTGACCGCTTTTGCCGATCCGGCTTTGGGAACTTTCGGAAATTCGGGACGTTCGATTGTCAGATTGCCGGGACGTAATCAAACAAATCTTTCGTTGTCGCGTTATTTTTACTTTAACAAAGACAAAAACAGATATGTTCAACTTCGCGCCGAATCTTTCAACGTCTTTAACCGAACGATGTTTCTTGGAGTTGATAACGGAATCGGTTTCTCGACTTCGGGATTGCCGACCAGCACCAGACTTCCGAGAGAGTTTCAATTTGCAGTTAAAATGAACTTTTAAGGTTGCCGAAAACTTTACAATTATTCCGTGTCTGATTGTTTCAGGCACGGATTTTTTTACAGTTTAATTCGGCTTTTTTAATTCTAAACTTTCCGAAGCAAGTTTTTGTTTTTGCAGTTCTTGGGCTTTCACAACCGCTTTCTTCGCCTCGTCTTTGCGTCCGACTCGCTGCAAAGCGCGTCCGAGATAAAAATATCCTTCGCTGACTTGGTCGTTTAATTTAATCGCCGACTCAAATTCGATTATCGCCGGGGCGGTTTTATTGGTTGCCAAATAAGCTCTTCCGAGTGCGAAACGAGTATCGAATTCGGCGGGAAATGCTTTTGCCGCCACTTCGAGTAACGGCACGGCTTTGGCAAATTCACCTTTGGTCAAATAAATATCACCGAGATTAAACGAAGCGCGAGGTTCGTTCGGCTCTCTTTGCAAAATGTCCGAAAATATCTTTTCAGCTTCGTCGTAACGAATCGATTTCCAATAAAGCGAACCGAGAGCATAAAGCAATGTAATCGAATCGGGTTTGAGCAAAACGGCTTTTTGATATGCCGAAATTGCTTGCTCCGGCTTTTTTTGAGCATCGGAAACATCGCCGTACAACGCCCACAATTCACTGCTTTCGGCATTCAAAGCCAAACGCCGTTTCAAGACAATTTCTGCTTCGACATACCGTTGTTGCTGCCAAAAAGTTCTCGCCGATATTTCGAGTAAATTTATGTCGTTCGGAAATTTAGCCAGAAGTTTGGCAATTTCGCGACTGGCTTCGGCAAATTTGTCGGTTCCGATTAAAGCAATAACCAATCCGCGCCGAGCTTGGTCGTTTCCCGCATCTTTGTCTAAAATTTCTTTGAATGTTTTATAGGCTGACTGAAAATTGCGAGTCTTGATATATTCAAAGCCGGTTCCAAGTTGCGCCGACAAATCAATTTGAGCGAAATATATTTGCGGAAACGTCAAAAAACAGAACGTCAGCAAAATCAGTAAATTTAATCGGTTTCTCATCGAATTCAAACTAACATTTTTTTACATTTATGACAAATTGTTAAAATTATTTGCTAAAATGTTGAATATGAAAACGCTTTTGCTCGAAAATATAACTGCAATTTTGCCGAATCAAAAACTTGAAAACGCCAATATATTGGTTGAAAACGGACGAATCGCCAAAATTTCAACCGCTGAACTTATTGCCGATGAAACAATAAGCCTAAATAATCAAACACTTTACGCGGGTTTTATCGATGTTCATATTCACGGCGCGATCGGCGTTGACGTAAACGAAGCCGAAGCGCCCGATTTGCAAAAAGTTTCCGCCTGTTTGGCGAAACACGGAACTATCGCGTGGCTTCCGACATTCGTTCCCGATTCGTCCGAAACTTATAAAAAAGTTATCGATTCGATTGATGAATTGATGGAAATACAAACCGAGTTACCGATTGCGCAAGCCGTCGGCGTTCATTACGAAGGCATTTTTGCCAACGAAAAAATGTGCGGAGCATTGCGTCCGCAGTATTTCAAAACGTTTACGGGCAACGAATTAAACGAACTTCCGCGACTGAAAAACGGTGTTCATCTGACGACTTTTGCTCCCGAAATTTCGGGCGGAATCGAACTTGTCAAAGAACTTGTCAAGCAAAATTGGGTTGCCTCGATCGGACACACAAGCGCGGATTTTGCGACGCTTGAAGCCGCGTGTGATTGCGGAGCAAAGCACATTACGCATTTTTACAACGCGATGACAGGTTTGCATCACCGCGATATTGGCGTGGTCGGTTGGGCGTTCGGACGCGACGACGTAACGTGCGACATAATCGCCGACGGAATTCACGTTCACCCGAAAATGTTGAAACTTGCACACAAGATAAAAACTTCAAACAATTTATCGCTGATTTCCGATGCGATTTCCGCCGCAGGTTTGGGCGACGGCGATTTTGAGATTTGGAACGAAAAAATCTCGGTCGTAAACGGTAAAACACAAAATGAACGCGGCAGCATCGCCGGAAGCGTAATCACGCTGATCGATGCCGTAAAAACTATGTTAAGTATCGGGATAAATGAAGTTGAAGTTTCTCGGATGGCGAGTTTGAACCCCGCGAAACTGCTCAAAATCGAGCAAGATTTCGGTTCGCTTGAAGTCGGAAAACGCGCGGATTTTGCCGTTTTAGATAATCGGCAGAACGTTGTCTTTGCGATGGTCGGCGGAAAAATTGTCGGGTTGTAATCGACTGCGGGATTTTTTTTGTAAAAACAGGTTTGGACGCAAATCGAGCGGATTTACGTTGAATCGATTTTAAATAAGCGGGTGCAAAACGGCATCCGGGTTTTTACTTTTTCGGTAATCTCATTTGCCGAAATCTTTTATATCGGGCAACCGGGTTTGATGTTTTTTCGTAGCAAACCGGACACCGATGAAAATAAAAATCGCGGCGAAAACCGTGTATTCGGTAAATTGTTCGCCAAGAAACGCAACTGCCAACGAAAAGCCGATGAGCGGTTGTAAATAAACAAAAACCGCCACGGTTGAAGGATTTACGCGAGCCAACGACCACGAAATCAGCAAATACGGAAGAGTTGTGCAGATAATTCCGATGTGCAAAATCATCGCCCAAAATTTCGCGTCCAACTCGCTTTGGTTTACGCCCGAAAACGAATATATTCCGAGCGGAACACATATCAAACTCCCGAAAAAGAAAATCCAAGCCGTTGATTTTATCGCTCCGTTTCGCAAAATTGTTTCTTTTGAAGTAACAACATAAATACCGTAAAACAGCGAATTCAGGATAATCATAAAATCGCCGAGCGTGGTTTCGGACGAAAAACTCGCTTTTCGCGGATCGATTAAAAGCAAAACTCCGGAAAGCGCGATCAGAATCCCGATAATTTTTATCGTTCGCAACTGTTCGGTTTTTAAAATTACGCTGATAATCAAAGCAAAAATCGGGATCGTCACGGCTAACAACGCCGAATTCGACGCTTTTGTGAGCGAAAGCCCGCCAATGAAAAAAAGTTGATTGAGCGAAACGCCGAAAAGACTCAAAACCGCCAGTTTTACATAATCTTTTTTATCTGTCAGCCAAAAATCGCGCTTGAAAGTTTGAATCAAAATCATAATCAGCGCGGCGATTCCGACTCGAAAACCAACCAAGCTGAGCGCGGGAATTTTTTGCAACACAATTTTCCCGACCGTCGGAAGCGAGCCGAAACACAGTTGGACGCACAAAAGAGCGAAAAGCGGCGCGTAAGATTTATCTGATATTTTGCCCGAATTTTTCATTTGAAGTAAAAGATTGATGCTAACAACTATTGAAAGAAAGATAAAATCGCCGCTGTCGTTATTTTTTTACAACAAAATATCATTTCGCGTCATCTAAATCTTTGATAAAAACAATTTTTAGTTTATATTTAAGCTAACTTTATATGAAAAAACTTCTCTTCATTTTAACCGGCATAATAATTTTTGCAATCTGCATTTCGGCACAGCAAAAAGGTATTGACTCGCAAACTCAAACGATTACCGAAAACAAAAAAATCAGCAACGGTTCGAGTGTCGGGAAAAATATAAGTTGGGGAAAAGGAAAAACGAAAACCAGAGAGCCGTTGGCAAACCCGTATCGCCTTGCGTCCAAACGAGATATTTTGATTCAAACGATTGTTGACGTGCTGGAAAGCAACAAACTTTTAATCGATGATGCGGCATCGCGTCCGGAAAACGGCATTATTGTTACGCAACCTTTTACGTTTGCCAAAGGTGCGGTAATCACCAAAAACGAACTGAATCGTTATGCAATTTTGCCGAGCGCCGAAACTTCAACTTGGTCTCGCGGACGCTATACGCTGACGATTGAGGTTCAATCGATCGACGGAACAATGAACAACGTTTCGGTAAATGCCAATATCGAAGGCAGAAGCGAAGGTTTGACCGGCGCGGAATGGACAAAATTGCGCAGCAGCGGTGAAGCCGAAGATATTTTTATGGTCGCTTTGGTTGAAGCCGTAACGGGCGTAAACGTTGATGGTCAATAAACTGTAAACTATGAAAACAAAGTTTTTACAATTAGTTTTTGCTTTACTTTCAGGCAGTTTCCTTGTGCTTTCGGGTAATGCACAAATTACTAACCAAGCCGATAACAATCGCGGAAAAGACGACGGAAAAACCGATGTTTTTCGGGAAACAATGGCTAAGTGGAAGTTAAAAGAAGAAAAAAAAGACTACGAAGAATTGTTGAAACGCGGCAATGAAGCCGAAAAACTGGTTGAAGAATTAACTAAAACTTACGGAGAAACCCAAAAATTATCCAAAGCCGACACCGTAAAACTTGAGCGTTTAGAAAAACTTGTCAAGAAAATCCGTTCGGAAATCGGTGCCGAAGACGATAACGAACCGGATGAAGATGCGCCGAAAGATTTGGTGGACGCAATAAAATTATTGAGCGAAAACGCCGCAAATTTAGTCAGCGAGTTAAAAAAATCGACTCGCCACAGTATTTCGGTGGTGTTGGTCGAAACCTCAAACACACTTCTCAGAATAGTAAAATTTATCCGTTTTAATCGAAATTAATGATTCCAAATTCTATATTTCAGATTTTAAGTTCAGGACTTTCGCTTCTGTCGGTTTTATTTTGTCTGCCGGCAATTTCCCTTTTTGCCCAAACCGATGATGATGTGATTAGCGTTGATTCTTCGTTAGTTGTATTAAACACAACAATTACGGACACAAACGGCAAACCTGTGACAAATCTTAAACAAAATCTTTTCAAAATTTTTGAAGACGGAAAAGAACAGCAAATTTCGTTTTTTGAAACACAGGAAATGCCTTTTGCGGCAGTTGTTTTGCTTGATACTTCGGGCAGTATGGAAAACCGAATCAGTCTTGCCCGAGCTTCGGCAATAAATTTTTTGGGCGGTTTGCGTGGCGAAGACAACGCGGCAATTTACAGTTTCGATTCTAAAATAACGCTCATCCAAGATTTTTCCGCGAGTCGTGATGTTTCCGATAAACTCTTTGATGTGAAGGCTTACGGTTGGACGGTTTTGAATGACGCGGTTTTCAAAGCCGCCGAAGAGTTGGCGAAACGTCCGGAAAAAAGAAAGGCAATCGTCATTTTGTCGGACGGAGCAGACACCAAAAGCGGAAAGTCGGCGGAAAAAGCACTAAAGTCGGCTTTGACAGCAAACGCGACAATTTACACCGTTGATATGTCCACAATCGGCGACAAAGATCGTCAACAAAGTGTGGCAGTTTTAAAGAATTTCGCCGAGAAATCGGGCGGAAAATTCATCGCCACGGACGATGTAAAATCATTGACGACTGCCTTCAAATCAATCGCGGGCGAAATCGGCACGCAGTACACACTCGGTTATTCACCGCAAAACACAACCAAAGACGGAAAATGGCGAGCGATTGAACTTCGCGTCGCCAAACCGAATTTAACCGTCAGAACCCGCAAAGGTTACAACGCGCCGAAACGTTGAAAGCAATGGTAAAAAGTTGTCTGAAACTTCGGCATCACAATAAACACCGAAAACAGGCTTAAATTCTACCTTTCAAAATCAGTCGCCTAAGACGAATGTTATTTTCAAAGTTACGCGGTATTCGGTTACTTTTCCGGCTGTAATCGACACTTTTTGATCTTGAACCCACGCGCCTTGCACGTTTTCCAAAGTTTTACACGCCCGTTCGATTCCCGTTTTGACCGCATCGTCGAAACTCTCTTTTGAACTCGAAATTATTTCTACTACTTTTGCTACCGACATATTTTTACTCCTTAAAATGATGTTTTATTTCTCGACTTATCTTGATGACGTTCGATTGCCAACGTAACCAAAGTATCGATTACTTGTGAAAAATCTAAACCCGAACCTTTCCACATTTTCGGATAACCCGAAGCATCGGTCAATCCCGGCAAGGTGTTTATTTCGTTGATTAACAACGCGCCTGTGTCTTTTCGCAAAAAGAAATCAACGCGAGAAATTCCGCTTCCGTCAACCGATTTAAAGGCATCGATTGCCATTTCTTGTAACTTTTCGGTCAGTTCCGGCGAAATCGGAGCGGGAACAACAAAGTCGTTATTACCTGTTCCCGTGTATTTTTCGGTGTAATCAAGAAACGCTTTTGAATCGTCTTTGATAATATATTCGCCGGGCAAGCTGGCTTGCGGCGTGTCGTTTCCGATTACTGCGCATTCGATTTCACGCATCTCCAAACCTTCTTCGACAATAATTTTGCGGTCATATTCGGCGGCAAGTTCAATTCCGTTTCGCAAACTTTCAACGTCTTTCGCCATTGTTACGCCAACCGATGAACCAAGATTTGCAGGTTTGACAAAACACGGAAAACCGAGTTGTTTCTCAATTTGTTTAATAATTGTATCGCCGGCTTTGTCCCATTCGTTACGCAGAAACCAAACATATTTGCACATCGGCAACCCCGCGTCACGAAACAAAATTTTCATTGTAACTTTGTCCATTCCGCATGCCGAAGACAAAACTCCGCACCCGACATACGGTAAATTTGCCATTTCAAATAACCCTTGAATCGTCCCGTCTTCGCCGAAAGTTCCGTGCAGAACAGGAAAAACCACATCAAACTTTTCGGCATCGCGAATCAAATTAACACTTTCGTCTGAAAATTCTTCGTTCAATATCAACTGTGTTTCAAGCGGAAACAACGCCACGGATTGTTTCGGACTAAGCCATTTCCCGTCTCTGCCAATCGCCAACGGAGTGATTTTATACTTATTTTTGTCAATTTGTTCAATGACGGTTTTCGCGGAACGAATCGAGACTTCATGCTCGCCGCTTTTTCCGCCAAAAATTATGCCGATTCTAATTTTGTTCATTATAGTATGCGCTTTCCTAAAACTGAGAGTATTAGTTCAATTGCCAGTTCCGAAGTTCGATTATTTGTATCCAACATCGGATTTACTTCGACAATTTCAAAAGATTTCATTTTACCTGTTTCTGCGATTCGTTCAAGCGCAAGATGTGCTTCGCGGTACGAAAACCCGCCGCGAACAAGTGTTCCGCTGCCCGGAGCATCAAGCGGATCGATGCCGTCAACGTCAAATGTTACGGCGAAACCGTTTGGCGCGTGTGAGGCAACTTCGATTGCTTTTTCGATGCAGTAATTCATTCCGTAACGATCGACTTCGTGCATTGTCCAACAATTTATGCCGAGTTCGCGGATGAGTTTTTTCTCGCCTAAATCCAAATCTCTGGCTCCGATGTGAGCAATATATTTCGGGTTCAGTTTTGGTGCAAAGCCTTCTAAATTAACCAGTTGCGGCAGACCGTAACCAAGCAAAGTTGCCAACGGCATGCCGTGTAAGTTGCCCGAAGGCGATGATTCGGGCGTGTTCATATCGGCGTGCGCGTCGAACCAAATCAAGCCGACTTCTTCGTTTTGCGAACGAAAATGCGATTGAATCGCCGAAAACGTGGCAAGGGCGATTGAATGATCGCCGCCGAGAATTATCGGCATTTCCGCGTTCGCCAAAATTTGCCTGACCGCCGGCACAATTTTTTCGACCGATTCAAGAAATTCGGTCAAAAACTTCGGCTTTTCGGTTGATGCTTCGAGCGGACGCGGCAAATCTAAATCATCGTAATCTTTGACTTTATAGCCGAGTTCGGCGATGTGTTCGGTCAGTTTTTGTCCGCGCACCGTAGTTTGCCGAATCGTCCGCGTTCCCAAACCGCTGCCGCGTTTGCCCGCGCCGAAACCAATCGGCACACCCAAAATCCCGACACTTTTATCATTTCCGGGGAAATCTCTGTCAATCATATATTTTTACAACAAATGCGTCGGCAAACCATCGATACTGGTCAAGTTTTTTTGCCGCCAATACGCTTCCATTTTCGCGTCGTCCTTGCCTTCCGACCAGTCAATCAAGGTATTTCGTTCTTCGACCAAACTATAAATCGGTACGCCGAAACCGCACGAAGTTTGCACGGATTCAATGTTCAAAAGTATAATTTGTCTTTCGCCGAAGTGATGTTCAAACAAATTTTCAAGCGTTTTCCATTTCTCGCTTCTGTTTTTGACGACTTCGCCGTGTCCGTAAAGTCTTAAGATTAAAGGCTTATCGGTAAAACTGCAAAACATCACGGTCAACCGTCCGTTTTCGTGGAGGTGTGCCGCCGTTTCGTTTCCGCTGCCGGTCAAATCCAGATACCCGACTGTTTTTTTATCGAAAACGCGGAACGAATCAATTCCCTTCGGCGATAAGTTTATGCGTCCCGAAACCGGAGCAGAAGCCGTAAAAAACATTTTCTGCTGACCGATAAACTTGGTCAATTTGTCGTCAAGCTCTGCTTTGAAAGCCATATTTTTAATTTACGATCGAATCATTGAATCAATTCCTAACTGCCCGATTGACTCGGGAAAAACGGTTTGAGCATTGACGCAAACGCTTCTAAGTTACGAGTTTGAATCAAAATTTCGCCGGGACCTTGAAATTCGGCAACCATTCCTTCGCCGCTGACTAAACTTCGCAAAAATCCCGCTTTCGCCGCTTTTCGCAAATTGTATTGCATTTGCGCTTCCCAGGCGACAAGATGTCCGGTGTCAACCACATACGTTTCGCCCGGACGCAAAGTTTTTCGGTGAATTGCTCCGAACGATGAAACCAGCAGCAAACCTGTTCCCGAAACGTTTAATAAAAACATTCCTTCGCCGCCGAAAAACGATTTTGCGCCGCCGAATTTTGTGTCGATTTGCAAACTTGTGTCGCCCGCCAAATACGAACTGGATTGCACCGCAAACGATTGATTACTGATTTCAATTCCGACGACATCGCCCGGCGATCCGGGTGCCAGCGTTACTTCGCCTGCTCCGCCGCGAGCCGTAAAAGTTGAAACAAAAGCGCTTTCACCGCCGACCGCCCGTTTTAACGCGCCGAAAACTCCGCCTTTCATTTCGGATTGCAGTTCAACGTTGCCTGACATTGAAACCATTGCGCCGGCTTCGGCAGAAATCGATTGTTCGTTTTGCAGATTGACCACGGCAAGCGCGAAAGCTCCGGCGTGCAGGATTTCCCAAGTATATCCGCGACCTTGACCGCGATTATCCGCGTCAAAGTGAAAAGCACCCTGCGGTTGTTGTGTTTGCATTGGCGGTTGGGCTTGCATCGTTAATCCGCAAGCTCCGCAAAATTTGGCGTTCGGCAATAAAGCCGTATTACATTTGGGGCAATTCATAATTTTATTTGTTCATTGAATCAAATACTCATTGATTCATTTTTAGTAGTTTTCAAAACAAATTTTGTCGGAATGACTTCGTATTCAATGAATCGATGAAAAAATGACTCAATGAATAAATTCCGCTACGTTTTTTCGATAATAATTTGACACGCTTCTTCGGCTGTTCGGGCAAAATCGAGCAACGAAACGTCGGCATCGCTGACCACCAAATTATCTTGCCACGCTTTAACGACGGGCTTCCAACAATCGCCGAGCAACACCAGCGGACGTTGTTCGATGACCTTTGTCGTCAACTTATTCCACACAAGTGAGATTTCCGTAACGGTTCCCATTCCGCCTTTGACGGCGATAAACCCGACCGAACGTTGGATTAAACCTTGCAATCTGTCGTAAAAATGATCGGTCGCAACTTTGTCGGTTAAAAAGCGATTCGGTTCGCCTTTGAATTGGTTCATGACGATGCCGAGAACGCGTCCGCCTTTTTCTCTTGCGCCACGCGAAGCCGCTTCCATTACGCCTAAATATCCGCCGGTGCAAATTGTAAACCCTTGTTCGGCAAGTATTTGTCCGATTCTGCGAGCTTGTTCATATTCGGGATGAGATTCATCGCACTTCGAGCCGCCGAAGATTGTCACGATTTTTTCCTCTTTCATAAACTTAATTATACCTTTGCTTTCAAATTTTTCGCAATTTGGGTAATCTTATCTGTAATAATTCGTTTGTCGAACAAAATTTGTGCTTGCTGCTGCAAGATTAAAGGTGTAACCCGTTCCTTTAACAAAGTTATGAGTAACAAAAAACATATAAATTTATTGAGTGCCTTCTTTATTGTTTACACGATACTTCAAAGTGTGTTTGTTTTCTGTTGGAGTGTGTTTGTCGGCTTTGCAGGAATTGCCCTGTTTATTATGTCAGGTATGGCTCATCATCCTGTCGACCGAGCTAAAATAGAATCTGAGGTACAGTTTATTTTTATCGGCATCGCAATTTTGGTTATATTTGCGATTGTTTCAGGAAGAATTATCTTTAGAACAGGGAAAGAAATATCACGCACATTTGAAATTGACCGTAAGGCGACTGTTAAAGCAATAATTTTGTCGGTTATTGGAAGTTTACTGAATTTAACCGCGTTTGCAATTACAGCTTGGCGGCTTGAACAGAAGTAAATTGAACATTATTAAATTTAACGGCAAAACGTGAGCGGTGAGATTAACAAATCTTGTCGCTCATTTGTTTTGTCGGCATATTTTAGTTAAATTTTAAGTAACAGTTTAATCAAAAATAATATACAAGGAATTTTATAAAAAATGAGTGAAATTATCGGAATTGTCGGCAGCGGAACAATGGGCAACGGAATCGCGCAAACTGCCGCCGCATCAGGTTACAGCGTGGTTTTGTGCGATATTAAAGACGAATTATTAGTGCGGGCAACCGCAAATATCGGAAAAAGTCTTGACCGCTTTGTTAAAAAAGAGACGATGACGGTTGACGAAAAAGCAACAATTTTGAGCCGCATCAAAACCACAACCAACTATGATGAATTGAAAGATTGCTTTTTGGTGGTTGAAGCCGCGACCGAAAACTTTGACATCAAAAAGCAAATCTTTGAAAAATTAGATGCGTGCGTTAATGAAAATGCGATTCTCGCCACAAACACTTCGTCGATTTCGATTACAAAAATCGCCGCCGTAACCAAACGTCCCGACAAAGTTATCGGAATGCACTTTATGAATCCGGTTCCATTGATGAAACTTATCGAAGTAATTCGCGGTATTCAAACATCGGACGCGACCTATGCAATCGTCAAGGAAATGTCGGAAAAGCTCGGTAAAACTCCGCTCGATTGTCAAGATTATCCGGGTTTTGTCGCAAACAGAATTTTATTGCCGATGATAAACGAAGCGATTTACGCGCTTTACGAAGGTGTGGCGACGCGTGAAAGTATTGACGGAATTATGAAACTCGGAATGAATCATCCGATGGGACCTTTGACGTTGGCAGATTTTATCGGACTTGATGTTTGTCTGGCGATTATGCGTGTTTTGCACGAAGGCTTAGGAGATTCCAAATATCGTCCGTGTCCGCTGTTGGTCAAAATGGTTGATGCAGGTTGGCTTGGTCGCAAAACGGGCAAAGGTTTTTATGATTACGAATAGGCGTTATTTTTTATGAGCATTTTACTTGAAACCCGAAAAACTGCTGATAGTCTGATTGTTTCAATTCCGACTAAGAACTTGCAAACAGAGTATTTGGAAGATTTGCCGGCAGCTTTCAAAGCGGAAATTATCGCCCAAAAAAGTGAATTTACAAGCGAAGATGCCGAAGCACTCGGCAATGAAATTAAAAGCGGTTGGCAGTAGAAAAACCGTTCGAGGATTTTAGATTTGGTTGAAGAATGTTGATATACAGTTTGCAAGTTGAAACTTTAATTTGCTAACGATGCTAAAGCATCAAAAACACGATGAATCGTGAACTCTGAACAAAAATACAGGTTGAGAAAAATTATGCGAAAAATTATATTACTAGTGGCGATTTTATCATTTGCTCTGTCGGCGTTTGGACAGGTAAAGGTTGCGCCGATTGAGTTTAAAGAACGAATGTTACCGAACGGAATGCGAATTGTCAGTTATCAAGATAATTCGAGTCCGTCGGTTACGATCCAAGTTTGGTATGATGTCGGTTCAAAAAACGATCCGATTGGTCGCAACGGGTTCGCGCATTTGTTCGAGCATATTATGTTTAAATCGACCAAAAACATGAAAAGCGAACAATTTGACCGCATGACCGAAGACGTTGGCGGTTGGAACAATGCTTCGACTTCCGACGACGTAACCAATTATTTGGAAGTCGTGCCGTCTAATCATTTGGAGCGTATTTTGTGGGCGGAAGCCGAACGGATGACGAATTTGACGGTTGACGAGGCTAATTTCCTTTCCGAACGCAAGGTTGTCCAAGAAGAATATCGGCAAGGCGTATTGGCAAATCCGTACGGTTTGTTTTACGAAGCAATTCAAAAAGAATCGTTCAACGTGCATCCGTATAAACGCACGACAATCGGCACTTTGGCGGATTTAGAATCTGCCACGGTTGCCGATGTTCAAAACTTTCACAAAACTTTTTATCGTCCCGACAATGCTTCGTTGATTGTGGTCGGCGATTTCGAGCAATCTCAGTTTGATGCGTGGGTCGATAAACATTTCGGTAAATTAACCAAGCCGAGTTCAACGATTCCGCGAGTTACGGAAGTTGAACCCGAACGAACTGCCGAGAAACGGGTGGTGGTGAAAGCCGCAAATGTTCCGTTCCCTGCCGTGGCGATTACATATTTGGCGCCGACGGCGAAAGATAAAGATATTCCCGCGTTGCAAGTTGCTTCGGCGATTTTATCGGGCGGCGAAAGTTCGCGGTTGTATAAAGAACTCGTTCGCAAACAACAGTTGACGCAAGATGCTTCGTTTGGCGTTGATGTCAAAACCGACAAAGGTATGCTTTATTTTACGGCAACTTTGGCAGGCGAAAACACGCCTGTAATGGCGGAAAAGGCTTTGCTCGCAGAATTGAAAAAGATTCAGATGTTGCCCGTTACCGCCAAGGAATTGGCGAAAGCGAAAAACGGAATGGTCGCCAACAAAGTTCGCAGTTTGGAAACAAACGACGGAAAAGCGGGGCAAATGGGTTCGTCGATTATCCTCAACGGTTCGCCGAACGGAATCAATACCGAACTTGCCGCCTTGCAAGCCGTAACCGTTGCCGATGTGCAACGTGTGATGAAAAAATACTTTACCGATACAAACCGCGTAGTAATTTATTACATCAATGATGATGCAAAAGGAGAAACGAAATGATTGCCGATTTACAGACTTCGACAACTTCAAACTTCATTCCCGCATTCGCCGCCGAACCGGAAAGTTCGGTCGTGCTTCGCGGAATCAGTTGGGGAACATACGAACGTTTGTTGGACGAGACGGGCGAAAATCCGAACCCGCACTTTTTCTATAATCAAGGAGATTTGCTGATTATGACACTTTCACCCGAACACGAAGATTTGAAAGATGCGTTCACGGCGTTGGTCAACTTGTTGGCGTTAGAAACAAAAACACGCTTTCGCGGACTTGGGTCGGCAACCTTCAAACGTGAAGCATATCAACGCGGCTTTGAGCCTGACGCTTGCTTTTATTTTACAAACGAACCTGCAATTCGCGGTAAAAAACGTTTAAATTTAACGACCGATCCGCCGCCCGATTTAGTTATCGAAGTTGATATTACGCATTTTTCGTTCGATAAGTTGGAGCTTTACGCCGAATATGGAGTGTCTGAGGTTTGGCGCTTTACAAATAACCGAGTTGAGATTTTGCAACTTGAAAGCGGACGCTATGCGAAAGCAACCAACAGTCTTTATTTACCGATTTTGACGGCGGAAACGTTGTCGGAATTTATGTTAAAGAGTGAATTGGTTGACCGATACGAATGGCTTGCAGAAATCAGGCTTTGGGCAACACGGGAGAATTTGAAATGAGCGGAAACGAAGACAACGCTTGGAAAAGAGATTGGGAAAAAGGAATGACCGAAATCCGCGAACAAATCGCCGAGATGAATCGGATGTATATTAAAAGCAGTACCGAGTGGGAATTGCATCATTCGAGAATGGTCGAACGCGGAAAGCAAATGGACGAACGCCAAGACCGCACACAACAGCATCTTGACCATATTACAAAGTTAATCGGCGTAGTTTTTGATGATTTACACGGAGTTGGCGAAGGCTTAGAGAACACCCGAAAGTTCTTGCGTTACAAAAGAAACAGATAGATACGGAGATTTCAAAATGAAAAATTCAAAATTCAAAATAAATTCGATAGGTGCATTTTTAATTCTTAATGTTGCATTCTTAATTGGCGCGTCGGCGCAAGAACAACCACCCGAAGCGACTTCGCCGCGTGCGGTCAAGATTCCTAAAATCGTTGAAAGTAAGTTACCCAACGGACTGAAAATCATTGTGGTCGAACGCAAAAACGTTCCGCTGGTTTCGGTTAATTTGATGATTGACGGCGGTGCCTCAAGTGAAGACGACAAACTTGCGGGCGTAACGGATATGACGGCATCGTTGCTGACAAAAGGCACAAAAACCCGCAACGCCGACGCAATCGCCGAACAAACGGAGTTTTTAGGCTCAAGCATTAACGGCGGGGCAAATTGGATGTCAACTTCGGTCGGATTTGATGCAACAACCGATAAATTGGATAAAGCAATGGCGATATTTGCCGATGTTGTTTTGCGTCCGACATTTCCGCAATCTGAAATCGATCTTTACAAATCTCAAGTAATCGACGATTTAAGCGTCGGTTTAAAGCAACCCGGAACTTTGGCAAGATTTGTTGCCGCGCGTTATTCATTCGGCGAACATTCAGTCGGCGGAACACCTGAAACTATTAAAGCGATTAAACGAAAAGATTTGTTGGGAGTTTATAACGAGAGTTTCAAGCCTGAAAGCGGAACCCTGATTTTCACAGGTGATATTACATCGGCACAAGCAAAAGCGTTAGTTAAAAAGTATTTTGGCTTATGGAAAAACCTGATAAATAAGAAAGAAGTTGTCTATGGAACTAGAGCGGTAAAAGTTCCTACTGAAACAATTGAAGACTATCGAAAAACTATGTCGGCTGAACCAACAACTGATCGTATGCTCGTTATCAATTTACCGAATTCAGGACAGGCATCGGTAAATTACGTTAAAAAGATTAAACCTACTGAACTAGACTGGCATTTAAAAACAAACGCAATGCGAACTAACGACAAATTCTATCCTGCAAGCGTTACCAATTCTTTACTCGGCGGCGGTTATTCATCGCGTATGAATCAAGAAATTCGCATTAAACGCGGATTGAGTTACGGTGCGGGCAGTTCAATCGCGTGGCGTTGGAGCGGAGGAAACTTCTCGACACGGTGCCAGACAAAAACTGTTTCAGCCGCAGAAGTTGCGGAGTTGACGCTGACGGAAATCAACCGTTTAATCAACGAAGATGCACCCGATGCCGAACTGACACCGCGTAAGAATGTTTTGAACGGCGATTTCGGGCGTGAGTTTGAAACCAACGGCGGAATTGCCGGACAAATCGAAAACTTGCTGACATTCGATCTGCCGATGAGTAATCTCGATGCGTATATGAACGGCAACGCGAAAGTTACCGCGCAACAAGTTAGAGACTTTGCGTTATTCAACTTAAAAGGCGGCGATTTAATCATCGTTGGTGATTACAACGACTTTAAAGATGATTTGGCGAAGCGTTTCCCGAATCAAAAAGTTGAAGTGATTAAGGCAAGCGAACTTGATTTGAACAGCGAAACTTTGCGGAAGAAGTGAATCAGGGACGAGTTTTAAGGGACAAGGGACGGAGAGAGAAGAAATAAAAAGCAAGATTGCGAATTGTCGCTTTCTTTGCCGCTTTTCCCTCGCCCCTTGTCCCTCTTCTCTCGTATCTTATACCTGTTTTTTCTTGCGGGTTAAGCCTGATTTTCTGGCAGACTTGCGGACAAAGCCCATTGCTTCGTATAATGCCGAATCGGGACCGAAGTTCGGGTCGCCGCGAACGCCGTTAATGATTAAATCGGTATCATCCGCCGTCTTTTCATCGGTTTTATCACGCTTGGCAAGCGCCTGAATTTTCAAATCGTCAATGTCGTCGATGGAATTTCGATCGACTCTCGAAAGATTGACTTGGGCGAGATAATCATTAAGTTTCAAGCCTCCGAATGTCGCTTCGGGAGCAAGTTGCTCAAAAGCATTCAACACGGTATTCGCCCTGTCCATTACTTTTTTCGGGTTTACTGTCTTCATAATACTGTCTCCTTTCTGATATTTTAATCTGTCGGAACATTGTTCCAATCAATGCGATGCGCCTTTCGCCATTAACGTTGCCTGTTCCGCGATATTATTTTCAAAAGATGTTTTCAAACGCGCGGACTAATCATTCTCGTCTGCACACGAAAGGCTTTCACGCGAACACGAAAGGTTCTCGTCCGCACACGAAAGGCTTTCACGCAGACACGAAGGGTTCTCGTCTGCACACGACAGGCTTTCACGCGGACGCGAAAGGTTCTCGTCTGCACACGAAAGGCTTTAATGTGCGGACGAAACGTTAAATGTCGCGTTCAGAGTTCAAGATTTATCTTGATAAATGCCGAAATACAAACAACTTAGCGCACACATTGCCGCTTAGAACTTATCCGCCGAAAGAATCAAACTGAAGTTTGGACTCTGAGCGCGATAATTCAGCGTTTACGGCTTATTTTGTCTTGTCTTGATATTGATCGTGCTGTTAGAAACTCTTTCAATTAAATTTTCCGACGTGTTTTCGGTTGCCGAACCTGTAAATTGATCGGTATCAATATCAATCTTGCTGTTTTCAGTAATGTCTTTAAGAGTATTTTTGGCAACATTACACCTTTCAATCTCTTTGGCGGTATTAACCAATGTTTTCAACTCTTTAGCAGTTGCTTGATTTGATTCGAGATGAGTTTCAATCTTGCCTTGAACCTTAACATCTGTTTCGGCTTGCTTGAAAAGATTGAGCAAAGTCAGTCCGTCTTAGGCAAATAAACCTTTTACTTTGTCCCAAATTGCTTGGCGTTCCGTGTAGCCTTCTTTGGCGGCTTCGTCAACAATTTTCTCTAAACCTTTAACGACAAACGGCGAGATAATTGTGTAAATTCCTGTGGCGATAGTTGCAAAATCCATAGTGAAAGAAATCCTTTTGATAAATTTGCAATTATCTTAACACAATTTCATTCTTAATTTTTGACAAATGTTACCTCAGTTTGAAGTCAGCCGTTGTAAACGGCGATAGCATATAGCCCATTGCGTAAGCTGTGGTTTATGTTTGAAAGCACCTTTCAAGCCCGTGTAAACGGGCGACAGACAGATGCTTGATTCTGTCGCTATCTCCGACAGCTTTTAACTCAAATCTAATATTCCCATCGCTTACGCAATGGGCTAGATGCTTTCACCCGCTACGCAGGCTAAGAGCATATAATTGCAAAACCTTAATTTTTAATTCGTAATTCCTAATTTCACCCGAAACCTTTTGCAATTTACCGCGTAAATCATATATCTTTCAAACAAAGCTTTATTTCAAAATCAATTCAAAGGAAAAACCGTAAATGTCTAAACAATTTCGTTTAATTTGCCTGTTCGTTTTAATCATTTCAACGCTGACGTTTATCGACGCGCAGCCTGTCGCCAAGCCTTCGCCTAATCCGTTAAAAGGTTTGCAGTTTCGTCAACTCGGACCGTTTCGCGGCGGGCGTTCGGGTGCGGTGGCGGGCGTGCCTTCGCAACCGAATGTGTTTTATTACGGTTCAACCGGCGGCGGCGTGTGGAAATCGACCAATTTCGGCGAAGATTGGACAAACGTTTCGGACGGTTTTTTTAAGACAGGTTCGGTTGGCGCGATTGATGTCAGCCTCAGCGATCCGAATATAACTTACGTTGGTATGGGCGAGGAAACCATTCGCGGAAATGTCTCGCACGGCGACGGCGTTTATAAATCTGCGGACGGCGGAAAGACTTGGAAAAGCATCGGTTTAAGTGATACGCGGCAGATTTCGCGGATTCGCATTCATCCGACGAACCCGAATATTGTGTACGTTGCGGCACTCGGACATTTGTGGGCAAATAACCCGGAACGCGGAGTTTATCGCACCAAAGACGGCGGTAAAAACTGGGAAAAGATACTTTATCGCGACGACAAAGCAGGTGCGGCGGACATCACTTTCGAGCCGAATAACCCGAATGCGCTGTATGCGTCGCTGTGGCAAATTCGGCGAACGCCGTATTCGATGGAAAGCGGCGGCGAGAGTTCGGGCTTTTACAAATCTTTGGACGGCGGCGACAACTGGACGGAAATAACGCGAAACACGGGACTGCCGAAAGGCATTGTCGGCAAGATAAATATGACCGTTTCGCCTGTCAACGCGAACAGAATTTGGGCAATGGTCGAAGCGAAAGACGGCGGTTTGTACCGTTCGGATGATGCCGGCGAAAATTGGTCTTTGATGTCTAATAATCCGAATATCAAACAACGTCCGTGGTATTTTAATCGGGTTTATGCCGATTCAAAAGATGCCAATACGGTTTATGTGTTGAACGTGCAAGCGTGGAAATCAACCGACGGCGGGCGAACTTGGAACCAATTAAACACACCGCACGGCGATAATCACGACTTGTGGATTTCACCGACCGACAATCAAATAATCATCGGCGCGGACGACGGCGGAAGCCACGTTACAAAAGACGGCGGAAATACTTGGAGCAAGCAAGATCAACCGACCGCGCAATTTTATCGCGTCGCGTTGGACAACGACTTTCCGTATAACGTTTACGGCGCTCAACAAGATAATTCGACCGTCAGAATTCCTTCGCGCACAAATGAATTTGCCATTACCGAAAGCGATTGGTATGACGTTGGCGGCGGCGAAAGCGGCTGGATTGCTCCGCACCCCGACGATTCCGGCATTGTCTTTGCAGGAAGTTACGGCGGTTATTTGACCCGTGACGACCATCGTACAAAACAAACGCGGGACATCAACGTTTATCCGAATAATCCGCTTGGCGCAGGCGTTGACACAATGAAATACCGCTTTCAGTGGAACTTTCCGATATTGTTTTCAACACACAAAGTTGACGGAAAATATCCGCTTTACGCCGCCGGAAATTTGCTCTTTCGGTCAATGGACGAAGGTGCAAGTTGGCAGGCAATCTCGCCTGATTTAACAACGAATGATAAATCTAAGCAAGGTTTGTCGGGCGGACCGATTACCAAAGACAATACCGCCGTTGAATACTACTGCACAATCTTTGCGTTATCCGAATCGCCGATAAACGCCGGCGTGATCTGGGCAGGAAGCGACGACGGACTTGTGCATGTAACGCAAGACAGCGGCAAAACGTGGTCAAACATCACGCCGAAAGATATTCCCGCCGGAATCCAAATCAATGCGATCGACGCTTCGCCGTTTGACGCGGGAACGGCATACATCGCCGCGACTGCGTATAAATCGGACAACTATCAACCGTATTTATACAAAACAAATGATTACGGCAAAACGTGGAAAAAAATTGTCAACGGTATTGCGAACGATGCGTTTACGCGGGTTGTCCGCGAAGACCCGAACCGCAAAGGCTTTTTGGTCGCGGGAACGGAAACAGGACTTTATCAATCATTCAACGCGGGTGAAACGTGGACATCGTTCCAGTTAAATTTACCGATTGTGCCGATAACCGATGTCGCATTTCACAAACGCGATAAAGATTTGGTGGTTGCCACACAAGGTCGTTCGTTTTATGTGATGGACAATTTAGAAGTAATTTACGCACTCGCCGATGCCCAAAAAGCGGACGCGTATATGTTCAAGATTGAAGACGCTTACAGACAAGCCGGCGGCGGAGGTTTTACTTTACCGCCAACCGCGACCGTCGGCAAAAATCCGCCGAACGGAATGACGGTTAATTATTACTTCAAAGAAAAACCGACCAAAGACGTAACGCTTGAAGTTTTAGACACAACAGGTAAATCGGTTAGAACATTCAAAGGAAAACCACAAGTCGAAGGACAACCGCAAGCACCTTCAAACGAACCGCAAATGTCGATGGACGCAGGCTTTAATCAATTTGTCTGGAACTTGCGATTATCAAACGCAACGACAATCCCCGGAATGATTCTGTGGGCGGGAAGCACCGCAGGTCCAAAGGTTGCGCCAAGTAAATATACGGTCAAAATGAGTTACGACGGCAAAGTTATAGCGACCGAAACATTTAATCTGAAAGCCGATCCGAGACTTGCCACA
Source organism: Acidobacteriota bacterium (assembly GCA_031430435.1). Taxonomy (GTDB): domain Bacteria; phylum Acidobacteriota; class Blastocatellia; order Pyrinomonadales; family Pyrinomonadaceae; genus JANNVK01. Next base: position 39,760 of record JANPBM010000107.1, read on the forward strand.
ACGCAAGAAGACTTTCAAAAACAATTCGATCTAGGTTTGAAAATCCGCGATAAATTATCAGAAACGCACGATGCTTTGAACGAAATTAAAGACATTCGCACACAGCTTGAGGCAATTTCCGCTCGTTTGAAAGCACCCGAACAAAAAGATTTAATCGACAAAGCAAAGGAAATTATCACAAAAATGACGGCGGTCGAAGAAGAGTTAAACCAAACAAAAATAAAGAGTTCGCAAGATGCTTTGAACTTCCCTATCAAACTGAACAACAAACTTGCGGCGTTAGGTTCAAGCGTCGGCACCGGAGATTTTGCCCCGACGCAACAGGCTTTTGATGTTTACGCCGAACTTTCCGCCAAGATTGATGCACAAACCGATATTTTGAATAAGTTAAAAACCGAAGACGTGGCGGCGTTCAATAAATTGTATGCGGAAAGAAGTTTGCCGGTAATTACAACCAAGAAAAAATAAGCGTCAATGAATAATCAAGAAGCCTACAACGCTTGGTCAAAAAGCTACGATTCGGTCAAAAACAACACACGCGATGTTGAGGCAAAAGCATTGCGTGAAACGTTGTCGGCTGAATCGTTTGATAATGTGTTGGAAATCGGTTGCGGAACGGGCAAAAATACAACTTGGCTTTTGACGAAGGCGAAAAATGTCGTTGGGGCAGACTTTTCAGACGAAATGCTCGCCCAAGCTAAAGCCAAAATTAAGGCTGATAACGTCGAGTTTGTCCAAACCGATGTTCGTGAAACTTGGAACTTTGCCGATCAATCATTCGATCTAATAACGTGCGGTTTGATTCTTGAACACATTGAAAACATTGACTTTGTGTTTAATCAAGCGAACGCGAAGTTAAAAACCGACGGACTGTTTTACATCGGCGAACTGCATCCGTTCAAACAATATAACGGCACGAAAGCGAGGTTTGAAACAGACAACGGACGATTTGAACTCGAATGTTTTACGCATCACGTTTCAGATTATTTTGATGCGGCAAAAAACAACGGATTCGATTGCGTGAGCATAAACGATTGGTTCGACGACAACGACCGCACCGCGATTCCGAGAATTTTGACAATGATTTTCAAGAAAGTGTAAAATGCTCTCAATGAAAGACTGAAATTAGTCGTAAACGCAATGACTTAAGCAGATAATGATAAATTATGAGTGGTGAATGATGAATTAAAATCTTGTAGCTCAATGACTCAGACACTTAAAAAGTGTCGCAAATTTTTTGCTTATCTGCTTAGTTTCAGAATTCAGATTTTTCCGCCCAAACGCTCCGACACTTATTATTTCACCTCCCGAATTCGGCGGTGAAATTTATTGCGTTTTGCACATCTCACCCGATAACGCGCAAGTATTCGACACAGAAATTGATAAACTAAACTAAAAATATGACACAAACAGAACAAAAATCTACCGTATCCGAAGTCGTCCGCAAGCATAAAGAATTTCTTTTTCCGGCGGTTACACCTTATTACCAAGAACCGATTGCACTCGTCAAAGGCGTTGGCGAATACGTTTGGGACGACGCGGGAAATAAATATCTCGATTGTTTCGGCGGAGTTTTGACCGTCAGCGTCGGACATGCGAATCCGACGATAAACGAAGCTATCATCAAACAAACAAATACTTTACAGCACGCTTCTGGACTTTATGCAACGAAACCGCAAGGCGATTTAGCGGAAAAACTCGCAGAAATTACGCCGGGAAATTTGAAGAAATCATTCTTTTCATCGAGCGGAACGGAAGCGAACGACACGGCACAAATGGCGGCGAAACTTGCGACGGGCAGACACGAAGTAATCGTTTTGCGACACAGTTATTCGGGCAGAAGTGCGACGGCTTTATCGGCGGTTGGACATTCGACTTGGAAATCTCTGCCGTCGCAAGTCGCGGGAATCGTCCACGCACCTGCTCCGTATTGCTATCGCTGTCCGTTCAAATTGGAATATCCGAGTTGTGAAATGGCGTGTGCCAACGACATCGAAGAATTAATCCAAACAACCACGACCGGAGAAATCGCGGCGTTTATGGCTGAACCGATCTTGGGAGTCGGCGGATTTATCGTCCCGCCGAAAGAGTATTTCCAAATCGCCTACGAAATCGCCCGCAAACACGGCGGTTTGTGCATCGCGGACGAAGTGCAGACGGGCTGGGGCAGAACGGGCGACAAATGGTTCGGCATCGAACATTGGGGCGTTGAACCGGACATTATGACATCGGCAAAAGGAATGGCGAACGGCGTGCCAATCGGCTGGACGATTGCAACGTCAGAAGTTGCCGACAAATATCCGGGTTTAACCTTCGCCACATTCGGCGGAAATCCGATTTCCACGAGTGCCGCGTCAGCCGTTATCCAAATGATCGAAGAAGAAGATTTGCGAACAAACTGCAAAGTTGTCGGCGATTATCTGCGTGAAAAACTATGCGGATTGTTTGAGCGATACGACGTAATCGGCGACGTTCGCGGAATGGGTTTGATGCAAGCCGTCGAATTGGTCGTTGACAGAAAAACCAAACAACCAAACCCGCAAGCCGTTTTGAAAGTTTTTGAAGAAACCAAACGACAAGGCGTTCTCATCGGCAAAGGCGGACTTTACGGCAATGTTATCAGAACGGGAATGATGCTAAATTCAACGAAGGATAATGTTGATGAGTTGATTGCGGCTTTGGATAAAGGTTTTGAAAAACTAACTTAGTAATCCGAACGGAGGAATTATGGAACAGAATGCTGAATTTTACTCGTCGCTATTACTTTATGTGAAAATTATTGCGTTTATATCAACAGGAATTTTTGCCTTTCTAAACATGGTAAAAGATTCAAAAGACAAAGAGGGAAATGTTACAACATGGGGGAAAATAGCTATTGGTGGTCTTATAATTTCCGCTTTAATCTCTACTTTATCTTTGTTTGCGGAAGAGTCTGTAAAGGCGGAAGAAAAGCAAAAAGCAGATAAGGAAAACATATCTAAATTAGAAAAAGCGAATGTTGAAAAAAAAGAATTAAACAGTCAATTCGACAAATTAGTTCAGCAGGCAACCGAAAACATTGGAAAAACGGATAAAGTTCTACTAAAAACACAAGGAGTGGCAGAAGATGTTCAAAAAAGCGTTGGTGTTCAAGAAGGAATTGTCAAAGACCAAAAAGGGATCATTGCGAAAACAGGTGAAATTTCTGAAAATGTTAAAAAGAATGTTGACGGACAAAATCAAGTATTAGCCCGAACTGAAAACATAATTAAATCCCTAAATGATTCCGCTGAACAACAACAAATACTTGTAAAAGGCAATACAAGACTTTTAAAAGACGTGCGAATTCAACTCGAAACGTCCAAAAACATTATCAACACTCAAACATCCATCATCAATACTCAACGACTTATCGAAAAATCTAATGAGATCGCTTGTTCCGCTTAAAACAATGGGCATTGCTTATACCATCCGGCTAAATTTAAACGACGATGCCGATTTCAAAAAATATATTGACCGTCTAGTAGATTTAGCTTACAAAGCAAATCCACCAAATCCAGTATCTAAAAGAATCGAAACGGGAACATCGCATTTCCCTGAAGGAATGACAGTAGAACTTCAATATAATAAAATTCAACAATTCCATTTTGATGAAAGTTCGGGTTACTTTCCTTCGGATAAAAGCAATGATAGTAATAATGTTAATAATTTATTTGATAAGTTGTCATCAAGTTTTCAGTTTAACTTCAACCAAAAGCAGAAAATGTTAGAAGTTTTTAGAAAAACCAACACATTCGCAAGTGATGGCTCGGATCTTGTTCTCGCACCAAGCAATAATGCTAAAAAGACCATTACGGTCGAATTTAATGGAGATGAAAGGAATGTATATTTATCGGTTTTCTCTGCCGATCTAAATTGGATAAAAAATAACCGAGTTTTTGTCGGTTTTGTTGATTTACCTAGTGGAATAATTTCGGTTAAATTTCCTTTTTATAAATCAAATCCAATCAATGCTGATTGGATAACGAGTAAAGGGAAAAAAACAATAAGGGCAGATTTAATGGAATTAGTTCTAACATCTGACTTAAAATACGGCTTAAAATATTGTCTGTCGCCGTATAATATGGAGCATCTTCCTTTTAACACAGATGGAAGTCGGTCTACATTTCTTGGAAGTATGTTCATTTACCAAATGAACAACTCAGATTTTACGAGAGATTATTGTGAAGCAAAAAGGCTTCTTAATGTCGGATATATTCGATAGTTTTGTATATCACTTCCTTTTAATGAGTTGATCTAAACTTTATGAAAACACTAATCAAAAACGGACGAATCGTTACGGCGACGGACAATTTCTAATAATCGGCAAACACATCGGCAAAATTTAGCTTGTGTAAAGAAGTAGATTACTAATATAATCAATCATTGCTTGATTTAGTATTCTGTTATATCGGCAAATATATCGGCAAAATGTTCACTTCTATTTCACAATTTGAGCCTTTATTTCCGTCAAAAAGCGGAGAATTGGAAGACCTTGCTAAAAAATTAGTGGCGGTTTCGGCTAAACTTGAGGGCAGACTTTCGCCTGTCGTGTTGGCGGATATTCGGGAACTTTTGCGAGTCGTCAACAGCTATTACAGCAATTTAATTGAGGGCAACGGGACGCATCCGATTGACATTGAACGGGCAATGGCGGGCGATTATTCGAGCAATGCACAAAAACGCGACTTGCAAATTGAAAGCCGAATTCATATTGAAGTTCAAAGGAAAATCAGCGAAAGACTGAAAGAAAATCCGGACGAAACAATTACCGGCGAAGATTTTTTATGTTGGGTTCATCGTGAATTTTACGAAAGATTGCCCGAAAATCTCCGTTGGGCAAAAGGCGAAAGTGATGAAAAAGTTTGGGTTGAAGCGGGCAAATTGCGTGAAAGATTGGTTAAAGTCGGTCTCCATATTCCGCCTGTTGCCGAATCGCTGAATAGTTTTTTAAGCAGATTTGATGCGGCTTATAATCCTAAAAAAATGAATGGGTTACGTCCGATTTTAGCACTTTCGGCGGCACATCATCGTTTAATGTGGATTCATCCGTTTTTAGACGGAAACGGCAGAGTTGCACGGCTCTTTACCGATGCTTATTTTGAGAAAATAAAGTTTGAAGGCTACGGTTTGTGGAATGTCAGTCGCGGACTTGCCAGAAAACGCAACGATTATCGAAAATATTTGGCGGCGGCAGATTCCGAAAGAGAAAATGATTTTGACGGACGCGGGAATTTGTCCGACAAAAGATTGACTGAATTTTGCCGTTTTTTTCTTGAAACTTGTCTTGACCAAGCCGAATATATGAATAATTTGCTTTCGTTGAATGGATTTTTGGAACGGTTAGAAAAATATGTCCACCTCAGAAACGCAGGTTTAATTGTTGATGAAAAAGGTGAAAAACTTGCTAAACTTCATCCGCAAGTCGGCAAAGTTTTTTGTGCAATGGCGGTGAAAGGTGAAATTTCGCGTGGCGAGGTTTTTCAAATTATTGAAATGAGCGAAAGAACCGGACGAACCATTTTGAAAAATCTGTTGGACGAAGGTTTATTGCTTTCAAAATCAGAAAAAGGCTTGGTGCGATTGGGTTTCCCGACACACGCGGCAGGATATTGGTTTCCTGATCTATATCCGAATGAGATAAGAAACTTATGAAAACACTAATCAAACACGGACGAATCGTTACAGCGGTGTATGATTATCACGCTGACATTCTAATCGAAGCAATTTAAGTTATGGATAAAATCTTTCAATTGCAAGACCTTGAATTTGAATGGGACGAAGAAAAATATGCGGCAAATATTTTCAATTTGAAGAAGCCGCCGAAGTTTTCTTTGACCGCTTTTATATTTTGGGCGATGCTTCAGTTAAAGAAGAACAACGTGATTATTTAGTCGGATTATCTTATTCGACTAAAATGTTGTTTGTGGTGTAGAACGCGGAGTTCGGATGCGGATTATCTCTGCACGTCCGGCAACTTCGCACGAGAGAAAAGATTATGATGAACAATTCTAAAGAAATTATCACGGAAGAAGGCTATGTTTTAAGACCTTATCCCGAAGAAAAAGAAGAGGTTACAATAAGCATTCCGAAGCTGACTTATCAAGCCTTGGAAAAAATTGCCGAACGCAAAGATTTATCGTTAAAGGCAATTATCAAATTCTATATCAGCCACGGAATGCGGCAAGATTTAACCAACGATGAAGCCAAAGAACTTACGCTCAAACGGCTCAAGAATCGGAAAGGCGTTGAGGAAAATTTGGAAGTAGATTTGGCGGTGTGATTTAGTTGATTGCGGCTTTGGATAAAAGGTTTGCAACAGTTTGATGAAATTAAAGAGGCAAAAATATGTTTGAATATCCATTCTTATCGTTACTTTATTTGGGGTTGACGATTCTCTATTTTCTTGTGGCTTCAATCGTAATTTTCGATACAAGATTAATCCAAGCAAGGAAGCGAGGCGAAATTCATCCAGAACTGCCAAGATGGATTTCAATCTTTTATATGGTTCAGGTTCTGCTTTTTTGGAGCCTGTTTATTCTAAATTGGAAATACGCTCTAGTGCTTTTTGTATTCAAATTTATATTAAAGGTTCTTCCCGTGCTTGAAGTTATTGGCAATATATTGATGAGACCTTTTAGACCAAAAGACTACCGAGAAAGAGAATTAGAAAGGGAAGAAGAACTGGAAAGAGCTAGGCGTGAATTAGAAGAAATTATTGGA
>JANPBM010000108.1:0-2951 GCA_031430435.1 Acidobacteriota bacterium
AATGCAAATAATCTGTGCGGCAATGAGAAAACTGCTGCATATTGCTTTTGGTGTCTTAAAACACAATATGCCGTTTAACCCGAATTTGGCTTTTTTAGGTTGACTTTCAAGACAGTATCTAAAGTATGTTGTACTTTTCGGAAAGCGTTTTCGCAAACCAATTCCTGTTTGCCTAGTCATTGATTTATTGAAAATCCGGTAATGAATCGATGAACCGATGAAAAAATGAATAAATTATTTTTCTCGGTTAACATTTCACCGTTTCGCCGCATCTTTATTATCGGTAAGCAATAAAACGCCGAAAACAGTGATGAATTGTGAAACGCATTTATATTTCATTCGTATCCGATTTATACTTAATTCATAATTTTTACAGTTCATCACTTTTTAAGTAAATGTCCGAAACAAGAATGCCCGACAATATATTTTTTTTAGCCGACCGTAAACAAACAAAAGAGAACCGGTTTTTTGCGGAAGAAATTTCGGCGGAAGAAAAACTGGTGCAAGATATTTGCAACGGAAATCAGACGGCTTTCGACGAACTTTACCGACGTTTTTCGCCGATGATTTACTCGATAATTTTGTCGCGGTCGCCGAGAGACGAGGTTGCCGATTTAGTTCAAGAAGTTTTTTTAACGGCGTATCAAAACATAAAAACGTTGCGTGAACCAAAAGCAATCGGCGGTTGGTTGGCAATAATTGCCCGCAATCAAGCCGCAGAATTTTATCGCAAATCAAAACCGACCGAAGAACTTTCGGAAGATTTGAGCCACGCGGGCAGTCGTAAAAACGAGGCAAAAGAAGTTTTGGATATTATCAAAAGTTTGCCCGAAGCATACAAAGAAACTTTGATAATGCGATTGGTCGAAGGATTGACAGGCAACGAAATTGCCGAGCAAACAGGTTTAACACCGGAATCGGTGCGAGTAAACTTACATCGCGGAATGAAACTTTTGCGCGAGAAATTAGGAATTGCGGGGAAATGAAATGAATAAAGATTATTTGTTCGATAAAACAGGCGAAGATGCCGAAATAGAAAATCTGGAGAATTTACTGCAAGGTTTTCGCCGGAAAAATACAACCGCGCCAATGTTGCCCGTAAAAGTTATGGTTTTTCCGAATAAAACGCGGCAGAAAACTTTCAGATATGCGTTTGCAATCGCGGCAAGTCTGCTGATTACGTTTATGCTCGGACTTTTTGCTTTGAATATCGGCAAAAAAGATGCGCAGAATGACAATTTGTCGGAAAATAACGCTCCGCAAACGTTTAAGAGTATTCCCGAAGAGCAAAAGACCGTTCCGCAAACAATTTTGACCGCTCCGGAAGAAAAAAATACTGCTCCGCAAGTCTTGAAGACTGTTCTGCAAAAGAAAAATACTACTCTGCAAAAGTTTAAGACTGCTCTGCAAGAAAAAAGTATTGCTCCGGAAAAGATTTTGACTGCTCAAAATGTTAATAAATATGCTCTTTATAAACAAAAAAGCGTTAAAACAATCCCGCAAATTAAGGTTAAAACATTAACCGACGAAGAAAAATTTGCTTACGAGCAATTAAAACTTGCACTTTCGATTACAGGTTCAAAACTTAAAATCGTCAAAGAAAAGATTTATAACGCGGAAGACTTTAATTCCGTCGTCAATAAAAAAACAGTTACGAAATAAGGAGAAAGCAATTATGAAATTTATAAAAAATACAATAAAAATGTTGGTTCCGATGCTGTTATTGGTTTTTGCAATGACCGCAAATGCCCAAAACGCACGGCTTAATTTCGATCGTTTAAACGGACTTGAAACAAAAGCGACGGACGTTATCGAAGTAAACATCGACGGTAAAATGTTGGCGATGGCAAAGCGAGTGATGACCAAAGTTAATGACAAAGACGCAAAAAAAATCGGCGAGGCAATCAAAGGTTTAGAAGGGATTTACGTCCGCGTTTATAATTTTGCCGGTGAAAACGAATATAATTTGGCTGACATCGAAGAAATTCGTTCGCAACTGAATAATCCGAGTTGGATAAAAATCGCCAACGTTCGGAGCAAGAAAAAGAATCAAAAAATTGATGTTTACACGATGTTCGAAGGCGATAACGTGAGCGGTTTAGCCGTAGTTTTGAGCGAATCGAAAAGTATTGTGCTGGTCAATGTAATCGGTCCGATCGATCTCGATTCATTAGCCGAATTGAGCGGGAAGTTGAACATTCCGACAATCGGCATCGAAAAAGAAACCGAAGAAAAACCAAAACCATAAAGGAGCATAAAACGATGACCAAGAAAAAAATCATATTAGCGACAATTTTGCTTACGGTTTTCGCCTTCGGAATCCACACGGCAAACGCCCAAGGCAAGGCGTATAAACAAATCGTCAATCATTTACAATCAAATTACAGCGCAAAAAAGGTGAAAATTCCTTTTATGTGGTTGGCAAAAATTGCGGTAAAAGTTGTTCGTCCCGCCGGCGTAACAAGTTTCGACGTAACCATGTTTAAAAGTTTAACGTTCAAACGGGCAACGCTCGACCAAGAAATGCAGTCGGCAATGAAAGATTCGCTTGGCGCGGATTGGAGTCCGATTGTCCGCGTGCGATCAAAAGAAGGCGAACAAGTTTATGCGTATATGAAGGAAGACGGCGACAACGTGCGGTTGATGTTTGTGGCAATCGACAAAAATAACGCAACCGTTGTGCGGGCAAAATTAAATGCCGATAAATTTATCGAATTTCTGAATAACCCGCGAATTATGGGCATCAGTTTGGGCGATGATAAACCGAACGGCAAGTAAAAAAAGTGCGACATTCTTTAGATTGTCTATAAACTTTAGTTTGAATATTGTTAAACGCCGCAACAAACTTGTATGTTGAAAGTTGACTACTTAACGATTATCTTGGACGCTTGATAATTGTTGGAAGAGATGAGTCTGTGAGACAAACTGAGACTTTGAGTCTGCACTTTAGA
>JANPBM010000109.1:0-2364 GCA_031430435.1 Acidobacteriota bacterium
GGCGATTTAACTTACGGGTTGCAGATTTTGGATGTTACAAAAATCGCGGCGCCGAATAAGAATCGTGTTTCGGATTTCGACGGCGACGGGAAAACGGATTATTCGAGTTTTGCGCCGAATACGGGAACGTGGCGAGTCGAAAACAGTTCGAATGCGGCAAATTCGGCGACTCAATTCGGATTAAGTTCCGACACGATTGTTTCGGGCGATTACGACGGCGACGGTAAAACCGACGTTGCAATTTGGCGTTCAAGCACGGGCGATTGGTGGATTCAACGAAGTTCAACCGGCACGTCGTCGGCTGTCCGATTCGGATTAAGTTCCGATATTCCGGTCGCGGCGGATTACGATGCGGACGGCAAAACGGATGTCGCGGTGTGGAGACCAAGCACGGGCGTGTGGTATATCAACCAAAGCGCGTTGGGATTTCGGGCGGTGCAGTGGGGAATTGCAGGCGACAAAGTTGTGACGGGAGATTTTGAAGGAGACGGCAAAGCGGATCAGGCGGTGTGGAGACCGAGCAACGGAACGTGGTATGTGTTGCAAAGTTCGTCGAGTATTCCGTTGTATGTGCAATTCGGGTTGAACGGCGACAAACCGTTGACGGGAGATTTCGACGGCGACGGCAAAGCGGATTTCGCGGTGGCGCGATCAAGCACACAACATATTTGGTATATTTGGAACAGTTCGACAAACAGTTTGTCGGTGCCTGTTTTCGGACTGGCGACGGATATTATCACGGCGGCGGATTACGACGGCGACGGTAAAACGGATGTCGGAGTATTTCGACCGACAACGAACGAATGGTATCGGTTGAACAGTTCAAACAACGCGGTGGTGCAAAAAGTATTCGGGCAAACGGGCGACAGACCTTCGCCTAATTCCGTGCAACCATAAACTCGACGTTTATAATTTTGACCTGATAACTCGCGATGTTTCGCAATCGGCATCGTCAACGACAAAAGTGAAAAAGAGAAAAATTACCGAAAACTATTCGGTAAACCTCAAAATCTTTGCTACTTTTGCGCAACATAATTTGGATCTTAAATTGGAGGAAAAAAAATGTCGTTGAAAAGACTTTTTTTATTGTTAATCGTTATTGTTATTTTATCTTACTCGGCTGTGTTCGCGCAGAAAGTAAGACTTCGTTCGCAAATTACGCCGAATTGCAACAGCGGAACTTCGCGTTATAAATTTTCGGATATTTTTGCCGAAGGAAATATCGCCGTGCAGGGAAGTTATAATTGTACCGGCGCGTTTATCTATGATATTTCAAACCCCGATGCTCCAACACTTTTGAGTTGGTACAATCCGGGTAATAACCAACAGTTTTTAGAAGCGATTGTGGTCGGCAATCGCGGATATTTCGGCAGCGGCGGCGGCGGCGGTGTTCACATCGTCGATTTAACCAATCCCGCAAGTCCGGTTTTATTGGGAATTGTTAATTCAACTAACGGAAACGGACATAATTCGATTCATGAAATAATGATTTGGAACAACATTTTGATTGAGAATTCTAACAGTTTATCAAACAAAGTCATCAAATTTATCAACGTCAGCAATCCGGCAAGTCCCGTTTTTATTCGTGATTTTAATCCGACTGAAATTCAATGGGTTCACGCTTTTCATATTCGCGGGAATCGTCTGTTTACCTCAGGTTGGGGAAATGCTTCGACACGCGGACGCACCGAAATTTACGATATTGCCAATGTCGCCACGCAAGCGCCGACTTTGCTTGGTTTTATCGAAGATTCGACAAGTATAACAGCGGGAAATAATATGCACAGCAGTTGGTCGAGCGAAGACGGAAATTATCTGTACAGTTGCCGCGAAACCACCGGCGGAAACGGTGATGTTCGCGTTTACAACATTACCAATCCGGCAAATCCGCTACTGGTCAGAAGTGTCGGGATGATTGCTTTGGGCATCAACGCCGTAACCCCGCACAATCCGGTCGTCATGGGAAATTATTTGTATGTTGCGTGGTATCAGGCAGGTTTGCAGGTTTTTGATATTTCAAACCCTGCAAATCCTGTCCGCGTCGGGCAATATGACACTTATCAGCCGACTTTTGTTGAACCGACGACTGAAGAAAAAGAGAAATTGGCGGAAAATCCGTGGGATATGATTTGCGGATTGGCGAATACGCAAAACGCTCTGCCGACAACCTATGACGGAAACTGGGCAGTTTTTCCTTTTTTGGGACAAAATAGAGTTTTGACAGGCGATTTAACTTACGGGTTGCAGATTTTGGATGTTACAAAAATCGCGGCGCCGAATAAGAATCGTGTTTCGGATTTCGACGGCGACGGGAAAACGGATTATTCGAGTTTTGCGCCGAATACGGGAACGTGGCGAGTCGAA
>JANPBM010000110.1:0-245509 GCA_031430435.1 Acidobacteriota bacterium
CCGCAAAAAAGTTGGTTCAGATTGGGAAGCGAAATAATCCAAGAAGTCTTGTGTGAAATAAAAAGACACTCGACAATCAATATCTTTGAAGTCCTAAGATGCTGACAATATACGAGTTATCGCGTTTTGTCCCGTGCAGAACTGACAATTAGCAAAACAGGATTTAGACCTTGTTCTCTAAAAAATTCTGCGTTCTTTTGGAAGTTTTCGAGCGTCCCTTGATCACCGGAACCAATTCTATATTTTGTATCAATCGCATCCTTCCCAACTACGCAATCACAAGGTTCTTTGCTTCCGATTTTCATCGCAGGTTTAAAATCTTCGCAACAAAGTTCAAACAATTTGCAAACCAATAACTGCCAACACCTTCCTAATTGACTACCCCAATATTGGCGGTTTTCCCTTTTTAATTCGGGAGTTATGGCAAATACATCCATAAGAACATCAAAATCCTCGTTTTCTTCCCGATAAATTTTTTCAGAAAATGAGGTCTTATATTGGTCTAAAATACTGCGAAGTTGGTTTTCGATAGTTGAATTCACAAGCAATGTTCCTTATCAATTTTAAGATAATTAAAATTTTATCAGATTTGAAGATAATGACAATCTCAATTTATACCTAAATCTGTAAGCAGTTTTCACAAAACAGAATTATTCGCAATCTGTAAACTATACCAAGTCGCCCGTGCCTTGCCTGATTGCGAGAGAAAACCGTCGCTCACGAGTTCACGCAGACGCACCTTGAGCGTGTTGCGGTTGGCTTGGGTGAAAGTTTCGAGGTCGGAAATTGTCAGCCGTTCGTGTTCGCGGACAAGTGCGAGAATTTCAACGGAAAGTCTCGGCAATTTGACGAGCAGAAGCCGTTCGCGTTCCAGTTTTTTACTCAGTTTATCTTTTTGTTTTTTCAGACACCGCAGGAAAAATAAAACCCACGTTTGCCAATCGGTTTGATTTTCGGTCAAAGTCTTTTGAGTTTTGCGTAAAGCGTTGTAATAAAGGTCTTTATTGTCTTCAATCACGCTTTCAAGCGAGGCAAACGGAACATATTGATAACCGAATTTTATGAGTAAAAGTGTGGTCAAAATTCTTGAAAGTCTGCCGTTTCCGTCTTGAAACGGATGCACGGCAAGAAAGCAAACGACAAAAACGGCGGTTTTCAAAAGCGGATGAATCATAGTTTCCCGATTAAGCCAGCTAACTAATTTTTCCATCTCAAACGGCGTTTGAAACGGCGAACAAGTCGCAAAAACTACGCCGATTTCTTTTCCGTCTTTATCAAAAGCCACGACATTATTTGACAAAGTTTTATATTTTCCGCGATGCGAAACGTCTTTTGTGCTGAATTTCAAAAGGATTGAATGAAGTTGTTTGACGTGATTTTCGGTAAAGCTCAGTTCCTGCCAAGACTCAAAAATGATTTCCATTGCCTCGGCGTATCCGGCAACTTCTTCTTCGTCACGCGATTTGAAAGAATAGGTTTTGAGATTCGTCAAAAGCGTCTCAACTTCTCTGTCTGTTAGCTTTACGCCTTCGATGCGGGTTGATGAACCGACACTTTCAATTGTTGCCACACTCCGCAAAGCCGACAATCTTTCAGGCGAAAGAGAGCTTAAAACCTCCCATTTTCCTTTGAATTCGTCAATTTCCGCGATTAAATTCAAAACCTCGTGCGAAAGGTTCAGTTCGGCGGAAAGTTTGTCGAGTGATTCAAGCATACCCAATAATATACCCGATTATACCCGATTCACCAAAGAACTTCAAAAAAGTCAAAGATTGATTGGCAATTTTGTTGTAAAATCGAGATATTTATAAAAAGCGGATTTGAAGCAATGTTTATTTCTTGGTCAAAAATAATTCTGGTCATGTTTTTATGCTTATCATTCAGCGGATGCTCAACAGCCGCAGAAAACGAAGCAACAAGCGAAGCCGACGGCGAGATTGATTTTCCGATCGTACCGGAATCGAAAAGTGTGCCGAAGTTTCGGATTGAAACGGTGGCGACAAATGTTGAGGTTGTGTGGTCAATCGTTTTCGCGCCCGACGGACGCATATTTTTTACCGAACGTCCGGGCAGAGTTCGTCTGATTGAAAACGGCAAGCTCCGCGAGAAGCCTTTTTTTACCGTTCCCGATGTTGAACCGACCGGCGAAAGCGGTTTGATGGGAATGGTTTTGCATCCGAACTTTGCCGATAACCGCTTTGTTTATATGTCTTACGCTTATCAAGATGCGAACAAAAAGCAGAATGTAAAAGTTGTCCGCTATCGTGAAACAGGCGAAACTTTGGTCGAACCGAAGACGATAATCGACGTGATTTCAGCGGCAAAATATCACGCCGGAACTCGTCTGAAATTTGGTCCCGATGCCAAACTTTACATCACGACAGGCGATGCGACCGAGCAAAAACTTGCTCAAAAACTAGATTCAATCAACGGTAAAACTTTGCGTTTAAATGACGACGGCACAATCCCCGACGATAATCCGTTCACTAAACAAAAAGGTGCAAGAGCGGAAATTTGGACTTACGGACATCGCAACGCTCAAGGTATGGATTTTCAGCCCGAAACCGGCGTGATGTTTCAGACCGAACACGGACCTTCGTTGATTGACGGCGTTTCGCTTTTCGGCAAACGCAGCGGCGGCGATGAAGTAAATATCGTCGAACGCGGCAAAAATTACGGTTGGGACAAAATCAGCCACAACCAAACTAAAGCGGGAATGGAAACGCCGATCATCGAATTTTCGCCCGCAGTCGCACCCGGAAGCGGGACTTTTTATCGCGGAAATTTGTTTCCCGATTTTAAAAACAATTTCTTTATCGGCTGTCTGAAAGGCGAAATGATTATTCGTCTGGTCTTGGACGGCAAAAAGATTGTCTCGCACGATAAATTGGTCGAAAAACAATTCGGCAGAATCCGCGAAGTTGCGGTTGCTCCCGACGGTTCGATTTATTTTTCAACGTCAAACCGTGACGGTCGCGGCGATGCCGAAAAAATCGACGACCGAATTCTGCGGATTCTGCCGATTACGGAAGAACCCGCCAAGGTTGAGAAAAAATAGTTTTGACCCGCGAAAACGCTACGGGCAAGTTGGCGAAATCTGCGAAATAAAACTGCTCCAATAACTCGGCAAAGTGTCGTATGGATTCGGCAATTTGTCGCCGGTAATGTAAATATGTCCGGCTCGACGTTGTTTCGACAAAGCCAACGCATTTTTCGATTGGGCGGCGGTCGCGGTGTGAATGATGTGCCAAAACTTGTTCGGCGAATAATTATTTATCCATGCCGGAATTTGAATGCCGAGATAATTGCTGTATTTATCTTCAAAAACAACCACCACATCGCCGATATTCATATATGCTTCGTCCGGAAAAACTCCCGGATTTAATATCACTTTTGAACCGGGCTGTGTCCGAATATAATTTGCAACTTGTTGATAAAACGCGAGTTGTGCCGTTGTTGACGGCGTTTCATCCAGAAAAATCCCGTCAACTTGATACCAATTTCGATAATTGTCGATGTCTTGGGTAATCAACGCAAGCGAACGATTTCCGTAGCTTGTGGAAACGTAGCCGTAGATTTTTACGCCCGCAGATTTTGCTTGATTAACCGTCGAAACATAATCGGAATTGACGCTTGTTCCCGAACCGCTATTCGGATTTATCAGCATAAAATCGACTTTCGGCGCCGCGTTAATCGCTTGCGTCCAACGACTTCCGGGATAAAAATACGACGGAATCGAGACACGCTGACAAACTTGGGCGTGAACGCCGAGCAAAAAAACGAAGTTGCAAATGAGCAAAAAGAGTAATTTTTTCATACCCTTTTATATTGAATGTTTCGGCGGCAAATTTCAAGCAAACTCTTATTTGTGTTAAACTAAACGTTTTATGCAAATAAAATCAATCGAACTGATAGAAATCAAACTTCCGCTTGTCCACTTTTTTGAAACAAGTTTCGGCAGAACTTACGAACGCAGAATTATCTTGGTTCGCGTTGAAGATTCAGCCGGAAACGAAGGTTGGGGCGAATGCACGGCAGGCGAATCGCCGAGTTATTGCGAAGAATGGACGGAAAGTTGTTGGTCGGTAATGCGCGAGATTTTGTCGCCGGCAATTATCGGAAAAGAGTTTGAAAAAGCCGAAAACGCTTGGGATTTGATAAAAGCCGTGCGCGGAAACAGGATGGCGAAAGCCGCGATTGAAACGGCGATTTGGGATTTGGAAGCGAAAAATTTGAATGTTCCGTTGTGGCGACATCTCGGCGGTGTCAACCAAGAAATCGCGTGCGGTGTTTCCATCGGAATCCAAGATTCGGTCGAACAACTTTTCGACAAAATTCAAACCGAATTAGACGCAGGTTATCAGCGAATAAAAATTAAAATTTCGCCGCGTTGGGATTACGCCGTGATAAAAAAAGTCCGCGAACATTTCGGCGATATTCCGTTGATGGGCGATGCCAATTCGGCTTACACACTCGACGATATCGAATTGCTGAAAAGTTTGGACGAATTTAATTTGATGATGCTCGAACAACCGCTTTCGCACGATGATATTTTGGATCACGCCAAACTGCAACGCCGAATTTCAACCCCGATTTGTCTCGATGAACCGATAAAATCACCCGAAGACGCGCGAAAAGCAATCGAAATGAAGTCGGGCAAAATCATAAATTTGAAAAACGGACGAGTCGGCGGACACACTCAATCAAAATTAGTCGAGAAAATTTGCCGCGAAAACAACGTTCCCGTGTGGTGCGGCGGAATGCTCGAAGCCGGCATCGGTCGGTCGCATAACATTGCGATTTCGACGCTCGCGGGTTATACAATGCCCGGCGATGTTTCCGCATCAAAGCGATATTTTCACGAAGATATTGTCGAACCCGCGATTGAAGTTACGTCAAAAGGTACAATCATCGCCTCGGAAAAAGCCGGAATCGGCGTAGAAGTTAAAAGAAATTTGATTGATAAACTTGCGGTCAGAAGAAATTTAATAAGTTGAAAATTAAAAAGTTATCGAATAAATCGGTAAACTAAAGCGTCTCTGCATTTGTCTTAACATTTCGGAAACGTTATTATTTCATTTCTTATTCTATTGGAGAAAATAATGGTAAATAAAGGTGTAGAAATTGCTCCGGCAAAAGGAAAACTCGGTATTTTGCTTGTCGGACTCGGTGCAGTCAGCACAACAGTTGTGGCGGGCGTAGAAGCGATTCGCAAAGGAATGGCGAAACCGATCGGTAGTTTAACGCAAATGGGGACAATTCGGCTCGGCAAACGAACCGATAACAATTCCCCGATGATTAAAGATTTTGTGCCGTTGGCAAATTTAGACGACATAGTTTTCGGCGCGTGGGATATTTTTTCCGATTCGGCTTACGATGCGGCAATTAACGCGGGCGTTTTAGATAAAGATTTGGTCAACGCTTTGACCGAAGAACTTTCTTCGCTGAAACCGATGAAAGCCGTTTTCGAGCAAAATTATGTCAAGCGAATCACAGGCGAAAACGTCAAAACAGGCAAAAACAAAATGGAGCTTGCCGAACAGTTAATCGCTGATTTTGCACAATTTAAAGCCGATAACAACTGCGACCGGTTAGTTATGGTGTGGGCGGCTTCAACCGAAATTTATCACGAACCGACCGAAATTCATCAAACCATCGAAGCGTTTGAAAAAGCGATGTACGACAACGATCCGAAAATCGCCCCTTCGATGATTTATGCTTACGCGGCGATAAAAGCAGGCGTTCCATTTGCCAACGGCGCGCCGAATTTGACGGTTGATATTCCCGCGTTGCTGAAATTATCAGAAGATTGCGGTGTGCCGATTTGCGGAAAAGACTTTAAAACCGGACAAACTTTGATGAAAACAATCATTGCTCCGGGTTTGAAATCGCGGATGCTCGGACTCGACGGCTGGTATTCGACCAACATTTTAGGCAATCGCGACGGCGAAGTTTTGGACGATCCCGAAAATTTCAAGACAAAAGAAGAATCAAAACTATCGGTTTTAGAACATATTTTGCAACCTGAAACTTATCCCGATTTATACGGAAAATTTTCGCATGTGGTAAAAATCAACTATTATCCGCCGCGCGGCGACAACAAAGAAGGTTGGGACAATATCGACATTTTCGGTTGGCTCGGCTACAAAATGCAGATAAAAATCGACTTTTTGTGCCGTGATTCAATTCTTGCCGCACCGCTTGTTTTAGATTTGGCGTTGTTTATGGATTTGGCGAGCCGTGCGGGAATGAAAGGAATCCAAGAATGGCTGTCGTTTTATTTCAAAGCGCCGCAAACCGCTCCGGGACTTTATCCCGAACACGATATTTTTATTCAGTTGATGAAGTTAAAAAATACTTTGCGTCATCTGCAAGGCGCAGATTTGATTACGCATCTCGGTTTGGAGTATTACGATTAGTCGGATTCATTAAATTATCGGTTAAAAAGCATCAATTACGCGAAAGTGTTTTTGGTGTTTTTTTATTTGCTCACAATTAACAACTTCTTAACATTCCGTTCATTTCGCCGTAACTTCGCACGGTTAATCTCTTTATTTGCATTCTTAATTCTTGATTCTTAATTGTTAATTCGGATTAATTTTGTTCTAATTTTTAACTGTGGAACAAAAAAAACTTTTGGAACGTGAACTGAACATTTTGCGCGACCGTTTGCTGTTACTCGGCGGCGAAGTCGAACTGGCTTTGCAACGGGCAATGCACGCGCTGACGCAACGCAACAGCGAAGTGGCGAATCAGGTTTTGGAAAACGATAACGTAATCGACCGAATGGAACTTGAAATCGACCGGTTGAGCATCGAACTTTTAACGCTTCGTCGTCCTGTTGCCCGCGAATTGCGGATGCTGATTTCTATTTCAAAAATAACGCCGATATTGGAAAGAATCGGCGATCACGCGACAAGCATTGCGCGGGCGGCAATCGAATTGAACGACGAACCCGAACTGCAAACTTTTGGCGAACTAAGCGAAATGGCGGAATGCGCGGCGGAAATGTTGCAATCGGCGTTGGATGCGTTTACGTCGAACGATTCGGATAAAGCGCGACTTTTAATCGAACAAGATAAAAAAGTCGATGTCCTTTACGACAAATTTTTTAACGATTTAATGACCGCGATGTCAAGCGATGCGACCAAAGCGACACGGCTTGCGCGGTTAATGTTTGTCGGAAAACATTTGGAGCGAATCGGCGATTATGTCAAAGATATTTGCGAACTGACCGTTTATATGCGGGAAGCGGTTTTTATCAAACACGCACAGTAGAATGATGAATTGTGAATGGTGATTGGTGAATTTGGTCGCCGTCATTCATCAGTTATCATTCACAATTCACCATTAATTTTATGGATCAAACAATTTTAATTATCGAAGACGAACCTGATATTGCCGAAAGTTTGCGTTACAATTTCAACCGCGAAAACTTCAAAACTTTGATTGCCGAATCGGGCGAAAAAGGTTTGCGGTTGGCGTTGGAAAATAAACCTTCGCTGATAATTTTAGATTTAATGTTGCCCGGAATGAGCGGAATGGAACTTTGCCGAAGATTTCGTCGCGAACCCGAAACAAAGAAAATTCCGATAATTATGCTGACGGCGAAAGCGGCGGAAGTCGATAAAATCGCGGGTTTGGAACTCGGCGCCGATGATTATATTGTCAAACCGTTTTCCGTGCGCGAAGTTTTGGCGCGAATCAAAGCTGTTCTCCGTCGTGTCGAAGAAAATGTGGTCAAACAATATAAAGACGACCGACTTTCAATCGATTTCGCCGATGTTCGCGTAGTCTGCGGCGGAAATGATGTAAAACTGACGCGGAAAGAATTTGCGTTGCTCGAAAATTTAGTCAAAAATGCGGGACGCGTGGCAACCCGGCAAAACTTGCTCGACAACGTTTGGGGTTACAGTTATTTCGGCGATACGCGAACGCTTGATGTCCATATTCGCCGGCTGCGGCAAAAATTGGGGGAATGCGAAAGTTGTATCGAAACCGTGGTCGGAATCGGTTACAGATTTGCGGGCGGAAAATAGTTGTCCGTTGTCCTTTGGGTTTATTATGAATTTTTTCGGCAATTTGCTCGCCAAAAAACCTGAAACATCTTTGCCGTTGTTTGAACTTTTGAAAACGATGCGTGAAAGTGTGGTTATCGCGGATTCAAATTCGCAGATAATTGCTTCGAATGCACCGGCTTACGAATCATTCGGACGCGGCAACGGAAAACTCGAAAACAAACGTTTGAGCGAGGTTTTTCGCGACTTAACCATTCACGAAGCGTTCAGACTTGCACTTGAAAACAAACAATCTTCGGAACTGAAATTCGAGTTTTCAAAACGGTTTTTCGAGGTTCGAATCTCACCGTTTGAAAATAATGCAATCGGCATTTTTTACGACATTACCCGCCTCGAACAACTCGAAAATATCCGGCAGGAATTTCTCTCAAACGTTTCACACGAACTCCGTACGCCGCTGACTTCGATTCTCGCCTTTGTTGAAACATTGGAAGACGGGGCGATTGACGACGAAGAAAACAATCGCCGATTTTTGGGCGTTATTCGCAATAATGCCGCGCGAATGCACCGTTTAATCGACGATATTTCCGAGCTTTCTTCTATCGAAGCGGGAAAAATCACGATTGATGCAAAACAAATCAACCTTAATGTTTTAATCGGAGAAATTTTTACAAACCTTTCGACCAAAGCAAAATCGCGACAAATCGAGTTGCAAAACAACGTCCCGAAAGATGTCCGAATCTTTGCGGACAGATTCAGGCTTGAGCAAATGATGACTAATTTAATTGACAACGCGATCAAGTTTAATCGCCTCGACGGAAGCGTTACAGTTTCTCATAAGTCTAATGAACACCACGATTTACTGTTAGTCGAAGACAGCGGAGAAGGAATTTCAAACGAACATTCAGTCAGAATTTTCGAGCGTTTTTATCGCACCGACAAAGCTCGTTCGCGCGAAATCGGCGGCACGGGTTTGGGTTTGGCGATTGTCAAACATCTCGCTTTGCTGCACAAAGGCGAGGTGGCGGTCAGCTCAAATCTCGGCAAAGGTTCCGTCTTCACGATAGAATTACCGAAATATCTTTTATAAATTACGATTCTCCGGTAAACTGATTTTTACCACATCAGATTTTTTTGAATCACAATCGCCTTTTCAGGTTGATTGTGAGTGTTGCTGTGGATTATTCGATAATTTTTTAGCTTTTGTTTTCTCGTAAGGAGGAAAAAATGAATTTCAGAATCGGGCAAAAACTTGCCTACCCGAATCTTGGCGTATGTTCGGTTGAATGTGTTGAAAATAAACAGCTTGGAGCGAATAAAGTGGAAGTTTATTCGCTAAAACTCTTGGCTGACGAATCACTGATTTTTGTGCCGACCGCAAACGCCGGCAGCGTCCGTTTGCGACCTGTCATTAACTCGTTTCAATGCGGGCAGTTAATGCAATATCTGAGCGAAAGTTTTATCGAAATTTCGTGTGATTGGAAAGTTCGTTCGCGCGAATTTGCAGACAAAATTCAAAGCGGCGATGTTTTTCAAGTCGCCGATGTGTTGAAAAAACTTAATTACCTCAATCACCAAAAACAACTTTCTTTTCGTGAACAAAGAACCTTTGAAAAAGCAAAATTCTTAGTCGTTTCAGAATTGGCAACCGCCTGTTCGCAACCCGAATGCCAAGTTGCGGCAAAGGTCGGAGAACTTTTGGAAATTTCGTTTGAGCAATTTATGTTTGAACAAATTCCGATTTTTTCGGCGGCAACCAATTAGCGTCAAAAACCAATAACCGAAAGTGAAAATTCGCCGCCAAAATTAAGAGTTTTTCACTCCTTCAGGACTTTCCAATAAAAACTTCTTTGAGTATCGCACGCGATAAAATGAGTTTAGCCGGATAATTTATTGCACGGAACGCAAAGCAAAAGTTTTTTGTCGCGTCAGTAACAAGTGAAAATTAACGCTAAACTCAGTCATTACTGACGCGATGAAAACGATTGTCAGATTAACCGTGCCTTAAAAGACACGGCTAAATTCATTAAGTCGCCATTCGACAAAGACTTAATCAGTTTTTACTCTCTAGGGGAAAGCCCTGTTCACTCTTTACTTTTCATTATTTACTTTCAAAGCATAACTTGCGTTGAGTGTGGTTTTGATGTTTCCGCGAACGTTGAAATCGCCGAAAATCTCTGCTTTCAACGGGTTACAAGCCGCCACAAAATCTTCCATAATGACGTTTACAACGTGTTCGTGAAAAACTTTTACTTCACGGAAACTATTGATATACATTTTCAGACTTTTCAGTTCGATACACAGTTCATTCGGCACATAACTGAGTTTTATCGTCGCAAAATCCGGAAAATCCGAGAACGGACAAATTGCCGTAAATTCGGGGATTTCAAAATGTACCCAAATTTCTTTGCCGGCGAATTCATATTTGAAAGTGTCCAGCGGATAAAGATTCATTTCCGCTCGCGGTGTTGATTTAATGTCTAAATTTTGTTGGTTGGTCGGTAATAATTCCGGCATAAAAAACCTCGTTTCAATCTAAATCGAACTTATAATTCTACAATCCGAATCGCATTTTGACGAATCCGGAAACCAAGAAGTCAGCGCCGAAAAAAAATTTAGTTTCACCGCAAAATAAATACTCGCCAACGTCTTTATATTTTGGCGTTCATCGCTCAATCCAATACAACAAATAAACATTGACTAACATTCGGCAAATATGTTTATACTATTTTGTAAGTAATTTATTTTTACAAAAAACCTCTCCTGAATCAGCGATGATTTTTCAAAATCACAAATTCGAATTCTAACGAACAAAGGGAAGTTTTATTTATGCGAACGAAAAAAACAAAGAGCAGTTTGAATTTACTTTGGTTAATCGGAGTTTTTTGTTGCGCGTGGTTGGCTGTGCCGTTTTTTTTGGTAAATGCCGGCATCGACGACGACGACACGACTGACGATGAAAAGTTTATCCAAGAAGCAGTCGCGGGCGGAAGCGGTTTGAAAGGCGATTATTTTGCTAATCGAGATTTAACCGGCACGCCTGTTTTGACACGAAGCGATAATTTAATCGATTTTGATTACGGCAATTTTTCTCCTGCCCAACAAGTTCCGGTCGATAACTTTTCGGCTCGCTGGACGGGCAAAATTCTTGCTCCTCAAACCGGAGTTTTTCGTTTCCACACTTATTCCGACGATGGTGTGCGGTTGTGGGTGAACGGACGCTTATTGATTGATAATTGGACTTTTCACGGACCGACACTCGATACGAGTTTGCCCGTAAAATTGGTTCGCGGACAAAAATACGATATTAAACTGGAGTTTTTCGAAGGCGGAGTTTCGGCTGTGGTTCGTTTGATGTGGACAATGCCGCGTAAAACCCAGCGACTTGTTTCGCAAGCATATTTGTTTCCGCCGAGCGGTACGGCAACTCCGACCCCAACGCCGACTCCGACCGTTACGCCAACGCCGATTCCTTCAAGCGGAACACTTTACGTCGGCGATTTGCGTCCCGAAGGAAGCTCTGTTTCGTCGGGTTCGGGCGTTTCGACTTTGCGTTTGGCAACCGATGAACGTTCGGCTGTCATCAAATTTAACTTTTCAAATCTAACGACTCCGGTAGTTGCCGCGCATATTCACGGTCCGGCGGATCCGGGAACGAACGGTCCGATTTTATACGATTTTGATTCGGCAACACCGCGAGCCGACGGAAGTTTTCTGTGGACATTTGCCCAAATCGGAAACACGACCGTGGCAGATATTGTGAACGCCGTCAAAAACGGCAGAACTTATATCAACATTCACTCTTCGCGTTATCCGACCGGTGAAATTCGCTCGCATTACCGCCGTGTCAACGGTTCGACAACCTTTACGCCGCCGGCAAACAATCCGCCGTTGTCAACTATTCCGCGCGACGATAACGATGTTGCCCGATTTTTGACACAAGCAACTTTCGGAGCGACAAAAGCGGAGGTTACGCGGGTTCGTCAGCTCGGTTTCGAGCCGTGGCTGAACGAACAATTTAATGCTCCGACAACTTCGCATATCGATTATTTAGACAACGCGGCATTAACCGAAACTGTCTATATGAACCAGACAATGGAGGCGTTTTGGACGAAAGCCCTGCGCGGCAACGACCAACTTCGCCAACGGACGGCATTTGCTTTGAGCGAGATTTTCGTAGTTTCGGCGGAATCGGAATTATCCGGCGAACCTTATGCAATGTCGGGTTATATAGACACGCTTCAGCAAAACTCGTTCGGAAATTTCCGCGATGTTTTGAAAAATGTTTCGCTTAATCCGGCGATGGGAGCGTATCTCGATATGCTCAAAAACGACCGCGAAGACACCTACACCGGCAGAGTTCCGAACGAAAATTATGCCCGCGAAATCAATCAGCTTTTTTCGGTCGGATTATATAAACTGCATCCCGACGGTTCGTTGATTATCGATACCAACGGTCAGCCGATTGCGACTTACGATCAAGATTCGATCATCGGGTTTTCTTATATTTTCACGGGTTGGGGTTATGGCGGAATTCCCGTAACCGATCAAAATTTTTATTATCATTACCCGAATACGGAAAACAATTTCGGGGCGTGGCGAGTGCCGATGCAACCGTATCCTTACCGTCATTCGAGTCAGCCGAAAAAACTGCTGAACGGCGTTACATTGCCGGCGGGACAAACGCCCGAAGACGATCTCGATGCCGCAATCGACAACATTTTCAATCATCCGAATGTCGGACCGTTTATTTCTCGGCAACTGATTCAACGGCTGGTAACGAGCAATCCGAGTCCGAGCTATGTTTATCGTGTTGCGTCTGTTTTTGCCGACAACGGTTCAGGCGTTCGCGGCGATATGCAAGCTGTTTTGCGGGCGATTTTGCTCGACGACGAAGCGCGAAATCCGACTCAAATCACCCAACAAGGTTACGGTAAACAAAAAGAACCCGTGTTAAGATTTTCGGCGTTGTTGCGGGCGTTCGACGCAAAAGCCGCGAGTCAAAAATATAGAATTTGGAATTTGGAATCGCCGATTTGGTCGATGGGACAAAATCCGTTGCGAGCCGCGACCGTCTTTAATTTCTTTGAGCCGAATTATATTCAGCCCGGCAGAATCAGTCGTGCAGGGCTTTATTCGCCCGAATTTCAAATCACCAACGACACGCAAATAATCGGCAGCACAAACCAAATGCGGGACATTGTGTATCGCGGTTTCGGCTGGAACGCGGACGAAATCAAACTAGATTTGACTAATTATCTGTCGCTTTCAAATAATCCGAGTCAACTTGTCGATGATTTGAATTTAGTGCTGATGGCGGGACAAATGCCGACCGCGATGAAGACGATTATTGTCAATACGGTGCAACAATTACCTGCCGGCAATCCAACCGAACGAGTGCGTACGGCGATTCATTTAATCGTTACGTCGCCACAGTTTGCCATCCAAAAATAAAGGAGAAAAAAGTATGAAACGCAGAGATTTTTTAAAACGTTCGATTTGCGCTTCGGCAGGTATAGCCGCAAGCGGGACACTTTTAGACCTCAAAAAGATTATGGCGGCGACGGCGGCAAGCAATCCGCCAACCGATTACAAAGCCTTGGTTTGCGTCTATTTATACGGCGGAAACGACGGTGAAAATACGGTCATTCCGCGTGGTTCGGGTTACAATTCCTATGCTTCGCAACGGACGAATTTAGCTGTTCCGCTTAATCAAATTTTGCCGATGAATCCGACTGCGGGCGACGGACGCGAGTATGGTTTTCATCCGCAATTTGCCGAAATGCAAACGCTTTTCGAGCAAGGAAAAATGGCAGTTTTGGCAAATGTCGGACCGCTTGTGGTACCAACTTCCAAAGCGCAATACGAAGCCGAATCGGTTCCCTTGCCGCCCAATTTATTTTCGCACAACGACCAACAAGTTCATTGGCAAACCTCGATTCCCGAAGTATTTACGCAAACGGGTTGGGGCGGACGAATGGGCGATTTGATGCTTAATTCAAACGGTGTGTGGAAAAATTTCACGTCCGTTTCAATCGGCGGAGCAAATACTTTCGGCGTTGGCTCAAACACTCCGCTTTATCACGTTTCGACCCAAGGCAGCATCGGTTTAAGTTGGTATGACGACAATCCGAGTACGACTGATTTGAAATCGCAGGCGATCAATCAAATTCTCGCTCTCGATAACTCCAACGAGTTTGAAAACGCGCATCGAGACATCGAAAAACGAGCGATTGAAACTAACCGCATTTTGAGTCAAGCGTTGCAATCGACGCAACCGATTACAACCGTTTTTCCCGATACGCATATTGCGAGACAATTAAAAATGGTGGCGAGATTGATTTCAGCGCGAAATAATCTTTCGCTCAGTCGGCAGATTTTCTTTGTCGAAATGGGCGGTTTTGATACGCACAATGCTCAACTCGACACGCATCCGAATTTGCTCCGCGAACTCAGTCAAGGCTTGAATGCTTTTTATAACGCGACTAACGAACTTGGCGTGGCAGATAAAGTAACGAGTTTTACGGCTTCGGATTTCGGCAGAACTTTCCGCAGCAACGGCAACGGTTCGGATCACGGTTGGGGAAATTATCAGTTTATGGTCGGCGGCGCAGTGCGCGGCAAAAATATCTACGGAACAGTTCCGACGTTGCAAATAAACGGACCGAACGACACGGGCGACGGACGTTGGATTCCGACCACTTCGGTTGACCAATACGCTGCCACGCTTGGACGTTGGTTTGGCGTAAGCAACACGGATTTACCCGTAATTTTGCCGAATCTCGGACGTTTCGCGTCAAACGATCTAGGCTTTATGATAAATCCGGCAACACTCAGAAAACAAGGGCGAAAGTTGTGAAAATTTAATCAAAAAAAAGACTTGAATAAGCAAAAAACTTATTCAAGTCGTCTAACTAACGCAAAATAGAGGAAAGATGAGATTTTTTTGAGCAGGTGAAAAGTAAGGAATAACAAAATTTAACTGCGATTCTGAAATTTTTCACCCGCACACAAACAGTAACCTCGCAA
Source organism: Acidobacteriota bacterium (assembly GCA_031430435.1). Lineage (GTDB taxonomy): Bacteria > Acidobacteriota > Blastocatellia > Pyrinomonadales > Pyrinomonadaceae > JANNVK01. The sequence continues at coordinate 15,048 of JANPBM010000110.1, forward strand.
ACCCGCTCACCTTGCCCGACAAAATAAATTTATTTTTCATAAGTAGTCCGGCAGAAGTTTTCTGACATTTTGAAATGTCTAAACTACCAAGTTAAAAGATTTTAATTCATCATTCATCATTCATCATTCACAATTTATCATTACCTCTTATTATTCTTTGTTCCATTTTTTTTCTTTCTTAAATCGTGTAACGACCATATCTTTGCGCATTTTAGGCAAGTGATCAAGAAATAATTTACCGTTGCAATGATCGGTTTCGTGCATTAAACACCGGGCAGTCAGCCCTTCGCCGGTGTGTTCAAACCAATTTCCGTCAATGTCTCGGGCTTTTAATGTAACCGTGTTCGGACGCACAACCACCGCCGGAACTTTTCCGACCGATAAACAACCTTCTTGTCCGGATTGCTCGCCTTCGGCGCGGATAATTTCCGGATTTGCGGCAACTAATTTTACGCCTTCGCAATCCATCACAAATAACCGCAGATTTAACCCGATTTGCGGTGCCGCCAACCCAACGCCTTCCGCGTCTTCCATTGTTTCAAACATATCTTCGACAAGTTGTTTTAATTCATCGTCGAATTTTTCGACGGGTTCGCCGACCGTCGCCAATACTTTCTCCGGATATTCCGTAATTTTTCTAATCGCCATAGTTTTTTGAAAAGTTTGGAGTTCACGATAAATTGTGAACTCCGAACTTTCTTTTAATTCTTAATCTGTTATCAGTTTGCAATCGAACGCTTGTTCAAACATATCTTTCTTTAATTCGATCGCTTGCCGTTCGCTTTCTATATTTTGGTCGCTGCTCAGTTCAATTTTCAAATTCTGTTTGCTGCGACTGAAACGAATGTCTTTGACCCGGCTTTCGTAGCCTTTGTCGAGAGCGTCGGCAAGCCGCAAAATCGCGCCGAGTTTCCAAATTACCGCCCGATCTTTTTCATTTAAAGCCATAAATTCCAAATGTTTGTCTCGCGGTAAACTTCCGCGATGATAACGGGCGACACTCGCAATAATTGTTTTCTCGTTTTCCGAAAAACCTGTAATTTCAGAGTATTTTATCAAATAAGCCGAGTGTTTGTGGTGCGATTCGTGCGAAATATGATAGCCGATGTCGTGCAAAATCGCGGCGGCGGAAAGCAAAGTTCGCTCGTGTCGTTCTAATTTGTATTGCAAACAGAGCGAATCAAAGATTTTTTCGGCTAAATTGGCGACGTGCAAAGCGTGTCGTTCTTCGTAGCCGTAACGCCGACCGATGGCGAAAACTCCGCGAAGTTTGACATCATCGACATCGGGTACGGGCGGCAAACTCTCCGTCTCGATTTCCCGCAAATGGTCGATTATCACGCCTTCGCGCAACGCATAACCGCAAATTTGAAGATTCTCGATTTTTAACGCCCGCATCACTGATTCTAAAATTTGTCCGCCGGCAATAATAACTTCGGCGCGTTGCGGGCTGAGAATCGGTAATTCGGCGCGTTTTTCAACCGTCATTTTCGCCAACATTTGATTAACGCGAACAAGGTTTTTCAAATTTATTTCGGGACGTTTCAAAATACTTGTCGCGGTCGGCAAATTGGTCAAACTCGAAAGTTTCCAAATCGTGCCGGAGGTTCCGCAAACAATTTGGCGCGTTTCGTTTTCCAATTCTCTCAGCGGACGTTCCGACGCAAGTTTAATTTCGGCTTGCATATCCTTTATTTCTTTGGCTTTCGGCGGATTTGAAAATAAAAACTTCTCTTTCAACCCGACGGCGCCGAGTTTCATCGAAAAAAGTTTTTCGGGCAAACCGTCTTTCATCAAACTGAGTTCGGTCGAACCGCCGCCGATGTCAATATTTAACAGCGAGCCTTTATTTTGCCGGAAAAATGCGACCGCCGAAACTCCGATTAAACGAGCTTCTTCGATCGACGACAAAACCTCGACGCGAACGCCTGTTTGCCGTTCGACTTCGGCGACAAACTCGGCGGCGTTGCTCGATTCACGCACCGAAGCAGTCGCCACGGCAATAATCGTATCAACTCGGCGAGATTCCGCCATCGAACGAAATTTGGCGATGGCATCCGCCGATTTTTGAATTGCTTCGGGCGAAATAAAACGGTTTTTCAGCGTTTCGCCAAGCCTCACACGCTCGCGTTCCTGCAATAAAACCGTAAAAGAATCACTCGCGGCGGCTTCAACGATAGCGAGTTTAATTGAATTTGAACCGATGTCAATGGCGGCGAGTCGTTGCGTTTTCATAAAATAAGTTTGAAAATTAACATTAACTTATTTTTAACAAAATGCAAAAAACGATAAAAATGCCGGTCAATGAAACCGAACGCGATTTGGGTTTGGGTTCGGTTGTTACAAACGAAAGCGGTTCGCGGTTTCTCAATCGTGACGGAACCTTTAACGTCAAACGCACGGGAATCAACGAATATTCGAAGATAAATCTTTATCATTGGTTGCTGACGATGAATTGGCGAACATTTATGACGATTACGATTACCATTTTCTTTGGAATAAACCTAATTTTTGCAGGCACTTATCTATTGTGCGGAAGTTCGGCGTTGGCTGATACTTCAAACGAACCGACTCAAAACGCTTTTCTGCGAGCATTTTTTTTCAGCGTCCAAACTTTTGCAACCATCGGTTACGGAACTTTGCATCCGAACGGTTTGGCGGCAAACTTTTTGGTAACGATTGAATCTTTAGTCGGAATTTTGTCGCAAGCACTTGTTACAGGAATGCTTTTCGCTCGTTTTTCGCGTCCGACGGCGAGAATAAAACTTTCCGAAGTCGCCGTTATTGCTCCGTATAAAGAGATTACGGGATTTATGTTTCGACTGGTAAACGGTCGGGTAAATCAACTTATCGAATTGGAAATGAAGATAGCTTTCGCTCGCTTCGTTGACGAAAACGGTCAAAAAGTGCGGAAATTCGATCAACTGGAACTCGAACGCGACAAAGTTTCGTTTTTTCCGCTGTCGTGGACAATCGTTCATCCGATCGACGAAAATTCGCCGTTATTCGGCTTAACCGAGCAAGATTTGATTAACGCCGACGCAGAATTTTTAATCCTTTTAACCGCAAGCGACGAAACTTTTGCCCAAACGGTTCACACGCGAAGCAGCTATAAATCGAGCGAAATTGTGTGGAACGCAAAATTCGTCAGTATTTACAATAAAGTTGAAGCAGGCGAACCGATTTCGATAAACGTTCGCAAATTGTCGGAGATTGAAAAGGCGTGAAACATAGAATTACAGCAAATCGATGTTTAGTTTGCTCATCACTTCGCTAAGCGGATTTGCAACGCCGTAATTTTTTACATTTTTGATAATTTTTGCTTCTTTTTCGTTTGCCGGATTTCCGCCGACTTTTTTTATTTCGACATCGCCGTTTGCTCCGGCAAAAATCAGTCCGCTCGCGTAATTTTCACCGTCGATGACCAATGAACCGCTGTCGCCTTTATCAACAAATTTTTCATTGATATTTTTATCGGGTTCGATCAGAAATTGGTTTTTGAAAAATGAAGATTGTCCTGTTCGGTCATATTTTACCCAAATATCAAGATAAACCGAGAACACTTTTCCGCTTGTAAAACCGGTTGTGCGTCCGAATTTACGGGCATTTTCGCCGACTTGAACATCGTCTTTTCGGACAAAACCTTTCACCGTTCCAATCATCGGAATTAACGGTTTGTAAATCTCTTGTTTCCAAAGTTTAGCGATTGCGGCATCAACAAAATTTGCATCATTGGTGTCGTTTTCAAGTTTTGGATGCGCAAATTTCTCCAATTCGCCGATTGGTCGGCTGTTCCCCGATTCGCCCGGACTCGGCTGCATGATCAGATCGTGTTCGTCAACAATTTCTTTGCGCAAATCGGCAAAAACATGCGAATTACTAAGCATATAAATCTCTGATTTTCGCGGAATCAAGCTCCTTTTACGGCAAAAATATCCGATTGTTCCGCATTCCTTCAAATTTGAATTCGCGCCGCTGATTCCGCCTAAAATAACATCTTGTTTTTCCCGAATCAATGTTCGATAATCTTCGGCAGAAAAACCTGTCGAGATTTCTTCGATCGAGAGGAAACTTGCTTGCGGCATCGCCACCAAAACAATCGGAATATCTTTGTAAACATTAGGAACCGCATCGCTTGGCGGATTTTCAAACATTTGCGAACTCGAATTATCGATAAAAATTTGAATACACGGTTCGCCGTTGTCCGTTTTTCCGACACCGATTCCGTGAATTTTTTTCGATTCACCTTTGCGAAGCCAAATTGAACTCAGTTCATCTTTTACTTTTGCGGCTCGTTTCAAAGATTTATTGCGGCTTGGCGCGGGTTTGCGGCATTTGGCATTGGCTCGCTTGATTCTTTGAATTATGAACCAAGCGAGCCACGCAAAAACCATCACCGCCGCAACATAAGTCATTTGCGTACTGTGAATTACGGAAGTCGTAAAAACTTGATGTGTGATTGTGTTTTCTTCTAAAAACATAACTTTTCGTTCAATCAAACAAATTCTTCGATAGAAATAACGCCGCCGATCGGATGACAAAAAGCTCCGAACGTTACCGAATCTCCCGCGCCTTCTGATTCTTTGATCGGTTCAAGTTCAAACGTTACGCCGTTTTTGCTCGTCTGATATTTGTAATAATCCGGCATATCGCTTTTCACCGCGTCTTCGTCGTAATTCATATTGCCGATTTCGATTCGATACGGCAATCCGTTTGCTCGCGCGAGCGTGTGTGAAAATGTTTCGTCGCCGATTTTAATTTCAAAGCAAACCTCGTCCGATTCAAGTTTTACGCCGATTGTTTCAGCGATATTTCCGAAAATTTCGCGTGAAACCTCTGCTCCGTTCGCGTCTTTTTCAATCTTGGAAAAAAACAAATTTGTATCGAGTTTATGCGCATAAAATAACCCGTTGCCGATGAACAATTTACTGATCGGAAACCGATTTTGACTTTCCGCTTTGACCAAATTTTCACCGTGCAGACTTTTCATATCGACAATCCAACGATAATCATTCACGTCTTCGGCTTCTAAACGGTTAAATTCACCGGTTGCTTTGTAAATTTCAAAACCGTCCACGGTAGAATTTCCGTTTGTGTTTATCGAAATTTCAATGCCTTTTTTCGGCAAATTGTCATAAACCGCAATGTTTTCGTAAACGATAATATCTTTTTCTGCGCCGTCTTTAAATTTCGGTTGTTGAATTTTGACGGTCAGCCGATGTTTGTCGTCGCGGATTATTGCCGTTTCGCCGCGTTTCTTTTCTTCGTTAAAAGTTATGATTCCGAGTCCTGTAAATCTGACCAAGGCTGTTGCCGAGCTTTCTATGATTGCCATTTTATTTATCTCCTGAAAATTATTAAATTAAGTACTGCAATTACTTGTGCATTTTTTATTGAAAACGTAACAGTAAAGTTTTACCGACAACTCCAGATTTTGCCTTTTCTGCACAGAAAACTTTCCGAACCTTTGATGGTTTTTACTCCGCCGGAAAAGGCTTTTTCGGCTGAATAAACAGCCCACTCAATCGGAACATTTGCCGTTGCAGTTTCGCATTTACTGTCTATATTGACGGTAATTCCGGCTTGAAACACTGAAAGTTGCGCGCCGTCGCGTGATTTATTGCCTTTTAAGTATTTTTCAAACAAAATGTTTTTTTGACTTAAAATCTTTTGTTTCCAAAAAGACGAATAACTTCGTTTTATTTCATCGGCAAATCTTATTCGATCGGAAGCCGCGCATATATCGGACGGCGGCAAGGTAATATTTTTATTTGCGGGGCTGTTCGTATTTGTTTTAGCCGCCTGATTTTTATTCGACGGATTTTCATCGGCGGCAGAGGTTTCGTCGGTATTCGGGGCTTCCGTAATTTTTGGAGTTATTTTAATTGCGGGTTTATCCGTTTTCGGAAGTCCTTCCCGGACAGGCGTTGAAATAAGCGGTGTAGATTCAATAATTACAGGGCTTTCTTGAGTTTTTGGGGTTGATTGAGTGATTATTTTCGTTTCTTCGGTTTTTTCGCCGCGAATTTCCGCTGTTTCTTTCGGGTGTGTGTAAATCCAACTGCGCAGCGTAATTACCGACATCACGCTCGTAACGACAACCGTTGTTACCAAAATTGATAGAGTTTTCTTTATCTGCGAACGACGAATTTCACGGCGAATTTTTTTATTTGTTTCGCGGATATATTCTTTTCCTTCCGTCCAAAGTTCGCTTGTTTGATCTAATTCGGCAAGCGGAATTCCGTCGTTTGCGCAGAAACGCAACAAACTGTCTTCAAAATAAGTACGGCATTTGGGGCAAAGTTTCATAAAACCACCTGCTTAATATGGTATTTTTCGATAAAACATAACACTCGATTTTCAATAATTTGCAAATCCGCCCGTGATTGCGAAAGCTGACCAATAAAACGGCGAACCGAATTCTTTTGTTTTCAGCATTTCAAGTTGTGATTGCCGAAGAGCTTCCACGCTCGGAATTTGCCGCGCGCGTCTTTTATTATGAAAGTTGATCATCAAATCTTTGGCGGCTTCCGAATCAACTTTCCAACTGCTTGCCAAAACAATCGGCGTTCCCAGTGCGAGAAAAGTTCGGGCAATGCCAATCGCGCCTTCGCTGCGGTTAAAACCCTCAACGCCCGTATCACACGCGGAAAGTACAACAATTTTTGACCGCAACAATTTTTTTTCCGCCAATTCCGAAGATTTTAAATCATCATCCGCAAACAATAGTCTCGAATTGTTCGGCGATTCGTCGTCGGCAATGTAATGTCCGGCGAAATGAATAACGTCGAAGTTTGACATATTGTTCAAGAAGGTGATTTTTGAAGCGTCTTTATTCAGCAAAACTTTGGCGACGGCGTAATTTTTTATAATCTCGGCGGCTTCTGTTTCAGCTTGCGGTAAGTCTTGCAAAGCAGGATTTTCTTCGCGATTAAATTCAGGGTTTCCGATACTCAAAATCTTCTCGTTTTTCACCGCTTCTTTGGCTTTTGCATTTTCAGTTTCAAGCACCAAAATCGAACTGCTCGGACTGAGAAAAACCGCTGAATCTTCAATTAAATACTTGTTTTCGTTTGAGCTTAAAGATGAAAAAGCCAATCGGTGCAATGATTTATCGGGAATAAGGCAAATCGTTTTCAATTTTTCAAAACTGATTGGAAACACCAGTTGATAAAGTTCTTTCGCTTGATTTTTTAATAATTCACCGGTATTTTTTTCCCGTAAAGCGGCTTGATAATTGATTATTTTTTTGTCGAGTTCATCACTTGAAATCGCCGTTTCGCTCATTTCAAATTGCGTTTTAGTGATTTTCCAAACAACAAGTTTTTCAGGCAAAACGGCGTATTCAAAAACCTGTAAATTTTCAGGCAACCGCAGTTGTATTTCGCTCAAAGACAAAGGCTTAGTGATTTTTCCGAACTCTTTTTCAACTTCGGAAATCGTTTTTTCGGACTGTGCAAAATCAAGCAATGAACGAGCTTTGGACGTTTCCAGATACTCGAATGCTTTTTTTGAATCATTTTGCGAAATAGAATTATCGATCGCCGAATCGAAAACAATTTGTTCGTTGTCAAAAAAGGCTTGGCGTGAAGCATCTTCGCGAATGTTTGCGCGGTAAGTTTCAGAAATTTCTAAAACCGTTTCAAGTTCGGTTTGAAACTCGATTTGTTTCCGTAACTGTTGAAAACACAACAGTTTTCCTCGGTGAAGTTGGTATTGCAAAATCACGTCCGACTCTTTCGATTTTCCTGAAAACTCGAAAGATTTTTCATAATCGAGCAAAGCTCCGTTACAGTTTTTCATTTCGCTTTTGATATCTGCCATTGCCAAAAAAGTTTCGGCAACAGCTTTTCTGTTTTCGGGCGAATCTTCTTTTTTCAAAGCAATTCGGTTTGATTCGGTTGCATACTTCAAGGCTTCTTCAAATTCTTTTTTCTCGACCAATGCGTTTGAAATTTCTTTCAAAGAAGAATTTACGACAGTAAGTTCGGGAAGGATTTTTTCCGCGACAAAAAGCGATTCTTTACCAAAATCGAGAGCCGTCGAATAATAATGTTTACGCTTCGCAAAAGCTGACAGTAATCTTTGGTTTCGCCAAAAATTAGTTTGTTCCTGATAGTATAAATCCTCGTTTTGCAGTATTTTAGCCACATATTGGCTCGTTTTTTCAACCTCTTTTAAGTTCGCATAAATACTGCCTAACCCTTCGCTGCAATGCTCGATTTCAAAAAAGTTTCGAGTTTTTTCCGCCAAATCGATTACCGAATTAATTTTATTTTTTATCTCGGAAAAATTTGCCCGGCTAAAACCGGAGTTTGCCAACCAATAATTCCCGGATATTTGAATAGTTTTGAAATTATTTAATTCGGCTGTTTTGCAAAGCAGATTCAAGTGGTTTGCCGCGTCTTTATTTCTTAAAACGTCCGTCAGAAAAGATGCCGCCCAAAGTTCCGACAAATTTGCAAAATCATCATTTTGGCGACGAAATTCATCCCGACTTTTTTCAAATAACTTTATTGTTTCCTTAAAATTATTATCTTTAACCGAATCTAATGCTTTTAGAAATAGATTGTGTGTTTGCAACAGTTTGTCGACTTTTGAATCATCGAGAGTCGAGTAATATGCGGCAATTTTGGCGACAAAAAAATCGGAATTATTATCTTTTTCATAATTGCCGATAAAATGTAAAGCTGAAATTATTTCTTCCGTTTTTTGTTCATTGCCTGCTTGCTTGGCTTCCAAATAACTGCGAGCAAGTTGCATAGGCAATGAAATACTGTTGTGCATTCCTTTGGTTTGATCGTGAATTTTTTTTGCGAAATCAAAATTTTCATTTCGATAAGCAGTTAAAAAGTCGTCTAAAACTTGTTCCTTTGATTTGAAACGGCTTTGCGTTCGGGCAACTTTTTCAAGGTTCTTGCGTGCTTCGTCCGCCCATTTTGAGGTTGAATCTTTTTGCAAATACTTTTCCCAAGATTCTTTGGCTTCATTGCTCATCGTCAACTTTTGCAACGCCAAAGATTTATTGAACAACGCTTCGAGCGAGTTCGGATCGAGTTCGAGAGCTTTTGAAAATTCTTCGTTCGCAAGCATCAGATTATTTCTGTCGGTTTCAGCCAAACCAAGATAGGCGGAACCCGTGTCGTTATGAAATTTAGAATTTTTTTCGTCTGATTTGACCGCGTTTTGAAGTTCTTTAAGAGCTTCCGCAAAATCTTTTTGCGTCAATAAAAAAACTCCCAGCGTGTGATGATTTTCGGCGTTCGGATTGTCGGCAACCGCTTGTCTGAATTTAAGTTCTTCAACCTTCAGTTTATTTTTATCCGCATCATCTTTGTTTTCGCCGCGTGTAACATTCATTGGCGCGTAATCGAAACCTGAAATTCGCGGTTCAACCGGACGCTCTTTTCGATAGATATTTTTGAGACTTGCGAGTTCGTCGTTTTTTGGCGAACGGAATAGAAAAATTGCCCCGATTAACGCGATGATGAGCAACAACGCGAATCCGCCCGCATACACAGGCGAACGGAAAAAGGCTTTTATCGATTCAAAAAGTGTTATTTTTTCTTCACCGTTTTTTACCCTGACTTTGTCTTTAAGTACTTGCGTAACTTGGATTTTCAACCTTCGTTCGGGGTTATTTTCGAGCATTTTTTCAAAACTCGCGCAATCATCGACGGATAAATTTGCAAACACGTAATCGTTAATCAATTCGTCTTCGATAATTTCGGCGGCGGTGCAAAAATCATCGTCGGTGAACAATAGTTCTTCGATACCCGCGAGCGTTTTTTCGTCTGAAATTCGCCCTAAAAGGTATTCGCGGATTGTAGCTGAATTGTTGAGAGATTCGTTCATTTTCTTCGTTCCCCAACTTTATATGTAAAATTTATTAAAAACGTAACGGAAATTTTAAGCCGAGCATTCGACCAAACAATTTTTCAACTTTTGTTTGATTCGGACAATTTTCATCCGCAAAGTTGTCTGTGTAATGCCCAAAGTATTTGATATTTTTTCACGCAGCGTAATTTTAGCCGCCTTATTTTCCGAAAAATAATCAATAATCAACGTTCGATTTTCGGTTGAAAGTTCGCTCAAACATTTTTCCAAACACTCAGATTCAAACTGTGGTTCAAGCGGTTTGGCAGGAATTTCAAGGTCATCGATATTGACGTGATTTTTTTCTTTGCGAAGCGATTCGAGAAAAACATTTTTTGCCACGCCGTAACAAAACGCCAGTTTTTTTTCGATAATTTGCCCGTTGATTTTTATGATTACACGATTGATGGTTTCATCGGCAAGTTCTTCGGGAAAGCGACAATTTCGGGCGGCAAAAAACGTTGTCAAGCGAAAACGCAGACGTTCGTATTCCACGCCGCCGTCTTCTTTCGGACACAGCCAACGCAGAAACGCCTCGAAATTTTCTCGCGTAACTTCTTTTGTCGCTTTAATTTTCTGCAATACCGACAACTCGCAAATTGTAAATTGAAAAAACGTTACTACAATATCGCAGATTGGCGATTATGGCAAGTTTTTGGCAAAACAGATCAAGTATCAGGATTTTGAAAGATTCGGAGCAGTTTTGAGACAGTTATTGTGAAGTCAGATTAAAAATGCTTTGACAATTAACTCCGATAAAGGCAAAGCCGTTTCGACAATGTGCCGGTCGGTTGCATCATCATGTCTTTTGCCTCCGCGCATTAAATTACAACGGATTGAGTAAAGTAAAATAATATTTATTTAGCCGAATCATTTCTGTCTGAATGATTTCCGGAAACAAAGTATCATATTTTGTCTTTAATATATTTATTCCAAAATGGTCAGCCGAATTTCTTCAACTGACCACAAAAATCACTAACTACTGACCACTGTTTTTACAAATGAATCGTCAAATCGTGAACACCTTCGGCGGCTTCCATCATTGATTCGGAGACGGTCGGGTGAGCGTGGATTGTGCCGGCGATTGATTCGGCGGTTGCTTCCAAACTCATCGCCACGCAGGCTTCCGCGAGCAGTTCGGTGGCGTGCGCTCCGATGATGTGTACGCCGAGAACTTCGTCGTATTTTTTCTCGCTGACAATTTTGATAAAACCGTCTGTTTCGCCGATGATGCGGGCTTTTCCGCTTGCCGAAAACGGAAATTTTCCGACTTTTACATCAAAACCCATTTCCTTTGCCTTTGCTTCCGTTAAACCGACGGAGGCAACTTCGGGATCGCAATATGTGCAGTTCGGGACAAGGCGTTGGTTGATTGGCTCAACCTTTTTACCCGCGATTTTCTCGACGACCAAACAGCCTTCTTTTGATGCGAGATGTGCCAGCCAAGCGGTGTCAATCACATCGCCGATGGCGTAAACATTCGGTTCGTCCGTTTCGCAATACTCATTAACTTTGATTGTTCCGCGCTGATTGATGACAACTTTCGTGTTTTCTAAACCGAGTTTGTCGAGATACGGCATCCGTCCGACGGCGACCAAAAACATTTCGGCTTCAAACGAAACATCGGCACCTTTGTCGTTTTTGCCTGTCGCTTTTACGCCCGATTTTGATTTCGTCAATTTATCCAGTTTTACGCCGGTTTCAATCTTAATTTTTTGTTTTTTGAACGAACGGGCGAGTTCTTTTGAAACTTCTTCGTCTTCAACCGGAACAATGCGGTTCATCAATTCGACAATCGTTGTGTCGCAGCCGAACCGCGAAAAGACGCTCGCAAATTCTACGCCGACTGCTCCCGAACCCATGACAATCATTGATTTCGGCACAAAATCGAGTTCCAAAATTTGGTCGGAATTAACAACTTGTTTGCCGTCAACTTCAAAACCCGGAATCGGACGCACGACCGAACCTGTGGCGATAATGATATTTTTTGCTTCGACCGTTTCTTTCGTGCCGTCTTCTTTGGTAACTTCAACTTTTCCTTTGCCTGTAATTTTACCGAAACCGTTGAAAACAGTCGCTTTATTCTTTTTCATCAAATACGAAACGCCCGCCGCATTTTTCGCCACGATGTCGCTTTTGCGTTTTTGAACTTGCGGAAAATCAAAGCCGAGATTCTCAATCTTGATACCGAATTCGGCGAAATGTCCGGCTTTTTCGTAAAGATGCGCCGCCATCAATAACGCTTTGGTCGGAATACAGCCGCGAAGTCCGCACGTTCCGCCCATTCGTCCGCCCGATTCTTTTTCGATAATTGCGACTTTTAATCCGAGTTGTCCCGCCCGAATCGCGGCAACGTATCCGCCCGGACCCGATCCGATAATTGCTATGTCAAATTGTTCTGCCATTTATGTCTCCGTTTTTATAATAACTCTAAAACTTTATTATAAGGTTTTGCCGGCAAAAAGAAAAAGCGACTCGAAATAAGCCGCTCTTTCGGGTTAAGTTTTTGCAAAAACTACATCTTGAAAATATCGCTGTAATCTTTGATAAGCGCTTGTAATTTGTCCATTTTAGGTTTGTCTGCGGCAAGTTTCATCAAGTTTTTAGTCGCTGAACCACTTAGTGCCGACATATTTTTTGTCGCGCTATCGGTCATTTTCTTTTGCATATCATCGCTCACTTGAAAACCGCGAGCAGTTTTAACACTCTCCCATTTTGTTTTCAAACTGTCTTTTTTGGCATCAAAAGCGGATTTTGCTCCATCAATATCGCCTTCGTCGATTTTCTTGACCATCTCGTTTGTAACGACTTCCCAATCAGTTAAAAACGACGTGATTTCGCCGTCTTTGCTGCATCCGATCAATGCCGCACAAAGTATCAGCGTCAAAAATAATGTAATCTTTTTCATTTTAAGTTTCTCCTCGGTTGATTTTTTTATTTGTAAAACTTTTAATAGTAAAGAACGAATACAATCAAAGTTTTTGCAGGTAATATAAAAAATATGATCCATTCAACGGAATTTTTGGAAATAGTAAACGATGCAAAGTCTCGTGTACGCGAGGTTTCGGTTGATGAAACACTTGAGCGAATGAAAGAGAATGCGGTTTTAATCGACGTTCGTGAAGATAACGAATTTGACGCGGGACACGCGAAAGACGCAATTCATTTGGGACGCGGAATTATCGAACGCGATATTGTCGAGAAATTTCCCGATAAAAATATCGAACTGATTTTATATTGCGGCGGCGGATTTCGTTCTGCGCTTGCGGCTGATATGTTGCAAAAAATGGGTTATAAAAATGTCTTTTCGATGATTGACGGCTGGAAAGCGTGGTGCGAAAAGCACAATTAAGAATTACGAATTAAAAATTAAGAATGAAGACTAAGTCCGCTGACAATTCTTAATTTTTAATTTGACTAAAAGCGTCGTTACCCGAAATATCGCGAAGATGGCGAGTATCGTTGATTGAAAGAACGCGGATATTGTTATTTTCACGGAATTCAAATTTATTTATTCCGCAATTTGAAGTAATCAGCCACGGCGTGTGAGTCGTATTTTCGTTGATGGCGCCGAGAATTTTCAGCGTCATAAAACAAATTGTTCCCGTGTGGGCAAAAATTGCGATGCGTCCGCCGAGATGTTTGGCGAGAATTTCGTCCAATGCTTTGGTTGTGCGTTTCAGCAGTTGCGCGTAACTTTCGCCGTTGGTGATAACGTGATGAATGTCGCGGTAAATCAGGGCTTCGTAATCTGCGGGAAACTCTTTCTCGGCTTCGTTAAAAGTCAATCCTTCCAATACTCCGACGCTTCGTTCACGAAACGCGGGAGTCGTTTCAACATCTAAACTGGACAAATGCGCAAGCGGTTCGGCGGTCTGTACGGCACGGCGTAAATCACTCGAATAAATCGCCGTAAACCGTTCTTTTTTCAAGGCTTCGGCGGTAATTCGGGCTTGCGATTGTCCGAGCAAAGAGAGCGGAGTCGGCGTGTGTCCGCCGAAGCGACCTTCCGAATTTCCGACCGATTGCCCGTGTCTGATTAAGTAAAGTTTTGTCAGCATTTACGCCGTTGCCGTTTCCGCTTTTAATTTTTCTGCCTGAAAGTGCGTAACCACATTATCCAAAATTTCGTCGATATATCCTGTCATAAACAGTTCAAGCTGATAAATCGTCAGCCCGATTCGGTGATCGGAAACACGATTTTCTTTGAAGTTATACGTCCGAATTTTTTCGCTGCGGTCACCGCTGCCGACTTGCGATTTGCGATCTGAGGCTTGCGCGTCATGAACTTTTCGCTCCTCGATTTCCTGCAATCTCGCCCGCAAAACACGCATCGCTTTTTCACGATTTTTGATTTGCGACTTTTCGTCTTGCATCGAAACAACCAAACCGCTCGGCAAATGTGTCAAACGAACTGCCGATTTTGTTGTATTTACCGATTGTCCGCCCGGACCGCTGGAGCAAAATGTGTCGATTTTCAAATCATTTTGGTTAATTTGCACGTCAACTTCTTCGGCTTCGGGCAAAACCGCCACCGTGATTGCCGACGTATGAACACGACCTTGCGTTTCAGTCGCGGGAACACGCTGAACGCGGTGAACGCCCGATTCGTAACGCATTTTGGAATAAACGCTGTCGCCTTCAATCACGGCAGTTGCGTCTTTGATACCGCCAACGCCTGTGTCGGTGATCTCCAAAATCTCCATCTTCCAGTTTTGACGTTCGGCGTAACGTGCGTACATACGAAGGATTTCAGCGGCAAAAAGTGTCGCTTCGTCGCCGCCTGTTCCCGCCCGAATTTCGAGAATTACGTTCTTTTCATCGTTCGGGTCTTTCGGCAACAGCAAAACTTTTAAGGCTTCTTCGGCAACCGGCAATTTCTCTTCAATTTCGCCGACTTCCGCCCACGCCATTTCCTTCATTTCATCGTCGTCGGTCGTTTCCGCAATTTCTTTCGCCTCCGCGAGAGCTTCTTGCATCTTTTTGACTTCACGATATTTACCGACAATTTCGCCCAGCGTCCGATGTTGTTTCATCGTTTTTGCATACACTTTCATATCCGACATAATTTCGGGCGACGAAATTTGCTCGGTTATTTCTTCGTAATTTTTTTCGATTTGGTCTAATTTTTCAAACATTTTATTTATAGCTTTCTAAAATTTCCGCCCATTTTACAAGGTGAAAATTCTTAATTTCGGTTGAACTTTTCGCATCAGTTACCAGATTCTTTGTGTAGGTTTCGATAAAAAAACTGTAATCGTCAACGAACCGTAAATAATACTTAATTGTTGCAATAATTCCGTTTGCAATTATGTCAACATTTTTTTCCTGTTTGATATTTGCAATATATTCAACTACCGATTTTTCACTTTCCAAATCGGTAAAACAATTCGGAAAGGTTGTTAAAACGTAATAACGATTGATTTTTACAGTTTGAGTTTTCTTAACAACATCAAAAATCAACAATCTATCAATCGGAATATTATGTTTTATTTCAATGATTTCAAACGGTTTATCGTCTGCATCATAAATTTCAATATCACCGAAACCGTGTTTGTCCGATGACGTGTGAACTTGAAGCGGCAAAAGTTTTTTGTTCTTGAATCGCTCAAATTTCGGCAGTAAAATTTCGTAAATTGAATAAATTGCGACAACAGGCAAACGCGAACTTTGTTTGATTACAAAATATTTTTGCAGCATTTCAACAATCGAATTTATATTTACGACTTTTGTTTTCTGCGTGTTCACAATTCCAAAAATCGCTTCGTCCGCTTTTGATAACTCGATTAACTTTGCAAAAAGATAAACTAAAATCTCATTTGGATTTTGTTGTTTAACCTCAATCATTTCAAAGATATTCAAGAAACTTTCGCGTCTCTTTTTACCGCGAATTGTGATTTTATCAAAATTATTTTTTTCCCATTTATGAGCTACCAGAGACCTTGTTAAAAATGCACTTTCTTTATTTGCATATTTTGGAAATCGTTGTTTGAAAAACGGTGAGACGAATTTTTTGTCTAAGTCTCTTGCTGAATACCCACCTGTAAAATTTACTGTGGGTAATCTACTATCTTGTTCAGGACTAATAATTTTTTTCAATAAACTCGTTGTAATTGCTGTAATTACTGATTTATTACCATCAATTTTTTCTATCAAATAATCAACATCGGCAAAACTTTTCGATTGTGTATTTGCCTGAGCCTTATTGTACGCTTTTTCTAAAATTTCAAATTCTTTCATACAAAAAGTTCGGGTTGAAAAATGTTTTCCGTCAGTCTTTCGTTTATCAGTTCAACATATTCAGGGTTTATTTCAATACCTAAATAGTGTCTGTCCAACGCTTTAGCAACAATACAAGTCGTTCCGCTGCCGCAAAACGGGTCAAGCACAAGGTCGCCGTTTTTGCTCAAAAGTTTAATCAATTCTTGGACAATATAACTCGGATAAACTGCCGGATGTTTATTGTCTTTCGTGATTTCAACCGGACTTTCAATAATGTCTTTCTTCATTCGATTGCCCAAAATGCGGATAATCGTAAACCCGTTGTTGCGAATTTGGTTATTGCGTCCGCCTTCTTGTCCGCCGTAGGCAAGTTTGTGCAAACCGCGAATTTTCATCCGAAAACCGACAATTTCGCCGGCGTGAATTTCTTTGATAACTTGATTCAGCGATGTTTTGGCATCAGCTTTTTCAGTCTCGCTCAAATCTGCATTTTCAATTAACTCAAAATACTTTTTGCCTAAATTCTCTGAAGGTTTACCTCTATTATTTTTATTGAGTGAATCTAAATGACTCAAATAATTCTCTAAATCAAATCGGTAATCTTTTGATTTAGCAAAAATAAAAAACGGCTCGGTCGCTTGAATCAATTTACGTTTTTCTTGTCGCGGCGTTGGGTTTAATTTTGCCCAAGTCAGTTGATTTATCAGCGAAACGTCAGTATTTTCAGACGCTTTTATCGCAAATTTGTAAGGCAAAAGCGATAGATTCCCGTTCAGATATTTGTCGCCTAAATTAAAAACAATCGTGCCCGTATGTTTTGTAACGCGAACGCATTCAATAAAAACTTCGAGTACATTTTTCAAATAATCTGCTTCATTTTTTTCGTTACCGATGCCGAAAGCACCGTTTCCGTAATCTCTTTGTTGAAAATACGGCGGCGAAGTTATAATTAAATCAATCGAACCGGCAGCGATTGTTTTTAATACCTGCAAACAATCGCCAAGCAAAATTTCATCTTGAAATTGTTTGGTTTTGGCAGTAGCTTGTGCAAGTTTTTCAAACATATTTTAATATTAAACTTCAAAAATTTCGCTCAATTTTACCCTGAAGTTCGGTAAAACGTCTTCGCCGTCAAGTTCGTCAGTTTCGCGTAAAATGTTGATAACATTGCTTTGGCGATGAACTTGAATCATTTTTTGTTTTGGATAAACAATCCAAACTAATTTTGTTCCCGCCGCCAAATATTCATCAATTTTCTCTTGAATTTCAGCCGAAGTATTGCCCGGTGAAATGACTTCAATCGCTAAATCGGGAGCAACCGGAAAGAAGTTTTCGGGAATTCCGAATTCTTTTATTTTCGCTTTTCCGACAAAAGAAATATCGACTCCGCGAACATTTCCTTCGCTTACAATAAAACCTGTTTCAGCCGCAAAAACTCTGCCAAGTTTATTTTCTCGGACAAAAGCCGAAATTCTAGTTTCCAATTCGTCCGTAATTGCTCCGTGTAAGGCACCTGTCGGCATATCTTGAAACATCTCCCCAACTTTTGAAACTATTCTGCCGTTGACAAGTTCAAAACCGCCTGCAAATGGCGAATCGAAAAATTCATCAGCCGTCATTGTGCCGTTAAGTTTTTCCAAAATAGCACTCATAAATTTCTCCTAAGTCGTTTGTGGTTCTAACTTTAACGATTCATTCAACGATACAATCGCTACCTCCAATTGGTCGTCATCAGGCTCTTGCGTGGTGATATTTTGCAACCAAATTCCGGGCAAAGTCATCATTTTGAAAACTGCCGAAGTTTCTTTTTTCGCGGCGTAGCGGATGACTTCATACGATAATCCCGCAACCAGCGGCATCAAAACAATTCGCACGAGTAAGTTGAAAATCATCACGTCAAATTTGATAACCGAAAATAAAATGATGGCGACAAGCATTACGACCATCAAAAATGAGGTGCCGCAACGCGGATGCAGACGAGTTTGCGGACGCGCGTTTTCGACCGACAATTCCAAACCTTTTTCCCAGTTAAAAACGGTTTTATGTTCGGCTCCGTGATATTGAAAAACTCGTTTAATATCCTTCAAAAACGACATCGAGAAAATCATTATCACAAAGAAAAGCATTCGTACTAAACCGTCGATCAAGTTAAACGCAATCCACGAATGCGGCTTAATTTCCCAAACGTATGCTTTGACAATTTGCCACCACGAAGCGTCTGCAACGACTGTCGGCGCGATTGCCCAATTCAACGCGATGAATAAAACATTCGTCAAAATAAGCGGTGCGACAATGAATAATAAAACATTAAAACCAAGTGCGAAGATAATCGAACCGATTGCTCCGGCGGCTTGTTTCGGATTGGCTTTTGCTTTTTCGGGCATCGTAATTTTGACGGGTGCTTTGGTAAAATTTCCGTCCAAAGTTCCGTCAGCCAATGCTTTTTCCGTTATGCCCGATTCTTGTTTCGCCAATTCTTCTTGGGCGTTTAAGCCTTCTTCGTAAATATTTGCCGAAAAATTTAACGCTTTCACGCCCAACGCCATTGACTGAATAAGCGTTGCACCGCCGCGAAGAATAGGCAAATTTAACCATTTATGCGTATCGCTCCATTTCGGCAATTTTTCTGCCGTGTGAACAATCGTTCCGTCGTGTTTACGCACCGCAATCGCATACGCGGACGGCGTACGCATCATCACACCTTCGATAACGGCTTGTCCGCCGACAATCAAATCTCGCTCGATCGCCAGAAATAATGATAAAAATGATTTCATATAAATTTCGTCCTTTAGAAACAAATAAAAATAACGCCAAAAGTTTGTTTTTGGCAAGTTCGCTTTTATTTTACACTAATAGCGAACCGCGCGAAACAAATTTCGGCGTTATGATTTTAAGAGCTAATAATTGGTTGTAAACTTTCGCATTTTACAAACTAATTTTATCGGCGAGCGAAACGTTTATTGAAACGATCCACACGACCTGCGGTGTCAATAAGTTTTTGCTTTCCAGTAAAAAACGGATGACATTCCGAGCAAATTTCTATCGGAAGGTCGCCTTTGTTGGTCGAGCGTGTTTTGAACGAGTTTCCGCAAATACAAGTTACGGTAATTTCTTGGTAATTCGGGTGAATTTCTGCTTTCATGGTATCTCCTTTGTTGCACCGAAAATAAGTGCAATCAATCATATTACGGCTCAAACACGAAAAAGGCAAGTTTTAACACAGATGCACACCGATAAAAACCGGATAAAAGCAAGATATTTTTTATTACCATTTCTTTTATCTTTTTCAATCCGTGTGCATCTGTGTTAAAAACGGGCTTCGGCTGACTTTGCAAGAACCGTATTTTATTATTTCCCTTTGAAAACAGGCTTGCGTTTTTCTAAAAATGCGGCAACACCTTCAATTTTATCTTCGGTTGAAAAACAAATTGCGAATAAATCAACTTCGCGTTTTAAGCCTTCGTCAAGATTAGATTTTGCGGCGAGTTTTACCGCTTCTTTCGCTAACTGCAACGCAATCGGCGACTTTTCGGCAATTTTATTTGCAAGTTCCAAAGTCTTGGTTTCAAGTTCTTCAACCGCGTAAACGTGATTGACCAAACCTAAACTTAACGCGGTTTGTGCATCAATCATATCGCCCGAAAGTATCATTTCCATTGACTTTCCTTCGCCGATTAACCGTGTCAGTCGTTGTGTTCCACCGCCGCCCGGAATTATTCCGAGGTTTATTTCAGGTTGACCGAATCGAGCTTTTTCGTTCGCAATGCGGATGTCGCAAGCGAGTGCGAGTTCGCAACCGCCGCCGAGACAAAAGCCGTTTATCATGGCAATAACAGGTTTCGGAAACGAATCGAGCGAATTAAAAAGCGTTTTTTCGTGAAAAGTGCTGCGTTGCGTAAAAGGTGTTTTTCCCGCAAATTCGCTGATGTCCGCACCTGCCACGAACGATTTTTCGCCCGCGCCTGTAATCACCAAAACACGAACTTCGTCGTCTTTTCGCAGTTCGTCCAACGCCGAAACACCTTCGATGTGAACTTTTGAACTCAAAGAATTCAGTTTATCGGGACGATTTATCGTTAAAATCGCCACATTTCCGCGCTTTTCAACCAAAATAGTTTCGTAATTCGACATAAAATTTATTGTTTAAGTGAGAAAAAATAAGGGCAATAATATACTTGACTCACCTAAATTTATTTGATATACTTTCAGTATGTTAAATGAAAATAACAACTTACCGAAAACATTACAAGAAGCAATCAAGTTTTTTGCCGATGATTTAGCCTGCATTAACTTTGTTGCTTCGCTTCGTTGGTCTGACGGCATTGCAGTTTGTCCAAAATGCGAAAGCGATAAAACATCTTTCCTTTCAACTCGCAAAATTTGGAAGTGTAAAACTTGTAAAAAACAATTCTCAATTAAAGTTGGCACAATCTTTGAAGATTCGCCAATTGGATTAGATAAATGGTTGATGGCAATATGGATGATAGCAAACTGCAAAAACGGCGTTAGTTCTTATGAAATTCATCGTGCAATTGGAATTACTCAAAAGTCCGCTTGGTTTATGCTTCACCGTATCAGATTAGCAATGCAAAACGGCTCATTTGATAAACTTTCGGGCAACGTAGAAGTTGACGAAACATTTATCGGCGGAAAAGCTAAGAATATGCACAAATCTAAACGCGAAGCAATTATCAAAGGTCGCGGTTCAATTGGCAAAACGGCTGTTATGGGTTTGCTCGAAAGAAAAGGTCGCGTCCGTGCCAAAGTCATCGAAAAGACCGACAAAGCAACCTTGCACAACGAAGTTAAAGAAAACGTAGAACAAGGCTCAAACCTGTTTACAGACGAATGGCGTTCATATCAAGGCTTGAATGATGATTACGTTCACGAAGTTATCAATCACAGTATCGAATATGTAAAAGGCAATGTTCACACAAACGGAATTGAAAACTTTTGGTCATTGCTGAAAAGAACAATCAAAGGAACTTATGTTTCGGTCGAACCTTTTCATCTTGGCAAATACATTGATGAACAAGTTTTCCGATACAACGAGAAGAAGATGACCGATAAAGACCGATTTATGCAAATGATTGGAAGCATTACAGGAAAACGATTGACTTATGCTGAGTTGATTGGCGGTTAAGTGAAAAGAGGGAGGAAGAAGTGATTATTCAGACTTCTTCTTTCCTTGATTTTTGGTTTTATTGATGATTTTGTCTGATTTGATTTCACTTTTTGGCACATTAACAAGGTTCTTTGTTAAATTCCTGAAATTTTCAAATTCAGCAGGAGTTTCTGCATTTGTTGCATTTTTTTGTTCCATATTTAGTCTAGGTCGTTTAAGTATCACTTTAACATAGCCATAAAACTCGCCTTCCAAGCTCTCTAAAGTCTTATGTTCTATGTCTATGCCATATCCAAGTTTACTTGTCCAAAATCCATTTTCTTTCTGTCGTGCGGCGTGTTCGCATGTGCCATATTCATTAACATAAAAAGCTATTTTCTCTATTCCGTCTTCGTAGTCGGGCGAATCAGCGATTTCTTTGTATTGAACATAGCCATAGTTATCAATAAAATTATTAACTAACGGCGAGTTATCACCGTTAAACCACAAACAATGACCTGTACCATCTTTTGATGGTTCCCAACGGTTACTGTTATCGCCTCCCGCCCAAGCAAAGCAATTGTACCGAATTTCTTTTTCACTCGTCTTACGCCAATCATCATTTGCAAGTTTGGGAAAAAATTCTAAAACTTTTAAAATCTCTGCTTCTTCTTCCGTCATTTTAGTCTATTTAGAGATATAGCCTTTTTCTTTGCCCCATTTAACCCAATAGTCAACTAGACCGTCTAAAGATAGCCTTGCCGTTTGATGGTCTTCACCCGAAAGAAGCTCTAACGCATAAAACCATCCTTGTATAGGTTCTTTTTGAATATCTTCCAATATGAACGGAATCGCAGGGTCGCCCATAGTTAAGATTTTGTGAAACGTCCTATGTGCTATTTGTTGCCTTTCGAGTGAAAAGTGCCAAGTAGCTTTTTTCCAGTTTGCGGATAGTTCGTTAAACCTTTGGCGTTCTGTCCGTTGTTGCTTACTCTCTTGAATGACTGGCATTGCTTGAGAGTTATACCAAAGAGATTTCCCATATTGCTTAATGATACTCTCGTCACCTTTCCTGAACTTTTCATCCAACTCTTTCGATATTTTAGGGAAATGCTTGCTTTTTATCGTACAAGTAAATGGCTTCATATTATTCACCTCTTAATTTAATAAGGCTATTTGTAATTTCGCTAAGGTTTAAAGCGTAATCTTGGTAATTAAAACTTGCTAAATCTATCTTTTCATTTGCGGTATAAATGATGCCGATGTTATCACCGCGAGACATTATGTTAATCCTGAAACTCTTAGAGCCGTTTGGGACTTCAATATCATATCCGGTTACTTTTGCGTCCTTAAGATGAACACCTCCAACTAATAACGGATAGTTTAAGTCAATTAAAGGTTCGTACTTACCTCCAAACTCAAACAGAGCCGTAATATTTGCATCTGGTACTGAATCATTAAAAAAAGAAGCAATCCAACTAACACAGCCTTCTAAGTAAGGCGGTCGCACATCTTCATCATGGTTTTCACCTTGCCTAAAACTAATATTAATTCTACTTTCGTCTTTATCTAAAACAACAAGCATATGGCTATGCTCTTTTTTTGTTTTATTTTTACTTCCAAAAGACAAAGGGAAAATACGTGGAAAACTTTTTTTCCTTGTTTCGCCGATGTCTTTTAAAAAGGCTCTTGTATTGAACATTGCCTCATTAAAATCAATGTCAATCGTTAAAAAAAGACAATTCAGTTTTTTTATACTAATAGCCATCGTTCATATTAGACGTAATTGCGTGTTTAAAAGTTGCATTTTGTAGTTAATCACTACTTTGTTAGAATATCAAGTTTGTAGCTTCAAAATCAACATCAAGTTGCTAGTTTCACTAATGCAACCTATTACTAAACTTAATACTTAGAGTTTTGGTTCTAGGTGAGCCAAGTATATTATTGCCAAAATAAGATACTTCTAACTGTCATTTTCGGAAGTTTGCTCATCGGCAACCCACGCGACAAAAAGTCTGAGCCAACTTTCGATTTGCTCGTTGATGGTAACGCCAATGCGAGCCGTGCCGAAAATTGCCGGAGCAATTCGCGCCACACGAGCTTTTACTTCGACCGGAACACCGTCGGGACGATGCGAACGAATATATAAAACTTCGCCGGCTTTCACGTCTTGATTAAGATGAAACAATGCTCCCGAAGTAGAAATATCATCGGTTTCAGTCGGTTCGCTCCACGCGGCACCGTCGTTGTCTCTTCCGGAAACAACAATCGGCAGACGTAAAGCCATCCGAAGCGCAAAGCGTTTTTCCTCAAACTGAGGCTGCATAATAGTTGACATTACAAAATACGCCCGAACAAGTAACTTCTGTTAAAACTTAAAAATTATTTTAACACGAAAATCATTAAAAAAAGCAACAACTTTTTTATTGCTTAGAAATAAGGCTGACAAAATTATTTTCAGAGTGAAAATAGACTTGTAGATATTCTAACAAAAACTCGAATTTATTCAACAAGCTAAATTCGACTATGTATTCAACGAAAGATATAATCAAAAAATATGAGTAATACTGAAATTCATCGCAAAGTAGTAATTCTGGGTTCGGGTCCGGCAGGTTTAACCGCTGCCATTTATGCGGCGCGAGCCGAACTGAGTCCAATGGTTATCGAAGGTCCGCAACCCGGCGGACAATTAACGATTACAACCGATGTCGAAAATTATCCGGGTTTTGCCAAAGGAATTATGGGACCCGAATTAATGGACGAATTTCGCGATCAAGCGACCCGATTCGGGACGGAAATATTGAACGTGTGGATCGATAAAGTTGATTTATCGGCACGCCCGTTTACGCTTTTCGGCAAAGAAAGTGTTGACAGCACAGAGGTTACGACTGTTATCAAAGCCGAAACATTGATTATTTCGACAGGTGCGTCGGCAAAATGGATCGGCGTTAAAGGCGAAGAACCTGTTCCCGTTGGTTTAGGCGGAAACGGCGTTTCGGCGTGTGCAACGTGCGACGGATTTTTCTTTCGCGGAAAACCGATTGTCGTTGTCGGCGGCGGCGATACGGCGATGGAAGAAGCCACATTTTTGACAAAATTTGCGTCAAAAGTTACGGTTGTTCACCGCAAAGACACGCTTCGGGCATCGAAAATTATGCAAGAACGAGCGTTGAAAAACGAAAAAATCGAGTTTATGTGGAATACTGAAGTCCGCGAAATTCTCGGCGAACAATCAACCGGCGTAACGGGAATCAAAACTTTTAACAACCAAACCAACGAAGAAGCGATTTTTCCGTGTGAAGGAGTTTTTGTCGCCATCGGACATAAACCGAACACGGATTTATTCAAAGATTGGCTGGAAATGGATGAAATCGGTTATCTGAAAACCGAAGGAAGCACGATGAAAACCAACATTGACGGCGTTTTTGCGTGCGGCGATGCCCAAGACTCATATTATCGGCAAGCAATTACCGCCGCAGGTTCGGGCTGTATGGCGGCGATTGACGCGGAAAGATTTTTATCGGAACACGAATGAGTTAAACTGCTTCGCTTTGCAGTCTGACCATAAAAAGCGGAGCAACTTAGTTTCTCGTCATAAACACAGTAAAATCTATACTTTATGAGTAGCAACTCAATAACATTTGACGATTTTCAGTTGGATATTAAAAACAACGTACTTTCAAAGAACGGAGCAGAGTTAAATCTCACCAAAAAATCTGCTCAAATTCTTTCATATCTGGCAACTAATCATCAAAAAATAACACCTGCGGAATTTTTGTTAAAAGAGTTTTGGAAAGACTCTTACGCGACCGAAGCCGTTTTAATGGTAAATATTTCGACGCTCAGGAAAACTTTGGGCAAAAAACCCGACGGCGAAGAATATATTGTCAATAAACCGCGTCAAGGATATTATTTTAATGCTCAGACTTTGCCGACAGAAGAAATCACAGAAACAGATAAGAGTTCGTTAAAGAATCAAGTTAATTTTTACCAATTTGTCGGACGCGACAGCGAGATAAATTTACTTGAAAATGAATATAAACGTTTTATCGGCGGAAAAGGAAAAACAATTCTGTTGCAAGGCGAAGCCGGAATCGGAAAAACCACGCTTATCAAAGAATTTATTAAATTGCTCGACAAATCGAAACAGAAAATTGTTTTTTCGCAATTTCATCATTATAAACTCGACAAAAATTTTCCGTGCGACTTTTTTTACAAGATAATTTGGAAAGTTTTGGCAACAGCCGAACAGACTTATTCATATAATAATTTGGTTGAAAAATTAAAAACAGATTTGAATATTTTTCTTCCGAAGCGACCTGATAATTTTGAAAGTGATTTTTATGTTTCGGAAAGTTTAGACAATCATCAATACTTAAACGAAACTATCGGCATGATTTTTAGCGAACTCGGCAAAAAACAACCGATTTTTTTAGTTTTTGACGACATTCACTTTGCCGATTTTTCGAGTTTGGAAATACTGGAAATTTTAAGAAATATTGCCGAAGAAGCAAATATTTTTATTGTGTTTTCTTCGAGAGACATAAATGATTTAACGGCGGAATCCGAATATACGAATTGGTTAAACGCTTTAATTATAAACAGTAAGTTGCAAATTATTAAACTTGAACCGCTTGAAGTTGATTCGTGTCATAAACTGATTGCAAAGATTTTTGGAAACCAGGAAATTGCTCCGCAAATTCCGCCCGCCGATTTTGAACGCCTATTAAATTTATCGCAAGGAAATCCGTATTTTTTAGTCGAAATAATTCGTTGGTTGCTAAAAGAGCGGATTATATATTTTTCGGCAGAATACGTTGGTAAATGGCAATGGCGAAAACTGAGCAAATTGCCGATTCCTGAATCGTTGATTGAAATAGGTAAGGGGAAAACTAAACAACTGAGCAAAGAAAATACCGACATATTGTCGGCAATCAGTATTTTCGGAACATCGTTTCAAATTGAAATAATCGGCAATATTTTCTCGATTGATGAAAAAATCTTAGAATCGGCGGTCAACGAATTTATAAAACTCGGCATTATAATTGAGGCGGATTTTGCTGATTATGACTTTCAGTTTTCACATTTAATTCAAAGGCAAGTTGTCTATGAATCAATCGAAGTTCCGACAAAAAAACGCTTGCATCAAAAGATTGCCGATTATTTTGCAAAAACACATCCGAAATCGGAAGATATCGAAATTGTTGCCAAGATATGCGAACACTATAATTTAGCAGAGTTAAGCGGAAATACTTGGAAGTGGAATTTGAAAGCCGGAGAAATACTGACTCATCTGAACAGATGGACAGAAGCTTTGGTTTATCTCGATAAATCAGCAAAAGGAAATAACCTTACAAAACTTACCCAAACAGAGCTTATTAAATTTCATATTTGCACTAATGAATGTTTTTATAACTTAGAAAGAGTTGATGAGTTTTTAATTGCAAGCGAAAAACTATACCGTTTTACAATCAACGAAAATTTGGAAACAGTTTCAGGTAAAGCATTATTTTACAAAGCCCGAGGAATGGTTTTTCTCTCAAAATACGATGAAGCTCTAAAATTCCTTGACCAAGCAACAGGTTATTTTACCGCTGATGAAAAATCTGAGTATGTTGAAAAGATTTTGTATTTCAAATCTATTTTACTCTTTAAAGAAGGAAAATATCGTGAAATTATAAAACTAGAAAACCATTTTGGTGTAAGGAAAATGCCTGAAACTGAAACTGAGGCGTTATTTATGAACAATATCGCCACTTCTTATTGCTATTTAGGTGAAACAGAGACAGCCAATGAAGTATTAAGATTTGTTCTATATTTCGCTGATTCAAACGATAATAAAAAATTAAAAGCTAAAGCATACACAATTTCAGCAAACGTTTATATTAGCGAAGGTAAGTATGAAAAAGGTATTTCAACTGCTGGAAAAGCCAAAGAATTAGCGGTTGAACTTGATGCTAAAATTTCAATTTACACCGCCGAATACATGATTGCATCGGCAAGAATTGCCCAAGGCATATACAATGAAGGTATTTCTTTAATCACACCTGTTTTGAAAGATTTTGACGAAATTGGAATGCTGCATGCGGTTGCCGGAGTAAACCATAAACTTGGTTTTGCCTATCGTGAAACAGGCGAACCGGCAAAAGCGAAAAGAAATCTGAAAAAATCGCTGAAAATTGTCAGAAACGTAGCCGATAAAGACGAAGAAGCGATGAATTTGATTGAATTTGCCAGGTTAGATTATCAACAAAATGATTTTGAAAGTATGTTGAAGAACGCCGGTCAAGCATTGGAACTCGGAAATAAAATTGATAATCCACGTTGTATCGGGCTGGCATTGGCAGAATTGGCGGTTGCCCAAGCAGAATTAAAGCAACACCAACAAGCACTGCAAACCGCCCAAAAAGCTATCGAAATTTTAGGCGAATCAACTTTAATCGAGCGTTGGCGAGTATTTTTCTCGTATGCAAAAGTTATTTTAATCAACCAAAAACACAAACCTTACAAAGACGTTCAACTGATGAAAAAAGCCGAAGACGCTTTGATTGAAACCGTTGAAATTTTAGACGATATTAGAGCAGAGCTTAACCTTGAAAACGGCGAAAACCTTGTCAGATATTCGCAAATTTCAAAGTCAAATTCCGCACCTGCCCTGTTGCTCGTAAATCTTTGGCAAAAGTCAGGCGAAACCAAGAAGGCTCGCCTGCTTGCGAAAGAGTGGTTTTTGAAGGTTTAGTTTACTTGTTAGATCCGTAACCTCCTTGATAAGCTCCGAAGCCCTCAGTTTGTGGATCAAGTCCATTAGAATCGCGTGGTAATGTTTTCTTAATCAGTAGGTCTGCTATTTCTCCCTGCTCCTTGGAAACATCTTCTGCAAATTGGTCAATGGCTTCAGGAGCTATCCCGCCTATTGCCCCTGCCGGTATTGCTAAGGGTGGGAATGCAGCTCCGCTTACCCCTAAAATCCCTGCTGTCAAGTTCTTTAGAGCATCTTTCCTCCTACCTGCATCAGCTCCAATATCAGTCGTAGCAGCCTTAAGCAACCCTGCGTATGATCCTAATAACCTTGCATTTGCGTGTGCATTTTCCTTTCCGTCTTCACCTACATTTGACTCAAAACGCTTATTAATATCCTCTTTACCGCTATTTCCTGCTAAAAGACTTCCGATTTGACCACCAATTTTTTGCTGGTCATCTGGATTTCCACTTGACAACATTGACGCTAAATAGCCTTTTAGACTTTCTTTTTCATTGCCTCTAATCAATCTGTCCAACATTCCTGTAGTGTTGCTTGTGATTATATTTGTTAAAGGATTTGTTATGCTCGCTATAGCTCCTTTTTTATCAGCTAAAGGAGCAAGGAGATTGTTCTCATCGTTAATTGTTTTTATCTGTCTTACACCTGCTCCAAATACTCTTGCTTTTTCAGAAGCATCTTGTATTCTTGAAGTTGCTTCTAAAAATCTTGAGAAGATTTTTGTATCTAACTCTGTGGAAGTTGCTTCGCCGGTAAACGGGTTTGTGTTAATTCTTCTTTGTATTGCAACGTCTGATAGTTTACTGAGTTGCGTATCAGACATGTTTTTTATTGCTGTTTCAAGAGGCTGACCATACATTCGACCCAACATACTTGTTAAAGCTACTGTGGAATCATTGTCAGTGCCGATTTTTTTTGTAAGTTCTCCGGCATAGTTGACTTTAGTGTCATCAGAGGGGTTGTTTGCAACTCCATTAGCAAGTGCAATCTTATCCTCTTCTCTACTGTATGAATCATTGATTTTGGTAAGATTTGTAGCATCTAGTTTTGAACCTAACCCGCCCAATAATTCAGATTTTTCATATTCGTTATAACCACCAAGCAATCCATTCGTCTCGTCCGCCCATTTCTTTAGTTCTGCAGGCGAAAGTTTCGATATAACTTTGTTCACATCTTCCTTATCTAGACCATTTAGTGTATTTTGAATTGCTTGAAGGTCATCTTTTGTGACATCCCAATCAAGAATATTTTCTTTAAGTCGGTCTTTTATTGTAGTAAGTGCCGCATCAGAAGCTATGTTTTCATTACCCGGTATCGTTTTAGCCAATTGCTTGACCGTAACATAAACTTCATTACCATAATATAAATTGTTATCGGCATAAGGATGCTGGCTTGAGAATGATTGTATCGGTCCTTCAGCAATATGATAGCTCATGTTTGACGGCATTGGTTTATCACCAAATAAAGCCGTTTTGACAGCTTGACTGACAGTAAACCCCCTGTTTATAAGAGCAGTTCTTGCTACATCACCAACTGCTACCATACCGCCCCAAACGACAGTTTTTTTTCCGCCTTCTGTATCGAAAAGACTTTGATTAGCTGGATTTCTAGCAATAAGTGATTGTTTTGTTTCATCGGATATTCCCTTTTTAAGATATGGGTTAGCGGGACTGAATTCAGGTGGCGAAGCCGGCGGGGTTGTTTTTGGAGCAATTTGATCGGCTTGCTGATTCAAATTTGCTTTGGTTAAATCAGCTTGAGCATTAAGCTCACCAATTTTGGCGTTTGCTCCCGCATCGGTAACAGGCGCGGATTGGTTTTCTATACCTGTAACTTGAGAATTTTCTTTGTTCTCAGCAGGATTAACTGCATTTTGTTGTTGAATTTGCTGTTGTCTGATTTGTTCTTCGATTATTTGATTTTGAACATTTGAATCTACATTGTTTGTAACTGCCATAACTTTTCTCCTTAACTTCTAAAAAATAGTTGCCAAGTTTCATAAAATTCAAAGTTACACGATTATTTTGCCGACAAGGTTGGATAAGCAAAATCGGTTAATAAAATACAAAACTTTTTAGTTTATGAAACTTGGAAAGATGGTTATTGTCATCTGTCGCAGTTATCGTAAATCTGAAAACAAAGTTTAGGTTGAACCGGTAGATTTTAGGTAGATTTTAGAAAATTTAGGTAATTTTGGAGGAAAATAACTTTCTATTGCAAAGTTGAATAGCCGAGATAACCGAGAAGTGTCGGGACAATAATCCAAAGCAAGCCTTTGATAAGGAAAAACAGAAAACCTGCCACGCCGAAACGTTTAATCAAACCGACTGCCGGGAATTTTCTTTTTTGCCGTTCGCTCATCCTATATAAAAAGTATCGTTTTTTTAAGGTTTTTGCAACTTTTCGAGATAAAACCGCTTTTGTGATACAATTTACGAAGTTTTTATGACCTGAAATTAGGAGAAATTTATTAAATGGCATTGGAAAAAATGCGTCCGAAGATGACTTTGAGCAAAGTTGAAGAATTGCTCGGTGCCGACGCTAAATTATTACTTGAACACGAATCTAAAACGATTTCAAAAGATGTTATTCATACGCCGAGCGGTGATTTTGTCGACAAAGTTTGGACGAATTCCGACCGTAACCCGAATGTTTTGCGTAGTTTGCAAACTTTATTCGATAACGGACGACTTGCCGGCACAGGTTATTTGTCGATTTTGCCGGTCGATCAAGGCATCGAACATTCCGGCGGCGCGAGTTTTGCCCCGAATCCGTCGTATTTCGATCCCGAAAATATCGTTAAACTGGCGATTGAAGGCGGTTGCAATGCGGTTGCTTCAACTTACGGCGTACTCGGAATGGTTGCCCGAAAGTACGCACACAAGATTCCGTTTATCGTTAAAATTAACCACAACGAGCTTTTAACTTATCCGAATAAAGCCGATCAAGTTATGTTCGGCACAATTAAACAGGCAAAAGAAATGGGTGCAATCGCCGTCGGAGCAACGATTTATTTCGGTTCGGACGAATCGACGCGGCAAATTGTCGAGGTTTCAAAAGCCTTTGCCCACGCCCACGAACTCGGAATGTCAACAATTTTATGGTGTTATCTGCGAAATAATAAGTTCAAAACCAAAGAAACCGATTTTCACACGTCGGCGGATTTAACCGGACAAGCCAATCATTTGGGCGTATCGATTCAAGCCGACATCATCAAACAAAAGTTGCCGACCAACAACGGCGGTTACAATATGCTCAATGTTGAAAGCAGTTACGGCAAAACTAACCCGAAGATTTACAGCGAATTAACCACCGATAATCCGATTGATTTGGTGCGTTACCAAGTTGCAAATTGCTTTATGGGTCGTGCGGGTTTGATTAATTCGGGCGGTGAATCAAAAGGCGCGAGCGATATGGCAGACGCGGTTCGCACAGCCGTCATCAACAAACGCGGCGGCGGAATGGGACTGATTTCAGGTCGAAAAGCGTTCCAACGTCCGATGAACGAAGGAGTAGAACTGCTCAACGCAATCCAAGACATTTATTTGAACGAAGAAATCACGATTGCGTAAACGGATTAAAAATTTCAAATTCCACGTTTCAAATCAGCTTTTGAAAGGTGGAATTTTGAATTTGAGATTAAATGAATATTGAAGATTACAAAGATATTTTCGAGCCGTTTGAGCGTTTAATCGAAATAGAAATTTGCGGCAAAAAGTTTGAAGTGCCTGAAAACAATCCGATTTTGCGATGTTTTCAGTATTTGAAACTGGAAGAAATTTCGCTCGGCGATTTTTGCTGGAACGGCGATTGCGCGAATTGCCAAATTTGGGTCGAGCAAGACGGAAAGGAAAAACCCGTGCTGACGTGCCGCACAAAAGTCGAAGAAAATATGAAGATTGTAAAAATGGCAGACGAAATAAACAATATTTTCAAAGTTTAGTTCGTCCGCTGTTTACCTTTAGTTTTTTACTTCTCAATCGGCATCGGTGCTTTTTCTTCGCCTTCTTTCGGTGCAGGTCTGCCCATACTTTCGTAAATACCGACGATTTGATCGCTCATCTCTTTGGCTTCTTTATCGTTCGGATTTAATTTTAATCCTTTGCGAAAATCGCCGAGCGCGGCACTGTATTGAGCCGCTTTTGTGAGGGCAAACGCACGTTCAAAATACGCGGTTGCCAATGCCGTTTTCGCTTTTTCGTCTTTCGGTTTCGCCTTAAATTCTTTGTCGGCTTTTTCGATTTCTTCCGTTAATTTTGTTACGTCAACGGCTTTTGACATCGGTGAACCGCTCGAACTTGAATTTGCCGGCGGTTGATTTTCGGTCGTGTGCGCCGCCACGGTTGTGGTTGCTTCTTTATTTCCCGAAATCATTTTGTCGGCTTGCGGTTGTGTCGGTGCAGAATTATTGCAACCGATTGCAAATAAAGCAATTAAACTTGTAAATATAATTTTTTTCATAATTTCCCCTTGTTTTTTATTTGTCGATATACGGACGCGATTGCAGAATATAAACTTGGTTTTTAATCATTCCCCATTCAATGTCCTGTTCTTTTTTGTCGCCGAAAACTTTGCGAATATTCAACGCGATTCGCGCCAACTTTCGGGCTTCAAAATCGTTTAAAATCCGTTTGGTTTTCGGATTCGCGCAATTATCGTTCGTGTCTTTCAAATCACCTTTTTCATCAAATCTAAGTGTGTTTTTGACATCGGAAAATGTCATCAAAACAACGGCATTTGACCTCGGATTAACCAAAATCTGTTCGGGCATTCCGCCGTTTGCGGTAACTTTTGTATTATGACCGCAAACCGTGCTGGTATAAACCGTATTTTTATTTTCCGCGTCGAACGGGTCTTTCGTGAACATCACGCCGCCGCGATCCATATCAATCCCGATTTGGATAAGTGTTGACATATAAACGGTTTGCTGGTCAACATAGTTTCTGACGCGGGCTTCGTACGCTTGAAAACTCCACAGCGAAGCCCAAGTTGTTTTGATCGCTTCAATTAATTTTTCTTCGTCGCGGACGTTTGCCACGCTCTTGTAAAGTCCCGCACCCGAAAAATTCGGTAAATCTTCGGAATTCGACGAACTGCGGACAAAAACAGATTTTCCGCCAAGTTGAGTTTTCCATTTTTGGATAATTTCGGCTTTCAATGCTTCGTCAAACTTTCCGCTCATCACTTTGTTTCGCAGTTCTTCGAGCTTGCCTTTGCGGTAACGCGGATTATGTACAAAGTCATTTTCTTCTTCCTGATTTTCGACAATTTCGGCTAAACCGTTGTCTTTCATAAACTTATCGTACCAATAAAACGGAACGGTAAAGCCGTCGGGGACAACAATGTACGTAACTTTCGCGTTCAGCATTTCGCCCAAATTTGTTGATTTCGAGCCGTAAGCAATGCTGTCTTTTTTACGCAACTCTTTTAAAGTCGCGACTTTCTTCACATCCAAATTTGCCGGCGCAGGTCTTGGCAACGGGGTTTCATCAGCTTTTTCCAGCTTTCCTGCGCGTTTAATCGTATAATTTGTGAGTTTCGCGTCCAAACTCATCCAATATGTGTCGTATTCTTTGAAAAGTTTGTCGGCATCTTTGATATAAACATTCGGAATGTTCCAACCTTTCGCCAAAATGTTGATGTGCGAAAGCGGAGTCGAAGGTTTGGCGACAATAATTCCGCGAACGGGCGGAATGTTTTCGGGCAATTCTTTCAAAACTAAAATTTCGTTGTCGCCAACCTCAACCGTATCATCGTATTTATCGATAATATGAATTCGCCCGACTGCTTTTCCCGTGTTCAAAGCCAAATAAGTTTGATTTTTATTCAGTTCGTCTTGCGTAACAATCGGAATTTTCAAATCGGCACACGCGGCTTCTTGGCTGCCTGAATTCGGTTTGTAACTGACGGTTTCATAAAACAATTTATTGATTGTTTCGTGAGCCGTTTTGATGTGAATTTCTTTCGCCAAATCGCCTTCCCAAAGCTCCCAAGTCCATTTATCGACCGGTTTTTGCCACGCGATTGTGCCGAGAATAAAACGCCTGTTGTCGTTATAATAAGATTCTTTGTAAACGTCCGAACCGATGGCGACAAGTCCGGTGGCGTAGAGAAAATCTTTGTGAAAACGAAATTTTTGCGAATTTACAAAATAGATTTTATTGCCGTTTTGGCGGTCAATAATAAACATTGTGTGCAACATCGCATACGGCGTATTTTGATGATATGTGCGACCGATTTTCTCGAAATCTTTGAGCGAAATAATTTTCGGCAGCGAATTTTTCGGCGAATCGGGCTTTTTGTCCATCGCGCCTTTCGGCTCGCGTGTCGCGGTTGGTTTGCGACCGCTGATTTGGGCGAACGTAAATGTTGT
The DNA here is from genome assembly GCA_031430435.1 of Acidobacteriota bacterium. GTDB lineage: Bacteria > Acidobacteriota > Blastocatellia > Pyrinomonadales > Pyrinomonadaceae > JANNVK01. Next base: position 49,383 of record JANPBM010000110.1, read on the forward strand.
AAATAATAGAATTATTGCAAAAACCGATAGTTTATTTTTCATACTTTTTTCCTTGCAGACAAAAGCCGACGTTAATCTGTAATCAAAACTTCACCTGTTTTGTAATTGATGTAAAGTTCTTTATCTTCTAAAAGTCCTGTTCCCAACAAAAAATCATTGCCTTTGTTTACATACACGGCAATTTTCGACAACTTTTTTCCGCACCAAACAATTTCGGCTTCGGCAACGTCAAATATTTCGGTGTGCGTTCCGACTCCGTAAATTGAGGCTTGCGAACTTATTTTCAAACCAAGTTCTTCAAGGCAATTTAGCGGAACACATAAACTTCCGCTAAAACCTGTATCAATCAGAAATTCCGCCAAAATTCCGTTCGCAAACTCAACGTTTACAACAGATTCAAGGTTTTTATTAACCAAGCCTTTTTCTTGTTCCATAAAACCCTCCGATTTTATGAACAGCATCAAATCCGATACGAACTAAAAACAACATTTTATCGGGCATTGCCAATTTTCCTTTGTGAAGTGCTTCACCGTCGGTTTTACCCAAAAAATATTGTCCGCTCTCAGGTTCGATTGTAACAAATTCTCCGTTGTGTTCAGGCTCAAGAATACTCTTTAGTGTTTCGTCGTAGAATTTTTTACTTTCAACAGCCAATTGATTTTCCATATTTCTGCCTCGCTAAATTGTTATTTTTCTAGGTTAAAAATCTTCGGCGTAAAGTTTTTACCTCACCTGAATTTTCAAGATGGATTCCTAAATCGGTAATTATGCCGTCGGATAAATCGTAAATCCAACCGTGAACCCGCAATTCTTGCCCGCGTTTCCAAGCGTCTTGGACAATCGTTGTTTCACCGACGTTCAAGACTTGTTCGATGACATTCAGTTCGCAAAGTTTGTTCAGTTTTTTATCGGCATCATCAATCGCCGACAAAACATCTTCGTAAAGATTCGCCACGTCTTGAATATGCCGCAACCAGTTGTCGATTAACCCGTGCCGTTTGTCTTCCAACGCGGCTTTGACACCGCCGCAACCGTAATGCCCGCAAACAATTATATGCTTTACTTGCAAAACTTCAACCGCAAATTGCAACACCGACAGGCAATTCATATCGGTATGAATAACGAGATTGGCGATATTTCGATGAACAAAAACCTCGCCCGGCAATAATCCGACGATGTTGCCGGCGGAAACCCTGCTGTCTGAACAACCGATCCAAACATATTCGGGCGATTGTTGTTCGGATAAATCGGCAAAAAACGTCGGGTGAGTTTTCCTTACTTTTTCTGACCAATTTCGATTATTTTCTAACAGATGTTTAAGAGTTTTCACAAAATATATTATGCCCGATTTTATTAAGTTCTTTGTCAAGACGTGTCTAAAAACAGAATAAACACTTTATTGAAAGGTACTTTACACCATTTTATTCGCACTCTAAAGGCAAAAATTGTCATCCGGTTTATAGTGTGATACGATTCGTTGTTTTATGAAATCTCAAATAATGGAGTGTAACCTATGAAAAAAGTACTTTCTTCTGTAATTTTAATGTGTTTTTGTTTAAATACTGTCGCATTTGCCGGACTTGACGGTAAAAAAGCAGCCTATCAAGGCGGGACAATGAAACAGAAACTCTTTCCCGGAGCAAAAGATTCGGTCGTTGGAATTCTAAACACAACTGATGAAAAAAATTTAGAGTTTGAATACAGACTGAATAAATCCGATGATGAAAAGGTTTATTCGATTCCGTATAATCAAATACTTGACATTGAATACGGACAAAAAGCAGGTCGGAGAGTTGGTGCGGCGATTGCCACGGCAATTTTAATTGCACCTGTCGGATTGTTTTTGTTGTTCTCGAAAAAACGAAAGCACTTTGTAACAATCGGCTATAAAGACAGCGAAGGAACCGAACAAGTAGCTGTTTTTGAGCTTGGCAAAGACATTGTTCGCACAACTCTGCCGATTCTTGAAGCACGTTCCGGCAAAAAACTTGAGTATCAAGACGAAGAGGCAAAAAAAGCAAGCAAAGGCAAATAACCTTAACCGATTTGAGGAGTATAATGACTGCAATCCGGATATTTTACTCAATAATTTACAAAAAAAAGAGCGGGAGGTTTTCCTGCTCTTTTTTTTGCTTGCGGTTTTAAGTTTAGAAAACGATTCCTGCACCGATGCGGAAAAGATTGGATGTTTCGCCGTCAATGCGAATCGGGTTGTAATCGGCTTGAATAAGGCGAATGCTGATGCGTTTATTGACGCGAACATCGATTCCGCCGCCGAAAGCCATTGACAAACCGGTTTGTGAATCGCCGATGGAAGACCCTGAAAAACTTGCTCTCGCCTTAACTCTGGCGGCTCCGATAAGAGCGTGTGCAAAGGGTTTGACGCGACCTTCGGTTGAATTGTTTTTAATTTGAATGCCGCCTAAATAGTTTTGCACCGAAGCCTTGACTTCAATCCTGACGGGTGGCGGCGGCGGTACGGTACCGATTGTAAAATTTACGACTGTATCTATCAGTTTTTTGTGATGGGTCGAAAAATCGCCTTTTACGCCGACATACTTTGAAAAATTGTAAACGCCCGAAATATTAACGCCGTTAAAAGTACTCGACTTGGAACCTGAACTCGAGTCTATATTACCCGCGTTGAAAACATTTGCCGAATAACCGACGTAGAATTCGCCTTTTTTATAATCATCGGTTGATTGGGCGAAGGAAGATGCGACGAAAACTGCCGCGAGAAGCACGCTGAAAAATGTGTTTTTCATTTATTTGATCTCCTGATGTAATTTTTAATTCAAGTAAATTAGTTTTTTGAAGGGAAGAGAGATTTTTTTTACAACTGCTGCTACGAGCATTTGCGGGAAACATCCAAACTCGTATTTACCGAGTCAAATCCTATCAAAATAGTATTCAATTTACAAACACGGCATAACTTAGTTTTTATGCCGACAATCAACCGTAAATTATTTGCACATTTTTAATCCGTGCAATTATGACACTTTTGCAACTGTTACGGCATTTTTTTTAATTTTCGTGTCATAAAACTTTTCGCGGCGGTGTTTATTGTTCAGTTACACAAATTTTCTAAATATATTCAAAAGGATTTTTCGGCAATGAACACAAAATTTAATTACAAACAATTCGGCTTTATCTGCGCGGCATTCATTATTATTTGCATCGGCAACATTATTATTGTTGCTCAAGACAAATCGGCGGAGCGTAATTTTTGCGACGACAATAATTGGTCATGGAACGGCAAACAATCTGTCAAGGAATTGCGCGAATCGGTGATGCCGGCGGTTAATCTGTTGTCGGCGGACGGCAAAAAGAACGGCGGCATTTCCGTTATCGGCGAAAATCGTTCGGACTTTTTGATTCGGGCTTGTGTCCAAGCGTGGGCAAAGTCGGACGAAGTTGCTCAAAAAACCGTCCGCGACATCAGCATCAAAACCGGTTCGAATATCTTTGCGGAAAATACGCGGGACAATTCCAACTGGAGCGTTTCGTATGAAATCCGCGTTCCCGTCAAAACCAATCTTAAACTTTTTGCAAATAACGGCGGCATTTCGATTAAAAATGTTGACGGCAACATTGAATTCGAGACGGAAAACGGCGGTGTCGGTTTGGCGAATTTAGCCGGCGATGTGAAAGGTAAAACGCGAAACGGCGGTGTTTCGGTCAAACTTTCGGGCAATAGTTGGAACGGAAACGGTTTGGATGTGGAAACTCGCAACGGCGGCATCAGTCTGAAAATGGACGAAAATTATGCCGCCAATATCGAAACCGGCACAGTCAACGGCGGTTTGACCAGCGAAATCGAAGCCTTAAAAGTCGAGAAAACGGATAACGACAATAACGGTTGGAGCAGACAAAACAACCGTCTCAATAAATCGATCAACGGCGGCGGCGCCAAGGTTCGCGTCATTACCACAAACGGCGGAATCACAATTCGCAAAAACTAAGTTTAAGGGAAAATTAAACCGGAAAAGCGTGCCGGCAATAAAGTCGGCACGCTTTTCTTTGTTCAGAGTTCACGATTCATCGTGTTTCCGAGTTTAGCCGACCGTAACGGAATAAATCGGCGACCAAGTTCCGACTCGTTGGTTCTTTTGCAAATAAATTGCTCGGTACTCAAACTTCTCGGCTTGCCCCGCGACGGTTAATTGCGGAGTGTGCGTGGTCGGCGAAGTCGTCGCTTTGTCGGCGGGCAACCAATTTTCCGTGCTTGCTTTGCGATATTGGATTTCGATTGCGTCAAAATCCGATTTCTTGAACGCAATTTCGACCGAAACATCGTTTTTCAGCGACAATTTCAAGTTCGGCGAAGCATCGTTAAAGTTTGACTGTTCGGTTTCGGGAGCAACAATCATCAAATCCAGTCCGATATTTTCGGTATAACTCAAATTGCTTTTGATAAAGCCGACAATTTCGCGGAATTCGGCAAATATCCCGATAAATGCTCCGGCGGGAACGTTAATAGCGGCAAACTTCGGGGCTTGCGGAACGGGATCGCCCTGCGGAGTACCGATAAAAATCTTGTCCTGCCACGAAGTCAGATTCGCGCCTGCCGCCCGATTTTGTTCAACCTTTTGATAAACTTCCAAAAAAGTCTCGCAAATTGTGTGGAGCGTGGCAAGCAACGGTTCGGTCAGACTAAAGACGTTTTTATAATCGTCGATTTTGGCGTTAAAGTTGGCGAACATCACATTTTGTTCGGCACGAGTCGAAGGAAACCAGTCTCTGTTTTTCATATATTTATACCTTAAACTGAAAAAACCGGAACAAGAATTCGGCAGGCGGTGAAGAAATGTCGATTTGTTCCGCCGGTTGTTAAAACTACCTGCCAAATCCAATAAATCAACATTTTCAAAGATGTTTTCGACATCATTTCGGCGGCATAAAACAACCGCGAACAGTATTATGATGACACCGAACAGTTTTTGGTTGTCCGTCCGGCATTCCGTGGACACAAGGAACGTTTCCGTGTCGTCCGTCCGGCATTCCGTGGACACAAGGAACGCTTCCGTGTCGTCCGTCCGGCGTTCCGTGGACACAAGGAACGTTTCCGTGTCGTCCGTCCCGCATTCCGTGAACACAAGGAACGTTTCCGTGGAGTTCGTGCGGCGTTCACGGGCAGGAATTTAACAAATTGTGATTAGTATTCCGCCAAAATCTGCGTAGCAGACTTCAAGAAAATAGCGTTTGGCGTAAGCCGAATGACACAAACGATGAAACCCGCCAAGTTTGCGTAGCAAACGATAGAATATCAACGCCGTATAAATTCAAAAAACATCTTCCGAATGCTACGCAATCTGCATCATTGTTACGTTACATTTCGAGTGTCTTGCGACGACTCGCTAATATCTTTGGTTTGCTACGCAAACTTAAACGCCCGGAACTTTTCAACATAATCCGCTCCCAAAGTCTGCGTAGCAGACACCAAGAAAGTAGCGTTTGGCGTAAGCCGAATGTTGCGAACAACAACGCAATGCGAGTTTGCGTAGCGAACGACAGACAATTAAATAATGACAAATACCGCAGAATATCTTCCGACGGCTACACAATTTGCGAGATATTCTTATTACGTTTCGAGTGTCTTGCGATGTCTCGTTAATATTTATAGTTTATTACGCAAACATAAATATCTGTTATTTTGTGCCGAATTTTGCTGCTGTAATTTATGACCAAAGGAATTTTTCGTCGAAATCCATATTGCTGCGGTTGAGAAAATCAATAAATTCTTCGCGGAAAGATTGTTTTTGATGATGATTTTCTTGGTTCGCAATATACTTTTTTACTTTTTCTATATTCGCCGAACTGACGCTGAACGCACCGAAACCTGTCTGCCATTGGAATTTTTGTCTGTTTTGTTCGTGCATCCAACGCGATGAGTTTGTTTTGACAACTCGCATTACATCAGATAGAGCAAGTGTCGGCGGCAACGAAATTAAAAGATGAACATGGTCATTTATTCCGCCGATAATTAACGCGACACCGCCAAGTTCACGAACAATTCCGCCAATATACGCGTGCAAGCGAGATTTTATTTCATCATCAATCAACGGCAGACGCTCTTTGGTCGAAAAAATTATGTGCGTTAATAAATTTGTATAGGTTTTCGGCATCTTGAATAGTTTTTGAAAATAAAAATGTCATCGGCAAATATCCGTAAAAGTTGAAAATCCATCAAAATTTGCGCAGCAAATGCCAAGAAACTAGCGTTTGGCGTGAGCCGAATGTTGCAAACAATCAAAGAATGCGAGTTTGCGCAGCGAACGACAGAATATCAACGCCGTATATGTGCAAATAAAATCTGCCGAATGCTACGCAATCTGCGTCTTTGTTTCGTTACGTTTCGAGTGTCTTGCGATATATTTCGAGTGTCTTGCGACAACTCGCTAATATCTTTAGTTTGCTACGCAAACACAGAGGCTTACAAATTACTATGTTTTTAATCCGCCAAAATCTGCGTAGCAGATGCCGAGAAAGTAGCGTTTGGCGTGAGCCAAATGGCACAAACGACAAAGCCGGTCAAGTTTGCGTAGCGAACGACAGAATATCAACGCCGTATATGTGCAAATAAAATCTGCCGAATGCTACGCAATCTGCGTCTTTGTTTCGTTACGTTTCGAGTGTCTGACGACAACTCACTAATATCTTTAGTTTGCTACGCAAACATAGAGGCTTGCAATTTTTCGCCGTCATTCGCCGACAATTTCGGCGAATCTCGGGTCGTCGCGTATCCAATCAAATGTTGGCGAGTATCTTGCTGCAAATTTTTTACCCGGCTCATTTTCAATTGCTATTTCTAGTCTATCTAAAGCATTTTTGATTTCCCCCATCACACTATACAAACCAGCCCAAAGATAGTTGTCTATGTCCTTTAGTCGTTTTTTTGCTTTTTCGATATATTCTTCGCATTTGATTTTGTCGGTAATATTATTATTTTTTTCAAAACGTTTTCTATAAATAGCAGAAAGATTTATATAAGGAAAGGAAAGTCTATCATCCAAAGAAGCAGATTTTTTAAATAGAGTTATTGCGTCATCTTCGCGTTTTTGAATGTATCGTAGAAAACCATGACAATTAACAACCATTGCCGATTTAGGGTTTAATTCACGAGCTTTTTCAAAAAGCTCATCCGCTTCATTCCATCGGGTTTTCTCAGGAAAAAGCAAAACCCCTAATTTGTAATAGTATTCAGCCTTATTCGGGTTAATCTCAATCGCATTACTGTAATATTTTTCAGCTTTTAAGTAATTTCCGTTTTTAAAGTCGGAATCGCCTAAAACCAAATAGTCGGTTGCGGAAAAATAATCTTTTTTCTTTTGGTTAATTTCATGTTTCAATAAGTTTTCATAATCTTTTAAGGCGTTTCTAGTGTAATCCGGATTATATTTAAGATAAGTTTCTATTAACATTTCTTTCCGTTCATCAATACTTTCAAGCAAATCTTCAATTTTGAACTCCGTAACATCAGAAATTCCTTTCATCAAAGCATCAAAGCCTTCTATTTCAATAAACTTGCCGTTTTTGCTGTGAACAAGATTGCAAACTTCTTCGTCAGGCTCATAACCTTTAACATAGCACCAATAAAAACCGTTATCTTTGGAAACATTGTCGAGCAATTCCATCACGGTTTTGTCTCCGCCCGAATAGCCGACAACAACCACGCCGAAATTATCAAAAACCGTCCGCACTTGGCGTTCCATATTCAAACTGCTGATGGCTTCTTTGGTGTCGTTGTAAGGTTCTTTTAAGGCTTGCGATTGTTTATACATTTCATCGCTTGTGTTGACGATGTTTGAATAAAGATAATCGCCGTGAAGTTTTAAGACTTTGCTGTGATTAGAAAGCATTTTCATCTCGGAAGCTAAAATTCCATACGCATATACAATCGGACGATTGCCCGTAAAGGTTGTGCTTGAAATATAAACAAGGTCATCGAAATTGGTCGTCAGAACCGTGTTGACGTAATTACGCAAAAGCAAATCCGCCAAGATTACATAGCCGAAACTTGGTGCTTTGTCGGCAATCATATTTTCGATAAATCTCTGCCGTTCGGTTTTTGTCTCAAAAGCCTTTTCAAACAGACAGCCGTATTCTTCGCGACCGCTTTTGTGCCAATCTTGTTTTTTAAGCCAATCGGCTTTTTCTTTATCGGTAGTTAATTCCGGGCAATGCGTATCAAAGATTTCGTCCTTAAAAATCTTCATCATCTGCCCTGCAAGCATTATTCCCGATTCAAAAGACGCACCTGCACCCAGAAAAAAGGCGAGTTGCGGTCTTCTTTCTTCGGCAGACGAAAGTTTTCTTGGTTCTTTTACAAATCGGTCAATTGATTTTAATTTTTTTGCCAACGCTCGAACGGTAATGTGGTCAATATCTTTAACGGTCAGCTTCTTTTTTGCCATCGCGGGAGATTCTCCTTGTGAAATAGTTTGTGCAATATATTATCATTAACCGCCGAAATCAAAAAAAGCGAGTTGTCCGGTTACCCGATAAACGTCAAAAAGGCGCGTCTGAAATTCGGGCAAAGCAATCCGCGGTTGACCAACCTAAAGACCTTTTTCCGTCATATCCAACCAAATTACAAGCCCGCGCCATTTTCCGAATTTGTCGTAAAATTTAACGATTTGTCGGTCGTCGCATTTCACGTCGCGGTTGTGTTTTTTGTAAAATCGCCCGCGCAGCCACGAATCCAACGCCAAACCGTCGTATCTGCCGACCAGTTTCAAAAGGTTTTCCGCCGCGTAATCGCCAACGCCCAAAACTTGTTTCATTTCCCTTTTCAAATCTTTGGTCGGCGCGTCGTTTGCCAGCCAAAGTTCGGGATTCAATCTTCCCGTTGCTACATTTTCTGCCAATTCTTTGAAATAAACGGAGCGATAACCTGCCCGCATTTCGTCTTTGTAAAATTCGAGCGGTTGATTCGCCATTGCTTCGGCGGTCGGGAAACTTCGCTTGCCGTCCGCCGTTCGAGTGCCGAGTTTATTGACCAAATTCGTTGTCATAATCTTGGTCATCGCCCAACTGCAGTTGGTTGTGCAGATGCTTTTGACCAAATCTTCAAACACGGTCGGCGACCGCAGAAGTCTGCCCGCGTTATTTTCCGCAAGCCAAGCCAAACGCTTTTCTTTTTTGAGAAGCGCGTAAAAATCATCGAAACTTTCGTCTAACCGCAAAATATGTCGCACGGATTTTTTGAGTGCGGCGGCATCCCGACTTTCAATTTTCAAGCCGTCCGAAGTGGCGGAAAGCGTGGCGGAAACAGGTTTGTCCGAACCGAACACACGGCTTAAGGTCAACGCGGTTGCGTCAATCTCAAACGGCAAAAGTTCGCTCCAGCCGTGACCGGAAATCGTGTTTTGAAAGTTAAAATCGGGCGGCGTTTCGATATTCATATTTCACTAAAAGCAGTTAAAAGTAAGTTTATGAGAATGAGTTTAGCCGATATCCGGTTAACTTAAAACTTGCTCGAATGTGTTTTATAATAACGAGAACGCCGTTTTTGTTTTGACTGAAAGCCGTTTGACGGTTAATCTTTTTACTTGTCCGCTTTCAATATGGAAGAACACGCATTTTATAAAATAATCGAGACTTGGGGAGTTTACGCCATCTTCGTGCTGTGTATGATTGAAGGCGACATCACGTTGCTGATTAGCGGCGTAATGGCTCACAGCCGATTTTTCGGCGAATACAGTTTCGGCAAAGTGTTTCTTTTCGGAATGACGGGCGGTGTCGCGGGCGACAGTTTCGGCTATTGGCTCGGACGTTTTTTTGCCTCGCGGATTCAAGATTACAAGTTTTATCAAAAATCCCAGCCGCGCATCGAACGCTTGGTGGACAAATTCGGCGGTTGGGCAATCGTGGTTTCCAAATATATTTACGGCGTGCGGGTGGCGATTACTATTTCCAGCGGCGTGGGCAAAATGCCGTATTCCAGATTTTTGTTGAATGATGTCATCAGTTGTTCGATTTGGGCGGCAATGTTAGCCGGAGTCGGATATTTTTTCAGCGGACTGATTACAAACATCATCGGTGATTTCAAAAAAATCGGCATCGCGTTGTTGATTTTGGTCGCCGTCGGAATTCTCGCGGTTTATTTGATCGAACGATTTTGGATTTCTAAAAAGGTGGAAACAATCGAGCCTGAAACTATTCTCAAACTCGAAGAAAAAATACATGTGATTGAAGACACTTTTCATATTCCGCACAACCACGACGAGAAATTGAAAAGTGAAAACTTAAAAGCGAAAAGTACCGATGAATTAAACGCAAAGGACTAAGGACAAAGGACTATATTATATCTATGATTATTGAAGCATCAGCCCCAACGAGAGTTGATTTAGCCGGCGGAACGATTGATATTCCGCCACTGTTTTTGTTTCACGAAGGAGCGGCAACCGTCAATTTTGCCGTGAATCTGTTGGCGAAATGTCGCATTGAAACCCGCGACGACGACAAAATCGTGCTTAAATCCATCGACCTCGGTGTCGAATTTGAAACCTCGCTCGACAAAATCGGCGATTTGAAACACGAACCGCGTTTGGAATTACTCGCCAAACTCGTCTATTTTTTCAAACCGACGGTCGGGTTTAATATGACAACCGAATCGCACGCTCCCGCAGGCGCGGGATTGGCGGGAAGTTCGACGCTCAATATTGCCTGCATCGGAGCCTTGAATCGGTTAGTCGGAAACCGTTACGCACCCGATGCTTTTATCCGCATCGCGGCAAATGTTGAATGCCAAGTTATCAAAGTTCCGACAGGTTATCAAGATTATTATTCAGCGCAATACGGTTCGGTCGCGTCAATCCATTTCCGCGAAGACGGAATGGAACGCGAAGCCTTAAATGTTGACATTAAAACACTTGAAGACAGAATTGTCGTGCTGTACACGGGCGAACCGCGAAATTCGGGAACAAATAATTGGGAAATAACCAAACGCCACATCGACGGCGACCGCGAACTATTCGAGATTTTCGACGGAATCCGCGACACGGCAGTTAATTTGCGAAAAGCGTTATTGGCGGCAGATTGGAATTTGGTCGGCGAAATTTTGAAAAACGCCGCGCCGAACCGCAAACGTTTATCGCCGAATATCACCACACCGAGAATGGACGAATTAATCGAAGTTGCACTTGTAAACGGTGCGATTGCGTCAAAAGTCTGCGGTGCGGGCGGCGGCGGCTGTATCGCGTTTTTCTGCGAAGAAGGCAAGAAACACGAGGTTGAAAATGCCTTACGAGCCGAAAAAGACGCGAAAGTTTTGGATTGGAAAGTTTCGCTCGACGGTTTAGTTATCAAAGAAAGCTAAGAGCCGGAGAGTTTGCGAGATAGATTTTGACGATGGAATTTGATTTTCCGAAATGTATTTTTAATGAATTGCCACTCAACTTTAGCTGGTGGTTTTAATATCAATAACTTTCAGGCTTTAGCCGAATTTGTAAGAATAATAAAATATTCCTTATTGCTTCAGCTAAAGCTATTCGGAATAATATAAATTCCGGATATTCGGCTCAAGCCTTATTTTTCAACCGGCTATTTTCCACTACCTAAAGCTGAGTGGCAATTCATATCAAAGCACAAACTTATTTTCGGTAACAATTTTTGATACGCATTTCCCGAAAATATCGCTGTACCGAATAGAAGTAATTTTGTTATTTGAGTTTTTCAAAAATTACGGCAAACGTATTTCAATTTAACGTCTTCTAAGTTTGGAATTCTCTCCCCTAAACTTAGATTTTAGGAGAATTTATATGAAGAAATTTATACTTTTTACACTACTTGCAGTTTTCGCGTTGAGCTTGTCGGTTTCGGCTCAAAATGAACAAGATCGTTATTCGTCATCGCGTTTGACGACTTTATCAAACCAGTTGAAGCGTCAAACGGTTGATTTGGCTGACCGCACATCGGAATCGATTCGACGCGGTTACGGCAATAGTCGGAGCGACATCGAAGCTGCTTTTGCCGCCACGCAAATGGACGCAAGTGCGGGACTTTTTCAACAAATTGTGAGCGACAACAGCAACGCAAGTCAACTCCGCGACGCGGCTTCGATTTTATCGGACATTGCCCGACGTTCGCCGTCATCGGGTTCAAACAGTTCGTATTGGCGAGATATTCAACGCTCCATCGACGACATTAACCGCGAAATCGGCGGAAATACTAACGGCGGCGGTTGGGGAAACGGCAACGGCAATGGAAACGGTAACGGCGGTTGGGGAAACGACAATGGCGGAAACATCAACAATGCGTTAGGCAAAGCCAGATGGCGCGGCACGGTTGACAAAGAAGTTCACCTTATTTTGCGTAACAACAACATCCAAACCAGTATTTTCGACGGTCAAGATTACGGCGCAGGAACGTATAACTTCACCTCGGCTTTACCGAACAACAATGTTCAAGTTTATGTGAACAAAAAGAAAGGTCGCGGAAATGTAACTGTTATCCAACAACCCGATCGCGGCAATAATTTCACGACAATCGTCAAAGTTCTGGACGACGGCAGCGGTGCCAAAGAATACGATGTCGAGATTTATTGGACACGTTAAAAGTAAGCAGAAGCACTTGGCAGAAGGCAGTCAGCAAATTTGTTGGCTGCCTTCTTTCTTTTTTTTAAAGTTAATTTAACCACAAAAACCTGAACAGCAAGTTCTTTTTTTACTGCTTTCTGCCCTCTGCTACTGCCAACTGCTTTCTGCTATCGCTTTTGTCAGCGAACTGAAAATCCCGCGTCCGTCGTTTGAGCCTAAAAGTTCTTCGCACGCCCGTTCGGGATGCGGCATCATTCCCAAAACATTTCGCGTTTCGTTACAAATGCCGGCGATGTTTGATCTCGCGCCGTTCGGGTTTGCGTGGTCTGTAACGTTACCGTTTTCGTCGCAATAACGGAAAATAATTTGTTTATTTGCCTCAAGTTTATTGAAAGTTTCGTCGTCGCAAAAATAATTACCTTCGGCGTGGGCGATGGGAATCGACAAAATTTTGTCCTTTGCAATCTCGCTTGTGTAAGGCGAATCGGTTGTTTCAACTTTGATATTGATGTGGTCGCAAATAAAATGTAAATCACGATTTCGCATCAATGCCCCGTCAAGCAAACCGCTTTCGCACAAAATCTGGAAACCGTTGCAGATGCCGAAAACAAATTTTCCTTCCGCCGCAAACTTTTTAACCGATTGCATAACGGGCGAAAATTTAGCCAACGCGCCGCATCGCAAATAATCGCCGTAAGAAAATCCGCCCGGCACGATGACGGCATCATAACCGCTCAAATCCGTCTCTTTGTGCCAAATAAACTGCACGGGTTGCCCGACGTGTTTGGAAACAACGTGGTAAGCATCGTGGTCGCAATTTGAACCCGGAAACATAATTACACCAAATTTCATTTTTTAGTCCTTCGTCATTTGTCTTTTGCAGTTTATTTATCGGCTAAGGACAAATTTCTACTCGATAATTTTCAATTACAGGATTTGCCAAAACATCTTTGCTGATATTTTCCGCCGTTGTTTCGGCTTCGGCTTCGGTAGTTGAATCGTCAAAAGCAATCTCAAAGTATTTGCCTTGTCTGATGTCGGCGACATTTTTACAGCCTGAAAGTTCAATCGAATGTTGAATTGCTTTGCCTTGCGGATCAAGTACGCTCGGCTTTAATGTGACATAAATTTTTGCTTTCATAAATTTTATCCGAAATAATGCATAAATCTTCCGCAAAATCTTGTTTATTGTCTCGTCTTAGGTTATCATTTCGCCATCACACCTAGTTTGGCTTAAAAAATAAACGTTCTAAAAAATAAGGAGATTCTAAAAAAATATATATGCAAAATGGTAAAACTGCCCTTGGTTTGGACAACAACATCGGTTCTTTAATTTGTTACGTCGGAAATTTCGTTTGTCTGTTTGGTTTAATATACAGCATAATTGTTCTGGTTACAGATAAAAGTAACAAACTTCCGCGTTTTCACGCTATGCAATCTATAATCCTATTTGTTGCTTATATTATTGGACTTATGGCTGTCGGGATTATCGGTGGAACTATAATAGCAATTACAGGATCAGGAATTCTTGGTTCTCTCGTCTTCCTTTTATACGGCTTAGTTGTATTAGTTTTCTTAGGCGCAATGATTTACAGTGCCATACAAGGCTTTCAAGGACAAGTATTTAAACTACCCGTAATCGGTGATTTAGCCGATAAGTGGTCAAACTAATCAATCTAAACAATTTCAAATACCTACACGAGAGTTTCGGCTCTCGTTTTTTTATTTACCGAAAACTCTTTCAAATACTTTCCCGACATTTCGCAAATAATGTTTTACGTCAAACGCTTTTTCAATTTCATCAATCGATAATTTTGCCCTAATATCTTCGTCTTGTAAAATTAAATCTTGATAATTTCCGCCTTCGTCCCAAACCTTCATCGCATTGCGTTGCGTGTAAACGTATGCGTCTTCACGGCTTACACCTTTTTGTGCAAGTGCCAGCAATAATTGTCCGCTGAAAACCAACCCGCGAGTCGCGTTCAAATTTTTCAACATATTTTCCGGATACACAACCAAACCGTCAAGTAAATTCGCCGCTTTCGCCAAAATGTAATCCAAAGCTGATGACGAATCAGGCAACACAATTCGTTCGGCGGAACTGTGCGAAATATCGCGTTCGTGCCACAGCGCGACATTTTCAAGCCCGACAATCGAATTCGCCCGAATCGTCCGAGCCATTCCGCAGATTCTTTCGGACATAATCGGATTGCGTTTGTGCGGCATTGCGCTTGAGCCTTTTTGTCCGACTTTAAATTTTTCCTGTGCTTCGCGGACTTCGGTGCGTTGCCAATGGCGAACCTGCAAGGCAATTTTTTCCAAACTCGATGCGATGATCGCCAACGTGCAAAGATATTCGGCGTAACGATCGCGTTGGATAACTTGTGTCGAAACAGCGGCGGCGGCAATTCCTAATTTCGCGCAAACACGCTCTTCGACATCAGGCGAAAGATGTGCGAATGCTCCGACCGCACCTGAAATTTTGCCGACAGAAATCGATTCTTTTGCTTTCAAAAGACGTTCACGGTTTCGTTGAAATTCGGAATACCACAAAGCCCAAGTTAAACCGAAACTTGTCGGTTCGGCGTGTATGCCGTGCGTGCGACCGATTTGCGGCGTGTCAATAAATTCAAACGCCCGACGCTTCAAAACTTCTGACAACGCATCAATTTTCGGCAGCAAAATATCGCACGAATCCTTTAATAACAAAGCATTTGCGGTATCAACCACGTCCGAAGAAGTTAAGCCGTAATGCACAAAACGTGCCGATTCGCCGATATTTTCCGCCAAATTTGTCGTAAAAGCGATAACATCGTGGTCGGTAGTTTTCTCGATTTCGTTGATGCGTTCGACGGTAAACGCGGCTTTCGCTTTGATAATTTCTACGGCATCTGTGGGAATCGTGCCGTCTTCCGCATGAACTTCGCAGACGGCAATTTCCACGTCAAGCCATTTTTGAAACTTGTTGCGAAGCGACCAAAGTTCGCTCATTTCGGGTAATGTATATCTTTCAATCATTTCGATTAGTCTTTTGTCCTTAGCCTTTCAACTTTGCTTTATCGCCTAACTTTCGGCGGACAAGTTCTCTGAATTCAACAAGTTGCGATTCATTTTCAAAACATCTTACAGGTAAAAAGAATCCTGCGTTTTGAACCGTGTATAAAATTATCATATTCGCCTTTTCATGAGCTTTTATTACATTTTCCCAAGTTAAGTTACTGTCAAAAATCTCACTTTTTACACTTATTTTATCTTCCGAAAATTGATAAATAGAAACACGTTTTAGAACAGGCGAGGTTTTTAAGTTTCGTTTTGCTAACCAATGTATGTAAATAACAAGAGAAACCGGCGGCAGTAAATACGGCAGCAACAATTTGAAAACAGAAAACAGACTCCAAATTTCCAAGTTGTATAAATCATACAAAGAAAAAATGACAACGAATAACCAAATAAACCAAAGTTTTCTGAAAAAGTTAAAATAAGCGAGTTTCAAATATTCTTTAAACTCAATCAAAACTTCAATTTCTATCGTCGTCTCTTCCATCTCAAATAAACCCTTTCTTTATCAACAATTCCGCATTCAAAACCGCCGAACCTGCCGCCCCGCGAAGCGTGTTGTGCGATAAACAAACAAATCGGTAATCGAAAATATTGTCGGGGAAAAGTCTGCCAACAGTGATTGTCATTCCGTTTCCGGCATTTCGGTCGAGTCTTGGTTGCGGTCTGTCAGGCTCGTCTTTGACGACAATAAAATTTGTCGGCGACGAGTGCAATTCCAAACTCGGATAGTTTTGCATTGCTTCGACAACTTCCTCGAGCGTTGAAGTATTTCGCAGTTTTACACGCACAGACGCGGTGTGTCCGTCCGTAACGTGTACGCGGAAGCATTGTGCGGAAACGACAAAATCTGCGTTTTCAAGATGACCGCCAACTAATTTTCCCAAGATTTTCTGGGCTTCAATTTCAACTTTCGGTTCTTCGCCGGCAATGTACGGCATCACATTATCCGTAATATCAAGGCTCGCCACGCCGGGATAACCCGCACCTGAAATTGCTTGCATTGTGGTTACAAAAACCGATTCAACGCCGAACTTATCGTGCAAAGCGGCAAGCGGCGGAGCAAACGAAGCAACCGCACAATTCGGATTTGTTACGATAAAACCTTTGCCGAATCCGCGTTTTTCGCGTTGGCGTTCGATTAAACCGGTGTGTTCGTGGTTTATTTCGGCAATCAAAAGCGGTACGTCTTCATCCATTCTGAACGACGACGAATTGCTGATAACGGGATAACCTGCGCGAGCAAAAGCGATTTCGGTTTCTCTCGCCACCGATGACGGCAAACTGGAAAAAATAATGTCGCAATCAAGCGGTGGTTCGATCGGTGTAACCACAATGTTTTTAACGCTTTCAGGCATCGGCGACGGCAGTTTCCAACTCGTTGCTTCAACATAAGGTTTGTTAATCGAACGATCTGAAGCCGCGAGTGCAGTTATTTCAAACTGCGGATGATTTTCTAAAAGTTGGCAAAATCTCTGCCCGACTGTGCCTGTCGCACCTAAAATTCCAACGCGATATTTTTTCATATACTTTTTAGGGACAAGTGGCAAGGGACAAGGGACAAGGGACAAGGGAAGAAGTTTCGATTTCCCGCTTGTCCCTCGTCCCTTATCACTTGTCCCTATTTCCCTAATTCAAACTGAACGCGTCCACAGGTTTGACGACAATTTCATTTTCGATGTTGTCAACCAAAAATCTGGTCGCGGTTTTCCATTCATTGGTAATCGGAAGTTTAACGCTTTCGTCAATATAACGTTTCAAAAATCTGGCACCGTAAGTTTGATTAAAACCTTTTTCGGTCAACAGACTCAACGCGCTTTCCGTAATTTCCACAAATTTCCCTTGACGTTCCATTTGCCGCGTTAATTTCGCCAAATAGAGTTTGGCGATTTCGCGAACTTCGTCCATCGTCAACGGCGTAAAGACGATGATTTCGTCAATTCGATTACGAAATTCGGGCGAAAATCTGGTTTCGGCGGCTTTCATCACGTCAGCCGTAATTGCTTTTACTTCGCCGACCGTTTTGATGCCGAAGCCGAGCGGTTTTTCGTATTTTTTGAAATTTTCCGAACCCAAATTCGAGGTCATAATCACGATACAATCAGATAAATAAACCTTTTTGCCGCGTCCGTCGGTCATCCAACCTTCGTCGAACGCTTGCAGAAATATGTTCATCAAATACGGATTCGCTTTTTCAACTTCGTCCAAAAGTAAAACCGTGTACGGATTTTCACGCAGTTGTTCGGTCAAAATTCCGCCGCGTTCACTGCCGACGATTCCGCGCGGCATTCCGATTAACTTCTCGATGCCGACCGTGCCTTCGCCGTATTCGCTCATATCGATCCGAATCATTTTTTCTTCATCGCCGAACATATATTCGGCAACGGCTTTCGCCAATTCGGTTTTTCCAACGCCCGTCGGACCTAAAAATAACAGCACGCCGTCGGGTTTATAATGATTTTCTTTGAGCGGACCTTTGTTCAATCTCAAGCGTTGAGCCACGGCTTTGGTCGCAGCTTTTTGACCGATAACGCGGTTCGCCAAATCGAGTTCCATCGTCAGAAAACGATCAGCCGTATCACGCGAAATCATATCGGTCGGAATTTGCGATTGCTGCGAAATTACTTGGATAATATGTTCGGGTTTAACGACCATCGAAGTCGGTTCGTTGATTTCAACCTTGACCGAAGCCGTATCTAACCAGCCGATTGCTTTATCGGGTAAATGTAAGTTTCTAATATACTTAGGCGACATTTCGAGAGCCATATTTATCGCTTCATCCGAGATTGTAACCGAGTAATTTTTCTCCAATCGCGGACGTAAACCCATCAAAATTTCACGAGTTTCGGCAATCGTCGGTTCATCAACTTTTACCAATCTGAAACGTCTCGCAAGTGCTTCGTCTTCGCCGATATATTCTTTGTATTCGGTCAAAGTTGTCGCACCGATAATGCGGATTTCGCCGCGTGCGAGTGCGGATTTGAACATATTTCCCGCGTCCGACGCACTTCCCATCGCCGAACCTGCACCGATAATCGTGTGAGCTTCGTCAATGAACAAAATTAAATTCGTGTTCTCTTTTACTTCGTCAATAATGCCTTTGATGCGTTCTTCAAACATTCCGCGAAGCATCGTGCCGGCGACTAGACCGCCCATTTGCAGTTGAACAACGTGCGCGTTTCGTAAACGTGCCGGGACTTTTTCGGGATATAGTTCGATTAAACGAGCCAAACCTTCGGCAACGGCAGTTTTGCCGACTCCGGGTTCACCCACCAACATCGGCGAATTTGACCGTTCTTTATGGCAGAGAATTTCTATCATCTGCAAAATTTCGCGTTCGCGTCCGATGGTCGGCACAATTTTATCTTGGCGAGCCATTTTATTGAGCGAAACGCCGAAATGTTTCAAATACGAAGGAAGCTCGTATTTTTTTCGGTTACGTTCTTCGTCTTTTTCGCGTTGGCGGATATTTGTGCGGGCAATTTCAGAAGTTTCATCGAAATTTACCCCGAGATTTCGCAAAATATCGTTGAAAATACTGCGTTCATCAGTTGAAAGCACATAGAAAATATCGCTTGCTTCGATCACGCGGCGACCTTGCGCTCTTGCTCTGTCCATCGAACGTTTGAAGAGTTCGGTTGTTTCGGGAGCAATGCGAAAACCTTTTCCCGTGTGCGAACGCGCATTCTCCAACCGCTTTTCCATCAACACTTTAACCGAACGAGCGTCAACGTTTAATTCACGCATCATCGTATTAAAAAACTCGATTTCTTCACCGACAAGAGCAAACAAAATATGTTCGATTCCGATGTAATTTTGCTCGCGCTTACGAGATTCATCCATCGCATTTTGCAACACACGCCGACCGCTTTCGCTAAATTTATCTTTATACGCTTCTAAATCTGTCATACATTCTCCAAAGTTAATAGATGCAGTTCTGACCGCATTTTTTGCCTGAAATTATTGTAGCATTTTGAAAAGCAAAAGTAACAAGCAGGCAAAATCAGTTTTTTACGTCGAGCAAAAAACTTGCTCGGCAGATATAGTACTCTGTTGTCTTTTTTTAACTGTGTCGGCAAAGATTTTGCCGTGTTTGAAGGCTTGCGTAAACGAGTGGATTTGAGTTTTATAACTGCGAACCCGACATCAAATCAGCTCGGTTTTTATTGACATCGGATTCGCAATCTATTTGATAAATTTTAAAGAAATTTATTTTTGTTGAGGAAAAACTTCAATGCTTGATTAAACGCGGGCGGATTTTCCATCATCAAAAAATGGCTTGCGCCTTGCCACATTCGATAATCCAAATTCGGAATCATCGACCGCAAAAACTGTTCGATGTCTTTTTGTCGTCCGAAAGACGAATCAGCCAAAATTGCCAAAACAGGCACGTTTATCGCATCGGTTTTGTATAAAGTTTCATCGCCCATCGCGTCCATTGCGCTTAACGCAACATAATCCGGCGTTGCCGCAGACGAAATTCGCATCAAATTTTTGACATCTTCGTTCTTTACATTTCCCAACATTCCTTCGACGAATGCGGGCGAATTCGCTTTATAATCAGCTTTCATCGGAGCCGTAAATTGGTCAATTTGAGCCTTTGAAGCAAACGGGCGCAACGCCCCGTCAACGATGACCAACGCCGCAACTTTTTCGGGAAACAACCGATAAAATTGACGAATGACAGGCGTTCCCATACTGTGTCCGACCAAAACTGCGCGTTTTACGCCGGCTTTTTTCATCACCGCGTCAATCGCTTTGGCGAAATAATCCATCGTGTAATCAACTTTCGGTTTATCGCTTTTGCCGTGTCCGGGCAAATCAATCGCAATCAACCGTTTATCCGGAAACGCCGACATTTGACCGTTCCAAAACTCCGAATTACACGTCCAACCGTGAATAAAAATAACCGCGTCTTTGCCTTTTCCTTGCTCTTGATACGCAACGCGAACACCGTTGAAATCTGCGAAATTTCCCGCCGGCGGTTCGGTTTTCAGTGCTTCAACTGTGGCATTTTTTTCGACCTTTTCAGGCTTCATTTCAACCGCTTTTTCGGCTTTGGCAGGTTTCGACTCTTTTACTTTTTCGACCTTTTCGGGTTTCATTTCCACAACTTTTTCGGCTTTCGGTTTCGCTTCTTTTACCTTTTCAACTTTGCGATCAATCAATTTTTCGCCTGCTTCCACCCGAAACGGAAGACGATTTTCACTCGGCGGAACAGGACAAATATTACATTCGTCATAAGCGCAATCGGGATTGTAACTGACGTTAAAATCAATCGTTACGGCACCGTTGACAGGCTTTGAAATACTCGCGTAACGACCTCCGCGATAGGTGTCGTCGGTGTTGGTCAAATCGTAAAACGGAACATAAATATAATTTTTCACGCGCTCGATTTCATACGCGTCAAGCGAATAACTTTGACCTTGCCAACTAAATGTCAAAACGCCGTATTTGCGGCTGCGGGTCGGTTCTTTAGTGCCGAAAGTCGGATTGTCAAAAAATGTTTCGGTCGGCGTAAGTTTGATTTTTGCCGTGATTTTGTAATCCGGATTTATTTCGTACCACTTCAAACTTTTGATTTTTTTGATAAAATTCGTAAACGCTTTGCGGTCGCAAAACGGCGTAGTTTCCGAAGTCAAAAACTCCTTGTTACGCGATTCGCGAAAAGAATTTACCGATGAAACATAACTGTCTTGGGCAAAAATATTTAACGATAAAACGAGTATAAAAATAAGCGATAAACAACGCATTGGTTTTCTCCTGAAAAAAGTAAGATTTCGGAACGTTTTTAATTTCAACACGAAACGCCGTGAAAACCAAATTGTCGCGACTTTATTATGTTCCGTTGATTTTTCCGGAATCATAGAAATTCAACGCCTCAAATTTGTTCGCTTCAAATCGTTGTGATAAGATTTCGTTTTTGCTTACATAACGAAATTATATGGATAAATTTATCATTCACGGCGGAAAACCGCTCAAAGGAAAAATATCGATCAGCGGCGCGAAAAATTCGGCTCTGCCTTGTCTGGCGGCGACGCTTTTATCGGCGGAAACCGTTATTTTGCATAACGTTCCGTATGCTCGTGATTTAATCACAATGCGTCGATTGCTCGAAGATTTGGGAGCAACCGTGCTTTCGCCCGAACTTCGCACAATCAAAGTTTCAGCCGCCAACATCGAAACTTTTGAAGCTCCCTACGAATTAGTCAAAACAATGCGAGCCGGCGTGTTGGCGCTCGGACCGCTTTTGGCGCGTTTCGGACAGGCAAAAGTTTCGCTTCCCGGCGGTTGCGCGATTGGTACTCGCCCGATTGATTTGCACTTGAAAGCCTTTGAACAACTCGGCGCAATCGTGACGCTTGAAGCCGGAAATGTGGTTGCCAAAGCTCCGCACGGTCGTTTGGTCGGGGCGGAAGTTTATTTTGACAAAGTTACCGTAACGGGAACCGAAAACGTCATGATGGCGGCGGCTTTGGCAAGCGGAACAACTAAAATTATAAACGCCGCCCGCGAACCCGAAATTGAAGATTTAGCTGAATTGCTTAATAAAATGGGTGCCAGAATTCGCGGCGCGGGAACCGAAACCATTGAGATTGAAGGCGTTGAAACGCTCGGTGCGGCGGAACACACAATTATTCCCGACCGCATTGAAACCGGAACTTTTATTGTCGCGGCGGCAATTACAGACGGCGAAATCGAGATTAAAAACTGCGAACCCAAGCATTTGACGGCGGTCATCAAAAAATGCCGTGAAGCGGGCGTTGAGATTGTCGAACTTAATCCGAGTACGCTTTTAGTCAGCCGAAATAAAAACGGTTTGGTCGCGAAAGATGTTACGACCGAACCGCATCCCCTTTTTCCGACCGATATGCAGGCGCAATATATGGCGTTGATGACCCAAGCCGAAGGAACTTCGATTGTAACCGAAACTATTTTCGAGAATCGTTTTATGCACGTTTCCGAACTCGTGCGAATGGGTGCAAACATCCAAGTTTCGGGCAATAAAGCAATCGTTCGCGGAAAAAACAATTTGACCGGCGCACCTGTTTTGGCTTCGGATTTGCGGGCATCGGCGAGTTTGGTGCTGGCGGGGCTTGCCGCCCGGGGCGAAACGGAAATTGACCGCGTTTACCATATTGATCGCGGATACGAAAATATCGTCAAAAAACTTCGCTCGGTCGGGGCGGATATTGTCCGCGTAACCGACAGTTTGACCGAAGTTGCGGAAGCCTGAGATGTAAATAAAAGACAGGCAATTGGAAATTTAATTGCCTGTCTTAAAGTATCTGAACTGCGTTATACAATCAGCGAACCATATTCATATGAATAGGAATATAACTACTGTCAACTTTCTTACCGTTTCGATCTACAAAGTACTCACTGCTTTGCAGATAAACGCCATCCATTGAATGATCAGAGAAATCACGAATTCTCATTCCGGCATTTCGATCAATTTCTTCAACTACGCCTCCGCGCCCCGATCCGGTCGGAGCAGGGTAAAGTCTGTAGCCTGTTTGACCAAAAGCATTTGAGACGGGATCCCAAAAGTTACTGACATGACGATAAAGCGGACCGTCCGGAAAAAATCTTCCTGCACCGCCAAAAGTTTGGACAGAAACAAAATCATTTAACCTTTTCTCAATAAGCGGGAGAATTTCTTTTTTTAAGGCAATTTCAAGTTTAATTCGGTCAATATCGTCAGCTCTGATAATTCCGCGTCCCACGCTTTCCCAAAAACCTCGTCGTTTTTCAATCTCGGCAAACAAAGCCCGAACTTTTTCGTTCATTCTGCCATAACGGTCAAGCAATAAACCAATTCCTTGCCGCAGTGCTCGGCTGGTAATAATCGCGCCTTGACTGTGCGCTACTATATTCAGATAGACCCCGCTTACACAAGAATCATAAATTGCATGCGCCAAAGTATTTGTTGCCGGATTGTTACTCAAACCTGTTTTGTCGCCAAGACACTGTACAAGATCATAAAAATAGTTTGGTTCTACGCCATCGCCGCTTTGATTATAAACTCCCATTACGGCGGCGCCGGAAACAACGCTTAAGAGTTTAACCGTATAAGCGTGAGCAGCCATTGGGGTTCCTATTCCATTCACATATAAAATTCTCTTGTCGGTTGCGGGTGTTGCCGGATGACGTTCACCGACCATCGGTGTAATCGCAGGAACGCCCCAAAAATAGCGATCCGGGCTATAGCCTCGGACAGTTCCCGGCGGTGTATGCCCGGTTACCGGTCCGAAAGAACCTGTAAAGTCTCCATCACCAAAAGGAATTACATTTGGTGGATTTAATTTGATTTCGTTTGGATTTTCTGCCATAAAAAACTACCTCCTTGAAATTACTGCAAAATTATGTCGAAAGACAATTTAAGAATAATTGAAATTATTCTTAAATTGCCGGTTCAACATTTATTGGTTTTATACTAAACTCAAAGTAAAGACGAAATTGCTTTTAACTTTTGCTGATTGCTATGGAACAAACTTGTATTTTTTGTGAAATTATCGCGGGTAAAATTCCGGCGGCATTAGTTTACGAAGACGATTTCTGCATTGCCTTTAACGATATTTCGCCCCAAGCCCCGACACATTTGCTGGTTGTTCCGCGTGAACATTTTGCCTCGCTTGCCGAAGCCGAAGAAAAACATCGAGAACTTCTCGGTCATCTGCTTTTGACGGTTGCAAAAATTGCCCGCGAAAAAAATATTGCCGACAAAGGCTTTAGAACAGTTATAAATACAAATGATGATGGCGGACAAACCGTCTTTCATCTGCATATTCATGTGCTTGGCGGACGACAATTTATTTTTCCGCCCGGCTGATTTTTTAATCAAACTATTTTCAAATAAACGGCTTCTAATGTGCCGTTGTATTTTATTAAACAAAATTTTCAGAGGGAACGTAATGAACAAGATTTTTACAATTTTATTGGTTTCAGGGGCAATTTCAATGCAATTTGCCTGTAAACCCGAAACCGCTTCAAACTCAAATAACACAAACCAATCTGCGGTTAATTCAAACGCCGAAAATGCAAATTCAAACAGCGTAAACGTAAATGTTGCCAAAAAAGAACCCGAACCGGTTAAAGAATTTACAGACGCAAACGAAGCCTTGACCGAAGGCAAAAAATTACTGGATTTAGACAAAAACAAAGAAGCCGTCGAAGTTTTCAAACAAGCGGTTAAAATCAGTCCCGAAATGGCTGATGCGCACTTTCAACTCGGTCTTGCTTATTCTTTGATTGAAAGCGAAAAAGCCGATAATCAAGGGCTTGAACCCGAAAAAAAAGATGCAAACACAAACGTAAATACCGGCAAAAAAGCAAAACCTGTCGCTACGCCGAAAGTTTTGGAGTCGGAAAAAGCCTTTGGCGAGGCATTGAAAGCGTATCAAAAAATTATCGCCAAAAACCCGAAAGACGATATTGCTCAATATAATATCGGTCGCTGCTATTTCAAATTATTCAAAGACAAAGAAGCCGAAGCTGCGTTGCGAAAAGCGACAAGTATGAACCCGAAAAGCGAAGATTACAAAATCGAACTCGGCGCGGTAATGATAAATTTGACGAAATATAAAGAAGCCGTCGGCATTTTGAAGCAAGTTTTGAAAATGAACCCGAACAATTCGCAAGCCGAAGCATTTTTGGAAAAGGCAACCGCAGGCGAAAAACGTGAAACTTACGGTGTGCCGAAAACCGGTGAAAATAAAAAATAAAAAATAAAAAGGCAAAAGTGAAACAACACAAAATTCATTTTTGCCTCGATTTAAGTTATGGCTCAGATTTCCGAAGTTGAATTTGAACGTATTTGCAACGGAATTTACGAAGACCGCGAAACAATTTGCAAACACAACCCGATTGGTTCGCCCCAAGAAATTTTGTTGTGGATGCTGTTGAGTTGTTTGATAAGTTATTTAAGTTTGGACGATAAAGAAATGCCGTGTTTTACGGGTGTGCCGAACGCGGAAACTTATCGCGAGGCAATTTTGTTTATCTTACGCAACCGCCAAAGCGTTGAATTCGATGCGGCAAAATATCTCGAAAAATTATGCTTGTAAAAAAATTTGTTTTGACCGCGTTTCAGCAAAACACGCGAGTTGTCGTTTGTCAAAAAACCCGAAAAGCAATCTGTATCGACGTTGGCGAAAAGTCCGATGCCATCGTTAATTATTTACGCGACAACGATTTAGAGTTGCAAGCAATCACGCTCACGCACGGACATCTCGATCACGTCGGCGGAACTTTCGATTTAGCCGCAAGTTTCCCGAACGCCGAAATTTTGCTTCACCGAGACGACGAAGATTTGTATTACGGATTGCCGAAACAACCGCTGATGATGGGAATTCCGTCACATCAATTAAAAGCGTTGGGGTTTGCTTACGAAAATCCGCCGAAGTTGACGCGGAACTGGCAAGACGGCGAAATTTACAAAGTCGGCGAACTGAACTTTAAGGTTTTGCATTGTCCCGGACACACTCGCGGACACGTTATTTTGTTTGAAGAAACGCACCGCAAAGTTTTTGTCGGCGATTGTCTGTTTGCAGGTTCGATCGGGCGGACAGATTTGCCCGGCGGCTCTTACGAACAACTGATTGATTCAATTACCCGCAATATTTTAACGCTTGGCGAAGACGTAACGGTTTATTCGGGACACGGCGGCGAAACGACAATCGGACACGAAAAAACAACAAACCCTTTTTTGACAGGTGTTTATGAAACCAGACGCGGAAGGTTTTTGTAAAACTTGACTCATCTATTCATTGTTTGATTGACCCGTTATTTGCAGATTTATTGTTTTTTTAATTTAAAGTAACACTGCCTGCTCAATTAACCGCATCTCTTATTTTCTCTTTCTGTCCAAAAAACCTTGACAAAGCGTTCAACATCTTTTTTAATAATAAAGGATGTTTATCAAAACTTCCGAACCTGTTTAAATTCAAAAAGTTCTCTCGCGGAATCGGCAAACTAACTCAAAAAAATTTGTCATCGTAAAAAAATGAATTCCCCAAAAATCAAAAAAGCAAAGCGAGAAGGCGTAATTTCTTTTGAAAACAAAGCCGAACAATTTGCCGAACTAAAATTTATCACCGATCTCGGGAAAAGTTTGCTGACCGCAAAACATCCGCAAGATGTCGCGGGTCGGGTCGCCGAAACCTTGGAAGAAATCACCCGAGGTTCTTTTTGCGCGGTTTTTGCCAATCTCGAAAACATCGGTTTATTGACTTCGGGCGTTGATTTAACTTTTACGGATAAATCGAATTTGCTCAGGCAAAACCGCCTTCAAAATTGGCTGAACTTTTTTCCGGCTGATGTTTCCGTCAGGCAATCGGATGCATCGGAATTTTTTATTTCGGGAAATCACCGAGTCGAATATATTTCGCCGCTTTTGATAAACGGTGAAGTAAAAGGCGCGATTGTGGTTGCGTTTGACGAAAAATACGAATGCGATGAAGTAAAATGTCGTCTGATTGACGCAACCGCTCAGATAACGGCGATGTCAATCGGGCTTTCGGCAAACTACGAATCCGTTAATCTGGTTCGCCGTGAGCAACAAAAATTTAACAATGCAATTTTGGATGCGTTGCCTGTTTCGCTGTATGTGATTGACCGTAATTTTCAAATTGTCGCGTGGAATCGGCATCGTGAAATCGGCACGTTGGGTTTACCGCGTGAGGAGGTTTTGGGCAAAAATATTTTCGATATTCTCACCAAACAACCGCGCCAAAAACTTCAACCCGAATTTGAACGAGCTTTTTTAACCGGAAAAATCGAGCGAATCGAACAACGAACTGCCGATGAAACCGGCGTTATCAAACATTGGCTGGTCAGCAAAGTTCCGATGCGTGATAAGCAAACCGGTGAAATTACGCACGTTATTACCGTTGGCGAAGACATTACGATTCGCGTTGATGCGATGAATGCGGTTGCTCGGTCGGAAAAACTTTCGGCGGTCGGACGACTTGCCGCAGGCGTTGTTCACGAAATAAATAATCCGTTGGCGACCATTGCCGCGTGTGCCGAAGCATTGGAACTTCGGGTCGGCGAAGGTCTTTACGACGATTCGCCCGATGTGGTTGATTTGCGTGAATATCTCGGTTTAATCCGCAGCGAAGCGTTTCGTTGCAAAACAATTACGAACGGATTGCTCGATTTCAGCCGCGTGCGTTCGGGCGTTCGGGCTTCGATTGATATTGCCGATGTTCTCAAATCTTCGGCACGTCTTTTATCGCACCAAAAACGCGGCGACAATATCGAAATTACGGTTGACGTGAATAAAGAATTATTGCTCGTAAACGCCGACGAAGGTCAGCTTCAACAAGCAGTTATCGCGCTTGCGACCAACGCGATCGATGCAATGCCGAACGGCGGAAAGTTGTGTTTCAAAGCTCATAAACAAACTCATCGCATCGTCATCGAAGTAAAAGATACCGGAATCGGAATCTCATCCGAAGATTTACCGAAAATATTCGAACCGTTTTTTACGACCAAAGAAGTCGGCAAAGGCACAGGCTTAGGTTTAGCGGTTTGCTACGGAATTATCACCGAACACGGCGGAAGATTAAGTGTCCGCTCAACTCTTGGAAAAGGCACAACCTTCATGATGTATCTGCCGATTCCAAACGACAAAACCCCAAAGAAATAGGAAAGATTTATTATGGCAAGACTTTTAGTAGTTGATGATGAAAACAATCTTCGGCTTGTTGTACAAAAAGAACTGAGCCGTGCCGGACACGAAGTCGGCACCGCGTTTGACGGCGAAGCGGCGTGGAGTTTGCTCGAAGAACAAAACTTCGACGTAATACTTTGCGACATAAATATGCCGCGTCTCGACGGAATCGGACTGCTCCGCCGAATGCGTGAAAAAATGCAAAATCCGCCCGAAGTAATTATGCTGACAGGGCAAGCATCGGTTGAATCCGCGATTGAAGCAATGAAACTCGGTGCGTATGATTATTTAACTAAACCTTACAGAATCAACGAATTAGCCGCACTCGTTACGCAAGCCGCCGAAAAACAAAAGTTAAAAGTCGATAACCAAAGGCTTCGCGCGTTCGTCAAACGAAACAATGATTTACCCGAAATCA
Organism: Acidobacteriota bacterium; assembly: GCA_031430435.1. GTDB lineage: Bacteria > Acidobacteriota > Blastocatellia > Pyrinomonadales > Pyrinomonadaceae > JANNVK01. The sequence goes on from JANPBM010000110.1 coordinate 78,073, forward strand.
TCGCCGAATCAGACAAGATGAAAGAAGTTTTGCGGCTCGTCAAACGAGTTGCCGACACCGACACTTCGATTTTAATTACGGGCGAAAGCGGCACGGGAAAAGAACTTATCGCCCAAGCCTTGCATCGACTTTCAAACCGCGCAAATTCTTCGTTTGTCGATTTAAACTGTGCGGCGTTGCAAGATACGTTGCTCGAATCCGAACTTTTCGGACACGAAGCCGGAGCATTTTCGGGTGCCGGAAAACGCAAACTCGGTCTGTTTGAAATCGCCGATAAAGGCACACTTTTCTTGGACGAAGTAATGGAAATGCCGCTCGCTTTGCAGTCGAAATTATTGCGGGCGTTGGAAACTCGTTCGTTTTTCCGCGTCGGCGGCGTAAAGAAAGTCGATGTTGACGTGCGGCTTGTGGCGGCAACCAACCGCAAAGCCGAACAAGCCGTTGCCGAAGGAGTTTTTCGGGCTGATTTGCTTTACCGCATCAACAGTTTCGAGATTCAAATTCCGCCGTTGCGCGAACGTCCCGAAGACATTGAACCGCTGGCGCAACATATTTTGCACAAACTCGCGGGCGTAAATGCTCCCGAATTGACGCAATCGACGGTTGACGCTTTGACCGCGTATCATTGGACAGGCAACGTTCGCCAACTGCGAAATTGTTTGGAACGCGCAGTTTTATTGGCTGATAACAATCGAATTACGCCGAAAGAATTACCGCCCGAAGTCGTTTACAAAATGATCGAACCGCAAGTTTCGATGAGCTATACCAACGCTCAATCGGCAAACTCGGTCGATTCATTCCAAAACCCCGAACCGACGGCACTACGCGAAGTCGAACGCCGACAAATTGTCCAAGCATTGGAAAAAACCTCGTGGCATCGCGGAAAAACCGCCGATGTTTTAGGAATTTCACCTTCGACGCTTTATCGCAGATTGCGTGAATACGGATTGGATAAATAAGCCGGAAGTAAAAATAAAAAGGCAAAAAAAAGACGCGGAAAAGTTTATATTTCCGCGTCTTTCGGCGTTATTTTGCCGATGAAAAACTCGACCGATCGAGCAAAATTAAAAGATGCGCGGACTGAATTTGCTTAATTGCCGGATGAAAAACGCGCAAAAAGAGCCGAACGACTGTTTGATTTGATTATAAATAGTCGTATTATCGATACAGGATCGACGAAATTTATGAGCAAAAGCTCAAGGTTATTTGAAAAACAGAGCCGATTCAAGCAAAATTTTATTGATTTCTTAAAACTGATATGAAAAAAATACTTCTGTTATCGGCGTTGATTTTCGTTTTGTTGTCAACGTTTGCAAACGCTCAACACGACCACGATGCGGATAAACCGGCAGTTCACGGAATGCTGATTTTCGGAAAAGAGAAAATTTACGCTTCACATTTGCCTTTGTTTCGTTCTCCGCACAATTATCAAATAATTTTGGAGTTGGAGTTGGATAAAACGAGCAAGCAAAAATTTGTCGCCGACCAAAAACAAAACCTCGATGTCGCCACATATTCGCTTGAACCGGAGAAATTTGTGTTGTCTGAAATGCTTGTGAATCCTCAGCCTTTTAAAATAAATTTATATCGCGGTCATTTTGAAAGAGGCGGAACACAGATTTTGAAAGGCATTACCGTAACCGTCAAACAAATTATTTTCAACGAAAAATTTGCTCCCGAAAAGGCGAGATTGACGGTCAATAATTTTATCTTGTTCGGTTCCGTCAACGAAAAATTCATCGCCCATCAAATCACCGCTAAACCTGATTTTGAACAAATAATTCAAGTAAAATCCGCGTTCGTTTTCGGGACTGAAAAATATGCTTTGATTACGGTCAACAACGCTGAAAACAGTCCTCTCGGCGTGAGCGGAAACGAGATGGAAGTCTTTCACAAAAATACAAAATTGACCGTCGGCTTGCTGAAACAAATCTATTTGGAATTCGACGATTTGAAAAACTAAACTATGCGAATTCACTGTTTTCAACACGTCGGCTTCGAGACTCCGGCGAACATTTCGGAATGGATTGAAATCAACGGTCATTCCGTCGGTTATACTCGCTTTTTTGAAAAAGAATTCGCGTTTCCCGAAATAGATTCCATCGATGTTTTGCTCGTTTTAGGCGGTTATATGAATGCCGATGACGACGCGACGTTTCCTTGGCTGAAAGCCGAGAAAGAATTTATAAACCACGCAATTTCAGCCGCCAAGAAAGTAATCGGGATTTGTTTGGGTTCGCAGTTGATTGCATCCGCGTCGGGCGCAAAAGTTTTTGCGGCAAAAGAAAAAGAGATCGGATTTTTCCCGATAGAATTTTCCGACGAAGCATTATCCGATTATTATTTTAAACATTTCACCAAATTTTATACCGTTTTTCATTGGCACGGCGACACTTTCCGGCTTCCCGCCGATTCTCGCCGACTCGCTTCGACCGAGACGACCGAAAATCAAGGTTTTTACCTCGATAAAAATGTGCTGGCTTTTCAGTTTCACCTTGAAATGAACGAAGAAGTAATCGAAGAAATGTTGTCGCGCCACGGCGAAGAATTAGCCGAAGAAGGAAAGTTTATTCAAGACATCGAAACTGTCAGACGCGGTTTTCATCATCTCAAACAAAATAAAGCGGATTTGTTTTTACTGTTAAATAAGTTTTTAGAAAACGCTTGAAACCCCGAACAGACGCGGAAACAAGCCGAGTGCTTAACTTGTCTGTTTCCGCCTTTGCAACATCGAAAATTACTCGGCTTTTGTTCCCAAAGCGAATACTTTAATCAACGCTAACCCCGCGATAAAACCGCCGATGTGAGCCATATAAGCAACTCCTCCGCCGCTGCCAAGATAGCTTTGCAAAAGTTGAAGACCAATCCACGCGCCTAACGCAACAAACGCGGGAACCGTTGTCATCATAAAACTGAACATAATTGCTTTAACTTGTTTTTTCGGAAACAGTAACAAATATCCGCCAAGTACGCCCGAAATTGCTCCCGAAGCGCCAAGCATCGGAATAATCGAACTTGTATCGGTTAAAATATGTGCAATTGCCGCAATAATTCCGGTAAGAATATAAAAAACCGCAAAGCGAATATGTCCGATTCGATTTTCGATATTGTCGCCGAAAATCCATAAAAACAACATATTTCCGCCGATGTGCATAACGCTTCCGTGCATAAACATCGAGCTTAAAAAGTTGAAATAAACAGAAATCGGATTAGCGAAATGGTTTATTTGCCCGATAATTTTGCCTGTTTCATTTTTAGCGTCTAAACTTCCTACTAAATCGACTCCCGTGGTAACTTCTCGCGGCACAAGCGAAAATGCTCCGTCAAAAGATTCATTTGAGTTTATCTGTTGTAAAACCAAATAAACAATGATGTTCGCGGCTATAATCGCGTAAGTTACAACCGGAGTTATACGAACTTCCGAGTTATCGTCGGCTATTGGAAACATAGTTTTTTATCCTAAAATTTTATTGACTTCAATTTCTAAATCGGGGATAGTTTCAGACTTTATAATTTCACCAAGTTTTTTTATTTTAACTGTTTGATAAATACCTTCGTTTGGCTTTGTGTGAATTTCAATGATATTTTTCGGCAAATTCACAATCCAAACTTCTTGAATTTCAAATTTAGCATAAAGCGGAAGTTTCTTGCTTTTATCAAATTCAATTGATTCATCTGAAATTTCCATCACAAGCATCACATCGTTTGCGGTCGGATGTCCGTTTCGATAAGAATCTTCACGTTTTTTCAAGAAGACAAAATCAGGTTCTAATTCGTTAAAATCATCTAAACGAACAAGCCTGTAAAGATGGATTGAAAAATCTTTATCATCAAAGTTTTTACAAAACAGTGCATTCAAACGGTTTGTAATTGCTGCTTTCTTTGGCGTAGAAGAAGGCATTTCATATAAAATTCCGTCTAAAATTTCTTCGTGCGGACATTCCGGCAAAATACCCGCATCAACCATTTTATAATAATCATCAACCGAAAATCGCTTTATCCTTACTTCCTTTCTTGGTCTTATCATTTATCCAACAATTTATAACCTTCGCTGCGGGCAACAAACGTGGCGGCAGTAATGTCGCCGACTACGTTCAACGTTGTGCGACACATATCCAAAATTCGGTCAACACCCAAAATAATCGCAATTAACGCCGGATTTACGCCGATCATCGCCAAAATTCCGATAATAAAGGGAATCGAACCGCTTGGAACTCCGGCAGTTCCTATTCCGCCTAAAATAGCCAAATAAACAACCATCAATTGGGTTGATAAATCGAGCGGAACGCCTGCCAACTGAGCCAGAAACAAAACCGTTACGCCTTCGTAAAGTGCTGTGCCGTTTTGGTTTGCGGTTGCTCCGACGGTTAAAACGAAACTGTTGATTTCCTTCGGCACGTTCAAATTTTCTTCGCTCACACGCAAAGCCGTGGGCAAAGTTGCATTCGACGACGACGTTGAAAATGCGGTTAAAATTACGGTGCGAACCTTCGAGAAAAACGTAATCGGATTGATGCGTGAAAGCAAGGCGACTGAAAGCGAGTAAACGCCGAAAAAGTGAATGCCCAAACCAAGCAAAACCGTTACCACAAACCACGCCAACGAACCTAATAAATCGAGTCCGAACAAGGCGATATTATTGTAAATCAAACACGCCACGGCATACGGCGCAAACTTCATAATCATATCTATAATTTTTGAAGTTATGGCAAAAAGCGATTCGCAAACGCTGACAAAAGGCGCGGAAACTTTTTTCGGTAAAAGCGTTATCGCAACTCCGATGATTAACGCGAAAAACATCAGATGCAGCATATTCGGGTTTTCGCCCGCGATCGAGTTGAAAACATTCTTTGGTACAACCGTTTTTACGGCTTGCATCAACGGCGAATCGGTTACGGCAGATTGATCTTTTTGTTGAGCCTCAACCCGTTTTGTTGCGTCGCCTTTGAATTTTTCTTCAAGTTTAGCTTTAATTTCAGGGCTGATTCTTTCGCCCGGACGAATTGTATTTGCCAAACCTAAACCGATAACTACTGAAATTGCTGAAATTATCAAACAATACGCGAACGATTTTGCACCGATTCTGCCGAGTTTGCGAATATCGCCGATGCCTGCAACGCCGACTACCAAAGACGAAAAAACCAACGGTACAACGATCATTAACAATAAATTCAAAAATAATTGCCCGACGGGTTCGCTGAAATTTTTGATAAATTCTTTCAGTTGCGGACTATCGCCGCCAGCCCATTTATTGGCAATCAATCCGCAGACAACGCCGACCACCAAACCCGCCAAAATTCTGGTATGTAAAGGCGTTCCTTTCGGTTTGTCGCGTGTGTCGTCGTCTAAATCGGTGGTTAATTCTCGGTCGTAGTCATTTTGTGCCATAGTTTTATTTTTTATCTGCAAGTCGTTCCAATATTTCGATTTGTTGTTGCTGCATTCTAATCAATTCTAACCACTTTGTCTCTTTCAGTTCGTCAATTTTTTCGTGCAGACTTAAAATTTCGAGTTCGGCTTTCAGATTTACTTCGTAATCGTGAGCGGCATCAATGCGGTCTTTTGCCGATTGGCGGTTTTGCGACATCATAATTATCGGTGCCTGTAACGCCGCCGTCATCGAAAGAAAAAGGTTGAGCAAAATATACGGATATGGATCAAATTGATTGCCGCGACTCGCTAAAACAAATGAATTCAACACGATCCACGCAATCAGAATCGAACAAAAAATGATAATAAACGTCCACGAACCGCCGAAAGTCGCCACAGCATCGGCAATTCTTTCGCCGAAAGTGCGTTCGTCGCTAAAAGATTTATTTGTATCGCGGCTGACGGGATGACGGTTTATCAAGCGTTCAATCGTGCGTTTTTCAACCTCGTGCAAAGTGTCCCACTCTTTTTTGAGAAAATTCAGGGCAGTTTGTTGTTTGTCCATAAAGTTATTGCCCGAATTTAACCGCGTTTTTTATTGGGACGCATCAGTTTCGGAGTCGCAGTTTTTACCGAATTTTCAGTCGGTTTTACAACTGCATCGGTCTTTGCGTCGGTCGCAGGTTTCGCAGTCGCCAATAATTTTGACTGCTCTAAGATTTTTAATGCCGCTTTGGCATTTTTGCTTGGTCGTTTTTTTGTAGTTGCCATATTGTTTTGATTATAAACCAAGTTTTATTTTGTTGGAATGCGGTTGGTGAAGATTTACTTATAAGACTTGAAACGTTTTAGGTTTGTTAATACAATCTAACCATTCAGAAAGACACGAGAATCCCATGATTAATACAAACAACATCAAGTTAGACGAAAAACGCTTCAATGGTTACCAAGAACAAAACAATGGAAACATAGAAGAACTAAAAAACTTAAAACCAATTTCAAAGATAAACATTTTTGTCGGAGCAAACAATTCGGGCAAGAGTATGTTTATGAGATTACTTTCAACAACAAAAGACTTTTTAGTTGATACATCAGTAATTGAGATTTCCGAAGAAACGAAAGAATTTTTCTCGAAGTATAGTGAATTGATACAAAACAAGTTTTCAGATCTTTATGTTGTTGATGGAGTTTCAAAAAACAGTATTTTAGCATTTTTACAAGTCTTTTTGGGGGAAATGCAAGCACATCCTGAGCTTTCAAACTTATTAATCTATTTTGATACGCTTAAAAGCAATCTCGAATCTGTCGTAAAAATAAATATCAACTCAACTTTTAATCATACAAATGGCTTTCAGAATGTTGCTCCTTTTTCACCTGACGATATAGAAAAAATAGTTTTTGAATCGGAAAACGCATTAGCCGTTGTTAATAAGATTATAGATGACTGCAAAAATGACGAAACTAAGGACGCTAACAGAGTTTATATTCCCGTGTTGCGAGGACTTCGCCCTTTAGACGAACACTTTACTGATTATTATAAAAACAGAACTAACAATGATTACTTTCTAGAAAATGCACAAGATAACTCGACACCTAATATTTTTACAGGCTTGAATTTTTATCGAGAACTAACAGATTTATTGTTGGGAAACAATGAACAAAGACGCTTAGTTCAACAATATCAAAATTTCATCCGTAAAAATCTTTTTGGAGATGAACCAGTTGAATTAGTTCCAAACCAAACCACAAAAACTGTAGTAGTTAAAATTGGTGACGAAATTGAGCGTGAAATTCATCTTTTAGGTGATGGAATTCAATCGGCAATTATTCTAACTTTTCTACCATTTGTAACAAAAGACCCAACTTACTTTTTTATCGAAGAACCTGAAATATATCTACACCCTGGACTTCAACGAAAGATTTTAGAATTTTTCGACAAAAAATGTGAAAATCACAAATTTTTTCTAACAACTCATTCAAACCATTTTTTGGATATTACTATTGATATAAAAGACGTTTCAATTTTTACATTTAGAAAACGCTTAGAAGATGTTGAGCATAACGAAAAATCTGCAAACTTTATAATTGAAGCAGTTGACGGGACTGACCAAAGTTCTTTGGAATTGCTTGGCGTAAGAAATTCATCGGTTTTTTTGGTAAACGCAACAATTTGGGTCGAAGGAATTACTGATCGTTGGTATTTACGAAAAATGTTGAATTCTTACATTGAACAAAATGGAATAAGAAAAGTAGAAGAAGATGTTCATTATTGTTTTGTTGAATATGCTGGCTCAAATATTACTCACTGGTCATTTTTAGATGAGGAAGAATATCCAATAGAAGTTGATAGATTATGTTCTAAAGCAATCTTAGTAACAGACCTAGACGGCGATACAAAATTGAAAAGGAAAGCAAAATTAGAAGCCAAGCTAGGCGATAGATTAATTATTCTGAATTGTAGAGAAATTGAAAATTCCTTAAATTATGAGGTAATTAAATCAGTAGTTGCTGAATATGAGAAAATTGATAAAACAAACTTACCGGATTTTTCCTACGAAGATTATAGAGAAATATATTTGGGCAATTTTATCGAAACAACGGTTTTAACTGAAAATCCCAAAAGAAAAGGCGGTTATAAAGGAGACTCTGGAACAATCAAAGACAAAGTAGCTTTTTGTGAAAAGGCTTTAGATAAAATCGAATATTCAAACCTTCCAGACTCAACCCAAGATATAGTAAAAAGAATATACGATTTTATCACAGAGCAAAATTCTTAAATTTTTACTTTACTTCATCATTTTTAACAATAATCTCCCCGTTCGGCATCTCGAAAATAATTTTGCCGTTGCGTGAATAGACGTTCGGAAGTCCGAGTCGGCGATTTTCTGCTTGTGCTTTGTGAACTGCGAGATTGCCGATTCGTTGAATGTTCAAGGCTTTTTCGTAGGTTTCAATATCAATTTTATTAACTTTTTTCATCTTAAACCTCATGTTACGCAAAACTAATTTCTAAGGTCGCTGAAAGCGACAAACTTAATAGCGTAGGGTGCAATGAGTGAAGCGAATGAAACCCTACGTTGAAATATCAAAAGATTTGCTCGCTGAAAGTGAGCTACAAACCGCACAGTTAATTGTTTAGGCTTTGTTCGACACTTTCAGCGTCGCAACATATTATTATTGTTCGTAGGGTGTCGCTCATTGCATTCGCTTTACCCTACGCTATTATATTTGTCGCTTTCAGCGACCTTAAGAATTAGTTTTGCGTAACATCAGTTAAATCTTCAAGAAATTTCTCAAATACAACTTCGTCTAAAATCAACGCATTGTCTTTTTTGCAAATGACAATTTCTTCAAAACTGTTTCCGAAATTATAAACTAAAATCCAAGTATCCGTTAAGTTTTTGTAAACGTTCCAAAAATTAGATTTACCGCGTTTGAATCTTTTTCTGACAACATTACTATTCGATAACGGCACCTTCGATAATCGGGAAAAGAAACGAATAAGCAACTCGCCATTTTTCGCGTTCGTTGACTAAAATCGAAGCAGTTTTTTGATTAAGTGCAATAACGCGACCATATTTTTCTTGATTTTGTTTATCGCAAAAACCTACCGCATCGCCAATTTTTAATTCAGTTCGGCTGATTCCCAATGTTTTAGTCGGTTTTATATCAGTCTCAACATTTTCTAAATTAACCGTGCAGTAACGAATGCTCCAATCTCGATGATCAAGCAGATTGTGAACATCCAACCGCGTCCGATTCAATTTAAGAACTCTTGCGTTGACAAGATGATTTCTATCTCTGTCAAAAAAAGTGATTTCCATTCCCGGACGCAGTTTTACACGAACTTCCTCAATCCGTTTGGGATCATCAAGTTGTTGTTCAATGGCAACAGACAATCGAAATAAATCAAACAATGTTGCCGAATTTAAGTCATCAAGTATTCTTGAATAGTCCATATATTTCATTATTGCCGCACAATCCAACCGCCGCCGACAACTTCTTCGCAAGTTTCTTCGTCATAAAACACAGTCGCTTGTCCCGGCGTGATTGCGTCTTGCGGTTCGTCGAAAACGATTCTTGCGTGTGAATCTGCGGTAGCGTAAATGGTTGCAGGTGCAGGTTCGTGGCGGTATCGGACTTTTACTTTTGCCCGAACTGCCGTTTCAGGTTCATCAAACGCGACCCAATTTACGCCTTTCGCAACAAATTCGATTGAACCTAAATCTTCTTTTTCGCCGACAATAATTTGATTTTTCAGCCGTTCGATTTGCAAAACATACAACGGTTTTTCGTGTGCGATTCCCAACCCGCGGCGTTGTCCGATTGTGTAACGATGAATTCCCGTATGTTCGCCTAAAACTTTGCCGTCTCCGTTGACTATTTCGCCCGCTTTCGGCAGTTCGTCTTCGCGTTCTTCGGCTTTCAAATAACGGTCAATAAATTCGGAGTATTTGCCGTCGGGAACAAAGCAGATTTCTTGCGATTCTTGCTTTTCAGCCGTGTAAAGTTTCGCATCGCGGGCAATATCGCGGACTTCCGATTTGAGCATTTCGCCAAGCGGAAAAAGTGAGCGGGAAAGCTGATCTTGCGTCAATTCCCAAAGGAAATATGTTTGATCTTTCCAATGATTTTTGCCGCGAAAAAGTCTGTAACGGTTCGCTTTTTCGTCAAATTCTACGCGGGCATAATGACCGGTCGCAACTTTGTCGCAACCCAAACTTATCGCCATTCTGTCCAAAGAATTAAACTTCAGACGAGAATTGCACGCGACGCACGGAATCGGCGTTTCACCTTGTAAATAACTATCAACAAACGGATTAACCACATCACGCTCAAAATCTTTTTCCAGATTCAAAACATAAAACGGAAAGCCCAAAGTTTCGGCAACGCGGCGTGCATCATACACATCATCGAGCGAACAGCACCGCGACGGCAACGAATCGCCGTTTTCGTCAACGTTGATATTCCGACGCTGATTCCACAGTTGCATCGTAAATCCGACCAATTCGTGTCCTTCATCTTTTAATAACGCGGCGGCTGACGATGAATCAACTCCGCCGCTCATTGCTACGGCAATTTTCATAAAAGCATTATAACAAACAAATCGGTTTTACTTTATTGAAATTGAAGAGATGGATTTGGACAAATCAAGATGATAAGTTTTTTGTGAGATTATTTTAGCCATGAACAAACACGAAAAACTATTTGGCTACATAAATGGATTTCTATTTTACAAACTTGAGGAAAAGTCCTAGAGTCCCTGAATGAATTGTGCTTTTCCAAGGTTTGCCAAATCTTTTGAAACCATTTCTTTCAAGAATTCTTACCATTGAATTGTCCGCACGAAGTTCTGTTGATGCCATTATGTTTTTGTCTTTCACTTCATTAAGTAAAAATTTTACGATTGTGGAAGAAAAATGTTTTCCAACGTGGTCAGGTAAAGTAAAACAATAGCCAAGTTCTAATTCAAAATCATTTTTAAGTTTATCTAGGTCTGCTTTATCACGGTTAAAGTCGCTTTTTGTCTTTGGTTTGATTGCACCTATCGAAACAATTTCATTGTCAATTTTGCATACGCAGAGCAATTTACAACGGTTTACTTTTTCAATTGTAGGTTTGGTAACTTTTCTTTGTTGTTTAAGTAAGTTAAGGAATGCTTCTCTATCTGATTCAGAAAAGTTTGTGGGATTTTCTATCTTGTATGTAATTTCCATAATGGTTCCATGTTTTCTATCACAAATTGTTCGTTCCTTAAAATATGAAGTTGAACTTAATCCTATCTTACCATTAACAAATAAATCATTCCTGCGTTTTCAACCATTCCTCAAAATCCAATAAAATCTCATATTGATCTTTTTCGTTTGATTGATTGAGCAAATCGTTCAAGACTTTTGTGTTCGGAAATAATTGTTTTAGGCATTGGCTACGTCTTTCGATAAATCGGTTGCGGGAAAATTAAAGATGGAAACTTCGTATTTGCCTAATAATTCGGCAAACGTCCGTTTTGACAAACCTGCAACTTCAGCCGCTTGACCGAGTGAAAGTCTGCCCTGTTGATAAAGCCGCGTAGAAACGAGCATCGCAACATCGCGTGTGTCCAAATCAAGGCTGTCAGGTATTTCAAGGGTTAAGGTTTTCATAGTTAAAATGTAACAGATTTTGAAAAATGCTCAAAATTATTCTTGTGTTTTTAACCGGTCTTCAAAATCCAACAAAATCTCGTATTGGTCTTTTTCGTTTGATTGATTGAGCAAATTGTTCAAGACTTTGGCGGTTAAAATCGGGAGCGATTTACTTTGCTTAACTTGTTTGTATTCATTGTTTTTTCGTAATTCGTAAATCTCAAAGTTTTTGCCGTCATATCGCCAGATTTCTTTTACATTGTTTTTTCGTAATTCGTAAATCTCAAAGTTTTTGCCGTCATATCGCCAGATTTCTTTTACGCCGAAACTTGCGTAAATCTCGAACTTTGATTTTGAATCGTGGTAAATATCAATTTCCAAAACGATGTCGGGCATCGGGTCTCGGCTGAAATCAATGCGGAGTTTGTCGGGCAGTTTGTCGCCGGATTGAACGTAGAAACATCCGTCAGGCTCAACGCCTTTTGACTCTTTGGTAACTTTCATCGTTGAAGATTTGTAATTAAGAATTTTGATTCTTTTTTGCAAACTCAGATGAGAAAGAAGATTTTGCACAAGAGCGGAATAATTTTCGTGTGTGGTTGAGAGAGTTTTAATTTTAAGATTTCCCCTGTTGTAGCTGATTCGCAAATGACTCGCTTCGCCAACTTCCTTAATCAAGGTTTCATAATCATTCCAAGTTGTATTGCCGAAAGTTACATCTGCTTTTTCGGGCAATTTTTTGACGATTGCGTAAAAATCGGACTTTCGGCGGCTGATTCTAAAGTTATTTTTGTGCGTTGTTTCTTTAACCGGCAACATATTTTCGTAAAACCTCTCATTGGTAATTTTAGCTTAAAAATAAAAAATGACGAAGTTGAGACTGAATCAGCCAAACAAATAACTGCTTGCCCTTTGTCAAAAGATAACTGTGTTTTTAAATCTTTTCGTAAAAGTCTTGACACTTCAAACTTGACTTATCGCCGATAATTTCGTAGCTTTTAGTTTGCTTGTTTGAAATTTCGGGGGCGTAGCTCAGCTGGGAGAGTGCATGACTGGCAGTCATGAGGTCAAGGGTTCGATCCCCTTCGTCTCCATTGTAAACCAAATAAAAAAGGGACAACTTTAACGGCTGTCCCTTTTTTGTTTGTCAAAAAAAACACTTCCCGAAGTTATTTTATTTAAAAGTTTCAAATTCCTTGCAAAAATACTTGCCAAACTTGGTTTTATTAAGTTAAACTTTGTTTAGCATTACCGGTTTCCCCGAATAAAACCAAACAAAATTACTAATCCCAAAAGTATGAAATAATTCGGTGCGGAAAGTTTCCTGAATTTTGGTCTGAATCCAGGTTTCCCGACATTTTAGGAATTTTCCGGATTTTCTCTGTTTTCTAATCTTTTACCCGCATTTTATCCGGCTTTCGAGCCTTCTCTTAAAAATAAACTAACTGACATTATTAACGGGAAATTTATGTTTGAAATTGAAAATACCAACAAAACTGTGCTGATTGTTGAAGACGAGTATTCAACCGGAAAACTTTTACTGGAAATTCTAAACTCTGAATATGAGTGCGAAGCAGTTGATTCGGCTGAATCAGCATTAGAAAAAATCGGCAAAAAAGAATATGCCGTAATTTTGAGCGATATAAATTTGGGCGGAATGAGCGGCGTTGAAATGATTGCCGAAGTCAGTTTTCTGTCGCCGAATACGGTTATTGTGTTGATCAGCGGACAACAGGAAATAGGTTACGCCGTTGAAGCCTTTCGGCGCGGAGCGTTTGATTATATCGCTAAACCGTTTGAAATCAGGCAAATTGCCGTTTCGGTCGAACGGGCTATGAAACATTATGAATTAAAAGTTATCAAAGATCGTTATCAGTTTCATTTGGAAGAATTGGTCGCCGAACGCACGACCGAATTAGACAAAGCATTGGAAGAAGTCGAAAGTTCGTATCAAATAACTTTGAAAGCATTGGTGCAAGCACTGGAGATGCGTGATTTTGAAACGCACGGACACGCCGAAAGAGTCGTTACATTCAGTTTGCGATTGGGACACGAACTTGGTTTGGACAAAAAAGAATTACGCGATTTGGAACTCGGAGCGTTGCTTCACGACATCGGAAAAATCGGAGTTCCCGATCATATTTTGCGAAAACCTGCCAAATTGGACGAAAACGAATGGGTCAAAATGCGACTGCATCCGGTTCACGGACATAAAATTTTGCGAAATATTCCGTTTCTCGACGGAGCTTCGCAAGTAGTTTTGCAACATCACGAAAAATGGAACGGCGGCGGTTATCCGTTTGGTTTACGCGGCGAAGATATTAATCTCGGAGCGAGAATTTTTGCGGTTGTCGATGCCTTTGACGCAATCGTCAGCGACCGCGTTTATCGCAAAGGACGTTCTTACGGCGAGGCTTTATCGGAAATAAGAATGTGTTCGGGGACGCAGTTCGACCCGATTGTGGTTGAAGCATTTGAAAGCATCGCCGAAGAAGATTGGATTTCATTGCACCGGCGTTCATTATCGGAAAAACGCGAAATTGCCTCTTTGCAATCGGTTGTCAAAGAACTGGTGCATTCGCAGCAGCAATTTGAAATTGTGCATTGAGATTTTAAATCATTTGCAGATTTAATCGTTGATTGGTTGAAAAGTTCGCAAGTTTTTGCGGGCTTTTTTGTTTGGCTGAAACGAATCGACGAATTACCGAAAAAAATCCGTCGCCCGACAACTTTGTTTTTGATTTCACATTAAGTTAAAATAATGAACTTGGTTAGTTTACAAGCAGGGAAAGTTAATGCGTTTTTTATCGGAAATCAATTCGCCGTCGGACTTACGGCAACTTAAAGTCGAAGATTTACAAGAAGTCGCGGACGAAGTTCGGCAATTTATTATCGACACTTGTTCGCGGGTCGGCGGACACACGGGAGCATCGCTCGGCGCGGTTGAACTTGCGGTTGCCGCACATTATGTGTTTGACACGCCGAACGACAAATTAGTTTGGGATGTCGGACATCAGGCTTACGCCCATAAAATTTTGACGGGTCGCCGCGACGAACTGCACACCATCAAACAATACGGCGGACTTTCTCCGTTTTTACGGCGCGACGAATCGGAATTCGATACGTTCGGGGCGGGACACGCTTCGACTTCGCTTTCTGCCGCACTCGGTATGGCGGTCGCCCGCGACAAGCAAAACTTTGATTATCACGTTTGCGGCATCATCGGCGATTCCAGTTTGCAAGGCGGAATGGCGATGGAAGCCTTAAATCACGCGGGACACATCAAATCGCGGATGATTGTCTTGCTCAACGATAACGGAATGTCGATTGCTCCGGCGGTCGGCGGTTTGACGCGGTACCTGAATCGCATCAAAGAAGCTCAAAATTATCACAGGTTCAAAGAAGAAATCGGCGATACATTGGAAAGTGTGCCGCATTTCGGCGGACAACTTCGCAAAGCGGCAAAAATCGTTAAAGACGCGATTGCGGCGGCGGTTTTGCCCGGAGCCTTGGTCAACGAACTCGGTTTCAAATACATCGGTTACGTTGACGGACACAATGTTCCGATGCTCGTAAAAGCCTTGCAAGAAGCAAAAAACATCGACGACGGTCCGGTAATCGTCCACGCTTTGACGACCAAAGGCAGAGGTTTTCCGAATCCCGAAAAAAATTATTACGCCTATCACGCAACCGGTCCGTTTGACCCGAACACGGGTTTGGCTTACAAATCGACTAAAATTGCTCCGCCGACTTATACGGCGGTTTTCGGACAGACGATGTGCGAATTGATGGAACGCGATAAAGCCATTGTCGCGTTGACTGCCGCAATGCCCGACGGCACAGGCGTTGACAAAGTGTTGGAAAAATTTCCCGAACGAGCCTTTGACGTGGGAATTGCCGAACAACACGCGATAACTTTTTGCGCAGGAATGGCGTGCGACGGCTTAAAACCTGTTGCGGCGATTTATTCGACGTTTTTGCAACGCGGTTTCGACCAAATTATTCACGATGTTTGTTTGCAGGATTTGAATGTTACGTTGGCGATGGACAGAGCCGGAATAGTCGGAGCAGACGGTCCGACGCATCACGGTTTGCTCGACATTGCTTATCTGCGGGCGTATCCGAACATTGTTTTGATGTCGCCGAAAGACGAAGCGGAATTCCGCGATATGATTTATACATCGGTCGAACACAACGGAGCAACCGCAATTCGTTATCCGCGCGGAAACGGACACGGCGTTGATATTTCAGCCGCGCCGAAATTGTTGGAAATCGGTAAGTCCGAAATTATCCGCGATGGCGGCGAAATTGCGATTCTGGCGTATGGTTCAATGGTTTATCCGTCAATCGAAGCGGCTGAAACACTTGCCAAAAACGGCATCGAAGCAACGGTGGTCAACGCCCGTTTCGTCAAACCGCTCGACACGGAATTGATAATCGCGCTTGCCCGCACAAAACGAATTATCGTCACGGTCGAAGAAGCCTATTTAGCCGGCGGTTTCGGTTCGGCAGTAATGGAATGTTTAGAGGAAAACGGCTTGCAGGACCGCGTTAAGGTTGTCAGAATGGGAGTGCCGGATCGGATTGTAACACACGGCGATCCGAAATTATTGTTGGCAAAATACGGTTTGGATGCCGACGGAATTTTCCAAAAAGTTAAGGAAACAATCGAAATTTTAGAAGAGCGTCGAACGAACACGAGTCGTTTGAAAGCATTGAGTTAAATTTTTATGAGTGAAAAGAAAAGCAGTTTGCCTGTGGCAATTATCGGTGTAGTTTTGTTGGCGGCGGTCGGCGGCGGAGCGTGGCTTTACAGCCAAGGCGGTAAACCGCCGGTTAAACCCGCCGGCACCAACGCCAATAAAACGCAAAACATCGATTACAACACCGCTTCGCCGGGAGCCGAACCTGCGTGGTCGAAAGGATCGAATAACGCTTCGGTCGTAATCGAAGAATTTGCCGATTTAGCGTGTCCGCAATGTGCGAAAGTTACGCCGATTCTGCACGAAGTTCGGTCAAGTTACGGTGATAAAGTTAAATTTATTTTCCGCCAATTTCCGCTTGAAATCCCTGCTCATAAAAATGCGTATGATGCCGCGAGAGCCGCCGAAGCCGCCGGAATGCAGGGAAAGTTTTGGGAAATGGAAAACATTTTGTTCAAAAATCAAACACTCTGGCAACCTGTCGCCGATCCGCGTCCGCTGTTTGAAGATTACGCGAAACAAATCGGTTTGAATGTTGAGCAGATGAAAACCGATATGATCGGAATGCCCGCCACGTTGCGCGTCGATGCCGACAAAAAACGCGGTAAAGCCTTAGACGTTAATTCAACTCCGTCGGTTTATCTGAGCGGAAAGTTGCTTGAGTTGAAAGATACCGCGTCCGAGAATTTGAAAAAGCTGATTGATGCGGAATTGGCGAAAAACTCGTCTGCTCCGGCAGTACCCGCGACAAACGCAAGTTCTTCGGCAAGCCAATGAACGAACTAACCAAAACAACCTCGTTCGTAAAATTTGCCGTCATCGCGGTAATTCTTTCGCTTGGCGGAATTGCGGACGCGGTTTATTTGACCGTGCATCATTACACGGGCGAACAAGTTCCGTGCGGCGCGACGGGCGGTTGCGAGATGGTTTTGAGCAGTGCGTATGCCACTGTTTACGGCATTCCGCTTGCATTTTTCGGAGCAGTCGCGTACTTTACGGCTTTTTCGCTCGCCGTTTTGACTTCGTTCGGAAACGTCAAACTTTGGAATTTGTTCGGGTTGCAGGTAACGTTGATGGCGTGCTTTTCGGCGTGGCTGGTTTATCTTCAAGCATACCAGATTCAAGAATTTTGCCAATATTGTTTGGTTTCCGCCGGCATTTGTTTCTCGCTTTTTATTACTTTTGCAGCATCTAAAATACTAAAATAAATTCTAACGGAAAACTGAAAATGGAAAATGATGATATTCATAAACTTAACTATCAATTTTCCGTTATCCGTTTTCCACTTTCCGTTTTCAAATGATGAAAGTATTCCACGATTTAAATAATGCGAACATTTTGCGACCGACTTGTTTGACGCTTGGCGTATTTGACGGTTTGCATCTCGGTCATCAGCGGATTATGCAAACGGTGGTTGAACGTGCCGCGTTGACCGACACAACGCCGACCGTGATTACTTTCGACCCGCATCCGCGTTCGGTTTTGTCGCCCGAAAATGCTCCGCCGTTGTTGCAAACTCTCGACCAACGACTTTCCGCCTTTGAATTTCTCGGCATCAAACAAACGATTGTCATTCGCTTTGACCAAGAATTTGCGGCAATCGATGCCGAATTCTTCTTGCGTCAAACCGTTTGCGAAAGATTACAAGCAAAAGAAGTTTATCTCGGCGAAGGCTTTGCTTTCGGCAAACACCGCAGCGGAAATTTTGAACTGCTTCATAAAATATCCGCCGAAATCGGTTTTATCGCCCGGGAAATACCCGAAATAAAACTGCGCGGAAATCGAATTTCGTCGTCGAAAATCAGAAAACTTTTATCGGCGGGCAAAGTAAATTTGGCGCGCCGAATGCTCGGCAGACCTTACGGAGTCGAAGGACAGATTGTCCGAGGTTTTCAACGCGGACGAACAATCGGTTTTCCGACTGCTAATTTAAAGCCGAAAAATCGGGTGGTGCCGAAATACGGCGTGTATGCAACCGCCACGCTGATTGATGATGTGTGGCGGCGAAGTATTACCAACGTCGGCGTGCGTCCGACTTTTGAAAACGAACCGGAGCCTTCGGTGGAAACATTTATATTTGACTTCGACGGCGATTTATACGGCGATTCGTTGCGTTTGCGATTTCTGCACCGCATCCGCGATGAAAAAAAATTTAACGGTATTGACGAACTGAAAGCTCGGATTAGAAAAGATTGCGATGTTGCCTTAAATTATTTCTCGCACGAAGGCGTAACGAATATGCTGAAAATCAGTTAGCCGGACGAGGAAACTGCAATACTCCAAGTTTTTCGCATCGCTTTTCTTTAAAAGCAAATTTGTGATAGTTTCTGATACATCAATGCTGTTGACACTTTTTACAATCGCAATCATAACTTTCGGCGGAACCGCGCTTTCAACTTTTTTCTGCGGTAAGGACGAAAAATTATTGGTGCGTCTTGCCGGCGGAAACGTTATCGGTTCATCGATTTTTGGGCTGATTGCATTTATCGGCGCGTGTTTATTTAATTTCGGCATCGGCACCGTGGCAATCGCTTTGATAATAAACTGTTTGCCGTTGATGTTGTTGGCAAATAAAGATTTACGAAACTCGTTTAAGCCGAATTTTTCATCCGTCAACTACGGAAATTTAATATATTACACCACGTTTTTTGTTCTATTCTACTTCTTTTTTGACAGAACGATGCTTGAAACAAAGGACGGAATTTTTACCGGCGGTTCGCAAAACCTCGGAGATTTACCTTTTCATTTGGGAACAATTTTCAGTTTCACCGAAGGCAATAATTTTCCGCCCGAAAATCCTTCGTTTGCGGGTGCGAAATTCACATATCCGTTCATCGCCGATTTTATTGCCGCGTGTTTCGTCAAACTCGGATCGAGCGTCCGCGAGGCGATGCTGTGGCAAAATATAACTCTCGCCTTTTCGTTATTGATATTATTGGAAAATTTCACGGTTGAATTTACAAACAATAAACTTGCGGGAAAAATCGCCCCGTTGCTGTTATTTTTCAGCGGAGGTTTAGGTTTTTTGTGGTTCGCCAAAGATTATTGGAACGACGGACGCGGTTTTTTAGAATTTATTTGGAACTTAAAAGTCGATTACACAATTCGCAGCGAAGGTTTCAGATTCGGCAACAGTTTGACCACGTTGTTTATGACTCAGCGAAGTCTGCTTTTCGGAATGCCGATAACGCTCATAGTTTTGACTTATTTATGGAAATTGTTCAGCGAAGACAGTCGAGAGTCAGACATAAACAGGGTTGAACCGCAAGAAAAAGTTCTATCTTTTACACCTTACCTTTTACCTTTATCCGTCGGATTGCTGGCGGGAACATTACCGTTAATTCATCTGCACAGTTTGATTGTGCTGTTTATTGTAACCGCCTTTTTGCTGATGTTCGGCAAAAACAAAGTGCGTGAATATATGACGTTCGGCGTTGGGGTTTGCCTGATTGCGATCCCTGAACTTGTGTTTGCGATGACCGGAACTTCAAATCGGACAAGCGAGTTTTTCGGCTGGCATTTCGGTTGGGACACAGGCAAGGAAAACGTCGTCGTTTTCTACTTAAAAAGTCTGGGTTTGTTTATTCCGGCACTGATTATTGCGGTGTCAATTTTGTTTACAAAGAAAAATAGCGGCGAAACGTCTCATCATTCACCGATAACGATTCATCATTTGCTTTACTATTTACCGTTTGCGGCGTGTTTTATTATCGCCAACGTTTTCAAACTCGCGCCTTGGGAATGGGACAATATCAAAGTTTTGATTTATTGGTTTGTCGGCTCGATTCCGTTCGTTGCTTTGGCGTTGGCGAAGTTATGGGAACGCGCATTGCCTTTCAAACTGCTCGCCGCAAGTTGTTTATTTTGCTTGACTTTGGCGGGAATGGCGGATGTTTGGCGAGTTTTATCGAAGACGATTAACTACCAAGTTTTTGACAAAGACGCAGTCGCGATTGCCGAACAAATAAAGGCTGAATTACCGCCGAAAGCGCTTATTTTAAACGCTCCGACTTATAATTCCGCCATAGTTTTATCGGGCAGACGCTCATTTATGCGATACACCGGACATTTATCGTCGCACGGAATCGATTTTGCTCCGCGAGAAAACGACGTAAAATCTATTTACAAAGGCGAAAGCGTTTCGGATATTTTATTAAGACAAGATAAAATAGAATATGTGCTGATAAGTCCGATAGAATTAAGTGAATCGGACGCAAACGAAGATTTTTTCGCAAAATTTCCGATTGTGTGCGAAAGCGGACAATATAAACTTTACAAGATAACGGATACACCGAAATAAAGTTAAAAAACACCCGTAAAACTTTCGTGTGTGAAAGATTACTGACTATTATGACACAATCCAAATTTTCAAAAAACCATATTTCAACCAAAGCCGCAAGTTTTACGGAATCCGTAATCCGTGAAATGTCGCGTGAAGCGGCAAAGTACTCAGCGGTTAATCTGGGACAAGGTTTTCCAGATTTCCCTGCACCTTCGGACATCAAACAAAAAGCCGTTGAAGCAATTTTGGGCGATCATAACCAATACGCAATTACTTGGGGCGTAAAAGATTTGCGTGATGCGATTGTCCGTAAATCTAAGTTGTTCTTAGGTTTAGACGTTGACGCGGAAACTGAAATTACCGTAACCTGCGGTTCAACCGAAGGAATGATCGCCGGAATGCTGGCGTGTGTGAACGCGGGCGACGAAGTTATCGTGTTTGAGCCGTATTATGAAAATTACTCGCCCGATGCTATTTTGTCGGACGCAAAACCTCGCCACGTTTCGCTTTATCGAACGGAAAACGGTTGGAATTTCGACCAAGACGAACTCCGTGCCGCATTCAACGAAAAGACGAAAGCAATCATAATCTGCAACCCGAATAATCCGACCGGAAAAGTTTTTACCCGCGAAGAACTCGAATTTATCGCCGAACTTTGCAAAGAATTTGATGT
Organism: Acidobacteriota bacterium; assembly: GCA_031430435.1. Lineage (GTDB taxonomy): Bacteria > Acidobacteriota > Blastocatellia > Pyrinomonadales > Pyrinomonadaceae > JANNVK01. Next base: position 99,226 of record JANPBM010000110.1, read on the forward strand.
GATTTGCTTCACCGACGAAATTTACGAACATATTATTTATCAACCGAACGAAGACCAAGGGACTATTGACAAAGGACTAAGGACTCATATTTGTATGGCGGCGATTGACGGAATGCGTGAGCGGACGGTTGTCGTTAATTCGCTTTCAAAAACTTATTCGGTTACAGGTTGGCGAATCGGCTATTGTATCGCACCGCCGAATATTACGTCGGCGATTCGGAAAGTTCACGATTTTTTGACGGTCGGTGCGGCGAATCCGTTGCAGGTTGCGGGTGCGTACGCGTTGAGTTTACCTGAAAGTTATTACGCGGATTTACAAAAAGAGTATCAATTGAAGCGAGATTTTATTGTCCCGATTTTGCAAGACGCAGGTTTTAAGTGCGATTATCCCGAAGGCGCGTATTATGTAATGTGCGATATTTCAAATTTCGGCTTCAAAAATGACATCGAATTTACCAAACATTTAATCGGTGAAATCGGCGTGGCGTGTGTTCCCGCGTCAAGTTTTTATTTCGATAAATCGCTCGGAAGCCAACAAGTACGGTTTTGTTTCTGCAAAAAAGACGAAACTTTGCAAGCAGCCGCAGAGAGGTTTCAGAAGCTGAAACGGTAAAAAGGAAAAGGTAAAGGGGAAAGCTCTTTGCTTGTTTACGAAGGTACTTTATCAAATGTAACTATGACGATTAAAAGGAAAGTTCTAGCTTGCCCTTTTACCCTTTACCTTTGTAACTATGACGATTAAAAGGAAATTTCTAGCTTGCCCTTTTACCCTTTACCTTTTACCCTAAAAAACTATGGCTAACGAAAGTTTTCAATATCAACGACAAAAGACTTCAGCAGATATAACGGCGGGCGAAAATGTTTGTCCGGTTTGCTCGCGTGAATCGCAAAACGATTTTGTTTCGCTCGATTCAATGCCCGAAGATTTGCGGGCTTTGGTTTGTGCAAATGCTCCCGACACGGCTCAATTTGATGCGGTTTGTCCGCGTTGCGTTTTGCTTTTTACTCGTGCAAAAGATCAAATTTTGCAAGATGCGGCGATGCAGAAAGACGGTTCGAGTGTACTTTCGACACCGCTCAGACTTGATGCGGACGATCGTTTTACGGGCAAAGGAATCACGATTGCGTTTCTCGATTCAGGTTTTTATCCGCACGATGATTTGATAAAACCGACCAATCGAATTATCGGTTATCGCAGTTTGATGAGTGTTGACGGTGATGAATCTACGTTGCATCAAGCCGATGTGGCGAGTTGGCACGGAATGATGACATCGGTTGTCGCGGCGGGAAACGGTTATTTGTCAAACGGTTTTTATCGCGGAATTGCTCCCGAAGCAAATGTTGTTTTGGTCAAATTAGCCAAAACCGGACGCATTACCGAGCAGAATATTCAAGACGGTTTGGAATGGATTTTGGCAAATCGGACAAAATTTAACATCCGCGTCGTGAACATTTCCGCCGGCGGAGATTTTGAACAAAGCTACTTGCACGATTCATTGTCGCAAACGGTCGAACAATGCGTAAGTGCAGGTTTAACAATAGTTTGTGCGGTCGGCAACGCGGGACATTTGGATAATCACCCCGTTTTTCCGCCGGCAAGTTCGCCTTCTGCAATCGCGGTCGGCGGTTTGGACGATAATAATTCGCTGAATCGGGCGAAACGAGGAATGTATCGTTCGAGTTACGGTCCGACGCTCGACGGTTTTCAAAAACCTGAAATTATCGCATCGAGTATTTGGGTTCCCGCACCGATTTTGCCGAACAGCCCGACGGCTCAAGAAACTAATTTGCTCGACACTTTGGACGATGCGAAAGACGAAGATTTAAAGGCAATTATTCGGGCAAACCCGAATATCGACGGCGAACTTGATGCCGAACTCGATGGAACAGTTCACTCGATTCGTCAAATTATCGCTCTCAAAATGCGGAATGAAGCAATGATTACGCGACATTATAAATACGTTGACGGAACTTCGTTTGCGTCGCCGATTGTATCGAGCGTTGCCGCGTGTATGCTTGAAGCAAATCCGAAATTAACGCCGCAGCAAGTAAAAAGAATTTTAATTTCGTCCGCTGAAAGATTGCCGAACCACGAAGTTGATAGGCAAGGTTGGGGCGTAATCAATCCGCGAAAAGCGGTGGAAATGGCATTGAAAATGCGAAATTAAGAGAGGAAAAAGTAAAGAGCTGTTTCGTGGTTTCAACTTCCGAACATTTTTCACTTTTTCACTTTTCACTTTATAAATATGGTTGATGTTTTAGCAATTTTTGCACATCCCGACGATGTCGAATTAAATGTTGGCGGAACGCTTTTGAAGTTAAAAAACTTCGGGCTTCGGACAGGCGCGTTAGACGTTACGCGCGGCGAAATGGGAACACGCGGAACGGTCGAAGTTCGGGCAAAGGAAGCCGAAAATGCCGCAAAAGTGTTAAAATTAGACATCCGTGAAAACCTTGAACAACCCGACGGGCATGTTTGGTTGACCGAAGAAACCCGCACAAAATTAGTTCGGGTATTGCGTCGATTAAAACCAAAAGTCTTGTTTACACATCAACTTAACGATCCGCACCCGGATCACGCGCACATTGCCGAACTCGTCCGCGAAGCGTCGCGAATGGCGAGTTTAGCCAAATACGACGGTAATTTCGGGCAAGAGCGAATTCCCGCTCCGATTGTTGCTCACAGTATTTTCTCGCGGTTGGTCGCACCTTCGTTTATTGTCGACATTTCAGATTTCGGCACAGAGAAGCTGAACGCCGTCAAAGCTCACGAATCGCAGTTTTTTAATTCCAAATCGAATGAACCGGAAACTCGTTTGACCTCAAAGCGGTTTTTGTCGGAAATTGAAACCGGAATGGCTTATTTCGGCTCGCTCATAAATGTTGAATACGGCGAACCGTTTTATGTGCGTGAAGCATTGAATATTGAAAACCCGTTTGAACTTTTGACGAATTCGATGAATATTTATTCGTGATTCAAGTTTCGGCAAAAGCGGATGTTTCGTTTGTAAATGAAAATTTTCGGCGACAAACTTTTTCTATGAAAAACTTAAAATATCAATCAGGTTTCGGCAATGATTTCGCCACCGAAGCGATTGCGGGAGCGTTGCCGATCGGACAAAATTCTCCGCAGAAAGCACCGTTCGGGCTTTATGCCGAACAATTTTCGGGAACGTCGTTCACCACACCGCGTTTGCTCAATCAACGAAGCTGGCTTTATCGAATTCGTCCAAGTGTTTTACACAAACCTTTTCAACCGATAAACAACGGAAATTGGACGAGCAAGTTTGACGAAATTGCGACAAATCCGAATCAACTGCGTTGGAATGCGTTTGATTATGCGACTGAAAATAAAGACTTTATTGATTCTATGACGACAATTGCAGGTTGCGGCAATTCCTATTCGCAACACGGAATTGCGATTCACATTTACGCTTGCAACGCGGATATGAAAGACCGTTTTTTCTACAATGCTGACGGCGAAATGTTGATTGTTCCCGAAGACGGACGCATCGGAATTTTGACGGAAATGGGTGCGTTGCAAGTTGGTCCGGGCGAGATTGCGGTTATTCCGCGCGGACTGAAATTCAGCGTTCACCTTGCCGACGGAAAAGCTCGCGGGTATGTTTGCGAAAATTACGGCGCGAACTTTCGTCTGCCCGAACTTGGTGCAATCGGCTCCAACGGTTTAGGCAATTCCCGTGATTTTGAAACGCCTGTTGCTTGGTTTGAAGATCGCGAAGGTTCGTTTGAATTAGTTTGCAAATTCGGCGGAAATTTGTTCGCGTGTGAGGTTAAAAATTCGCCGTTTGACGTGGTTGCGTGGCACGGAAATTATGCTCCGTACAGATATGATTTGCGACGATTTAATACAATCGGCTCAATCTCGTTCGATCATCCCGACCCAAGTATTTTCACGGTTTTAACCTCAAATTCGCACGAAATCGGCGTGGCAAATTGCGACTTTGTAATTTTTCCCGACCGTTGGCTGGTTGCGGAAAATACTTTTCGTCCGCCGTGGTATCATCGCAACATAATGTCGGAATATATGGGTTTGGTTTTCGGACAATACGATGCTAAAGAAGCAGGTTTTGTGAAAGGCGGCGGTTCGTTGCACAATTCTTTTTCGGCTCACGGACCGGATTTTGAAGGCTTTGAAAAAGCAACAAATGCTGAATTGAAACCGCAAAAACTCGAAAATACTTTGGCGTTTATGTTTGAAACACGATACATTTTGCGTCCGACCAAATTTGCGATGGAAACGATGCATTTGCAGAAAAATTATCATGAATGTTGGCAAGGTTTGCAGAAAAATTTTAAGCAATGAAAATAATCAATATAATTTCGACAATCTTATTTTTGAGCTTAACAGTTTTTACTCAAAACGATTATTCGTCAAAAATCGAGGCAATCAAAATCGAACGCCAAAATTCGGCGAAAGAATATAGAACCGGTTCCGATAAAAAAAGTGTGCTTGAAAAAGCACGAAAGGTTTTTGTTTCATCGGTTTACAACGAAATAATTCCGGAATGGTATGGCACGGATTGGGATTTTTACGGCACAACTCAAACTCCGAAAGTCGGGCAAATTGCATGCGGATATTTTGTCTCGACCGTTTTGCGTGATGCCGGAGCAAAAGTCCAAAGAGTTTCAATGGCTCAACAGGCTTCCGAAAATATCATCAAAAGTTTAACGACCGCGAAATTTATTAAACGATTCAGCAATATTACAATCGAAAAGTTCGTCGCCGATATTAAAAATCAAGGCGAAGGTTTGTATGTTGTCGGGTTAGATAATCACGTCGGATTTATCTTGCGCGACGGCAACGAAGTTTGGTTTATTCATTCATCTTATGGCGAACCGAGTGAAGTTATCAAAGAAAAAGCGATAGAATCAGTGATTTTGAGCAGTTCAAAATATCGCGTTACAGGCAAAATTTCGGCAGACGATAATTTTATTATCAAATGGCTTAACCAAACTGAATTTCCAACTGTTAGACGTTAAACTCAAATTTGATTTACAATAATTAAATGACCGAATCACTCAGAATCTTATTAGCCGAAATCATTGATTATGCAGGACTTTTTCCGCCGTCAAACGTGGGAATGACAAGTGCCGTGCAGAATTACGCGAATTATTTAAACAGTGAAAACGCTTGGATGCTCGGGCGATTTATTTTGCCGGTTTCCAAATTAGACGAATTTTCAAACGAAGCAGAAAGTTTGTTTGCCGATAAAGTTTGGCGTTTGAGCGTTATTGCAGACGAAAATTTATCCGAAACTTTAGATAAAATTGCTAATTTCAACAAAATTAATTCCGAAAAAGCATTGATTGATATGCTTGAAGTAAAAGTAACTTCGGCTGACGAAATTCATCGGGCAAGCAAAATTATTCCGCGAGATTTGACCACATATTTTGAGTTTCCGCCGCTGGAAATAATGACTGATTTGATGATTGCGTTGGCGATGACCAAAAATCGGGCAAAAATTCGGACAGGCGGAATTACCAAAGAAGCGTTCCCGAATTCGCCCGAAATCGTTAAATTTATGCGCGTCTGCATTGCCGCCAACGTGCCGTTCAAAGCGACTGCGGGTTTGCATCACCCACTCAAATGTACCAAACCGTTGACCTACGAACAAAACGCTCCGGTCGGCACGATGCACGGCTTTTTGAATCTGTTTTTATCGGCGTGTTTTTTGCGTCAAGACTTGAATAACTCGTTTGTTCACAATCTGATAAACGAAACTGATGCGAGCAAATTAGAGTTTGCGGACGAAGGTGTTTTGTGGAAAGAACACGCCGTTTTAAATCAAACAATCGAGACTGTGCGAACGAAAAATGCAATTTCATTCGGCTCGTGTTCATTTTTGGAACCGATTGAGGATTTACAGAATTTGGAATTATTTTAAGCCGAAAATATGTTAAAATCGAGGTTAGAAAAATGCGAAACTATCCGTTCATCGAACCAACTTTTGCCGCCAGAACGCATCAACTGGCAATTTGCCAATCAATCTACGATGCGAATGCTTTTAACATCCGAAATTGGCGAGACGGTTTTCCGATTGATTACGATATGTTGCCCGATTTAGTTACAAAATTTCTGAAATTGTTAGAAGAGAAAGACGTTGATTTCTGCATCGTCGGCGGAATCGCGTATCTTGCGTATATCGAAGACCGCAACACCAAAGACCTCGATATTTTGATTTCCGTTCAAGAGTTAGACAAAATAATTGACCGCATCACAGTTACAAATAAAGATGTGAATTTTACCAACGCCGAGTTTGAAGGCTTGCGGATTGATTTTTTGAAAACGTCGAATGCCATTTTTGATTACGTCAAAAAACACGAAACTACAACTTATAATTATGTTGAAGGAATGTATCCGATAGCAACAATTAACGGACTGATATTGATGCGATTCGATGCGATCATTGACCTTTATCAGAAAGCAAAATTTCAAAAGATTATTTTTTACGAGCGTGATTTGCAGGTTTTAACGCTAAATTTTCCGATCGATTGGGATCATATTTGGAACATCTCGGAAAAGTTTTTCACTGTCGGGCAAATCAACGAATTTAAGAAAATGGTTACTGAATGGCAAAAACCTCGCGTCAATCCATTTTTGAACTAATTTCCGTAAATATCGCCGTATGAATTAATTTCCTTAAATTCGCTGAAAGCGATAAATTCAATAGCGTCGGGAGCATCCCGACGACGCGAATAGAAACATTTTTCTCGCTGTAAGTGAGAAATAAAAACGATTATGGCTCAAACTTGTCAGTTTATATGTTCACGTTATTTTCTCAACCAAAAACCGTGCGAATATGATTTCATCTGAAATTGAAGAAGAGCTTTGGTCATATTTAGGCGGAATTTTGAACAACAATAAATCGAAATTATTGGCTTCAAACGGCACAGAAAACCACGTTCATTTATTGATTTCATTCAGCAAAAACATTGGTTTAAGCGAATTGGTCGGCGATATTAAACGCGACAGTTCAAAATGGATTAAAACCAAATGAGCAAAATATCAAAACTTTCAATGGCAAGACGGTTACGGAGCATTTACAATCGGACATACGCAGATTAAAGATGTGAAAACATATATTGCGAATCAAAAAAATCATCACGCCAACCGGAATTTTGAAGATGAATTAAGATATTTTCTGAATAAATACGAGGTTGAATTTGACGAACAATATATTTGGGTTTAATTCGACACTTACAGCGTCGAAACGTTTTGGTTCGCGTTCGTCGGGATGCTCCCGGCGCTATTAAATTTATCGCTTTCAGCGAATTGCAACATTTTATGACTTACGAAATTAACGAAACACACGATATTAACTTAAAAAGCTGGGTTGAATCAGCCAACGATCCGAACACCGATTTTCCGATTCAGAATTTGCCTTTTTGCGTTTTTTTGCCAAAAGGTGAAAGACATGTTCAAATCGGTGTTGCAATTGGAGACCAAATACTTAAACTGACGGAATGTGATAAAGCCGGATTATTTACCGATATTGCCAAGGAATTCAAATGGGAATACAACGGATTTCATTTCTTAAATGATTTTATGAATTGGGAAAGCGAGAGTTGGAAAACTTTGAGATTTCAAATTCTTCAAATTTTACAAGAAGATAATATTCAAATATCACAAAACACAGAACTTATTGATAAAATTCTTGTTTTGTCCAGCGAAGTTGAATTAGTTATTCCTTGCCTTCCAATCGGCGATTACACTGATTTCTACTGCTCAATTTTCCATGCCACAAATGTCGGAGCAATGTTTCGCCCCGATAATCCGCTGTTGCCGAATTACAAATATGTGCCGATCGGTTATCACGGACGTGCCTCATCAATCGTCGTTTCGGGAACGGATGTCAAGCGTCCGAAAGGGCAAAATCGTGCTGATGCCGATGCTCCGCCGATTTATATTCCGGCGAAAAATCTTGATTACGAAATGGAAGTCGGGTTTTTTATCGGCAAGGGAAACGAACTCGGCAGCACGATTCCGATTGAAAACGCGGAAGAACATATTTTCGGACTTTGTTTAGTAAATGATTGGTCGGCACGCGATATTCAGGCTTGGGAATATCAGCCGCTCGGACCGTTTTTGGCGAAAAATTTTGCTACCACGATTTCGCCTTTTGTTGTTACGATGGAAGCTCTCGCACCGTTTCGGACACCTGCGTTTGAACGCGACGCGGACGATCCGCAACCGCTTCCGCATCTGCAAAGCGAACATAACAAACAGTTTGGCGGATTTGACATAAAACTCGAAGTTTATATTCAAACACCGAAAATGCGTGAATCGGGCGAAAAACCGTTTATGATTTCGCGGTCGAATATGAAAGATTTGTATTGGACAATCGGGCAAATGCTCGCACATCACGCCTCAAACGGCTGTAATTTGCAAACGGGTGATTTGATGGCGACAGGAACGGTTTCGGGGCGAGAAAAAAGCGAACGCGGCTGTTTACTGGAAATGACGTGGCGCGGCAAAGAACCAATCGAATTACCGAACGGCGAACAACGCAGATTTTTAGAAGACGGCGACGAAATTATTATGAAAGGTTTTTGCGAACGCGAAGGTTTTCGCCGAATCGGTTTCGGCGAATGTCGCGGGATAATTTTGCCGGCAGACTAATTTTTCGCCAAACCTTGTTGCAAAGCCGTCGAAATTCGCCAAATAAGTTTTTCCGCTTCGCCGTCCCAGTTGTAATGGACAACCGGATTATCGTCGGTCGTAATCGCCATCACGATTCGTCCGCGTCGCGTGTAAACAATGCCGACATCGCTGCGCAGTCTGTCAAGCGAACCTGATTTCGAGGCAATCGGCACGGTGTCGAGCAGATTTCTGCCGATGCCGTCGGTGTATTGTTGACGCTTCAAAATTGCAATCATTCGGGCTGAGGCTTCTTTGCTGACAACTTCGCCGCGTTCGAGTTTTTCGAGCAACATCGCCATCTCTTTCGGCGTAGAAACTCCGATTCCGAACAGTTTGTTGACAGGTTCATCGTATGCGTTTGAATCTCCGCCGCCGCCGATTTTTCGCAAACTGAGCGTGTTATTCAAACCCAAAGACTTCATAAAATCATTGACGTTATTTGACGAGATTTTATCCAAAATAAGGTTAGTGGCGAAGTTGTCGGAAACAACAATCATCAAATTTGTCGCGGTTTTCAGGTCAATTTTTGTGCCTTCGGAAAATTCCCCTAAAATTCCCGCACCTGATGCTTGAGCAATGTTTGTCAAGGTAAATTCGTCTGTCCATTTGATTTTGCCTTGGTCGATTTGGTGAAAAACTTCGGTCATAATCGGCAATTTTATGGTGCTTGCGGTGCGGACTTTTTCATCGCCGCGCAAAGAATACTCTTTGCCGCTGTCAAGATTTTTGGCGTAAACCCAGACGTTTCCTTTGAATTGCGAAACTTCGGCTTTGATTTTTTCGTCCAAAGTTTGCGGAACATTTTGCGGAATTTCAACAGGTTTTACTTTTTGACCGAAACCCGTTGAAACTGAAATAATTAACGACACGCACAATAATAATTTTCTAAACATTTTTAACCTCGATTTTTTTCTTTCTGAAAAAGTATAAAACAACGCCGCTCAGTAATGCTAATCCAACAATTCCGAGATGCCGCAAATCTGTCGTTTGGTCCGTTAATGTTGCATAAATTACGGTTAAGGCAAAGAGCATCGGTGATATTGTGATTAAAATCAAAACCGTCCAACCACCGCGAATTTTGAACGGGCGAGGTAAATCAGGTTCGTATTTTCGCAAAGCCAAAAGTGCGATAAACTCCAAAAACACTTCGGCGGAATAGAGCAGAATGTCAATCACGACTAATTTCCCGAACGGCAATGCGGCAAAAATTGCGGAAATAAGACAACAAATTATCAAAGCGTTGGTCGGAACTCCGTCCGCGTTGGTTTTCGATAAAAATTTCGGCAACCAACCGTCGTTTGCCATCGCAAACGGCAAACGCGAAGCATATAAAATCTGCGAATTGAACAAACCCCACGCAAAAACCAACGCCGCAATCGCCAAAACAATTCCCAAAGTTTGTCCGCCGAGTTGTTCTGCCAGCACGGGAAAACCTGCGTTTTCGTTCCAAACTTCTTCGCTCGCGGTGTGTCCGATTAAGGCAAATGTCGGCAGAAAATACATCGCTATTGCCAATAAAATTGTCGTTAATAAAGCTCGCGGATAATTTTTCGGCGCTTCGTGAACTTCTTCGGCATAGGTTGAAACGTTGTCCCAACCCGAATAATTCCACATCACGGTCGATAAACCGATTGCAAAAAGTCCGGCGTTCATTTCAACCGAAAAGCCTTGCCGAATTGCTTCAAATGATTTTGAAAACCCGCCGCCTTCGCTCGTCAAACCGAAATATGTCAACAAAATAAACGGCAGAAAAATGATGAAAAGAAAAAATGTCGAATTATATCCGACCGCTTTTGCTCCGTTCCAATTCAGCAAAAGTCCGGCTGAAATTACGCCGACGGCACACGCCCAACGAGCAAAAAACTGTTCCCAAGTTAAATTTCCGGCGGCATCCGGCTGTAAATACGGAAAGAAAAATGCGAGATAATTGACGAATAAAACCGGATAAATCGCCATATCAACGGCAGTATAACAAATCGTCCACCAACCTTCCTGAAAGCCCCAAAAATTGCCCAACGCACGCTTAACCCAAACGTAATAGCCGCCTTGCACCGGAATCGCCGAAGCTAATTCGGAAACCATCAGCGAAATCGGCAAACTCCAAAAAACCGGTGTCAGCAAAACCAGTAAGATCGCCCAACCTGCTCCAACTTTGCCGAAAAGTGATTCGATTCCGAATGCTCCGCCGCAAACCGTAAAAAAAATCACGCTGACCAAAGCCAAGTAGTTCAGTTTGCGTGATGCGGGAATCATCTCGGAAATATGTGTTGCGGATGCGGGATAAGCGGTTGCTTCGGCTGGTTCTAATTTTTCCAATTCGTTAATTTTCCTTGTGTTGCAAAAGTGTTAAATGTGCATCTTACCTGACATTTCAGCCGGTTACAATTCAAACCTTTCGGAACCCGCGATTTTTAATAATTTGCCGGCAAAGTTATGGTTTTCGGCAGTTAAATCCACTCATTACAAACATCTTAACAGTTGTCGTTTTAATTTACTTTAGCTCGTAAATCTGCTAAGTTTTTACTGTTCGAGGTTAAGCCTATTCAGGGTCTGATTAACTAAATTTCAGCTAAACGGTTGTTACACTTAAATAAAGTGTCCTAATCGGAAAACACGGTTCGCTTATAAAATTGATAAACTTGGTTGACTGGTTTTAAGGAGAAAGTAATGAAGTTAAAAAATACACGCTTGACAATTTTGCCGCAAGGAGACAACCTGAGCAAAAATGCCAAAACCGGCGTTTCTCTCCATTGTCATACACAATTTTCAAGAGAAATGTTAGATTTTATTCCGCATTATGCCGAAAAGATTCCGATAATTTCACATTTTTGGAAAAAAGAGCGCGACAGTTACGTTAAAAAAGAAGGTCGTCAAATTGATTTTGAAACTGCTTTCTGGTCGCCGCCGTTAGACGAAAATCAAGTTTATTCGTTTGAAAAAAATCAGATAAATAAGCTCGGTTTAGACGCGATTGTTTCGATTACCGATCACGATAACATCGGCGCGAATTTAAGTTTGAATGAAACTTTGCAAGGCGAATCTGCTCCGATTTCGCTTGAATGGACGGTGCCTTTTGATTACGGTTTTTTTCACCTCGGCGTTCACAACTTGCCGAAACACAATGCTTTAGAAATTTCCAAACAACTGCTCGATTACACTTTTCAAATTGAAAACCAAACAAACGAACGCCTCCGCGAGCTTTTCGCAATGCTTGACGATTTACCCGAAGTTTTGATTATTTTCAATCATCCGTTGTGGGATATTGAAATGGTCGGAAAGGAAAAACACGAGATTTTGCTCAAGAATTTTCTTGCCGAATTCGGTCATCGGATTCACGCGCTGGAATTCAACGGTTTTCGTTCGTGGTCGGAAAATAAAGCAACAATCGAACTCGCCGAATCGCTCGGAATGCCGATTGTAACCGGCGGCGACAGACACGGCTGTCAGCCGAACACGGTCATAAATCTGACGAACGGCAAAACTTTTGCGGAGTTTGCGGACGAAATACGAACCGACAAACACAGCGAAATTGTTTTGTTGCCCGAACATTCCGAGCCGCTTCATTCGCGTCAATTACAATCGTTTTCAGAAATCTTGAAGTATTACGAAGACTTTCCCGAAGGCAGAAAACGCTGGTTCGACCGTGTTCACATCAACGCCGACGGTTTGGGCGTACGACAACTTTCCGTGCATTGGAAACGCGGCGGTCCGGCGTGGTTGCGTTGGGCAATTTGGACGCTCGGCGTGCTGGGAAATTCAAAACTTCGCCCTTTTTTCCGTCTCGCAATGAAAGAAAAAGACGTTATTCCGCCACAACTTAACCACGAAACACGAATAATCGGCGAAAATATATCAACCGAAAATCGTCCGCTGATAACCGACAACTGAATTGAGTCATTTTGCCGGTTTTTCGTTGACGATTAAACCGATGGATAGATGAATAAATGACTCAATGCGTCAATTTTTAGATGAATAATCAAATTCCCCGCATCGCTTTTTTCCCGGATTCGTATTTGGAAGTAAACGGCGCGGCAATGACTTGCCGAAGATTGGTCGGGTTTGCCGAGAAAAACGGCTATCCTTTTTTGTGCGTTTACGCGGGAGAAAAAACTGAAACAACGACCGCCGGAAGCGTAACACACCTTTCGCTGAAACGTTCACCGTTGGCGATTCCGATGGACGAAGGTTTGAAATACGATCCGCTTTTTAATCGTTATTTATCCAAAATCGGCAAGGCATTGGATGACTTCCAACCCGATGTCCTTCATTTAACAGGACTTAACGATGTGAGTATCTGTGCCGCAATTCTCGCCCACAAACGTCAAATTCCGCTGATCGGTTCATGGCACACAAATTTGCACGAATTCGCATCGCGGCGTTTGCAAAGAATGTTTCGCTTTTTACCGAAACATATCAATAAATCAATCGCCCGTTTTGCCGAACGAAAAATCTTTCAAGGTTCACTCCTCTATTACAAAATGCCGAAAGTTGTGCTTTCACCAAATCCGGAATTGGCGGAAGCGTTGGGAAAATCGGGCAGATTATCGCTTTTAATGCCGCGCGGAATTGATTCGGATATTTTTTCGCCCGCCAAACGAACGGTCAGCGACGGAGTTTTTCGCTTTGGGTTTGTCGGCAGACTTCGGGCGGAAAAAAATGTGCGGTTGCTGATAAATTTAGAAAAACGTCTGCTCGAAGCGGGAATAAAAAACTTCAAATTTCTAATTGTCGGAGAAGGAAACGAACGCGAATTGCTCGAAAAAAATATGCGGAATGTCGAATTTACCGGCTTTTTATCGGGCGAAAAACTTGCGGAAGCATACGCCAATATGGATATTTTCGTTTTTCCGTCGGAAACCGATGCTTTCGGGAACGTGATTCAAGAAGCAAATTGTTCCGGCGTTCCGGCGATTGTTTCGCATCTCGGCGGACCGAAATTTGTCATCAAAAACGGTGAAACAGGTTTTGTCGCAGAGAATTTGGAAGATTACGTCCGGTTTTCGATCGAGTTGTTGAATAATCCCGAAAAATTGTCGAAAATGAAATCAGCCTCGCGTGAGTTTGTTTTATTGCGTTCGTGGGATTCGGTTTTTGAAGGCGTTTATAACGGTTACGAAAAAACGCTCGAAATTGCCAAAGAACGAGGTCAAAGTGTTTAGAATGAAAGATTTAGATTTACCAAACCAAGTAATGCCCGAAACAATCAGCGGCGTTTTGAAAGTTTTACTGAAAGATCCGCTTGCCGTAATTTGGCGTTGGCATTGGAAGGCGGCGGTTATGAGCGGATTTTTTCGCGGACTGATTTTTTTTATGTCATATAAAAAAGAAGGTTTCGCGGTCGCGGTCGGAGCAATGTTTGCCCAGTTTTTTTCGCGGATGCTTTTCGGCGGCGTAAACGGCGCAATCATCCAATCTTTCAGCCGAGTTAAACCGCAATGGCACGCCTTTTTAGCGGTGCCGTTAGTACTTGCGGTTTTCAGTCATTTGATTGAATTTGCAGTGCAAAGCGTTTACGATAACTATTACGGCACAAGTTCGATGGGCAAAGCAATCACCGTATCTGTTGCAATATCAATACTTTCCGCTATTTTTAATTTATATGCGATGAGTCGCGGGACTTTTTTGGTGAAGGACGAACGACAGCAAAGTTTTTGGCGGGATTTGCAAAACGCACCTCGTTTGGTCTTTGATTTTATGGCGTTTGTGCCGCTTAGAATTTGCGAAATGATTGCTGAAAAAAGCTACGCGTCGGCAATTTTGACTGCGATTTTGACAAGTGTTTCAGCCGGAAGTTTGATCGGAATGTCGCGCGGAAAATTAAATTGGGGAATTATTGCCGCCGGCGTAACTTTCGGCTTAATTATTATTTCGGTCATCCTGATTTTTGCTCTAAACGTGAGAAAACTAAAAGAATGCGAGAGCGATTGATAACAAAATTACTCGAAATTTACCAAAAGCCGACCGAAATTTATAAAAAATCGCTCGGAATTTGTCTGAATCTGATTAGAACTTGTCAGATTCCGCCCCGAATTTGTTAAAAATCGCTTGGAATTTGATTAAAATCAGCCGGAATTTATCTGAAAAACACTTGAAATCTGTTCACATCACAAATTATTACCACAAAACTTCGGGCGGCGTGAGTACAAGTTACAATAAATTGCTCGAAGCCGCCGAACGGCACGGTCGTTTTGTGCGTTTAATCGTGCCGGCGGAAACGGATTCGGTCGAAGAGGTGAACGAATTTGCGAAAATTTATTACGTTGCCGCACCGTCTTCGCCTTTTTTTGATAAACGTTATCGGCTGATGATGCCGTGGCAATATCTTTTGAAAGATTCGCCGATTCGTAAAATTTTACTCGCGGAAATGCCCGATATGATTGAGGTTTACGACAATTATTCGCTCACATTTATCGCCGGAATGATTAGAATCGGCAAATTTAAGAAACTCGGCAGACCGCTGTTGGTTTACTTTACGGGCGAAAGATTCGATACGATTGTTGCCTCGTTTGTTTCAAAAGGCAGATTTGGAAATTGGTTTTCGCGGCGTTTGACGGGAAACTATAATCTCGCAATGTTCGATTTTTATATCGCAAATTCGTTGTTTGTTGCCGAAGAACTTTATCAATCTTTGCAAAAAAAACACAATCCGCGCAGATTTGAATCGTTTTTTAATTTCTGCCAACGGTTTTTTCGAGCAGCGAAAGTTCCGCTTTCGCAACGATTGGCGATTTGTCCGCGCGGAGTCGATGCAAGTTTTTTCAACCCGAATCGCACATCGATCGACCTCAAACGCGAAATGCGGGAACGCGCAAACATTCCGCCGGACTCGATTGTTTTGCTTTCGTCAACCAGACTTTCACCCGAAAAAAATGTTCGATTTTTACCCGAAATTATGGAAGTTTTGGCGAGAAATACGGACTATGATTTCAGACTTTTGGTTGCGGGCGAAGGTCCGCAAGCCGATTGGTTGCAAGCTGAAACCGATAAACGTTTTCCAAACAAAATTATCCGAATCGGACATCTCGACAAAGAAACTTTAGCCGATTATTACGCCAATTCGGATGCGTTTATTCATCCGAATCCGCGCGAGCCGTTCGGCAATGTTGTTCAGGAGGCGTTGGCTTCGGGCGTTCCCGTGATTGTCCCGAATTCGGGCGGAGTTTTGGCTTCGGCAAATAATGAAAATGCGTGGCTGTGCGATTTATCCGGCGAAAGTTTCGCCGATGCGATTATTGAAACGATTGAAAATAAACAACTTCGCACGCAAAAAACAAATAATGCGATAAAGTTTGCTCAGACTCACACGCACACCGCCGCGA
This sequence comes from Acidobacteriota bacterium, assembly GCA_031430435.1. Classification (GTDB taxonomy): domain Bacteria; phylum Acidobacteriota; class Blastocatellia; order Pyrinomonadales; family Pyrinomonadaceae; genus JANNVK01. The sequence continues at coordinate 115,210 of JANPBM010000110.1, forward strand.
CCGATTTACTCTTTGAAACCTACGACAAAATGTTTGCCGACTTTCAAAATCGGCGTGAACTTTTTGATTATAAAGAGAAAGCAAACGACGTAAATTTTACGGAAATTATCGACAAATAATTTGAAACAATCATTTACTTTTTACCTGCCGTCTTTCGGGTCATACGCGTTTGCCATATATTTTTTAATCGCGTCGTCTGAATTATTATAGCTTTCGCCGGCGGCTTCGGCGCGTTTGTAGGCGGCAACGGCGCGAGTTCGGTCACCTTTCGCATCATAGGCGTTGCCCATTTTAATATTCGCCCAAATTCCTAACCAACTCGGCGATAAGTTTCCGTTCAAAGCCGCCTTGAAATTATCGATTGCCACATCATAATTCCGTTGGTCAAGGTAAATTAAACCAAGATGATAATAAACCCAAGAATTATTGCGGTCGAGCTTTAAGGCTTGCTCGAATTGGGCTTGAGCTTCGGCAAAATTGCCGTCCTTAAATAGTTCGATGCCGCGTCGAGCGATTGCCGAAATGCGTAAATCTTCTGAAATCCTGAGCATTTTGTAATTCGGGTCAATAATAACTTCGATTGGTTTGCCGTTTGATTCAAAGTTAAAATCTTCGCTCGCATCTTCGATATTAACCACGACTGTCTTCGTTTCATTCTCGCCTTCCGCTCGCAATTTCAGTTCTATCGGCAGCCGTAAATTGTCATAATTCTGTTTTATCGTGCCGCGCGTTACAAATTTTCCGGCGCGAGTTCGGATGATTTGATAATCGACCGAGAATTCGGGAACGCCCGTACTTTCAACCCAACGAGCAAAGAAATAGCGCATATTATTGCCCGAAATACGGGTCGCAAGTTTTTCAAAATCATCGATCGAAGCATTTTTCCCGCGATATTCTTCTAAAAACAAGCGCAGAAGTTGGTTAAATTTCGGCGGACGAAGCGTGTCGCGCAAGAGCCGATAAACCAGTGCGCCTTTGCCGTACATTATGTATTGATACGCGGTCGATTGGTCGTCGAGCGTGGCGGAAACGCGGACGAGCGAAGCGGTTTGTTCAAATGTCAACGATTTTTCCAATAATTCGCGGTTCAAATCTTCGAGTGTCGCACCCGTAAACTTGTTTTCACGCAGTTCAAACGAACTGTATTCCGCCAAACCTTGCGACAACCACGCATCATCGAACGATTTCAGCCCGACCGTTTGTCCCCACCATTGCAGCGCAATTTCGCGTTGTAATCGAGCTTCGGTCGTTTCTCTGCCTTTTTCAAACAATCTTCCCGCCATAAAAATCATTCCCGGAGCCGAATAAAATTCGAGGCTTTCGTCGTCGATTTGAGCGATAATAAGTTTTTTTCCGCAATCGGGCGCACCGAATTGTTTGGTGTAATAATCCATTGCTCGTCCGACAATTTCACCGTAATTAGCCACCAAACCGTCATCGCCGATTTTGGTTATAAACTGTAATTCGTAATCGCCGAAACGAAGTGTTTTAGTTGTGTATTTACCAAATGCAAAGTTGCCGATAAGAGCAGGTTTTGATTGCGTAAACCGATATTTTCCGCCCGCGTTTATAACTGCAACATCACTGTATCCAAAGGCTTGGGAACCCGGCGGGACGCTCAAAGTAATATCCGAAGTCGCGCGGTCAGCCGCGTAATCGTGAAACGGAAACCACCGCGAAGCATACAATAAATAGCCGAAATTATCGCCGACAAACGCTAATCTTTTCGTCAAAAGCGGTCCGCCTTCGGGCGTTACCAACGCTCCGGCATATTTGAAACGCAACGTTACAGAAGTTCCTTTGGCGACCGCTTCGCCCAAATCTATCTTCACGCTCGGACCTAAATCGCCGACACCGACTTGGTCTTGAATAAAAGTAACGACGCTTTTTCCGCTCGGTTCGGCAATAACTTTCGATGCCGGTTTGGTTTTCGGCAACGGTGTCGGCGAAACGCTCATCGCCGCATTTGTCTGCGCAACCTTCGCAATACTCTCGATTTTCAGCGAACCGTTCAGCTCAAACGAAATTGTCCGCGTGTCTTCAAGTACCGTAAACGTAACGTCGGCAACCGCTTTCAACTGATTCGACGAACTTGTTTGAGCGTCTAATTTATAGTTTGTTACATCAAACGGCGTGCGTTGGGTTTGGGCAAAAAGTGCCGGCGAAAAAAAGCAGGTCGCTAAAATTGTTAAGTTAATTTGAAAAAGTCGTTTGTTCATATACTAAATTATGATGTTTGAAAGTCTCATTTAGTTGGCTTTTGTAAAAGTAAAAACTTGATTGCTTCGGCAAGCGTGCGGTCGGATTTTTCCCGAAAATCATTTATGTTTAGGTTTACCACCAAATCCGGCGTGATTCCGTTGGTTTCAACGCGAAAGTTTTTGGCGGAAATAAATCCGATTTGACTGAATTCAAGCTCGCCGTCTTTGATTTCTTTGGCACCCGCGATTCCCAGCAAACAACCGCAACTGGTTGAACCGACAACCTTTGCGCGTTCGCTTTCTTGTAATCCGATTGCCAAAAGTTCCGAACCGCTTGCCGAATCTTTATCGACCAAAATAACAATCGGCGAACTGTAAATTTGACTTCCTTTGTCGCCGACAAAAATTTCTTTCGGCTCTTTACCGCGCCATTTTGCTTTGCCGAACGAAGTTTTTTTATTAACCAGCCAACCCGCAACTTTTTCGACAAAATTGACTTGACCGCCGCCGTTGTCGCGTAAATCGATAATTAGACCTTGCGTCTCTTTCAAATTTGAAATCGCCGTTTTCAACTTATCGCTCAATTTATCGTCGAACGTATCGAATTTTACATAACCCAAATTGTCGGATAATTTACGCGAAACAACGTCGAACGACTGATTGAAAATTCGCCGTGTCAGCGAAACTTCGAGCGTTTTATCGGCGGAATTCGTCAAATTTAATTTGATAACGGAGCCGACTTCGCCGCGAAACAAAGCTCTCAACGATAAAACTTTAACGGCTTGGGCAGACGAAGATTTGATGGTTTGTTTGAGTTCGTCAAGCCGTTCGGAAACGTTTCGACCGTCAACCGAATTTATGATCATACCTGCGGTTATACCCGCTTTTTCCTCGTCCGAACCGGTTTGAACATTTGCCGTGACAATTTTTCCGTCAACTTCTTCGATTCTCAAACCGATGCTTGAAAACTGTTTCTTTTTCTTGAGTTCGGCTTCTTTCGGAGTCCAAAATCGAGTATGCGCATCTTGTAATTCACGCACCATTTCTTTAATCGAACCGTAAAATTCGTCGTCGCTTTTTGCGGTTTCAACCTTCGGGCGATAATCTTCGCGGACTTTTTTCCAATCAACGCCGTTAAATTTATCGTCGTAGTATTTTTGGTTGATGGTTTCCCAAACTTGGTTGAAAATTTTCAATCGATTTTCAGGCGTAACTTGCGCAAACGCGACATTTGTAAACAGAAACACCGCTGAAAATATAATACTTATTTTTAACTTATTCATTTTCTTCAAACCATTTGCCGATTGCTTTTTCGGCATCGTCCAAAGCCTCGTCCAAAGTTTTATAACTGCTTTTGCCTTCAAAAACAGTTCCGCCTTCGTCAATCGCGCGAATGAACGAATCGGTTTCGGATTCATAACCGATTTCGAGAATTCCGCCGTCAACCCACCGTGAAATGTTCGGATATTTTTCTTCCATCATATTTTTATCAATCGAATTCGGCGGCGATTTATTCCGCCGGCTTAAATTACGGTCGTCACAATTTCGCGGATGCTGCGCTGCAATTCGCGGTCATCGGTAATCGGCGAACAAATGGCGACTTCTGCCGCATCGATCGGCGAAATTCCTTTGGCAATCAGCTGTGCGGCGTAAATCAACAATCGCGTTGAAACGCCTTCTTCTAAACCGTGTCCGCGAAGGTTCCGAACTTTTTGCCCGATTGTTACCAAATCTCTCGCCAAATCCTTGTCTATTCCACCTTCTTTGGCGACAATTTCCGTTTCGCTGTCGGCACTCGGATAATCGAATTCCATCGCCACAAAACGTTGTCGCGTCGATTGCTTTAAATCTTTGATAATCGATTGATAACCCGGATTGTATGAAACCACGAGCATAAATTCGGGCGGCGCTTCAATAATTGTACCGCGTTTTTCGATCGGCAAACGGCGGCGATCGTCGGTCAGCGGATGAATAATCACGACCGTATCTTTGCGGGCTTCAACCACTTCGTCCAGATAACAAATCGCACCTGAGCGGACGGCTTTTGTGAGCGGTCCGTCGTGCCACACGGTTTCTTCGCCTTCGAGCAAAAAGCGTCCGACCAAATCCGTTGACGATAAATCTTCGTGGCACGCGACCGTTATCAGCGGACGATTAAGTTTGTATGCCATATATTCGACGAATCGCGTTTTGCCGCAACCCGTCGGACCTTTCAGCATCGCGGGCAATTTCGCCGTATATGCCGCTTCAAATAACTCGACTTCACGCCCGACAGGCAAATAATAAGGTTCGTTTTTAACTTTAAACTGTTCTACTGCTTGTTCCATAAAAATATCTTAACACTCACAGAAAAACCGGTGCAAACAAACATTTTCGATGTAAATTTGTTCGATTGCCGACACCGTTTATCATTGCATCGTCGATTGAATGTCGTTCGGCAAATTCGGGCTTAAAAGCATAACTCTTACTCATTGCTTTACTTTCCGGATTATCTTAAATTTGTTCGGATAAAAGTATTACTCCGCTGATTTTCTGCCTCTTGTTCGGTAACTTTTTTTGTGTTAGCTTTATTATTAGTTCCAAAATCAACAATGAAAACTTTACTTGTCTTTTTTTTAATAACGGCTGCGTTCGTTTGCGCAAACTGCGGTTTTGTTTCGCCAAAGCCCGTGGAAACCGTTGCAAATAAGGAAGTTGTCGTTACGCCGACACCGATGCCGACGGTTGAAAAAAAGCCTGAATTCAAACCTTTAATCGCTGAAACCGATGCCGCAATCGGCAAAGTTGATTTTGCAAATTTCACATTTCCGCTTCCGCGCGGCTGGCAAAATGCCACGGAGAAAGAGGTTAAACTCGATAACGGCAAACGTCCGATGACCAAAGAAACAGTCGGAATGATGCTTTTGCAAGTAAAATACGGCGATTTAACCGGCGATGGCGAAGCCGAAGCAATAGTTGTTTTGGGCGTGATTACGGGCGGTTTAACCAATCTGAATATCGTTTATATCGTGAAGCAAGAAGGAACTGTGCCGCGAATTATTTGGACTTTTGAAACAGGCGACAAAGGCGACGGCGGTTTAAAAGATATTTCGGCGCAAAACGGCGAACTGAATTTAGAACTTTACGGCAAAGACCGTTATATTTTCCGACAAAAAGAGACGCTCAAAATCGAAGAAGATTATGATACGCCTGTTTGTTGTCCGAAATGGTTTACAAAATCAACTTACAAATGGAACGGACGCGATTTTGCGATTCAGCCGAAACGCGAAAGTTTAGATTACACGGGCAAAAATCTTTAATTGGATTTCAGCACATTTGCGACCGTTTCTTTCTTCAAACCTTTACCATTCTTATTATTATAATCGCCCAATGAAATTTGCGGATCGCGCCACGCGTCAAGTAAACCGACTTGGTGAACGCATTGAATCGTGCAGCTTTCCGCACACCATTTTTCGGTGATATATTCGCGTTTCATATCTTCATGCGTGTATTCAAGCAGAGGAATTCCGGGCGTTCCGCGTTGCTGCGAACACCAATGAACCAAACCTTCTTCGCACACATACAAATATCTGGCACCTGCCCGACAACGCCATTCGTAAGGTTTTCCGTCAACTAAATTATCTTGAAACCAATTCCAACGAGCATAACTTTTTACGCCCAAAGCCTTTACTTCTTTATAGATAGCTTTTTCGCTTTCCGCCATTGGTTTAAGCAAACCGTCGCCGTCGTGAATTACTCCGACAGTTGAAGAAAAGCCGAGTTCTTGAGCGCGTTTTGCAATCGTCAACGCATCATCCGGATTTTTTACGCCGCTTCCGACGACCGAATTGATATTCACCTTAAACTTTGCGTGTTGCTGCAAATTCAGCAATTTACCGTCTAAAACCTTCAAACTTTTCTTTGAAACATCGTCGGGAATTACGTTATCGATTGAAATTTGCAGATAATCTAAACCTGCATTATTCAACTTTTCTATTTTTTCGGGCTGAAAATAATAACCGTTTGAAATCAAACCGGCAATCATTCCGTGTTTGCGGATGCGGGCGATTATTTCGTAAATTTCGGGGTGCATCATCGGTTCGCCGCCCGAAATTGTGATGATAGACGTGCCGAATTCCGCCAGTTTATCGATGCGTTTGAGCATGACATCAATGTTTACGGGATCGGATGTTTTGTCGTATTCGTTACAGTAAGTACAAGACAAATTACAACGCCGCATCGGGACGATATGAACTAAAATCGGATGTTTGGTCGAAGTAAACGTGCGAACCGTGTGTTTCACGCCACGCATTAAACGACTTAAACTGCTTGCTTTCGGCATAGAAAAAACCTCTTTTGATTACGTCAAAATTTTAATTATAATTTTTTGACCAAGTAAAAGCAAAGGCTTCGACTTTTCAGCCAAAGCCTTATATTTTCGATTTACGGAAAAACTAAACTGCTTGCAGTTTTACATTTTTCGGCACATCAACCACAAATTCTTTTGCATTCAAAGTAAGATTTTTGTTTAGATTTGAAAGCGTGATTGTTTGTGTGTCGTTATTTTTTGCCGTTGTCATGGCTTGCAACGGCATCCCGTTTCCGTCAATCCAAACATCAACAAACTGATAGTTTTGCTTAGTTTTCGGGGTTAATCGCAAATGCCAAACCGCCGCGCTGCCGATACTTTCTTCGCCAAGATACTGAAAATCGAATTTAGCTTTCAAATCTTGTTTTGAAGAGTTAGTCAAAATTTTGACCATATCGCCGCCGCCGCCGGAAACTTTTTGCGAACTTGAACTTCCTGTATAACCGACTCCGCCTCTGACATCCAACAATACAAACTTTTTCTTAACGACAGAAAGAATTTCCTGTTTTGGTCGCATCCAATCAAGACGCATTAACGCATCCGTATCTTTGCCTTTTTTGTCTCTGACCGCCGCGTACATAACGGTTCCGGTTTTTTCATCGGTACTTTTTAAGATATTTTCATAGTCTTTCATCGAAATATCTGCCTTGAGCGAAGTCATAGCTTTACGATGTTCTTCCATCAATCCGAGAATTTTGTTTGGAATTCCTTGGGCATTTGTCTTAATTGCGGCAATTCCGCCGAATAAAAACATCACGGCAAATGCCGAAAAAATAAATCTAAAAGTCTTGTTCATTTTATTACTCCTTTATTTAATCGCAAACCGATGTAAACCGGTTTGGTTATTTTCCGGCTGAAATAAGCCGAAAAGTCTTTTGCTTTGACGAAAAAACTTACGTTTCGCGTTGTCACAATTCGCGGTCAGTTAAACCACGTTTTCGACGTTAGAAAAATAAAAGCGATTATCAGTAAACAAAATGCGTCGTATTGCCACGTTCCGCGTTCGTAATTCCATTGGATTATTTTCTTCAAAGCATTCATTTTATTTTGCTTCACACAATCAAACCGTCTCGCATTTGCACTATCCGCGAACAGTTTGTCGCCGCTTCGGGATTATGCGTAATCATTATAATAGTCTGTTTATAGCGTTCGTTCAATTCCTTAAACATATCCAACACGATTGCCGAGTTTTCCGTGTCGAGATTTCCGGTCGGTTCGTCGGCTAAAATTATCGCCGGTTTATTAACGATTGCTCGTGCGAGTGCCACGCGTTGCTGCTCACCGCCGGAAAGTTCGAGCGGTTTGTGGTGCATTTTATTTTCTAACTTCAATAAACCCAACACTTCACGTCGTCTGTCGGAATTCGCGCTGCCGTTCCCCGAATGAATTCTTTCGGCGAGACGAAGATTTCCCTCGGCAGAAAGCGTTGGAAAAAGATTAAAACGTTGAAAGACGAAACCGATTTTTCTTCGACGAATTTCCGTACGTTGTGCGTCTGAAACTGCTCCAAGGTCTTCGCCGTCAATCAAAATTCTGCCGGTTGAAGGCGAAAGAAGTCCGCCGAGAAGATGCAAAAGCGTTGATTTTCCGCAACCCGAAGGTCCCATTATGGCAACAAATTCACCTTCTTCGACATCAAGCGAAACACCACGCAAAGCCGTCACGTCCATTTTGCCGACTTTGTATGTTTTGGTTAAATTTTCTGTTTTAAGAATTGTCATTGCTGAACTTTGCTTATTTTTTCTTGTGCTTCACGAAGTTTTTGGTCTAGATCGACTTCGGGCAATTCCCAACTGTTTTCCAGATTAAAGGCTTTTTCGGGATAAGTATTTCCGATTGTTACACTTTCCGGAGCGTCATACTCCAAACTCATCGTGTAATTATCTTTCGGGCGTGTTACGGAAATTCTGAGCGGAAGATTACCGAGTTCGGTTTTGCCCGACAATAAACCTTCCTGCCCGTAAATAATATCGGAATCAATTTCGCCTTTTGCATCAAAAAGCTGCTGACGCGCGAGACGAATTCCGCCGACGCGGTCAAACCAAAAACGGCGAGTAATTATTAGTTCGCCGTCCGTGTTTTTTGCCAATTCGTCAAACAGATAATATCCGCGAACAACATTTCTGAGCGGCGATTTTTTGTCTTTGGTTAAATCAGTTTCAATCTGCGAAATCGTGCTTTGGACGTAGATTTTGTTGGTATCGATCGGCGAAACCAAAACGGCATCGGTAACGTGCTGCGGACGAACATTGGCAAAAGCACTCGCGTTTTTCTTGAATTTTTGGTCTTCATCATTCAGACTTGAACCGTCAATTTTCTTTTTTAACAGCGAATAATCCGACGAGTTTGTTCCTTTCAGAAACTTTTTATTCTTGCCGCTTCCGCCGTCGTATAAAATTGCGACACGAAAATTCTCGCCGTTCGAGGTCATTTGGGCAACACTTACGCCAAACCCGCTGATTTTCAGCAAAATGTTCGACGGACGCTGAACAACCAAGTCCAAATCGGCACTGATGAAAACTTCTTTACTGCCGAGTTCGGCGTAAGAATCGTCCTCAAATTTTAACGACATCTTTGCACGCATTGATTTTACTTGTGCAAAACGATTTATTTCGTCGAGTAATTGTTGTTTGGAAGCCTCTTCGGTTTTTAGCTTTGTTGGTGTACTTTTGGTTTTTTTACCGATAAGATTACAACCGTTTAAGAAAAGAATAGAAATTACGAATAATAATAAAAAAAGGCTTTTTGATAACATCACCCGACTGCGATGATTGTAATACTTCATTTGTTGTCCTCAAACTTAAAAACTAGATGATAGCAATAAAAATGCGATATTGAAAGCGTTTCTACTTTTCATATCGCATTTGATTAAGTTTTATCCGGATTTTTGTTTGAGTAAAATGTTTATGGTTGCTTGTTTGACCTCGCTTTCAACTTTGTAAAATATCGGCTGAGGCGGTTTAATTACTCGGCATCCTTTGCCGGTAAGTTCAAATTTGATTCGATTCAGACAATTCGCGCAAGAGCCAAGTTCGGGCAAAACGCCAATCACGTTTGACGGTTTCAGGCGATATTTTCAAAACCTCGCCTATTTCTTCCATTGTTAAACCGCCGAAAAATTTCATTTCGACGACTCTTACCTTTCGTTCGTCCAACAACGTCAATTTTTCCAATGCTTCGTTTAAGGCAACAATGTCGTCCGTACTGTCATTAAACATCACGGCATTTTCGTCCAAAGTAATTTGGTGCTGGATTCCGCCGCGTTTTTGACTTTGTTTCGCCCGTGCGTAATCAACCAAAATATGCCGCATCGCTTGTGCCGCAACACCGAAGAAATGTGAGCGATTTTTCCACTCTTTTTCGGTGTTATCAACCAGTTTCAAGTACGCTTCGTGAATCAATTCGGTAGTTTGCAGCGTGTGAGCCGAAGATTGTCCGCGCATATAACGCTTCGCCATTCGACGGAGTTCATCGTAAACCAACGGAACGAGTTTTTCCAAAGCTAACTCGTTGCCTTTGCCCCAATCAACCAATAATTGTGTAATTTCAACCGAGTCGATATTTTCCATTTGAACAAGACCGTACGAATTAAAGTTAAAAAAATATTTTTTAGATGACCTGATTCTTTATCGATTCTCGTTTATACAGTTGAAAGCAGTTTTTACAAACGTTTCGACTGTAATCCGAATAAATCCAAATAAGATCCGATAATACTACAAAAACAAAGCTACGAGAACCGGTTTATAAATCAGACCGGCAATTATTTTCCGATTTGCTTCGATTATAATTATTAACGAACTTGCGGCTGCCCCAAAAATACTGATTTCCCTGTCCGGTATTCAGCCAAAAAAGGCTTCGATTGAAAGATTGAAGCCTGTTTTTTTGCTTTGCTTACTTCTCTTTAACTTTTATTTCAAATAATTTCTTCCAGTTTTTCCCCGTTACAAAAATTCGATCGTGTGCTTCGTCGTAAGCAATGCCGTTGAGCGAATTTTCGTAATCGTCGCCGGAATCTTCAGGTGAAATTTTGTCTAAATCGATCCAACCGAGAATCTTTCCCGAATTCGGATCGATTCGCGCAATATAATTCGGTTTGCCCAAAACATCGGCTTGCTCCGATTGCCAGATATTTGCCCAAATTTCGCCTTTTATGTATTCGAGTTCGTTGATATACATTTGCGATTTACCGTCTTCGCGGATAACGGGAAGCGTGCGGACAATCTCAAAAGTGTCGGGATTTACAAAACGGATAACGTGTGTCGAATCGGTCATAATCAAGTTCGCGCCATCATTGGTTAAACCCCAACCTTCGCCTTGATATTTGAATTCTCTGAGCAATTTGAAATTCATATCGTAAACAAAAGCCGTTTGATTACGCCACGAAAGTTGATAGATTTTATCTTTGAAGATTGTCATTCCTTCGCCGAAAATTTCACGCGGCAAATTATAATTTTGCAATACTTTACCGCTTTCAAGTTCCACTTTTCTGAGCGTTGATTTGCCTTCTTCGCCCGTGCTTTCATACAAAAAACCGTTATAAAATTGTAAACCTTCCGTAAACGCTTTCGGGTCGTGTTTGTAGGTTTTGACAATTTCGTAAGTGTAAACAGGAACTTCTTTTTTTATCGCGGTTGCCGTATTTAGCGCAGTTTTATTTGTGTTATTGCTCATCGCATTCGTGTTCGGTTTATTCGCGGGTTTGTCGCACGCAAACGCCAAAGTTGAAATTAAAATCAATAAAGTAAATTGTATTTTCATAAAATTATTTTGCTTTTTCTAAAGCCTTTTCAATCGCGTTTTTGAATCCTTGCACGGAAATTTCTCTGACCTTCACGCCGTTTACAAAAATTGTCGGCGTTGAATTTATGCCGTAAAATACGCCGTCTTCCATATCTTTTTTGATAAAATCTTTATGCTTTTGACTGTTTAATTCTAAATCAAATTGCTTGCGATTCAAACCTAAACCGCTCGCGTATTTTTTTAGCGAAGCCGCGTCTAATTTATCTTGATTTTTATACAAAATCTCGATGTATTCGTAAAATTTTCCTTGCGATTTGGCGGCTTGGGCGGCGATGGCGGCGTTCATCGCGTTGGCGTGAAGCGTCGGCAGCGGAAAGTTTCGCAACACGAATCGGACTTTATCGCCGTATTCCTGCAAAACTTCTTGCAAATACGGATGCGCGGTCGAACACGCCGAGCATTGAAAATCCGAAAACATCACGACCGTAACGGGCGCATTGGCGTTACCGCGCGAAAATGCGTTTGCCGTGTCAATTTTTTGAACGGGTGCGGTCGGTTCTTTCAGCAAAAATTCGTATTTATATTTGCGGAAAAGTTTATCCTGAAAAAGTGCTTGCAACCGATTTTGTTCGGGTGCCGAAAAATCTTTGTTTTTATCGCTGATTTCGCGGCGGATTAAATCTTGCGGTTCAAGGTTCAAATTTCGCGCTTCGATTAAAGTCAGTTGCGAATAAACCGTTTGCTCCAGCGATGATTTTGCCTTTTCATACAGCGACATTTGGACTTCGTAAGTTTGCAGACGAACTTTTTCATCGAACTTACCAACCAAAATTTTATTTGTGCCGAATGACGCTAAAACGTTCGATTGCTTAAGTTGCGGAGAATTTACGTCAACGTTATAAACAACTTTATACTTGGTTTTCAGCTTTTCGATATACGCTTGATACGCTTTGTATTCTCCGTCTTGCCGCAAAAATTTAACGATTCTGTTTCGCATTTCCGCCAAAGTTTTGCTTTCGAACGCATCTTTATTTGCATCGTAAACGTCTTGAATTTGTTTTTCGGTCGGGTTCGGAATTTTTGTATAAACCTCGATTTGCAGTAATTTGTCAACCAAAGTTTTACGCGAATCTGCCTCGACATTCAACAGCATTTCACCGAGCATTGTTTCCAACGCATCTTTTCTGGTTTTGGAAATAATCGCGTCTTTTTGCTCAAAGGCTTGGCGTAACCCATTTGGTTGTAAGTCTTTAACCGTGTACGAAAGATTATCGGCGCGAGCCAAAATCTCGTTGTCGGTTTGGGCAAACGCGGCAAAACCAAAAATTGCAACAGTAAAAATAACGGCAATATATTTCATAAATTTTATACTTCAAACTTTAATAAACTCGGCGAAACTCGCACGGCTTCTCGGTCAGACGGCGAACCGAATAAATTCGGATGCGCGATTTTTGCCAAAATTTCTGCACCGTCAACAACTCTCGGTCCGGGACGCGAAAAATACGAAGTTGCGTCCAACGCCCAAATTTCATTGTTTTTCACCGCAGAAATTTTGCTGAAACTCGCGGGGAAAACCGTCTTTGGCAACTGCCGCAAAATATCCGAAGTATAATAACCGCAAGGAATTAAGACAAGTATGTCGGGATTTTCGGCGATAATTTGTTCGTATGTGGTTGTTACCGAACGCTTGCCCGATTCGCCGAGCAGACAAATTCCGCCCGCAATTTCGACCTGTTGCGGAACCCAATGTCCGGGAGCAAACGCAGGTTCAAGCCATTCCAACATCATCACTTTCGGACGATTTTCGATGTTTTTTGTTTTTTCACGGACAACCTCAAGCCGTTTTTGCAAATCGGCAACAACTTCGTTCGCTTTCTCCGAAACGTTGCAAAGTTCGCCGACGGTTTTGATGTTTTCAAAAATATCTTCAATCGTATTCGGTTCCAAAGAAACGACTTGAGCGTCGGCAACATAAATTTTCGCAGCTTTCAAAACTGTTTTGTAACTGACCGCGCAGACATCGCAAAGTTCTTGCGTCAAAATTAAATCGGGCTGAAACTCGTGCAAAAGATCATTGTTCAAATCGTAAATCGAACCGTGTCCGTCCAGTTGTGAGCGAACGGCGTGATCGATTTCTTTGCTCGACATTGTTTCGTGCGAAATTACACCGGCGGTCAAATGCGGTTTATTTTCAACACTTTTCGGGAAATCGCATTCGTGCGTAATGCCGACCAAATTTTTTTCTAAGCCCAACACGCAAACAATTTCGGTTGCCGACGGCAAAAGCGATGCAATTTTCATAAAGTTAAATCTATCGCAAAGTTCGCAAAAATTAAACTTGCGAGTTAAAATTATTGATTCGGTGATTCATTTTTCGATTGATTCATTGAAGCGAGATTTTCGTTACAATTTAAGTGTGAGGTAAAAAAATGACAGACATAAGATTTGCGGGAACGGTGGATCATTTGGCGATAAAAACGGACGATATGCTGCGTGATGTCGAAGAATATAAGCGGCTCGGCTTTACGGTCGAATCGTTGTTTGACGATTGGGCGATGGTGCGTGATGCAAAAGGCTTCGGAATTGCTTTGCTTCCGCCGGAGTCAAAACATCCCGAACATATCGGCTTAAAAGTTGAAACAATCAACGAATTAAACGAAGCGGCGACAAAAGAAGGTCGCCCGATTAAACCGCACCGCGACGGAACTTCGTCTTTTTATACGAAAGGTGTCGGCGGACAAATTGTCGAACTGATTTATTATCCCGAAAATTACGGGCAATAAATACTGAGCAAAAACTAAATCCCTTTGCGAGAAAATCAAGAAATATCCGATTTGTAGAAATACAAGCCGGATTTTTTGTTTTCCTCGCAAAAGTGTTAAAATCACCTTATGTCAGTCATAATGTATGTCAAACAAGGCTGCCCGTATTGCCAAAAAGCCCGTAATTATTATAACCAAAATAGCATTTCGTTTGTCGAATTCGATGCTCAAAACGACAGGCAACGACAGCGGGAAATGCTTCAATTTTCCGACGGAGATTTGGTTGTGCCGTGTATAATCGAAAACGGCGAGTATGTTCAATCGGGTTGGGGAAATCCGCTCAGAGGCTGAACGATTATTCCCGATTAGTTGGCAGTTTGCTAACTTGTTGATTTTGTTTTACATTTAATCTTCACGACAAAATTTGTTCTGAAATCGGTTGTATGATTGGTTCAAGACTTCATCAATATAAAATTTTAGAAAAGCTCGGTGCGGGCGGACAAGGCACGGTTTATAAAGCCAAAGATACAAAACTTGACCGCATTGCCGTCGTCAAGGTTTTGCCGCCTGAATTAACCGCGAAAACCGCCAATTTCAAACGATTTGAACGCGAAGCTCAACTTTGTTCGCAACTCGATCATCCTAATATTTGCACAATTTACGACTTTAACGAAGCCGACGGGGTTTATTATATTGCGATGCAGTATGTCGAAGGAAAAAACGTCCGCCAACTTGTCGCAGGTCGTCCGCTGGAGATGAAAAGTGCGTTGAGCATTGCGATTCAAGTCTGCGACGCGCTTGCGTACACACATTCACGCAACATCATTCACCGCGACATCAAAGCCGGAAACATCATGGTCAACGAAGCGGGACAAGTCAAAGTTTTAGATTTCGGACTCGCCAAATTAATTTATGACGATGATTCGATTGCCCAAAGCGACAAACACGACATCACGGAAATCGGAATTCCATACGGCACGGCAACTTACGCCGCACCTGAACAAGCCAAAGGCGAAAAAGCCGATCATCGAGCCGATATTTTCTCGACCGGCGTTTTAATCTACGAACTGTTGACCGGAATCTGGGCGTTTCAAGGAAAAACCGTGGTTGATGTGCGGCATCAAGTTCTGCACGGAACGCCGAAAACAGTCGCCGAAATGCGGAAAGAAGAAGTTCTGCCGAAACTGCAAGCCATTTTGGATAAAGCATTGGCGAAAGAACCGAAACACCGTTATCAAAAAATCTCTGAAATGCGTGATGATTTACGCCAAGTTTTACAAGAAGTCTCAGGTGTGCAAATGAACACGGGCGAAATTTATGCGCCGCGTTTTTCCGACGGAAGTAATCCCGTCGTGCGGGCATGGAATTGGATTCGCGGAAAATCTTCGAGCGAAAATTCTGTTTCCAAAAACACGCCGTCATATTCTTTGACCAATACGCCGAGTGTTTCATTCGCCCCCGATTTATCCGTAACCGCGACCGGCACGGAAAAGAAAAGCGTGGCGATTTTGCCGTTCAAAAATTTGAGCGGCGATGCATCGTCGTCGTTTTACGAATTTTCGTTGGCAGATGCCGTGATTACCGAATTGGCAGGACTCAAATCGCTGATTGTGCGTCCGAGTTCGGTGATTGCCAAATATCAAGGCAAAGATATTGAACCGCTGGAAGCGGGACGCGAATTAAAAGTCAACGCGATTTTATCCGCAAGTTTTATTCGTTCAGGCGACAGACTTCGCGTAACCGCCCAACTCTTGGATGTTTTAACCGGTGATTTATTGTGGAGCGAACGAATCGATGCCGTCGGCAGCGATATTTTAGCTTTGCAAGATACAATTGCCAGAAAGATTTTGGAAGGTTTGGAACTCGAACTTTCTGTTAAAGAAGAAGCCAAACTGGGACAAAGACCGACTGAAAATTTTGAGGCTTACGAAGAATATCTTCGCGGACGCGACCATTTCGGGCGATTTATTTTCCGCACGGTTGATAACGAAGACTGCGAAGCCGCCATCGCCAATTTCCGCAGTGCCATCGCCCTTGACGGACAATTTGCCCTTGCGCACAGTGGTTTGGGCGCGTGTTTCGCTAATCGCGTGTTCAAAGGAATGGGCAACGCCGAAGATTTCACATACGCCGAAACTGCTTTCAGCAAAGCCTTTAAGTATGATCCGAACGTGGTCGAAGCCAGAGTTCTGATGGTCATAATTTATCTTTCGCGCGGCGAAAAGAAAAAGGCGAGAGCAGAAATTAAAGTTCTGCAAGGTCAGTTTCCGAATGACGCATCGCTTTATTTTGTCAAAGGAACAATGCACCGACTCGACGGAGATTATGCGGAATCGCTCAGAAGTTGGGAAAAATTAACACGGCTTGATCCGGCGGCGAGAGTTGTCGCAAGTTACAACCGTTCGCGCATTTTCCTTTATCAAGGCGATTACGAACAAGCCTTTGCCGAACTCGACGCAGGTACCAGACTCGAACCGAATCATCCGCTGATTAGAATTTTTCGGGCGATAACCCACTACAATGTCGGCAACACGGACGAAGCGATAAAAATTATCAGCGAAGTGTTGGAAAAGAATAAAAAGATGGACGGAATTCGTCCGATACTGGCGTTATTTTTAGCCTCGCAAGGCAAGATTGATGAAGCAAAAGAAAATATAACTGCCGAAAGTAAAGCGCTGGCGAAAGCTGACCACGATATGTCTTATTGGTTTGCCCAAACCTATTCAACGCTGAACGAACTCGACACCGCGTTTGAATGGCTTGAACGCGCCATCAAATTAGGCAACGAAAATCGTCCGTGGTTTGAACGCGACAAATCACTTGCAAACCTCCGCGAAGACCCGCGTTTTGCCGAATTGATGGCGAAAATAGAACATTGACCGGCGGGAAATTAAGAGCCGCCGAAACTTTTCGGTTTGATAATAAGCGGTTATTTGTAAAGTTCGTCGATCAGTTGTTTATACTTTTCATCGACGATGCGGCGTTTTACTTTCAGCGTCGGAGTCAGTTCGCCGGTTTCAACCGTCAATTCATTTTCTAATAACGCAACTTTTTTGACAGTTTCAAAACGAGCCAAACCTTCTGTTAATCTGGTAACTTCACGCTGAAAAAGATCGATAATTTGTTCGTTTCGACAAAATTCGGACGGTGTTTTCAAGACAAGTTCCTTAATTTCCGCATAATTTTTCAACACATCAAAGTCGGGAACAATCAAAGCCGAAACAAATTTGCGATTATTGCCGATTAAAACAACTTGGTTGACGAAACGAGAACCTTTTATTTTTTGTTCAATCGGCGAAGGAGCAATATATTTGCCGCCCGAGGTTTTGAAAAGCTCTTTTTTGCGGTCGGTAATCCGCAAAAAACCGTCGTTGTCTATATCTCCGATGTCGCCTGTTTTAAACCACCCGTCAGCGGTGAAAACTTCGCGCGTCGCTTGGGGTTTATTAAAATAACCGAGCATTATGCCCGGACCGAAGGCTTCGATTTCGCCGTCTTCGGCAATCCGAATTGCGGTATTTTGAATCGGTTTGCCGACCGTCCCGATTTTTACGCTGTCCGGATTATTGGAAGTAATCACGGGCGATGTTTCGGTTAAGCCGTAACCTTGCATAATCGGCACGCCCGAACCCGTAAAAATAAGGAAAATTTCGTCCGAAATTGCCGCTCCGCCGGTAATGCAAAAGCGTAATTTACCGCCGAAAAATTCGCGGAATTTAGCAAAAACAACTTTGTCGGCAAGATTGTATTTTAATGCCGGAATTGTCGAAACCGCTTCGTTGGCGGCTAACATTTGAGCGTGTTCTTTGCCGATTTCGATTGCCCAATCAAAGATTCTTTCTTTGACGCGACTTTCTTTTGAAGCCGCCAATTTCGCTTTGGCGTAAACTTTTTCAAATAATCGCGGCACGCCGACGAAAATTGTCGGGGCAACTTCTTTTAAGTTATTTGCCACCTTGTCAATCGATTCGGCATAGTACACCGCCATTCCGTTGAGAATATACAAATACATTCCCGTTCGTTCGTAAACGTGCGATAAAGGCAAGACGGATAAAGGTTTATCGTTTTCG
Source organism: Acidobacteriota bacterium (assembly GCA_031430435.1). Classification (GTDB taxonomy): domain Bacteria; phylum Acidobacteriota; class Blastocatellia; order Pyrinomonadales; family Pyrinomonadaceae; genus JANNVK01. The sequence continues at coordinate 133,331 of JANPBM010000110.1, forward strand.
GAAAATGTGAATCCGGCACTCGAATTGATCGCGTTTGAAACCAAATTTTTGTGCGAAAGCATCACGCCTTTCGGTTCGCCGGTCGTTCCCGACGTATAAATTAAGGTGGCAATATCTTCGGCTTTGACCTCGGCAATCAAATTATTCATCAAATTCGGTTGCTCCAAAGCTAAATCCGCGCCGAGTTTTTCGAGTTCCGACAACGAAATCGAGTTGAAAACATCGGCACCGGAATTGTCGAATAAAACAATTTTCTCGATGGTTTTGCAGGCGGCAAAAATTGATTCAAACTTTTTATAAGTTGACGCGTCTTGTAAAAAAAACACTTTCGCGCCCGAATCGTTGATAATATATTCGACCGAATGCGGAGCCAAAGTCGTGTAAATCGGCACATCGACCACACCGCAAAGTTGACAACCCGCGTCCGTAATTGTCCAATCAGGCGAATTGGCGGCGAGAATTGCTGCTCGATCGCCGTTTTTTACGCCCAGCGAATAAAGTCCGAGCGAAATACTTTTTGCCCGCGAAATCATTTCGTCGGAAGAGACGGAATGCCACGCATTATCGCGTTTATAATTCAACGCATCTCGGCGATTGTGTTTTTCGGCGGCTTGCAAAAACAATTCAGCCAACGTTTGCGGTTCATTTAATTTGCTGCTCATTTTTGCAAAATTCCTCCGAAAAATATCTTCAAGACTTCTTCTGCCATCGGCAAAAGCGTGTAGTTTTGTTTTGACAATATCCAGTTTGTGACCATTTCATCCAACGCGCCGTAAAAAATCTTGGCACACACAATCGGTTTCAAATCGGCGCGAAACAAACCTTGGCGCTGTCCTTCGGCAAATGTTTCACGAATTATGTCAAGATAGCCCGCGAAACCTGCGGCTGAAAATTCTTCCATAAATTTAGTCGAACCGCGAAGTTCCACTTGGAACACAATCGCCAAATCGCGGTCGGCGCCGAGTTTTTCCAAATGAAGTTCGGCAATTCGTCGCAATTTGTCTTTTACGTCCGAAAATAAAGCGAGTTCGCGTTTTCCTTCGGCGATAAATTCCTCCATTGCCCGATCGAAAATCGAATGCAGAATCTCGTCTTTGCTCTTGAAATAAAGATAAACCGTGCCGTCGGCAATTCCCGCTTCGCCGGCAATGTCGGCAACTTTTGAACTGAAATAACCTTTTTGAGCAAACACTTTTATTGCCGCCCGCAAAATTGCCTCGCGTTTATCCGTAACCACTTTTGTTGAACTGACTTGTCGTGCCATAACGTTTCTGAATGAATCGTCATTCATTCTATTTGAAAAGTGCCGTGAAAAGCAACAAAAAATGTAACTTTTACAAAAATATCTTGTTTATTGACCAAATAAATTGTAAGATGCAATCGAATTTCCATTAAATTCAAATATTAAATGAGGTAACAAATGAATCTCTCTGTTAAAAGAACGTTCCTTTTTATTTGGCTGATAAGTTCAGTCTTCACCGTCACTCTTTTCGCCGGCGACGATCCGCTGCCGTGGCGACCTGTTTCACCCGCCGAATTGGCGATGAAAACGCCGACCGTTGAACCCGATGCCGATGCCGAAGCTATTTTTTGGGAAGTTCGGTTGGACGATAAAAAAGAAGACAAACTGACATTTACCAATTATGTGCGGGTCAAAATTTTTACCGAACGCGGACGCGAACGATTTGCGAAATTCGACCTTCCGTTTACCAAAGACGTAAAAATCGAAGGAATTGCCGCCCGCGTGACAAAAGCCGACGGCACCGTGCTTGAACTTCAGCCGAGCGATATTTTTGAACGCGAAATTGTCAAAGTCGATAAAGTAAAACTCAAAGCAAAGTCGTTTGCGGTCGCGGGCATCGAACCCGGCGTAATTTTTGAATATCAATATCGTGAAGTTCGCAAAAATGATTCGGCGGGCGGTGAACGCTTAATTTTCCAAAAAGATATTCCGATTCAAAAAATGTCGTATTATGTGCGTCCGTACGGAGGAAGGACGTTGCGTCAAAACTCTTTTAATATGTCCGGCGATGTTACTTTCGACAAAGCCCAAGGCGATGAAAACAAAGGTTTTTACGTCGCAACGATGACCAATGTCAAGGCTTTCAAAGAAGAACCGCGAATGCCGCCGATAAATTTCGTACGTTCGTGGATGTTGCTTTATTACGAGAGTTTCAACAGTTTTAACTTCAGTATATGGTCAGGTTACGCCAATGCCATTTCATTCGGCTTCAAAGAAATCGTCAAAGCGAACGACGATGTCAAGAAAACTGCGCAAATGTTGACCGCCGGCGGTGCAACAACCGAAGACAAAGTTCGAAACATTTACAACTTTGTGCAAAAAGACATCAAGAACATCACTTTTGATTCGACAATGACAGACGAAGCGAGAAGGAAAGTAGAAAATAAAAAACCGAGCGACACGCTTAAAAAAAGAATGGGCGACAGCGGCGATATTGAAAGACTTTTTGCTTCGTTGGTTTCGGCGGCGGGTTTTGAAGCCCGAATTGTTTTAAGCGGAGATTCCCGCGAGTTTTTCTTTAATCCGAATCAACAAGCGCATTCGTCGTTTGTCCATCTTTGTTGCACCGCCGTTAAAATCGACGGAAAGTTTCGCTATTTCAATCCCGGCACACCGTTTTTGGGATTCGGGCAACTTACTTGGTACGAAGAAGGCGTGTCGGCAATCTTAATCGGCGAAAACGGTTATGATTTGAACGGCACTACTTTTAACGATCAGGACAAAAATAATGCCAAGCGTACCGGAAAGTTCAAGTTGACCGAAGACGGAACATTGGAAGGAAACATCACGATCGAATATGCGGGACAAAATGCAATTCGTCGTCGTCAGGCAGGTTACGACGACAGCGAACAAAAGCGTTTGGACGATTTCAAGGCAGAGATGCAAGACCAAATGAGTACGGCGGAGTTTGCGGACGTAACGCTCGAAAATTTTGCCGATAATTCAAAACCGTTGATTTATGCGTGCAAAGTTCGGGTGGTAAATTATGCGCAAAAAACAGGCAAGCGATTGTTTTTGCAACCCGGCTTTTTTGAATACGGAAACAAGGCGATTTTCTCCGATTCAAAACGAGTTCACCAGATTTTTTTCAAACATCCGTGGTCCGAAGACGATGATGTACAAATCGAATTACCGCCGAACTTTGCGTTAGACAGTGCCGATGCGCCGGCGAATAACGGCGACGACGGAAATATTTCGAGTCAAAAGTTTAAGTTGACGGTTGAAAAAGGGACAACGCTTCAATATAAACGGACGTTTTATTTCGGGAACGGCGGCAGAATTTTGTTTCCCGCGAATGCTTATCCCGCGTTAAAAGGGTTGTTTGATAAGTTTCAGCAAGCCGATTCGCACACAATTACCTTGAAACAAAAGGTGTAGTTAAGGAGTTATTATGAAATCTTGGATTATCGTGTCGATTTTCACGCTTTTGCTCTGCGTTTTTCCGGTTTTAGCAGGCAATGACGTTCCCGATTGGTTGCGGCAAGATGCGGCAATTACTGTCCCGACTTACGAAAAAAATGTTCCGGGCGTGGTGTTGCGAAACGATCAGACGGTTGAATATACGTCCGACGGAAAAATTATTGTAACGACCACTTACGCTGTCAGAATTTTGTTGCACGAAGCAAAAGATTTGGCGGTGGCAACGGCGGTTTATCTTGTCAGTTCGGGCAAAATCAAGGAAATAAACGCGTGGATTATTTCCGGTAACGGCGTTAATAAAAAATACGACAAAGATTATATTATCGATCAAGTTACCGACATAGATGATATTTATAATGAATATCGGATGAAAATCATCGATGCTTCACGCGATGCGGACACGGGTTCGGTTTTCGGTTATCAAGTTATTTCCGAAGAACGTCCGCTTTTCACCCAAGATATTTGGACGTTTCAAGGAACTCTGCCAACCATCAATTCGCGGTACAGTTTATCGTTACCGAAAGGTTGGAAGGCAACGAACACCACATTTAATCACGCCGACATTCAACCGCAAATCAGCGGAAACACTTATTCGTGGGAACTTCGCAATCTTTCGCCGATTCCGCTTGAAAAAGCAAGTCCTTCGATCAGGAATTTGGCGCCGCGAATTGCCGTTAATTATTTTGCCGAAAACGGTTCAACTCCGGTTTACAAAGATTGGACGGCAGTTTCGCGGTGGGGAAGTTCCCTGCACGACAGCCAAGTTATCGTCGATGACGCAGTTGCCGCCAAAGCCCGCGAATTGACCGCAAACGCGACCACCGAATTGGAGAAAATTCGTGCGGTCGGAACGTTTGTCCAAAATTTGCAATATATTTCGATTGATATTGGAGTCGGTTACGGAAACGGTTACAAACCGCGACCGTCGAATTTGGTTTTGAATCGCGGTTACGGCGATTGCAAAGACAAGGCTAATTTGATGCGGGCGTTGCTCAGAGTTTTGAAAATAGAGTCGTATCCTATTTTTATTTATTCGGGCGATGCGACTTATACGCGCGAAGAATGGGCTTCGCCGTCGCAGTTTAATCACTGCATTATCGCCGTCAAAGTCAGCGACGAAACAAAAACCGCGACGATTTTGAATCACCCGAAACTCGGTCGGTTATTGATTTTCGATGCGACGGATTCTTACACGCCCGTCGGCGATTTGCCCGAATATCTGCAAGGAAGTTTTGCGTTAATTTCCGCCGGAGACGCGGGCGGTTTGTCGAAAATGCCGATAACGCCGCCGGAAGCAAACGGTTTAGATCGCAAAATCGAAGTCAATTTGCTTGCAACCGGAGCGATTAGCGGCATCATTCGCGAAAAAACAATCGGACAAGCCTCAACGGCATTTCGCGGTCAATATCGAGTAATGAAAACTGCCGAATATCAGCAAATGATTGACAGTTGGCTGACTTACGGGGCAACGAGCGCGAAATCGACAAAGATTACCGCAACCGACTTAAACGCCGAAGCGAAATTTAATCTCGACATTGAATTTTCCGCCGCAAATTATGCGCAGTTAATGCAAAATCGACTGTTGGTTTTCAAACCAGTGATTGTCGGCAGACGCGAATCGGTTCGTTTTTCCGAAGCAACTCGCAAAAACCCGATTTTAATCGACGCGGAAACCTTTACCGAAACCGTTATTTTTACGCTTCCGCAAGGTTTTACGGTTGACGAAATGCCCGATGCCGTTAAACTTGAAACAGCGTTCGGAAAATACTCGACAAGCTATGAAGCGAAAGACGGAAAGTTGATTTTCACTCGTTCGTATCGGTTGAACCAAACAACTGTTTTGCCCGAAAATTACAAATCGGTCAAAGATTTTTACGCAAAAATGAGCGAAGTCGAACAATCGCCGGTTGTTTTAGTAAAGAAATAGGTCAATCAAACAACGATGCGATAACGAACAAGGAGAATGATTTATGGAATGGTTTTCAACCCTTAGTTTGGCGCTTGGAACGGCTTGGACTTCGGGCATTAATCTTTATGCAACCGTGACGGTACTCGGAATTTTGCAAAAAACCGGAGCCGCCAAACTCCCGTTGGGCTTAACGGTTTTGGATAATTGGTGGATTATCGGAATTGCGGGGTTTCTTTTTGCGGTCGAATTTTTTGCCGACAAAATTCCCTACGTTGACAGCGTTTGGGACGTGGTTCACACATTCATCCGCGTTCCTGCGGGAGCCGTGATGGCATACGCGGCGACCAATGAAATGGATCCGACACTTTCAACCGTTGCTACTTTGCTTGGCGGCGGTTTGGCATTGAGTTCGCACGGAACGAAATCAGCCTTGCGGACAACGGCAAACCTTTCGCCCGAACCTTTTTCTAACTGGATTTTATCGCTTGCCGAAGACGCGATTGCGATTGTCGGTTCGCTTTTGGCAGTCTTTGCACCGATTTTGATTGCGGTTGCACTAGTCGTTTTCGTCGTAATTTTCGGTTGGTTTGCGCCAAAAATTTTTCGGGCAATGCGAAGATTGTACAACGCTATAAAATCACTTTTTGCGGGCAAAGGGTTTATGGAAGTCGCCGAAAAAGCAGGTTAAGTTAAGGTGAAAGACAAAATTTGTTTGATTTTGCCGAAATTGAAGTAAAATTAAAAAATGAATAATCTTGAACTTATTTTCAAAATCTTGGCATTGGTTTTTGCGGCAATTTCCGCGTTTTTCTTGTGGCAGTCAAATATGGACGCTGTTTTTGTAACAGCCGTAATCGGTGCGGTTTGTTTTTTTCTGAGCGTCAGATTTCAGATTGCAAAAAAATCTTAAGAAACAAAATATAATTGCCGATGAATTTGCCCGTTATTTTGCGGGCATTTTTTGTGCAGACAATTTGAATTTGTAAAAGATAAGTGTAAGATACTTGAAACTCTCCGAATCAAATTTATCTATGAAAAAAAATTACCCCTTGTTAGTGTTGCTTTGCCTGTCTTTCGGTCTAAATCTTTTTGCCCAAACACGCAATACGCAAGTTGTTGATCCGAAACGTGAATCTGTCCGTGCAACGTTGAAAACATTTATGAACGCCTTCAAGCAACCGCGAGTCGGCGTTTCGCCCGATCCGATGGAAGAAGCGGTTAAATGTATTGATTTACAAGCCTTTCCAAGCGAATATAAACAAATAAAAGGTGTCGAAATTGCCTCGGAATTGTTAGAAATTATAGATTCCGTTGCGAATTTTCACGTTGAAGATGCACCCGATTCAGTGAACGGCGAACCTTTTAAAGTTTATCAATCGCAAATCGGCGAAATTGTAATCGCCAAAAACCCGAACGGCGAATGGCTTTTTACGCAGGAAACGGTTCGTTCCATTCCGTTGATAATGGTTTCGGTAAATGAGCAAAATACAACTCACGGCTCGGTAACGCTGACAAATTCCGAAAGTATCAGTTCGCAAATCCGCGACAATCTGCCGGCGGTTTTAAAACAACCGTTGGTAGGTTTGGAACGTTGGCAATGGATCGGATTATTTGCACTTTTTATCATCGCGGCATTCATCGGGCAATTTGTTAAAATCATAATTTCGTGGACGCTCGGTAGAATTTTGCGAAAACGTTACGAAACTTTGACCGACGATAATATCAAAATTCTTTACGCGCCAATCGGACTTTTGGCGTTTGTAACAGCCTTTCGCATCGGTTTACGGGCGTTGGCGTTGACGCAAAGTTCGCTCGGTTTTTTGCGAACAATACTTTTTATTTTGACCGCCGCCGCGATTGTTTGGCTGGCTTACCGCATTGTTGATGCAATTGCGGCAAGATTGCAAAAACGCGCGTTGGAAACAAAACAGCAATCAGACGATTTGCTCGTGCCGTTTATTAGTGCGATTGTGCGAATCGGAATTGTGGTGATCGGTTTGATTGTGGTTGCCGAAAATTTGAATTTTAATGTAACGGGTTTAATCGCCGGATTAGGAATCGGCGGAATTGCAATTGCATTGGCTTCGCAAGCGACGCTCAGTAATTTTTTCGGCTCGCTGGTTTTGATGATTGAACGACCGTTTATGGCAGAAGATCGCGTTTCGGTGAACGGCATTCAAGGCATAGTTAAAGAAGTCGGGCTTCGCAGTACAAAAATTTTAACCCAAGACGATTCACTGGTAACTGTGCCGAATTCAAGTATCGTCAACGCAAATATTGTCAACGAAGGAATCCAAAATCATCGAAATTGGGTGTTGAACCTTGCCGTTTCACAACAAAACGGAATAGAAAAAATAAAACAATTTTCCGCCGGAATCGAAGAAATTATCAAACAAAGCGAATTTTTAAACAACGAAGTTTTCAAAATTCACATATACGATATGACGTTTCCTTCGCTGATTTTACGGATTGAAGTAAATTTCAAAACCGATAATTACGATTTTGAACTGAAAGCGCGGCAGGAATTTATCACGGAAGTTTTGTTGCACGCAGATAATTCGGGAATTCAAATGGAAGCGGTGAAGAAATAATGTTTGACGATAAATTGAAAAAGCGCGAAGTTAAATTTCGCGCTTTTTATGTATTCAATCTGAAAATCGTAAACTACTTTATCTCCATTTCAAACGGTAACAGCATCATATTTTGACCATTCATCATTTCAAACATTTTGACGAAACGCAATGTTTTTTGTAATTCTTTCGGTAAACTTTCGACCATTGCTTTCTGAGTCTCTTCTTTGACCGAAGCGTTACTCGAATCAAACAAGGTTGACAAAAACGGTTGCGGCGCGGGAAAAACGACTCGTTTGACATCTTTTTCCGCGGGTAAACTCGCCAGTTCTTTGGCAATATCGATTGCTTTTTCAAGTCCGCCGAATTCATCGACCAAACCTTTATCTTTGGCTTGGAAACCCGTCCAAACATGACCTTGACCGATGGCGTTTATTTCTTCGTTGGTTTTTCCGCGACCTTTGGCGACTTTCGGCACAAAATTATCGTAATAAACCGTGTTTGCCGCCTCGACCATTTTCGCGTGTTCTTCGGGTGTCCATTTTTCCGATTCGCGGTAAAGTCCGGCGTTTTTGCCGCGTAAAATATATTCGTTTGAAACGCCTGTCATATTATACAAACCTTTCAAAGTCATTTTTCCCGTGAACATTCCGATCGAACCGGTCAGCGTCGAAGGTTCGGCGACAATTTTATTGGCGTTGCAGGCAATGTAATAACCGCCGCTTGCCGCATAATCGGACATTGAAACAACGAGCGGTTTTTTGGCTTTCGCGTTTTCCAAAGCGTGCCACATCAAATCGCTTGCCAACGCCGAACCGCCGGGCGAATCAACCCGCAACACAATCGCTTTGATCGATTCGTCTTCTGTCGCATCGTTAATCGCCCGCACGAGCGTATCCGAACCTGCCATTTGACCGCCGCCGGTGAAGCCGCCGTTACTCGATTTTCCGCTGACAATGCCGCCCGAAGCGTAAATTACCGCAACTTCCGCCCCGTTATTTAAACCGAGCGAGCTTGCGGGAATTTCTTTATATTCGCTTCCGCCAACCAATTCCAACTCGGTTTTTTCTTCGTAACCGAGAGTTTTTTTCAATTCGTTGTAAACTTCGTCCCGATAAATCGCCCCGTCGATCAACCCTAATTCTTTAGCTTTAACCGCGTTATACGGGGCATTATCGATAATCGCTCTGACATCTTCGGGCGTTTTTTTGCGGGAATCGGCGATGGCATTTGTCATTCTGGCGAAATAATCGTCCAAAATCGCGTTCATCACTTCGCGTTGTCCGTCAGCCATATCTTTGCGGAGATATTGGTCGGGAGCGTTTTTATATTTGCCGATTTGGATAAATTCGGGTTCAACGCCGATTTTATCCAGCGTTCCGCGATAAAACATAACGTTTGCGGCAAGACCGTTAATCGCCAAATCACCCGACGGCGGCAGAAAAACTTTGTCGCACGCCGCAGCGATGTAATAATCTTTGTTTGAACCCGTTTCCATGTAAGCATAAACGGGTTTGCCCGAACCGCGCACGTCTTTTATCGCGTCGCGGAGTTCGTCAGCCTTTGCCATTCCGATTTGCGGAAACTGAATGTCAACCAAAATCGCGCCGATTCTTTCATCGACTTTTGCTTTGCGAAGTTGCGTTAAAAGACCGGAAAAAGATTCGCCGCCACCCATTCCGAACAGTTTCGCGGTCGGGTCTTCGGGCGTGTAATCGGGTAAATCTCCCGAAACTTTCAGCACCAAGACGCTGTTTTTCGCCACAGAAGGTTTACCTGAAAATTCCAGTAACAAAGCGATTCCAATTACCGAAACCAACACAATCGACAGAATGATTCCACCAAGAATCAACAGAGTTTTTGCCGTTTTAGACATTGCCATTTATTTATTTTTCTCCAAACAAACATCAAGACTTTCAAAAAGCCCGAATTTGTTTTACGCAACATTTACGGAAAAGGTTTTGCGGCACAACGAGTAATAAAGCTGAAAATTGCCGAAATGATTGGTGTCGTTGCAAATCTGCCGGACAACACTGAAAACTAAAGTAGTAAAAACAATTCAATAGTTGGTATAATTTGTTTATGGAAAATTCAGAAATTGCAACATTGGGAGCAGGATGTTTTTGGTGCGTCGAGGCAGTTTTCGATGCGTTAATCGGTGTCGAATCGGTTGAATCGGGATATTCGGGCGGACACACGGAAGACCCGACTTATCGGGAAGTTTGCGGAGAAACGACCGGACACGCCGAGGTTGTGCAGGTAACTTTTGATAAAAACGTTATTTCGTTTCGTGAAATTTTGGAAGTTTTTTTCACGGTTCATAATCCGACGACGCTTAATCGGCAAGGCAACGACATCGGAACTTCCTATCGGTCGGCGATTTTTTATCACTCCAACGAACAAAAAATTGTTGCCGAAGAAACAATAAAATACTTTAACGGGCAAGATATTTACGATAATCCGATAGTTACGCAAGTTGCGCCGTTCACAAAATTCTATATTGCCGAAGATTATCACCAAGAATACTTTGCAAATAACCCGAATCAGTCGTATTGTGCGGCGGTTGTTGCTCCAAAGGTTGCAAAATTCAGACAAAAATTTATCGCGAAACTGAAGACATAGGTTGTTTTTAATTTTTACTTTTGCTGATTTTCGGTACCGTAATTTTCGGAATGTCGCCATCATCGACAATCGGAATTCGCGGTTGTTTGAGACGCGGTGTCGGCGAAGTTATCAATTTCGGAATCAATCTCGGCGGGATTTTCGGCAGGTTAAAATTTTTCGTTTGCAATGTTTCAGAGCGTCTGAGCATTGTTCCGCCGCGACCGCCGACCCAAAGTTGCATACCGCCGCGATAGACAACCGCTTGCAACGTGTTACCTGTGATGTTCGGCTGAATTTCCCACTTTCGCCCGCCGTTTTCGGTGCGTAAAACTAAGCCTTGCTCGCCCGTAACGATTGCTTCTTCTTTGCCGTAAGCCGTTACCGCATATAGATTTAACTTGATATTTGATTCTTGATCCCGCCACGTTGCACCACCGTTTTCCGTACTTAAAACAACTCCGTTCTGCCCGACGATATAGCCGTGTTTGGCATCATAAAACGCAATCGAATAAAGATTTTCTTTGAGGTTAGTTTTTACTTCAAGCCAAGTTTCACCGCCGTTTTCGGTTCGCAAAATCGTGCCTTTGTCGCCGATTGCAACGCCGTGATTTTCGTCCGTAAACTTTACGTCATTCAGCCAATTCGACGAACCGGAAAACTGTCGTTGCCAAAAAGTCCCGCTTGAATCCGACCGTAAAATTACACCGTTTGCCCCGACTGCGAAACCTGTTTTTTCGGTGATAAAATGAACGCCGAACAAATCTTCCTCAACGTTTGAAAGACCTTTTCCGAAACTTTCACCGCCGTTGATTGTCCGTAAAATTGTGCCTTTATCGCCGACCACAACCCCGCGATCATTGCCGACAAACGACATCGCATTGAGGTTATTTTCGACTTCGGAAAATACGGGAAGCCAATTATTTCCACCGTCGTTTGTCAGCCAAATCTTCCCGCGCGACCCAATTGCCCAACCGTAATTTGCATCGAAAAATGCCAAATCGTTTACGTCGTCGCGTCCGCCTTCGGTCAAACGCTGCCAACTGTAACCGCCGTCGTCGGTGCGAATTATCAATCCGCTTTCGCCGACTGCCCAACCCGTAAACTCATTGGCAAAATACGTCGAAACGAGCTTCGGTTTGGTGCGGACATTGAACGGCAGCCAAGTAAAACCGCCGTCGCCCGTGAGCCAAACCATGCCGTTTGAATCGGACATAAAACCGTTTTTGTCGTCCGCAAACGATAAAGAAAGAAAATCCGATTGACTGAAAACGTTGATTTTTTGCCAAGTTTCGCCCGCGTCTTCGCTGACCGAAACACAACCGTTATAACCGACAACGACAATTTTATTCGCCGAAAGATACGAAATTCCGGTTAAAATCAGGCTTTGAAAAGGCGTTGCGGATTTCCAATTATTTCCGCCGTCTTTGGTCGTCAAAATCAAACCGTTCTGCCCGATTGCCGTGCCGTTTCGATCGTCGAAAAACGCGATATTTTGCAGATGCGTCAAGGTATTTGTCGGCAAAGTTTTCCAAGTAATTCCGCCGTCTTCCGATCTTAAAATTGTGCCGTATGAACCGACCGCAAAAGCTGTTTCGCCGATAAATGTAACGTTGTAAAGTTGCGACTTTGAACCGCTTTCACGTTTCGTCCAAACTTTGCCGCCGTCGTTTGTGGTTAAAATTGCGCCTCTTGCTCCGACCACAACCGCACGGAGTTTGTCTTTGATAAAAACGCCCGAAAACGTTGTATCGACAGCAGTTACGATTGCCGTCCAATTAAATCCGCCATCGGTTGTGGACAAAATTGTGCTGTCCGCGCCGACTGCAAAACCGGTTAAATTGTCTTTTGCAAACCGAATCGAATAGAGCGGATTTCCTTGCGGCAAAGGATTTTGCCAAACCCAGCCGAGCGAGCTTTTCTTTTGCGAAAACACCTGCGAAAAAGAGAGTGAGACGATGAGACAAAGCGACAAAGCGACAAGCGCAACGCTCCATTTCGCCGTCTCGCCGTTCTGCCGTCTCACCGTTTCGCTGTCTCTTCGTCTCACCATCTTAAATTTCCGCCACGCCGATTTCCGCCACCATTTCTTCAAACATTTTATCGTCCACAAAACCGAGTTCGGCGGTTTTTCTCGCCAAATCGTCAACGACTTCTTGCACAGGATGTCCCGAATGACCTTTCACCCATTCCCAAGTTATGTTGTGTTTGGCGGAAACTTGGTCGAGTTTTTCCCACCAATCGTGATTGGTTTTTTTGCGAAATCTGCCGCACATGGTTTCAACCACATAACGCGAATCGCTTAAAAGACGCACTTTGCAAGGTTCGCTGAGATTTTTTAACCCAACCCAAGCCGCCGCAATTTCGGCTTGCTGGTTGGTTGCCGAACCCAAAAACTCGCCGAATCCGCGCCACAAACCTTTGTAACCCAAAACCGCCGCCGCCGCCGCCCGCGGATTTCCTTTTCCGTTGCCGAGGCTTGAGCCGTCGCACACGATTGTAACTTCCTTCATAATTTTTTGAGCTGATTCTTCCCGACCGAAATGACATAATCCGTGTGGCTTTCAAATGTATCGTCGTGCGAAATTACGAAAATTTGGCTGAATTTCAGTTTTTGACTGATGCCGTGAATCGCAAGCGCGAGTTTTTCGCGTCGTTCTGCGTCCATATTTACGGTCGGTTCATCGAAAAATGCAAAGCGAATATCGGATAATTCTTGTAAAATTGCCAACCGCACAGACAACGCCGCCGCCATTTGTTCGCCGCCGGAAAGTGTTGCAAACGGTCGTTCGTGTCCGTATTCTTCGAGCGAAACTTCGTAATCTTCCTTCCAACCAAGCGTTCGTTCGGCATTCCCCGTAATTTCGCGGAAAAACAAGTTTGCTTCTTGCGAGATACGCGCGAGCAGCATTTTGGCGACTTCGGGCGCGGCTTTTTTGAGCGTATCGCTGATAAATGTCGTGGCTTCACCAACCTTTTTGAGCCGTGATTCTTCCGATTTTTCGAGCGATAATTTTATCCGAATTTCACCAAGGCGAACAATTTCATCTTCGTAACTTTTTAGATTGACGGAAACTTGTTTGAGTTCGGTTTCTAAAACAGCTTCGTTTCGACGCAAATTGTCAAAGTTGGTTTGTTCATATAAATGTTTGTCTTGCTTGTATTCAGCTGATAATTCAACGTTTATTTTTTTCGCCTTTTCAATTTCTTTCGCTAAACTTTCAACTTCTGTTTTAGATTCTGAAAGTTCGCTTTCGCGTTGCACGAGCAAATTTGCCAAACCTTGAGATTCAAGAAAAACTTTTTGTGCCGATTGCGTTCTTTCAACTTCAACCTGAGATTTTTGCAGTTCGTCGGCAAGATTTGCAAACCGGTTCAAATTATTTTCCAACGAAGATTTTTCTTTTTCAAATGTTGTAATTTGAGTTTCGATGTCGTTGATTTTCGCTTTCCAAATCGGTTCCTTTTCGGCTTCGATGTTTAATAATTTTTCGCGTTCAAGCGGATTGCCGAGTAATTTTATTTGCTTTTCAAGTTCTGCATTTTCAGTTTCAAATTTCGGTAAATTTTCGGAAAGTTCTTTATACCGTGCTGCTTCCGAGTTTAAACGTTTGCCGTTTTCAGTTGTTTGTTCGTGCAGTTTTTTCGCGTTTTCAAGTTTTGTTTCAATTGTTTCGGCTTCGCGGGAAAAAGCCAATACTTTTTCAAGCAAAGTTTGTTCTGCCGATAAATCGTTGATTTGAGTGGCGTTAGCGGAAAAACTGTTTTTGAAATAAGTTGATAAATTTTCGCCTTCGGCAAGATTCAAACATTTTTGCGACAAAATCGGACACAACCCGTTATTTACTTCGCGCTCGAATTGTTTGTCTTTTTCAACTTGGGCTTTCAAATTTGCGAGCGAATTTACAACTTCGGTTCGGTTCGTTTCAATCGCGGCAACATTTGTTTCGGCGACATTTAACCCGGAAATTTTGGTTTGAATTTCCGTTTTTTGAACTTCAAGGTTATCAAGTTCAGCTTTACCTTTTCGGAAATCTTCACGCAGTTTGGTTAAATCGTTTTGCAGATTATCGAGTTGTTTTTTTGCGTCTTTCGCAATCGTTAATTCGTTTTGTTTTGTTTTCGATTGTGCGGCTAAATCGTTATATTGCTTAATTTGCACGGCAAGCAAAGTAATTTCATTTTTGGCTGAAGTTGATTTTTCGAGATTTTCACGCAAGTTTTTAAGCTCAACATTTTTTGCGCGAATTTCGCTTTCAAGTTTCTGTGTTTCGGTTTGCAAGGCGGTTAATTTTGTCTGTTCCGCTTGCAAACGCTTTAAATTCTCGGTCGCGGATTGAAACAAATTGTAATCGGATTCAACTTCTTTTTGTTTCGCCGCCGCGTTTTTTGATTCATCAAATTGGCGTTCGCGTTCGATTTTTCGGCGAGTCGCGTCGGCAAACTGCATCTCGAATTTGCCGACAATCTGCAACGTCTCGTCAACCTTTCGTTTCAATTCGTCAAATTCGGACAACGCTTTTTTTGATATTTCAAGTTGTTTCCGAAAAGCCGTAAGTTCTTTGTTTAATTGTTTTTCACGTTTTTCCAAGTTTGTTTGCGCGGCAATAATTTCGTCAAAACGTTCGAGTTGTGTTTCGCCGCGTACAATTTTTTCCCAAACTTCCAAACGTTTACTTTCAATGTGTTTGACGGTTGTTTTCAACTTTTCGGCGGAGTTGCGATATTCTTCAACTTTCAGCAATTTGTCGAATTTTTTCTTACGCAACTCGCGTGAGAGCAAAAAATCGGCGGTAAAAGTGCCTTGCGGAACGCCGATTGCGGTTTGGAACAATTCTTTCAAATCGGTACCGACTTCGACCTGCAAAATTCGGCGGAGAAAATCGGTAACTTCTTCGCCTTTTTCGGCGATTTTAGCGTTAATCGCGGGATCGAAAACGTAATAGCCCGAACCCGTATCGCGGTAAATTATATAGATTTTTTGGTCAGAAGTTTCAACCGTCAAACGAACTTCGCCTTTTTTCTCGCCGCGTGAAACAAAATCGTCTTTTTTATAATCTAAAAAACCGAAAAGCGTCCACGCGATTGCTTCGATAATCGTGGTTTTGCCCGCACCGTTTGTGCCTGTAATCGCCGTCGTGCCGCGTTCAAATTCAAAAGTCGCGTCAGAATGAGACTTGATATTTTTCAGTTGAAGTCGTGTGATGTGCATAGATTTAAGGTCATTACTCGGTCTGAATTGATTTTAACATCTTGCCGGTTTTTTCACACGAGCAAACTCAGCCTTGCAACATTCACGCCGATTTTTCGTAGTAGAATTGATTCGGGAAAATTTTGTGGTAAATTTTAAGTTAATGAAAGTTACAATCGCACAAATCAACACAACCAACGGCGACATCGAAGGCAATGTTGCAAAAATTCTGAACGCAATCGAAAAAGCGAAGTCTGATAATTCGGACATCGTGGTTTTTCCCGAAGTTGTAACACACGGCTACACTTCGCTCGATTGGTTTCAAGACCGCGATATTATCGAAACGGCGTTGCAGCCGCTTGAGACAATAATTCCCGCAACTGTCGGTATAACTGCAATTATCGGCACGATTCGTCCGAATACCGAAAAGGACGGCAGACGTTTGTATAATTCGGCGGCGATAATTTCAGACGGAAAACTGCTCGGATTTGTGGATAAAACTTTGCTGCCCGAATACGATGTTTTTGACGATCCGCGTTATTTTGAGCCAAACGAAAAGCCGAATGAATTGTTTGAAATTGACGGCAAAAAAATCGGCGTAGTGATTTGCGAAGATTTTTGGAACGACAAAACATTTTGGAAAGAAAGGCTTTACGATGTTGATCCGGCGGAAGAGGCGATTCGGCAACATCCTGACGTGCTAATCGCCATCAACGCTTCGCCGTTTAATAAAGGCAAGATAAAACTCCGTTGCGACATGGTTTCGCATCGTGCAAAACTCGCCAAAACTCCGATTGTTTTTGTCAATTTGATTGGCGGAAACGACGGAATTATTTTCGACGGAGCAAGTTTAATTGCCGATAAAGAAGGCGATATTATCTTGCAAGCACCTGCGTTTGAAGAGTTTGTCGAATCGGTTGAACTTGACGTTCGCAAGCCTGACGCACGCGGAATTACGGGCGATGAAATTGAATCGATTCGGCAAGCATTGCTTTTGGGAATCCGTGATTACGCAAGTAAAAACCGGTTTACGAAAGCGGTTATAGCTTTGAGCGGCGGCGTTGATTCGACGTTGGTGGCGGCACTTGCGAGCGAGGCTTTGGGTGCTGAAAATGTGTTGTGCGTGATGATGCCGTCGCCGTTTTCGTCGGAAGGCAGCATCAAAGATTCGGAAGAATTGGTGCGAAATTTGGGCTGCGAATCGCGTATCGAGCCGATTTCATCGGCGTTTGAAACATTGCTTGCTCAGTTGAAATTTGCGAAACCGACAAAAGGCGGCGAAAATCTGGCGGCGGAAAATATGCAATCACGTCTGCGTGGGTTGATTCTGATGGCGATTTCAAACGCCGAAGGTCGGCTTGTTTTGGCAACGGGCAACAAATCGGAATTGGCAGTCGGTTACTGCACGCTTTACGGCGACACAAACGGCGGTTTTGCGGTTCTCGGCGATGTTTTGAAGACCGAAGTTTGGGAAGTTTGCCGCCAAATCAACAAATCGGAGGGACGCGAAGTTATCCCCGAAAAAATCATCAACAAAGCACCTTCTGCCGAACTCGCACCGAATCAATTTGACCAAGACAGTTTGCCGCCATACGAATTGATGGACAAGGTTTTAGAACTTTATTTCGAGCAAAAACTATCGCCCGAAGAAATTATCGCCGCCGGAAATACGCCCAAATTAACCTACGCCGTTCTTAACAAAGTTGAATCGCCCGCCAACGAATTTAAACGCCAGCAACTTCCGCCGACGATTATTATTTCAAAAAATGCAATTGGTGTGGGAAGGAGAAGACCGATTACGCATAAGTATCGGAGGAATCAAAAGTAAAAACATTCAATATGTTTGCGAAAGAAACCCCAAATGAATACAAAACTCGCGTTAATCAAGTAATCAATTTTATCCTGCAAAATTTGACGGAAGATTTGTCGCTTGAAAAATTGGCGGTTGTCGCGGGATATTCGCCGTTTCATTTTCAGAAGATTTTCAAATCTGTGGTCGGAGAATCGCCGAGGCATTATGTGAATTGCGTAAGGCTTGAAACTGCGGCTCATGCGTTGGTGATTCATCGTGGAAAATCGGTGACGGAAATTGCGTTTGACCATGGATTTTCGTCGTCGGCTACTTTTGCAAGGTCATTCAAAAATTATTTCGGAGTTTCGTCGGAAAAATTCCGCACGGTTTCAATTGATCGGCAAGTAAATCAATATCAAAACGCTGAATCTGTTTCGATTGAACCTGTAACTGTAATAATTCAACAGGCTTCCGGTTTTCATGGAGTTTTTCTCAACGCAAAGCTCGACGATGAAACCGCGATTCAAACCGCCTTTCGCAAGGTTGCACAACTCGCGGAAACGCACGATTTGCTTACATCAGAATCAAAATTTGTCGGAGTAATTTATCTGCACAGTAATATTTATCGGGCTTTGGTAACGGTAATTTCCGGCTTACAGATTCCAAAAAAACTGAATGTTTTGGAAATGCCTGCGGGAAAATTTGCCGTGCTTGATTCATACAAAAACCCGCCCGAAAGATTTCCGAAACTTCAATCATTCGCCAAATTTTGGCTTCCGAACAGCGGTTACAGAATCGCGGATATTGTCGGCTACGAAATTCTTGCGGAAAATCCGGGTGAAAAACCGTTCAACGAAATAGAAAAGCAAATCTATATTCCAATCAAACCGATTTCGTAACTTCATCGCAAGAATTGCAAAGCAGTTCGCCAAGATTGCAAAGACACACGAAAAAATATCGTCCAAAATAAACGAACTGTGAAGAACAGAATTCGAATTATTTTCGCATATAATAATTTGTGAGCAAGTTTTTTGAAGAATAAAATTAACAATATGATTACTTCTGTCGTTCCTAAATTGCCTTTTATCGATAAAAAGCAAACCCAAGATTTCTATTTGAATCAACTCGGTTACGAACTCGGTTCGGATTATGGTGATTATTTTATTATTAACCTTGATGAAGCCGAAATTCATTTTTTTGCTTATCCGACTTTAGAACCAACCAAATCG
Source organism: Acidobacteriota bacterium (assembly GCA_031430435.1). GTDB lineage: Bacteria > Acidobacteriota > Blastocatellia > Pyrinomonadales > Pyrinomonadaceae > JANNVK01. The sequence continues at coordinate 152,065 of JANPBM010000110.1, forward strand.
GATTTTATGGTTTATTTGCGAGTTGATACCGGAATTGATGAACTTTATTCAAAATATGAAGGTGCAAAAGTAAAAATCATCGGTAAACTTGAATTAAAGCATTGGCGGCAGAAGGAATTTGCGATTATTGACCCGAACGGCACTTTGCTCACTTTTGGACAGCACGTTGAATAAAAACTGCGAACTCGGTTTTATGCGAAAAGACAGTTCAAAAAATTAAGGAAGTCTTTTTGATGAAAAATACAATACAGAAAATTATAACTTACGGTCTTTATCCGTTTTTACTCGTTTCGCATATCGTCATTTGTTGGTTGGCGATAAATTACGACCGGGATTTGAAAAAAGTCGCGGCATACACGGGCGGTCCGCAATTCGTGCTTTTATTGCTGATTGAGTTTATTCTTCCAATCAAACAAGAATGGAAAATGACTTGGAAATCGTTTTCCCGCGACTTGAAATATTTTGCTTCGGGCGGACTGACATTATTCCTTTCAACCACGGCAATCAGCTATGCAGCGATTTATCTTGCCGAAAAAAACGTCGGAATTTTGAAACAACTGCCGTTTTTGCTCAGTTTCGTCATTGTTCTTTTGGTTTATGAATTCGTGCTGTATTGGTATCATCGCTTGAGCCACGAAATGGACGGACGCGTCGGCGGATTTCTTTGGCGAGTCCATTCGGCACATCATTTACCGGACAAAGTTTATCTGCTGATGCACGCCGTTTTTCATCCGCTCAACGCTGTTGCCGCAACAATAATTCTGCAGAGCATTTTAATTATCGCCGGAGTTGATGCGAAAAGTTTGTTTTTGCTTAATACATTTGTAAGTTTACAAGGTTTGGTTTCGCACTTTAATGTTGATTTGCGAGCGGGATTTTTAAACTATATTTTTATCGGGACAGAACTCCATCGTTTTCATCACAGTGCAGACATTAACGAATCGAAAAATTATGGTCAGATTATCTCGATTTGGGACATAGTTTTCGGTACATTTTATTACAAACCGGGCGTTTATCCGGAAAGACTTGGAGTTGCGGAGCCGATTGAATATCCGCAATCGCACCGATATTGGCAAGTTTTGACGTTCCCGTTTCGCGGAAAGAAGGCGGTTGCCGAATAGAAACTTGGACAAACATTGGTAAAGTTGATTACAGTTTGGAGGAAAAACTATGAAACTAAACTACTATTCACAATCGCCGTCATCATCGCGTTAAGCATAATCAATTTTGCCCAAACGCCGACGGAGAAACGCATTATCGAAGTTACGGGTTCAGCCGAAACTTTGATTACGCCGAATGAGTTTGGGAAAACAGGTTATTGTTTAATAAAAAAAGCCGCTTGATGTTACTCAAGCGGCTGAAAAAGTAGAATTTTTCGGATGACTCAAACGGTTGCTCCCGGATATACGGAGCCGAGTTTCGACTCTTCGTTTTCGGCTAAAGTATTGACTAATTCATAGTGAAAATAATCAAACTTTGCCGCAACCGGCGGTTGCACACGCTTATCATACATCTCGCGCGAACGATCGATGGCTTCTTTCAAACGATCGTATAAATCGTTGCTTTCGCGTCCTTCTTTAACTTTTTGCTCGTTATAAAGTTTGATTTCGGAAACCAATAAACGGGCAAATCTTCGTGCGTCGTTGTGCAAACGGCGTTCGTCTTCGGGAACATCAATCGGTAAATCAACGTTGCGATCGCTGAATCGCGGTTTTGTCGGAATCGTTGCAGTCTCGATGACAGGTGCAAGCGGTGTTTCAAAGACAGGTGTTTCAACCACAGGCGCATTAAAATCGTATTTGGCAAACTCGTCCGTCTTTTCAAATGTTTCAACCACAGGTTCAGCGGTCGGAAACGGCTCAAATTCTTCTTTTACAAAACTTGGCGTTGCCGAAAAATCACTGAATGTTTCAATTTTCGGAGTTTCAAACTGATAGTCGGAAGTTTTTGCCGAATCAAAATCGTAGGTTTCCGTTTTTGTTTCAAACTTGTAATCGTCCGTCGAAAAGTTCGGTGTCGGCGTTATTTCAAAAGTATCGGTCGGAATTTGCGGATCGGTTTTGAAATCGTTTGAATAATCATCGAGACTGACTTTCGGTTTACCCCAACTTTCGGATTCAAAAGCCTGACTGTGTTCTTCAACAACAGGTGTCGCACGCGAGATTGTTTCGATTGAATCGTCCGCGACAAAACTTTTTTCGTTGTATGAATAATCAACTTCTTGCATCGAATCAAATGTTTCGATCGGCGTATAAATTTCGGCAACCTCTTTCACCGGTTCAAATGTTTCGACCGGCGTGTAAGTTTCGGCAACTTCTTGTGCCGGCTCAAATGCTTCGACTGTTTCAATCGGTGTGTAAGTTTCGGTAACTTCGGGTTTTGATTCTTCAACTTCAACAGGTGTTTCAGCCGTTAAAGGTGCGATAAACGGAGCTTGTTTAGCCGCCGGATGACGCGAAGAAGCAAGCAGTTCAACGGTCAAACTTGCAATACGAACCAACGTTTCCAAGGCTTCAACATTGACGGTTGCGCCATCGGCATAAAGCGCGGCAACTCCGCGTCCGCGGACAACCAGCGGCACGGCAACTTGGTTTATCGGGTTTTCATAGCCGATTTTGTCCAAGTAAAGCGCGACATCTTCGCCTTGCGGAAAAGTGTGCATTCGGCTGACATTCGTGCGAATCGAATCGCCCAAAATCGAGGCATTTGAAACAGGAAAGAATATTTCGCGAATCACCTCGTCATTTTCTGGTTTATCTTTTCCGAATGTTCGCCAACCGACAAAATGTTCGTTTTTGATAATGAAGAAAGCTCCGCGCGGGGCAAAATCTTCGGCATGGCGAACCAACGATTTCAAAATCTCGGCTTGCGAAGATTTACTGCTGATGTCGCTGACGGCATCGCGGAATTTGCGGGCAACTTCTTCGGAGTTGTCTTTGACAACCACATTCGCGCCTTTTCCGTCATCCAGCTTTTCAGCCTCAGCCATTGCCGTGGCAGTAATTCTCGCACCTTCATCGCGGGCAAGACGCAAGTGTTCGACCACAGATTCTTTGAAACCCGCGTCAATTTCTTTGTCGTTATTAAGCAGATTGAAAGCGTTTTGAAAAACCACATCAAGTTGTGCTTTATGTTTATCAAGTTCGGTTTCAACTTTTTCTTGCAACTGAGAAACTTCCTGCCGCATATCGGCAAGAGCATCTTTGAGATAATTCTCGAACTCCGTTCTCAGACTTATTTCGAGTTCTTCACTGTTCACGTTATATTTCCTCCGTTATTACACACGCCCAAGGAATGAATTTTGGTTTGGCGAAGTTTGGTGATTTATGTTTTTAATAATTTAAGCGGTAAGTTGTAACATCAAACAACATTGTTACAAATAAGATTATGAACTTTTTAACCGTTTGTGTCAAGAAACTCTTTTATAACAACTAAATAAACTGTAAATAACTAGGTAAAACAATGTTTTGCCCGTCTTTTTTGCGGATTATTTAAGTGGCAATAACTTCAATTTCCGAATCAATTTCTTCTTTTATCATATTTTCGATAGCAGATAATGTTCCGGTTAAACTGCTCGGACAACTCCCGCACGCGCCTTCGTACCTGATGTGCAATTTTTTATCTTCGAGGCTGACAATTTCCACCCAACCGCCGTCGCCGGCTAAAAACGGACGAATCCTTTCGTCCAATAGTTCGTTTATTTTAGCAATTTGCGGATTATCGCTCAAGGCAACGGCGATTGCTCCGCCGATTTTTCCGCTTCCGCCGTTTGAAGACGTTGTTTCGGCAGCCCGAATCGGCACGGCTAAATTCGGCAAAAGATCGTCCCAATCGGCTTCTTCCACTTTTTCGACCGTAATCATTTTGTCCATATAAAAAACCGAGACGACTTCGCCAATATCAAAGATTGATTTGGCAAGCGCATTGTTTTCGGCATCGGCGGGCGTTTTGAAAGAATGCGAAGTCCCGTGTGAAACCGGTTCTTTTAAAATAAACTTAACGGCGTTCGGGTTTGGTGTTTCCTGTATATCGGCAATTTTTGGCATATTCTTATAAATCTTTCAAGCAAAGGTAATCTTTACTATTTAGTCAACATTATACCGTTTATTTTTGCGTTGCGCATTTTCTGACCGGAAATTTCACGATTTTTGCGTTGTTTGATAAAAAAACCGGGTGCCGAAAATCGGTTAAACGGACAGTTTGCGTAAATACTCGGAAAGTAAAAGTGAAAAATCAGCCTTAAATCGCTTCAATTATTCTGCGTTGGACAGGCGAAGAAAGGACGATTGAAGTTGTCGTAACGCCAAACGGCGTGAGTTTATCGATGACGTTTTGCAGATGTTCGACGCTTGAAACGGCGACTTTCATAATAAACGAATCGTTGCCCGTGCCGCGATGACATTCTAAAACTTCGCTCGAATCTTCGGCGATTTTCACAATTTGTTTAAATTCTACGCCGACAATGCTCATCCGAATAAATGCCGTAATCGGCAGACCGATTTTCGCCGTGTCAATTTCCGCCCGATAGCCTTTGATGATTTTTGCGTCTTCCAATTTCCGCACTCGTTCGATGACCGCCGGCGTGGTCAAACCGATTCTTCTGCCGAGTTCGGCAAAACTTATTCGTGCGTCTTCTTGCAATTCGCGGAGAATTTTTCTGTCTAAAGCATCCATTGTTTTAATTTATAAAGTTATTTGTTGATTTTCTTTATAATCTAAAGCAATTTGCCGTAAAAAACAAACCTTGCTTATTCAATAAACTTATCGTTTCCATTACAATAAATTATCTTGCAATAAGTTTCTATATTTAGGAGATAAACAAAATGTTGACTGACGAAACTGTTTCGGACACACCGATTTTTGAAGATTTACAGTTCGAACACATTGACCAAATGGCGCTCGATCATCCGGGATCAAAGGATTCGGAATATAGAAAACGGCGTGATTACATCGCAAGTTTATCGAAAAAATTTCGTGAAACAAGTGTGATTACCGATGTTGAATACACGGACGAAGAACACAATGTTTGGCAAACGGTGGCGACCAAATTAGAAGAAATTCAAGCAAAACGCGCATCGAAATTTTACTTGAACGCAAAACACGATTTAGGAATCCGCAACGATAAAATCCCGCAGATTTCCGAACTCAACAAACGACTGCGCGAAACTTCGGGTTTTAAACTTGCACCGATTGAAGGTTTGGTCGAAACTCGCGCGTTTTTGAGTTTGCTGTCGCACCGCACAATGCTTTGTACACAATATATCCGCCACGCCTCGCGTCCCGAATACACGCCCGAACCCGATATTGTTCACGAAGCAATCGGACATATTCCGATGTTTACCAACAAAAATTTTGCCGATTATTCAAGCTATATCGGCGAAGGTGCAAAGGTCGCAAACGAACAACAACTTGCCGAATTAGGCAGACTTTATTGGTTCACGGTGGAGTTTGGGTTGAAGGAAGAAGACGGCGAATTAAAGGCTTACGGAGCAGGTTTGCTCTCAAGTTACGGCGAACTTGAACACGCATTTTCCGATAAAGTAGAACGCCGCAAGTTCGATTTAGAAACCGTTATCAACCACGAATTTTCATATTCCGATATGCAAAAAGTGTTGTATGTAATTCCTTCTTACGGCTATTTGAAAAATGTAACGCGGGAATATATCGAAAGTTTCAGTAAAAAGTAGTATTATTTGGACTATGGAAACTGTAAAAGTAACAAAAACATTAGCCCGAAAGGTTGAAACAACTGCCAAACAAATGCGTGTTTCAAGCGAAAAACTTGTTTCTTTGGCATTGGAAGATTTTATTAAACGTAACCAAAATAAAGATTTACTCAAACAAATAAACAACGCATATCAAGATTTACCGAGCGAAAAAGAGAAAATTGAACTAAAATTGCTGAAAAATAAATCGGTAGAAATTCTAGACGAATGGAAGTAAGGCAAGGCGATATTTTTTGGATTGACGTTGATGAGCCGAAAGGTTCTGCTCCGGGTTTTACTCGCCCTTTTGTTGTTATTCAAAATAATCTATTCAATCAAAGCAAAATCAATACGGTTTTAGTTTGTGCTTTAACCACAAATCTTTCACGCGGAAATGCACCCGAAAATGTTGTGCTTTACAAAGATGAAGCCAATCTGACAAAACGAAGCGTTGTGGTTATTTCACAAATGTTAGCCGTTGATAAATCCGAACTCCGCGATAAAATCGGAACGCTTTCCAAACGCAGAATCAATGAAATTTTGGAAGGCTTAAAACTTTTAACCGAGCCGCGAGAGATTGATTAAAATAAAAACTGAAACTTTTTCGTGCAATCTATGGTGAAAATTTTGTAGAATAGACTTAGCGTTCTGCTGCCGAATCAAAATGAGAGATTGGATTACCACCGAAACACAAGCCGCCGCGATTGCTTTTTCCGTCAACCCGACGGAGAAAATCAAACATCTTCAATCCGCCATCGAGCAAGTTATCAAAGGCAAACCCGAAGTCGTTAAATTTACCTTAGTTACGCTTTTAGCCAAAGGACATTTGTTGATCGAAGACGTTCCCGGAATCGGTAAAACTACGCTTTCAAACGCGCTTGCGAGAGCTTTGGAGATTGATTTTCAACGAATTCAGTTTACCTCCGACCTTTTGCCGTCCGATGTTGTCGGGCTTTCAATTTTTAATCAACTGAGCGGAAATTTCGAGTGGAAAGCCGGTGCAATTTTCGCCAACATTATTTTGGCTGACGAAATAAATCGCGCGACACCGAAAACGCAGTCCGCGTTGCTTGAGGCAATGGCGGAAGGACAAGTTACGGCGGACGGGATTTCCCGCAAACTGCCGATGCCGTTTATGGTTGTCGCCACGCAAAACCCGACCGAACATCACGGCACTTATCCGCTTCCCGAATCACAATTAGACAGATTTATGTTGCGAATCAGCGTCGGTTATCCGTCGAAAAACGATGAACGACAACTTCTCCGCGACCGTGAACGAAAAAACCCGCTCGATTCGGTACAAAGCGTGATGTCGGAAACCGATGTGCTTGATTTGCAACAACTTGCGGGCGAAGTAAGAGTTGACGAAAGTTTGATAAGTTACTTGCTTGAAATTGTTGAGCAAACCCGCAGCAACGAACAAATCGAACTCGGAATAAGTCCCCGCGGCACAATTTCGCTGTTTCGCGCGGCACAAAGTCTGGCGTTAATCGAAGGCAGAGATTTCTGCATTGTTGACGACATCAAACGTCTTGTTCTGCCGTGTTTCGCCCATCGAATTATCGTCAATTCACGATTTACCAACACAAATAAACGCAATGCCGAAGCCGACCGAATTTTGCAGGAAATTTTGCTCAAAACTAAGGTTCCGCTTTAAGCAAAATCAAATCGGCGATTTAACAAAGAGTTTATTGCGGCAGAGTTGAAAAAACTTATCAAAACGCATAAACTCTTCTGTTTGTTTAGTTCATATTTTTTCTGACAGAGGCAACGCCAATGACCGCAATCACGCCCGAAATTATCAAACAACATAATCTTTCAACGGACGAGTACGCCAAAATTCTCGAAATAATGGAACGCGAACCGACGTTTACCGAACTCGGCGTTTTCAGCGTAATGTGGTCTGAACATTGCAGTTACAAATCTTCTCGCGTTCATTTGAAACGTCTGCCGACAACCGGAGATTGTGTTATTGTTCCACCCGGAGAAAATGCCGGAGTTGTTGATATTGGCGACGATTGGTGCGTTGCTTTTAAGGTTGAATCGCACAATCATCCAAGTTTTATCGAACCGTTTCAAGGTGCGGCAACAGGTGTCGGCGGAATTTTGCGAGATGTTTTTACGATGGGAGCGAGACCGATTGCGTTGATGAATTCGCTCAGATTCGGGCATTTGGACGACAAAAAACACGGCAATCGCAACAAATCTATTTTGAAAGGTTGCGTTGACGGCATTGCCCATTACGGAAATTGTTTCGGCACGGCGACAGTCGGCGGCGAAGTTGTTTTCGACGATGCTTACAGTCTGAATCCGCTCGTCAATGCCTTCGCGCTCGGCATTGTTCGCAAGGATCAAATCTTTTTCGGCAAGGCTTCGGGAATCGGAAATCCGATTTTATATGTTGGCGCAAAAACCGGACGCGACGGCATTCACGGGGCGACGATGGCTTCGGCAGAATTCGATGATGAAGCACTCGAAAAACGTCCGACGGTTCAAGTCGGCGATCCTTTTTTAGAAAAATTATTGCTCGAAGCGTGTCTCGAAGCGATGCGTTCCGGAGCAATCGAAGGCATTCAAGATATGGGAGCCGCAGGACTTACGAGTTCGAGCGTGGAAATGGCTTCGCGTGCGGGAACAGGTTTGGAGATTGATTTAACGCTCGTTCCGCAACGTGAAACTAATATGACGGCATACGAAATGTTGCTCTCCGAATCGCAGGAACGAATGCTGATTGTCGCTAAAAAAGGGCGTGAAAAAGAACTTATCGAGATTTTTCACAAATGGGATTTGGATGCTGTTACAATCGGACATGTGGTAGAAGGAAACCGTCTGAAAATTTATCACAACGGCGTTTTGGAAGCCGATTTGCCGGTCGATAAACTGACGGATTCGGCACCGCTTTATAACCGACCGATGGTCGCGCCAAAAAAGGAGAAAAATTATGAGTACATCACTTTGGATATCACTGTTGGCAGTCGCAATCGCGTTAATCGCAGTATTCATCGCAAAGAACAAGAAAAAATAGATGATTCTGAAGCGTTAAAATTGCTTCTGCAATCACCTAATATCTGTTCTAAACGCTGGGTTTATCGTCAATATGACACGATGGTTCGCACCAATACGGCGATTTTGCCCGGAGCTGATGCGGCGGTCGTGCGTGTGAAAGAAACGCGGCGGGCGATTGCGATGTGTTTGGACGGAAACGGCAAGTTTACGGCGGTTAATCCGCGTGAAGGCGCGAAATTGATTGTCGCGGAATCGGCGAGAAACAATGTCTGCGTTGGCGCGAAACCGCTTGCCGTAACAAATTGCTTGAACTTTGCTTCGCCTGAAAGACCCGAAGTTATGTGGAGTTTTTCTGAAGTGATTGACGGCATTAAAGAGTCTTGCGAGAAGTTTGGAACGCCAATAATTTCGGGAAATGTATCTTTTTACAATGAAACAGACGGCAAAGGAATTTTGCCGACACCGACAATCGGAATGGTCGGATTGATAGAAGATGTGCGAAAAATTATTACGCACGGCTTCAAAAGCGACGGCGATTTAATTGCACTTTTGGGCGTTACGAAAGATGATTTATCGGCTTCGGAATATGAGCAAACGATTCTCGGTTACACGACTGATGAACTCATCGCCTTCGGTGAAGTTCCGAAACTTGACTTAAATTTAGAAGTTCAAGTTCAGCAAACTTGCTTGCAACTCGCTGATTTACAATTACTTAACTCTGCTCACGATTGTTCTGACGGCGGACTTGCGGTAACAATCGCGGAAAGTTGTTTTTCATCGCTCAACCGAAAAGCTGTTGGTGCCGAAATCAATTTAACTGATGAAAATTTAGACGCAACCACACAACTTTTCAGCGAATCGCCGTCGAGAATCGTGATAAGTTTCGCGGCGGAGAATTTAGACAAAATTACGGAAATGATTGGCGATTGTCCGTTTAAAGTTATCGGAAAAGTATCGGGTAACAGTTTGAGAATAAACGTCGACGATGAAGAAGTTGTTTCGGCGAAGATTGACGAACTGCAAAACGACTGGAAAACTTCGCTTGAAAAACAACTTACAATGTAAAACGTTGTTTGTTTTTTAATAGATTACTTGTGTTATAATGCAAAAGTTACGGATTTTTACTTCCCCAAGTTTAATTTCCTCGAAAAAAAGTAAATAAAAATTTTTATAAAATAATGATTAAAGAAGAACTTAAAAAGAAGATTGCAGATAAAACTGCGTGTATCGGTGTGATTGGGCTCGGCTATGTCGGATTGCCGTTGATTGTTGAATTCGCGTTGAAAGGCTTCAACGGAATCGGTTTTGAAGTTGACACAAGAAAGGCTGATGCGGTCAATAACGGCACGTCTTATATTGTTGACGTTACAAGCGAAACGGTCAAAAAATGCGTCGATTCGGGCAAACTCGTTGCCACCACAGACTTTAGCAAACTCGCCGATTGCGATGTAATCATCATTTGCGTCCCGACTCCGCTTCGTAAAACGAAAGACCCCGATATGTCATACATCTTGGCTTCGGGCAAAGAAATTACAAAATATGCTCGTCGCGGACAACTTGTTATTTTAGAATCAACAACTTATCCCGGAACGACTGATGAAGTTTTGCAACCGATGATTGAAGCCGCAGGTTTGAAATTGGACGAAGATTTCCTGCTCGCCTTCTCGCCCGAACGAGTTGATCCGGGCAATCCTGAGTTTCAAACACACAACATTACCAAAGTTGTCGGCGGTGTCGGCAAAGATTCAACCGAAGTTTCGGGCTTGCTTTATTCGCAAATCGTCGGCGATGTTCACCTTGTTTCGTCTGCCAGAGTTGCCGAAGCCTGTAAACTTTGGGAAAACACTTTTCGAGCAATCAATATCGGAATGGCAAACGAAATGGCGAAAGTTTGTGCCGCTTTGAATATCGACAGTTGGGAAGTTGTGCGTGCCGCCGCGACCAAGCCTTTCGGATTTATGCCGTTTTATCCCGGACCGGGAATCGGCGGACATTGTATTCCGCTTGATCCGCATTATTTATCGTGGAAAGCCCGCCAGCACGGTTTCGATTCGCAATTTATCACGCTTGCCGAACAAATAAATTCAGGAATGCCGAAGTATGTTTGCTCGCTTGTCCGCGATGCGTTGAACGATAATTCAAAAGCCGTGAAAGGCTCGAAAATCTTGATTTTGGGCGTGGCGTATAAAAAAGATATTGACGATATGCGTGAATCGCCGGCGTTGTCCGTGATTGATTTGCTTCGCTCAAAAGGCGCGGATGTTTTTTATCACGATGATTTTGTGCCTGAGGTTACATTCGATCACTCATACACAATCGGCGAAGGCAAACCGCTTTACAACCAAGATTTAACCGACGATTTAATCAAATCGGCTGACTGCGTAGTAATCTGCACGGAGCATTCAAACGTTGATTACAAACGAGTTTGCGAGTTAGCGAGCTTAATTGTTGACACGCGAAACGCTCTGAAAGAAGATTTACGCGAAGGCAGCAAAGCGAAGATTGTTCGTTTGTAATTCCGAATTTTAGAATAAAAGCCGTTTTGTAATTCACTTTACAAAACGGCTTTTGTTTTTTGAGATAAAAGACTAATTGAAAAATTGTATATTTATCCGTGAAAATCGTAGCTTCAATATCGGATGACGTTTTTGAATTAAGCAATCGATTCGGAGAGAAGACTAAAATTTTAAGGTGGAAACCGTAAGAGGTTAAATTTTAACTCGAACTAATCAAACAATCTCTTTTCATCTTTTTTATCCTGAAATTGCCTTGCATCGGTGCGTTTTTGCGATGTATATTCTTCGGTTGTGTTCCGCGTTACAACTTCATATAAAACGGCTTGTTTGCCTTCGCGTTTTCGCAGAATTCTGCCTAGACGTTGAATGTGTTCACGCGAAGAACCGCTTCCGGATAAAATTATGGCGACCGAAGCATCGGGAATATTTACGCCTTCGTTCAATACTTTTGAGGTTGCAAGTGCCAAAACTTCGCCGCTATTAAATGCGTCGAGCCAAAATTTTCGCTCTTTTACATTCGTTTCGTGCGTGATTGCGGGAATCAAATAATCGTTGGAAATTCGGTAAACTTGTTCGTTTTCGGCGGTGAAGATTAACGTTCTCTCAGTTTTGTGGCGGAGCAGTAAGTCTTGTAAAACACTAAGTTTAGCTTCTGTTCCGAGCGAGATTTTTTTGTAATTTCGATACGCTTTCATCGCCCGTCTGCCGTCTTCGCTTCCTGCACTTTTTATTAAAAATAAACGCCAACCTTCTTGTCCGTACGGCAGATTCATTTTGCGTCGAAAATCGGTGTAAATTTGCCGTTCCGCTTCATACATTTCCCGTTCGCTTGCGGTCAACTCAACCTCGATTCGCTCCAACGTATAATCCGACAAAAATTCGCCCGCAAGTTGTTGTGCTTCCAGCCGATAAACGGTTTTGCCAATCAATTTTTCGAGTTCCTGCTCGCCGTTGTCCGTGCGTTCGGGCGTAGCGGTTAAACCTAAGCGAAACGGGGCGATAGCGAATTCTGCCGCGTATTTGTAACCTTCGGACGGCAAATGATGACATTCGTCGAAAACGACCAACCCAAACTGATTTCCGAGGCGTTCCTGATGCCGAAAAGCCGAAGCGTAAGTCGTCACGGTAATCGCTCCGATTTCGTAAAAACCGCCGCCGATTAAGCCGATTTCCGCATCGAAAGTCGAAAGCAAAAGATCATACCATTGATTCATCAAATCGAGCGTCGGCACAATTACGAGCGTCTGCCGACCGCACATTTCAATCGCCAACGTCGCAACGTGAGTTTTTCCCGCACCTGTCGGCAGAACGATCACACCGCAACGCTCATATTTTCGCCAATTTTCGATAGATTCAGTCTGATACGGTCGCGGATTTAAGTGAAATTTTTGCTTGAAATCAAACTTTGAATAACTTTTAGCTTCGTCTTCGTAAGGTGTTTTTGTGCGGATAAACTCTTTGATTATATGACGATACAAATTTGCGGGCGAACGAAACTGCCGCGTCCGATTGTCCCACACAAAAGAACTTGGAACAGCATCGGTTTCGCTTGCTCCTTCCAAAATTAATGTGCCTGATTCAAATTTAAGTGTGAACATAATTTCAGTATCGCAAATTTTTCCGTAAAATCTTTTCTTTGTGGTCAAAAATTATCACTCGCCCGAATTCGTCGTTAATTGTTAAAAACTTATCATCCAATCTGACTGAACAAACGGTGTTTTCTGACATTATAAATTGGGCAATTTCAGTTTTTGGTGTTTCGTATAATGTAATAATTACGCGATTTTCAGTTGTTTGCGAAAGAACATATTTGTTTTCAATAATTTGCGGTTTTCTTACGCCGACGATTTCGTTCGGGAAATCAAATTTAGCGGTTTTCGTATCATAATCAAAAACCTTAACGCTAAAATGTTCGTTATCTTCAATTATTTCAACAACTTGAACCACCGAATAAGCAACAAAAGAGCTGACCGAGTGAAGCGATTGATTTTCGTTTTCCATCACTAACCATTTTGTTTGATTTCGGCTTCTTAACATAAAACTCGGCAAATCATACCACCATTTTTCGATGCCTTTATCGTTAAAAATCAACAACATCAATTTGGTTTTTGAGCGATTTATTTCGCCGATTTGTCCGCCGATTTCTGAAACTCGCCAAACGGCTTCAAAGTTTTTGCCGGTTGTGTCAATCGCGTAAACGTCGTCTTTTTCTGCAATAAACCAAAGGTTTCCGTCAAACGTCGGGGCAAAATTATCAATTTTTGCATCGCACCAATATCTCGCTTTTCGCTCGACAAAATCAACTGTCGCAAGACGATAAATTTCTCCGCGTTTCGCCATACAAATCGCTTTTGTGCCAAAATCCGAGACGATAAATTTTTCTGTCGGCTGATCGAAATGTACAATCGTTTTGCCTTGTTTGGAAATAATTTTAACGCCTGCTTCGCCGAGTGCGACCGCAATTTTTCCGTCGGGCAACAGACACGCATCAAAAACTTCGGTCGAGCCTTTGTCGGTTGAAGCAATCGTAATTTTTAGTGGTTCAAACGCTTGTTTGACGGCATTTGGCAGAACTTTCGGCAGATCAGTGCGTAAAGTATAATCTTGTGAAACCTCAACGATTCGTTTCAAATCCGGCGGCGTAAAAATACGACTGCCGTTTGAAATATCCGCCAAAAGCTTGCGGGAAAGCGGACGCACGAGAGTTCGCAATTCCAAATTCGGCGTTAGTTTAAATGTTTCGTGTGCAAAGGCGGCTCGTTTTTCTTTTGCTTCATCGGTATTATCCGCTAACATTTCTTGAAGTTTAATTTTGACTTCGCCAAATGTTGCAGGAAATAGAGTTACCTTTTTCGCCAACATTTGTGCCGATGGAATTCCGCCGAATTCGATAACTTTTTCAATCCAATCTTTTGCCTTTTCACGCCTGTTTTCTAATTTCCAAAGCGTGTTTATCGCCGCAGTGAAATTCCCGCTTTCGGCTAGATTCTCCGCCCAAATTTCGCGTAATTCGGCGGCGTTGGCGTGATTTTGTTTTTCCATTTGCGTTACAACGTATTCAAAACAATTGTGCAAAACAGCAAGTTGAACCGCTTTTCGTTTTTCTCCCGCCAAAAACCATTGGCGGACAATTATTTCTTTTGACAGATTGCGAGATTCGGCAAGTTCCGCCGCCAAACGAAATTTGCCGTGTTTTTCTAAAAACTCGACCGCTTCGTGATTACTTTTCAAAAGCTCGGCTAAAACAAACGCGGCTTCTTCAATTCTATTTTGGGCAACTAAACGATCAAAAGTTTGCCGATAAAGTTGCCGTAAACTGTCAAACCATTCATTTTCAAGATGAACCGAAGAACTCGAAGCTCTTTGTCTGCCGTAGTTTATGCTCAAATTGTTTCGCGGATTCAAAAAACCGAGAAACGGCATTTGCTCCGACATTTCTTTGAGTGCCTGCATATCTTCGAGCGGAATTGCGTGTTTCAAAGCCTCTTCCAAATCGCCGGTTTCAAACATCTCCATCATTTTCGCCAAATATTGAGCTTGTTTTCGTCCGACGAGTTGAGCAATTTTCAACTGAAACATTGCTTTCGTGAACATTTGACGAAGTTTACTTGGCTGATTACCGGTTGGATTTTGCCAATCATTTACAGGATGATTTTGTCTGCCGTTGCTTGAAAATAAACTTTTTAACGCTCCGAATAAACCGCTTGCAATACCGCCGAAAACACTTGGCGAAGAATTTGAAAAAACATTGCTCGGCATCAAACCGGTCGATTTTGCCTTTTCCGATTCAACTTTTTTCTGCTTCAAAATATGCAAAATTTCCGTCAATTTTTCATCGGCTTTAGGAATTTCCAATCCGTCACGCAAATTTATATTCTCGACCTTTTCAATTACGAAGGGCTTCGTTTTAACTTCGCCGAGCGTTTTAGTTTCAACAACTTGGAAGGACGAAACATCAAACCAGTTTTCTATATTTTCAATCGCTAAGTCTTTAATAAAAATTGTTTCAATGCGACCTTCGTTTGATAAAACAATTGTTTCGCTAAAATCTTTGAAATTCTCTAAATCGTGTTTTTGCAATGGAAAGGACGAAAAAACTTCGCCGTATTTGACCAACGGCAAACCGATTGAATAACGACAATCTACGCGAAACGTTTTCGGCAAAAGCAAAATTAAATCGTTTTGATAACGTAAAACTTTCGTATTCGGTTGCCAAAGTTTGAGAATTCGCCGCCGTATTTCGTTTGTTGGTAATAGTTTAGCGGAAAACACAAAACCTTCCGCCAAAACGGTTCCGCGATGCGTTAAATTTTGTAAGACGAGAACTTTCATTTTGAATAACGTCCGATAGCGGTTTGATGCGTCAGCGAATATAAAATCAATTCTCCGCTTGCCGTTTGATATGCAAAAATCGGACTTCGCGGATTAAATTCGATTTTAACGATTTCGTCGTCCGCAGTCATAATATGTTTTCGCCGTCCGTAAGCCCAACTAAATTCGATAGTTTTGCGGTCGTCCATCAACTCAAAAAATCCCGCTTTCGGGGCAAATCTCGAATCGTGATAAACGCCGACAACTTCTCCTTTTGGTTGCGGCATTATCCTGAAAGGGTCTTTATCTTCAACAAAACTCCAATTTCCGCTCGTGTCCTCGATTGCTAAAACTTTTTTACCGGCTTCACCACGTCCGAAAAATGCTTGATTCAGCCTTTTTCCCGTAAAAGATTTGCTGTAAATCGAATCGGAAATCGAGACAAAAGTGTGAAATTCGTCCTTTTCTTTACAACCGACATACAGAAACTCCTTATCGGTTTTAGTAACAGCTAAAACATTTGTTGCCAACAGTTTAAAATATCCGGCTGAGTTATCGGGTTTCTCTTCCAAAGAAAAAAGATTACCTTTTGCATCCAAAATTGCGGCTCTGTCGGGTTTTGAAGGTCTTGGCGAAGAGGCGAAAATTTGCAAAAGATTCTTTTCATCTTGGGGGAAATTAAAATCTCCGGTCAGCATTTTGTATAAGCCTGCTTTCAAATTAAAACCGTATTTTTGATATTGAAATCGAATTGTTTGATTGTCAATTTTTACGGCGACAGCAATTGCTTTCTTTAACCGACCAATAGCAACATAACTATTTTCTGTATAAGACTTATAGATTATCGGTGATGTTTGTTGAACGTTCTGAACAGGAAAACTCAAAATACTTTCAGAATCAAGTTTGGCAAAAAGTTTTGTGCCTGTTGCGTCAAAGAAAAAATTAGTAACATTTCCGTCAAGTTTTGCAGTTTGCGTATGAATCGGACTTAGAGTTTCAAATGGATTTCGCAAAAGTCGCGTGCAAATATTCGGCGGCGGAAGTTCTAACGCAATTTGCTTTTCAATGCCTGAAGCACTTTTGATTTTTAAGTTAAGCTCAAGTTTTTCAAGGTCTGAAGTTTCGTCAATGTAAAGATGCGAAAAGCCTTTAGCTTCTTCAAATTGCGAGAGTTTTTCGCTTCCGATCAGCCAGACATCCGACATTTTGTGAACTTCTTTCAATTTTTCTCGCCACGCCGAAACATCTTCTTCGCAGACATCGTTGGCGGTTCTTGATTCAAGCAGAATTTTGACGCTCGATTCGGTATCGTCGGAAATTATAAGTTGTTTTTCGTTCTGCAAAACGCCCCACAAAAACATCGTATCGGCAGCTTCGGCACGTCTGGCGAAAATTATTAAGGCAGCAAGATGAGCAATTCTCGGCGTTCCGATTTGCATTGCTCCCGCGTCGAAAAGTGCGATTGAAACACGCTTTGCACTCGGCGAAATTTTTGCCAAATTCAAAAATAAATGCTCGCCCATTACGGCTCGGCGGATAAACTCATCACCGAAGTCATCCGCTAAAGCCAATTCCGACAACAATAAGCGTTCGTAAATGCCACGCCGATTTACGCCGTCATAACCGTTCGGCTCACCGTCGCTATTTTCATCCGAAGAATTTATCGGACTGATAAACGGCGAGATTTTCCGGACATATCCGCCCAGAACGAGACTTATTTCATCGGGAAAAATCTGCAAATGTTTTGCCCAAGGTGTCAGGCTTGTCGGAAATTTCATAAAACTTCGCTCAATAATTGTCGGGAAACCGGAAGCATTTTTCCAATCGGAATAATATTATTTCCAACGACGACGAAAGGTTTTTGCTCGGCAAATTTACCGAGCAAAACCTTTTCAAATAAATCTATCGGAATATCGGGACGTAAATTTGTCGGCAAAAAAATCGAAGGTGCGTTTGCGTCTTTTCCCAGATAAATTCCGCCGTCAATCCACGGCAAATTATCGGTTTCGCCCGCCACAAATAGAAGATTATCGGCAAAAACGCCCTGTAAGTTCGACAATTTTTCATCGTCAAACGACAAAAGTTTTTTACGCAAACGAATCGCCGAATCGCCAAAGGCAATCAACGCCGAAGGTTGCAACGAATCAAAGCGATTTTGCCGGTTAATCTTAAGCAGTTGCGTCATTTGTTTCTTCACTTACTCCCAAAATTTCGACAACTTTCGCCCGAACTTCGGCTAAATCTTTCGGCATTGTTTCAACGTTAAAACCTGCATCAATTTCGCGGGCAATTCCTTCAATTTTCAGTTTCCAAGCGGCTTGATTTTCGTTTTCAAGCGGACGATTTACTAAAGTTTCGTTAGCGATATTTACCAAACGAGTTGCTCTTGCCAATGCTCCGAGCGAAGCGTCTTCGGCGGCAAAAGGAAGCGTTTTATTTTCGGTTTCGGCTAATAATTCGTGCAGAGAATCTCTCGCCAAAGATTGTTGTTCGTGCGTCGGAACGGCGTAAATGAGCGTCCATAAATCGCTTGGCTGAGCAATAATTCTGCCGTCTAAAATTGCGGCGGAAGCAATCAGACGCTGCATTTTTACGGCTCGGCGGTCAGAAATGTTGATGCCCGAACTTCGCATAATTCTCACGGCTTGAGCAATATTCGGACGAACTTCTTTCAAATCGACGGTTGAAACAAGTTGCGATAAATTATCAATATCTTCGATTTTTGCGGCGTGTGCAAAATCTTTTTTCGCTAAATCCCAACCGCCTTCAAGCAAACTTTCAAGCATCGGATCGGCAATCGGTTCGACAAAAAGTCTGACCAAAAATCTGTCGGCAAAAGCGGCTAAAGATTCATCGGTCGGCAGAGCGTTCGATGCACCGACGCAGACACGCAACGGACATTTCATCCGCGTATGTCCGCGACGAAAAATGCGTTCGTTTAAAATGCCCAAAAGTGTATTCAAAATCGCGGTTGAACCAAGAAAAATTTCGTCTAAAAACGCAATTTCGGCTTCGGGCAACATTCCCGAAGTTTCGGTTTCAACGATTCCTTCTTTTAATTTGCGTAAATCAACGGGACCGAAAATCTCGCTCGGTTCGGTAAAACGTCCGAGCAGATATTCAAAATAATTTCCGCCCGTTGCCTTTGCAATTCGCCGCACGGCTTCACTTTTTGCGGTTCCGGGCGAACCGATAATCAACACATGTTCTTCGGCAACTGCCGCAAGTGCGACTAATTCGACCAAAGTTTCACGCTCGATAAGATTTTTACTCGCTTCGGCAATCGCAAACCGAATTGCTTCAACTGATTTTTCTAAATTATTTGACATAGATTTTGAGCAACAAAACTTTAAGATTGAGGTTTGTCGGCTTACAGAGAATTATAGTTGAGTTGAGTAGTGAAGTAAATGAAACTTTATTTACCGAAATTCAATTTTTGTTATAGGCGTATAAAGCCGATTCCGCTAAATTTTGAAAAATAATCAAACTATTTAACTTCTTTCTTCGGCGAAAAATCTTCAATCGTAAATCTCACACCGAGTTTTTTCATCACATCGGGCGAGAAAATGAAGTTTGAACCTGCAAATACGGTTGTCTCGTCTTTGGTTAAAAGCCAACGGTTTGTCTGAAACGGCGCGGTTTCTTTGAGAAAATCTTTATCGTCGCGATCGAATTTCCCGCCGTCTTTTCGTTTAAAAGCGAAAATATATTCAAAATCGCTTCTTTGCATAGATTTCAAATTTTCTTCAAAATCTGAAATCGGTGGTTTTTCGGCGTTTGAATTGACGGTGTTTGCGGGTTGATTAGCTGAATTATTTGTTTCAACCGCGTTATTTTGACAAGCGAAATTCAGCAAACAAAAAGCTGAAATTATAATAAAATTGAAAACTGAACTTCGCATATTTATTTTGCCTTTAATTTTCGGCTTCTTCATCATCGACGTTGACGTTTTTTTCGTCGTTTGCCGTTTCCGCGTCAAGCTGTTTTTGCTCTTCGGGTGTCAGTTGCTTTTCAATATCTTTGTTGGAATCTTCGTCAACAGATTCGTTCGGAACTTCGCCTTTGGCATCGCGGATTTTTAGAATTCGTGCGTCCGAATCTTCGTAAACCGTTTCGCACCAGCCGCTTTCAAGTGCTTTGGCAATAAAATCAGTATTTTCTTTGGCATCCGTAAAAATCCATTTTGCACTGAATTGATCACGAATTATCGGTGCCGGATCGTCGATTTTGCCGCCGGTAATATCACCGATTTGCTTGTAAAGTTCCGGATTTTTTGAATATAAATAGTTCGGGTCGAGTCCGTAAACGTAACTGTGTTTTTGGTCGTAGAAAAACATTTTCGGAAAATCATCCCAATTACAGTTAAAAATTCGTTCGCCTTCGGGGATATTTTCGTTTGTCCAACGCATCGCATTTTCGTATTTGTCGGCGGCTTCGTTGTTTCTAATATCGGAAATTAAGCCTGTTTGCCCAAGGCTTTCAAATCCGCGAAAGTTGAAAAACAGAATTGCGACCAATGCCGCGCCGATAAAACCCAAGACAATTTGTCTGAAAATTTTGATGTTCGCCGATTCAACCGAATCTTTCGCCGCATCGAGCAACGGTTCGATGTCGCGTTTGAAATAATCGGGAAGTTGCACGACCAACGGCGTAATAAATTCTTTCCAACTAAACGCCGCAAACAGAATTGCAAACGGCGGAAAGTATTCGGCAAATCGTTTTGAACGAAACTGTGAAACGAGCAAAATCGTAACAAACCCAAGAAAAAAAGTTGATTTTTCCGGCATCTTTCCGTTTTTTGGCGCAAACAAAATATAGCCGATTAACATGGCAATTAAGGCAATCGGAAAATGTGTTAAAAGTTCGATGCCCGAATACGCATACCATTCGCCGCCGACCGGAACCTCAAAATCGCCAACCTTGAATTTCGTCCAAAAATGTTCAAAAAACAGACCGAGATTGGCGGGAAAATACGGATTTATAAGGTTGCCCAAAACCATTCCGCCAAAAGTATAAGCGAGCGGTTGCCATTCAAATTTTCGTTCGTTCCAAGCAATAATTGCCGTCCAAATAATCGCCGCAAAAAGCAACAACGGAAATAAACTGTAAGTCCACACGAACACAAACATCAGCGGAAACAGCCAAATATATTTTCGTTCAAACAGCAGATAAATTCCGGCGATGGTGATAATAATTGTGAGCGGCGGAGCTTTTGCCATATTCATCCGATAAAAAAACGGATTCGCGCAGGTCAGCAAAGCTCCCAACCAGACTAAAAGATAATCGACATTGTAGCGAAAGATGAGCCAATAAACCGAAAATATTGCCAGACTTCCATAGAAAACCGTGGCGACTTTTGCCGCCATGACAGGTTCAAAAAACCACAGAAACGGAATCTGCAAAAGGTGAAAAAGAAAATGATGGTCGGCGTAAGCGTTTGCGTTTAGGACGGTTAGCGGAAGCCATTTGAATTCGGGAAGCCATTTGAAGTGCTTGAAATTTTCCCACAACAGTGAACTCCAACGAATGTGATAATAGCCGTCCCAATCGCCGCAGCAAATCGCTTTGGTCGAAAATTGCAGCATCACCATCAACAGTACAATCGCACAAAACCCGAAAATCAAATAAACCCACCGTACGGCTTCATCCGAGCCGAGTCGATTCTGCCAACTTTGCTTTTGATTTTGAGTTTCCGCAGAAGTTTCCAAAGGTTCTTTTTCGCTAAAAATTGTTTCCATAAAGAGATAATTCTAAAGTGGAAAGCGGAAAATGGAAAATGGAAAATAGAAAATATTGGTAACTTCTCAATTCGCAGCTAAAACATTTTCCGCTTTCAGTTTTCCGTTTTCAGTTTTGTCATCAGCGTATTGCAGTCGATAAAGCCGCCAATACAAGCCTTTCAAACGCAATAACTCTTGATGCGACCCCATTTCGCGGAGTTCGCCGTGGTGCATGACGATTATTTTGTCGCACCGTTGAATGGTCGAAAGCCGATGTGCCACCACGAGCGACGTGCGTTCCTGCATAACTCGCTCGACGGCTTGCTGAATTAACTGCTCGGTTTCCGTATCGATTGAACTGGTTGCTTCGTCCAACACCAAAATCGCGGGTTCAAACGCCAACGCTCTCGCGAACGAAACAAGTTGTTTTTGTCCGACCGATAAACCTGCGCCGCGTTCTTTGACGACCGATTTATAACCGCCGTCGATTTTTTGAATAAATTCGTCAGCGTGAACTTCTTTTGCCGCCCAAAGTATCTTATCTTCTTTGATTGCATCATTTCCGAGCTTGATATTGTCTTCGATCGAACCACTGAAAAGAAAAACATCTTGTAAAACAACCGCGAAATTTTGCCGTAAATCTTCCAAATTCCAATCGCGTACGTCAACGCCGTCAACTAAAATTCGACCTTTTTGAATGTCGTAAAAACGCATTATCAAGTTCGTAATCGTCGTTTTGCCCGAACCCGTGTGTCCGACCAACGCGACTGACTGCCCCGATTCGACCGTGAAAGAAACGTCTTTCAAAATCCAATCTTCCTTTTTATACGCAAACCAAACGTTTTCAAATTCGATTTTTCCGACCGCGCGACCTTGTTTTTTCGGCTCTTTCGGCGATTCGACCGTTACTTCTAAATCAAGCAGTTCAAAGATTCGATGCGAGGCGACAATCGCGGCTTGAAGCACGTTAAATTTATCGGATAAATCACGAATCGGTTGAAAAAGTAAGCCCGAATACTGAACAAAGGCGATAATCGTGCCGATTGTAACCGCCGTTCCCGCAGCCGAAGTCAGCGTTAAAATTTCGTAACCGCCAAACCAAATGACGACTGCAATCCCAATTGCACCGATAAAATCAACGAGCGGATAAAAAATCGAATAATAATAAATTGTTTCGAGATTTGCGTTGCGGTAATCGTCGTTTATTTCGGCAAAATTTCGTTGAACTTTGGCTTCGGCGTTAAAAAGTTGGACGGTTGAAGCACCCGAAATATGTTCTTGCAAAAAGGCATTCAGCTTTGCGGTTCGCGTCCGCACTTTGTCGAAACCTTCGCGGGCATATTTGCGAAACCAATTTGTGGCGATAAATAAAAGCGGAACCGTAACCAGCGAAACAAGGGCGAGTTTCCAATCCATCGCCAGCATAAACGCCATTATTGCAACAATTATGACCAAATCGCCGAGAACGTCAATGACACCCGAAGTGAAAAGTTCGTTGAGCGAATCGACATCGGAAGTGATGCGAGTAATCACGCGACCGACCGGATTTTTGTCGTAATACGCAACTTCTTGTTTTTGCAGTTTCGTGTAAATTTCTGTCCGCAGGTCAAACATTACCTGTTGACCAACGCGATTGAGCAAAATTTCCTGCGTGTATTGAAAAATAAATCGAAAGAACAATACAAAAAAGAACGCGACGACAAAAAGCGTAAAACCTTCTAACTGTTTCGGGACAATATAGTTATCGACTGCATATTGCACAAATTTCGGACTTAACGCGCCGAGAATATTCAAAACAACCGTCATCGCCAACGCAATCACGACTAATTTCCAATATGGTCGCAGATAACGAAACAGACGTTTGGCAACCTTAAAATCGTAAGTTTTGCCGATAGATTTTTCTTCTTGCTGTGCTTTTTTTGTTTCGGACATTAGTTAAGAGTTTAATTCGGAAGGTCATCAATTTGCAAAACCTTATTTCTATACTTAATAATACCGAAACGCGAAATAAATGTCGGTCAAAGGCAGAAAAATGCGCGAAGCAGCCGTAATTTCGCACGGGTTTCCGCATATTTGACAAACCTTTTGGTAATTTCAGTCTGTGAATAAAAGCCTTAGTATTGAGAGTACGAAGGCTTTTTTTCTATTCGATAATCTCAAATTGCACAAATTGAGTCGAGATTTTATATTTTTCTTTGGCGAGCGTGTCGGTTACGACAACTTGTAAAACATATTCGCCGACTTCCATCCGATTTCCGAGTGTCATTGCTCCGAGTCCTTTTATTTGATTAAAATCAGTTTGATTAGCAAGCGGAATTTCCGTCGTTTTTCCTTCTAAAAGCAGTTTACCGTTGCGAAAAACTCGCAGTTGCGCTTGCAGATTCGGCTTTTGTGTCTGTTTGTCAAACACCGCGTTATAAACCTCGAAACCGTAACGAACGATTGTACCTTGGCGAAATCGTCGTAACGCCGTATCGGTCAGCGGATCGGCAGTAATTTTATCGGGCTGAATCTGTCCGCTCATTTCCTTGTTAAAACCTTCGACTGTTTGGTTTTCCAAAACTAAACTTGAAACCAATAAACGATTCTTTTTGATGTCGGGGATTTCAATAAATTGACTCGCCGAACCGACTTTTTCCGAACCGCTGTCGCGCAACGCAACCCGCATCTGATACGCTCCCGGTTTTTTGATCGGCACCACAAAATTATAAACAAAACCTTTTTCCAAAATTTGCTTATACGCTTCGCCCGATAGAGTCAGCGTGTAACCTTTGGCAAGTTGGTCAACCAAAACTCCGTTATCGCCAAAAGTCATCGCCACCACATCAAAAGTTAATTTATGTTTTCCGTCGGGTTCGTCCGAAAATTTCAAATCTTTGGCGTTAATGTGCAATAACGGGCGAATATATGCGCCGAATTTTGCGTCGTTTGCATAAAGCGCGTTCAGGCTCAAACTAATATCGTTTTTTGCAAACGGCGATGTAATTGCGTTTACAATTTGCAGATACGGCGTGGTCAATTTGGCGGCGGCGGTTGTTTTTTCCGTATCCGTGTCCGAGGTGCCGAAAAATCCGCTGCGATAGCGAACTTTCAAATTCGGACGTTTAACTTTGACGATCAGTTTGTTGAAACGCCGTGTTTTCGCGTCGAATGTCTCGCCGTCGGGTTGATAACCGATTAAATAATAGCCTTTTTGGTCGTCGAGCATCCGTTGGATTCCGCCGCTCAAATCGTTGTTGTTGACGATGGCGATTCCGCCGGTTTCTTTGGCAATTTCCCGCAAAGTCGATTGCGTTTCAAATAACGTTTCTTTTCGGTCGGAAACTTGTTGGTCAACTTGTTCTTGCGTCAAATCCGAAGTGTTGTCCGAAGCGGAAACGCCGAGAGTTTGCAAACCGCGCGCGTCCATTGTGTAAACCACGACGGACGAACGATTTGCGAGATCGACCAAACTGCGCAACGCCGTAAAAATCGTCGAATTCCCTTCTTTGAAACCGTTCCGATTTATCTCGGTCAACGAAAAACCGTCGGACAAAAGCATCACCGATTTGCGTCCGGGCAAATCTTTCATGCCTTTGATAACATAATTCAAAGCACCCAACGTGCCGGTTGCAAAAAGGCTTGCCCGAAAATTTGCCGCTTCGCGTTCGCGTCCTTTTGCCTCTTTGTAATCTTCGTCGGATTGTGAACTGTCCGAGTTTTTTCGTTGGTCAGCCGCCGATGATTCAATCGGAGCAAACGCCCCGATTCCGCCTGAACCTTGCGGATTCCAACGAACTTTTTCAATCGCCGCATAAAGTTGGCGTTTGTCCGAAGTAAATTGTTGCAACGCCCCGATTCCGCCGCCTGTTCGGATAATTGCAACCAAATCGCCGTCTTGCATCTGTTCATCGACAAATTTTTTCAACGCCCGCCGCACAAACGCCGTGCTTTCAAACGACAGATTTAAATCGTCAACTACCACGGCAACGGTTCGCCGCACGTTTTCAAGTTTGATTCGGGCAGTCGGAAGCGGAATCATCAATTTTGTGTCGGCTGAATTCGGAGTCGGCGAAGGCGAAGGTTTTACCTCGGTTTGCGTTTGAATAAAAGAAAAGTTTGTAATGTTCTGCTTATCTTTATTCTCGAAAATTTCAAAATCTTCGGCTTTCAAATCAGTTATAATTTTACCTTTGGCATCGGTTACGGTAACGTCGATTTGAATCAGCGAAGTATTGATGACAACAACATCATCATCGTTTGTTTTCGGTGTCGGTGTCGGCGTTTGGGCAAGCAAAGAGAAAGCCGAAAAGATGATGATTAAAACCGCGAGAAATAGATTTTTCATTTCAAACTCCTAAAAAACAAAGTGTTTTGCAGTTATCATATACCAAATCGGTTTTCTTGCAAATGTTTTAGTTTAACGAAAAGACAATTCAGCCGTGAAAATAACCGATGGCTTGAAAAGTTGAAGATTGCCGAAAACTATTATGTTGATTGATTTGACGAGGTTATCGATCGGAAAGAGCAAAAAAATTGCAGAATCACGCACAAAGCAAAAGTATATTTCACTATTGCTTTGCACGGAATTCTGCTTGTTATCAACCAACCTTTTTTGGGTTCAAGTTTATATTATTTACATTTCGAGTAACCGCAATCACGGCAAAAATCACAACCGCTCGCGTGTTCGAGCTGTCCGCTGCATTCGGGACAACTGCCGATCAAACTCGACATTTTTGTTTCCGTGTAAGCTGTAACTTCGGGCGTTTCAACTGCTTCCGACTTCATGATTTGACGTTCGGATTCAGGCTGATCGCTCAATCTGCGGCGAGTTAAAAGCAAACATTCGGCAACAGCTTGTTCGGGCGAAGTCAACAATCTTTCGTTAAACCAGACGGCGTGTGTGCCTGTAACTTTGTTCAAACTTTTCGCTACATCCTTAACCTTGAAACCGCCGCGAAGCATTTTCGATGCAAGCAATCCGACACCTTCGGAAATCGGTCCGGTTGCAAATGCTTCCAAAATTCGGTCGCCGTTGTGATTTACCGTAACGTAAAGATTTCGTCCGTCGAACGGAATTCTCCAAGTTGAACCTTGCAGTTCACGCGGACGTTTTGTGCGTTCCGATTCATCTAATTTCGCAACTGCAACTTGTTTAACCGCAACAACTTCCGCTTTTTCTTCAACTGCAATTTCAGGTTTCTTTTCTTCGGCTTTCATCGAAGTTAAAACTTGTCCGTCGCGTGAACCGTCGCGGTAATATGAAACGCATTTGCAACCCAAATCACGGGCTAAACGGTAAAGTTCGTCAACCGATTCAACTGTATCATCGTTTGCACCGTTGCAAGTTTTGCTCACGGAGTTATCAACATTTCGTTGTGCCGCCGCCAAAACTTGGACGTGTTGTTTCGAGGTAATATCCATCGCCGAAATAAAATATGACGGCAATTTATCTTGATTATCAACCACGAATTGAGCCGCAGTTTTGATTGATTCTTCGTTCGTTTGGTCAACCGTAATTCCCAACGCCTCAGCCGCCAGCGTATGAACATATGTACGCGTACCGATTGTGTCTTGGCGAACATACGCCCACGAAAAATTAGGTTCGCAACCCGAAGAAGTTTCGGCAACCAACGAAATTGTTCCCGTCGGTGCAATCGTCGTTGTTTCATAATTTCGCGGTGTCAGCGGAATATCGCGTGAAATTCCGAGTTCATCGTAAATAAATTTGGCATACGCTTCGCGGTTTGCCTCGAATTCGGGGAAAGTTCCTTTTTCCGCACCCAATTTCAATGAACAAAGCCACGATTCTCGGCGGACAAATCCCATTACTTTATCCATCAACTCAATCGAATCGGCACTGCCGTAAGTTGCTTTCAATTTCAAACATAAATCTGCAAAACCCATAATTCCGAGTCCGACCGGACGGGTGCGTTTAACCACGTCATCAATCGAATCGAGCGGAAAATATCCGGCATCAACCACGTTATCCAAAAACTGCATCGAAAGATGTACAGCCCGCCGTAATCTGTCCCAATCAACACATTCGTCGGCATTCAAACCGTCGCCGATTTTCGTGTAAAATTTAGATAAATCAATACTTCCGAGGTTGCACGAATTTGAAAAGTGTAAAAATTGTTCGCCGCACGGATTACTCGCATAAATCGGTCCCATCGACTCCATCATGTGATTATGACGATTTACTTGGTCAATGAACGCGATTCCGGGTTCGGCGTATTTGTGTGCCGAAGCGATAATTCTGTTCCAAATATCAAGTGCGTAAATCATTCCGGCTTGCGGTTGTTCTTCAATTGTACACTCGCTTAAATCTGCCGCGTCAAATGCTTTTTTGTCGGCAAAGGTCAGAGTCGTGCCGTCTTTTTGGCGATAAACCACATACGCTTCGCCGCTTAACGGATCAAGGACTTTTTGCGTCCATTTTTCGCCTTTAAACTCGGTTTGAAACCATTCTTTGCGTTCGACTGCTTCCATAAAAGCATCGGTTACATTGACGGTAATGTTAAAATTTGTGAGCGAATTTTGGTCGTTTTTGGCGTGAATAAAACGTAAAACATCGGGGTGCGAAACACGCATCATTCCCATATTCGCGCCGCGTCGAACGCCGCCTTGTTTGACAACTTCGGTCATCGTATTGACGATGTTCATAAACGAAACAGGTCCCGACGCAACCCCGCGAGTCGAATTAACCATCGCGCCTGCGGGACGCAAAAACTCGTACGTCATTCCCGTTCCGCCGCCGGTTTGGTGAATAATCGCGGCAGATTGGGCGTGTTCCATAATTTCTTCGATTGAATCCGAAACTTTCAGCACAAAACACGCGGCAAGCTGTCCGTGCGGTTTTCCCGCGTTGACAAGACACGGCGTGTTCGGCACAAATTCGCGGTTAAGCATAACTTCGCTCATATTCGAATAAAACAAATCACGTTTCATCGAATCGCTTTCAGAGGTCGAAACGTGGCTGACCACGCGACGTACAATATCATTCCAATTTTCTATTCCTTCGCCTTTTTCGTTTTTTAACGAATATCGTTTATTGACAACTTTTTCACCGTTCAAACCGATTGGTTTGATTTCGCGTTTCTTTGCTGTTCCGGCACCGTTTCCTCCGTTGGTTGAGACAGTATTATTAGACACAGTTTGTTCAAAGAGATTACTCATAATTTATTTATTCACCTTATTTTGCGTTGCTTTTTTGCAATGATTTTTTATAAACCTTAAACTGATTTGATAGATTGGCAACCGTTGAACTCTCTCGTTTAACGGGTTTCCAATTAAGATTTCATCGAACTTTTGAGTTTATTTTTTTGTTAAGACAAGGTGAAATATACCTAAGAATTTTTGTGGTGTCAATATAAAAAAGCACAATATCTTGTGCTTGCGTAAAAAAAAATCGCAACAGAAAGCGTAAGCTAATGTAAAATCTAGGGTTTCCGTGTTTGAAATATATTTGCAGGCGTGAAATTTTTTTTGCGTTTTTGAATGAAAACGGGTGATTTGATTATTCGCTTCAAGTTTTTACTAAAAACTGAAGCGAAATCCGAAAACTACCTTTCTCGCTTGGTCTGAAGATGTTGGTTTTAGAAAAAACTGAGAAGTTTGAACGCCGACAAAATTCCTGAAATTTGTTTGATTTAAAAGGTTTTCGGCAGTTGCATAAAATTTCAACGAAAATCTTTTGTCTGAATCGGTAAAATCAAAACCTGTGGCTGATTCACCTGAATTCGTAGCCATTCCGAAACTTTTTCCGTCATCTTTATTTTTCTTTTTGATGAATGAAAAGGCGTAGCTGAAACTTAAATCTAATTGCTTTCGCCACGTCCCGCGTTGGCTGTTACGTCTGGTTCCGAAAGGTCTGTCATTGAAAACTGTATCGTTATTGTTATCCTTTCCGGTCGTAATTGTAAAAGGCAAAGGTGAATTTATCGCGTAATTCCCCGAAAGTCGCAAGCCTTTTCTGATTGTCCAACTCCAACTTGTAGAAAATCGATGTCGTTGATCGTTATTTGCAAATGAACGGTCAAGTTTCAAATCGTAATTATCGCTCGGCAGTCCGAAAATTCCGTTATTATCAGAAATAGTTTTTGATAAGCCGTAATTAAAATAAAAACTGATATTCTTTCGCAAACTTCCGTTAAGCCCTATATCCAAAGAGTTTTTGACAAAAAACGCGGAAGATTCAATGTTTATAATGTTACCGAAATTTGAATTCGGGCGAATTCCGTCAATCGGTGCATTTATATTTCGGCTGCGAAATTGACGAACGCCTTTTTGATAAACATAACCGGCTCGCAAACTCAATTTTTTGTTTAAACGGCTTTCTGCGGCGAACGACAGATGAGAGATGTACGGATTTTTGAGATTTGCGTCCGGTTGCCAATAACTTCTCGGTAGCGTTTGGCTTGTTCCGCCTAAGAAGGGATTCGGAAAACTTGGGTTAATGATAATTGTTTCACTCGGTTGTGAAATATCGTTACTTAAAATTATTGATAAATTGCGTGTTTCCAACCAATTGTAAAAAACTCCGCCGCCGCCGCGAAATGTTAATTTGCCTGTTTTCAATGGCGACCAAGTAAACCCGAATCTGGGAGAAAAATTATTCTGATCTTTCAAATTGTTTTGCACTTCGTAACGCAACCCGAAACTTAAACTTAAATTTTTCTTTACTCTCCAATCGTCTTGGATAAAAATACCTGCCTGAATTTGTGAAAGATTAACTTTTCTATTTGCAACATTTTGTATAAATATCGCAGGTTTTGACAAAGTAAAATCAGCTAAACTCGAAAAAATAAATGTCCCGTTTTTGTTTGTTTCAGAAGTTTCGTTTCGGCGTTCATACTCTGTTTGCAAACCTATTTTCAAAGCGTGATTTTTGTAGCCGAACAACAAATTATCGGCAAACATAAATGATTGTTTTGAATTACGGCTGAAGTTCCCTGCACCTCCGCGTGAAAAAGAATCAAGCACAATAATACTGACATTTTCATTCTGCGGAAGCGTATGTAAAGTTTCACTTTTGAGTTCAAACCTAATTTCATTTAAGTATTTATTGCCGATATAACCTGATTCAGAGACTCGGAGTTGATGTGAACGGTTATTTGTATCAAATGCCTTCTCAGCTAAATTAAATCCGCCGACACCTAAGTTTTTTGCACTCGAATCAGTAAATTCATAATCAAATTTCACGTTATGATATTTTGATAAATTTTGGTTAACAGTTGTGTTTATTAAAGTAAAATTTTCTTTGCCGGAGATTGAATTATTAATATTACCTGTCGGCAAAATAGCATTTATATTTTGTGGATTAAAGTTTCTGATGTCGGCAATCACAAGTGAAAAATTGGTCTTATTCTTTTTTATCGGTCCGTTTATATAGAATGTTGTATTTTTTGATTGTTCGGGAAAGCGTTCAGGCGAAAAAGAGTTTCTCGCATTTAACGATTCATCGTTGAAATTAAAGGATAATGAACCGCTGAATTTTTGATTTCCGGGTTTAGACGAAATGTTGATATAGGTAAACCCGAGTTCGTGATTTTCGGCGTCAAACGAACTTCTGACAATTCGGATTGAAGCAATCTGAGATTTTTGCGGCAAATTTCCTCCCGTAAATCCGTCAACTTTAATAACTGCATTCGGATCGCCGGCTATTTGCTTTAACTCTTTTTCCATTTCTTTCGGATCGTCGGACAATGCTTCAATTTGGTCTTTGGTCAGAAAACCGCTAAACGCCTCGTCAACTGATTTTTCTTGCTCGGATTGGTCAACCTCAACCTTTTCAACAACTTCAGCAAGTTCAAGTTTTACCGTTAAATCATTTTTACCCTCAACTATTTCAATTTCTTGCGAGTGATTTTTAAAACCTGCGGCTTGAATTTCCAATAAATACCTGCCTTGCTCAATTTTAGAAACAATAATCTCTTGCGGGTTTTCTTTGTTTATCTCCTTAATAATTTTGTTGTTTAATTTTAGTTTGACGGAAATATTCGGAACAAGCGAAGAGTTTTGATCGACAATTTGCAAACGTAAAGAGGTTGATTGAGCAAACACACATTTTGCAACCAGTAGAAGAAATAGAATTGGAATAATTAGTGTTCTCATAAAAACTTAGAGACTAAGTCTAATTTACCGAGTTACAAATGTTGATAACTCTTGTTCGTTATTAAAATTGCCTAACCAAACTTTTTCAGTTTCGCCGTTATTAAGTTTGATGTTAGACGGAAAGTATTTTGAATCTAAAGCGTTCATTAAACTCCCGTTTTCATCTTTCAGAATCGGAAACTTGACATCATTGTCTTGTGCATATTTTTTGATTACCTCGTCATCTTCAAACATTATTCCAAAAATTTTGCCTTGTTTGTAAATCCGGGACGATGAAATAAGTTTAAGTTCATTTTTACAGGCATCACAATTACTTATCATAAAAATAATTACCGAATCACCTTTCATCACTTCATCGTAATAATCTTTTTTTTCTGCACTTTCTATCAGCGGAAACTTTGGAAGTCGGATGTTTGAAAGTCGTTTTTCTTCAACAATGACCGCTTTTTCTTTGCTGCTTAACGCTGGGTTGTCTTTGACAAAAAATATAAATACAAAAGAAACGGCAACGAACGAAAAGAAAGAAACAACTAAAACAGTCGTTGAAATCGGCACAGGCAGTTTTTTGAGCAGTAACATATTATTTCTTCACTTTGAAAGTATCAGATTTAAAGTCAGCATTAACCTTCAGACTTTTAATTATTATTTCCGTGTTGCCGTTAGTCTTAGAAGTACTTTGAGTAACAATTTTATGTGCCACAAGTAATCCGGAAACTTCTTTATAATTCGAGTAAAAGCTTTTTTGTTCAATTTGTTTTCCGCTTGCACCTTTCCACGATTTAGTAAGTAATGAAAGAAGATGTGTTTTTTCGTCAAAGAAAAGCCTGTAAGTTGTGCCGCCTTTTGAGATTGCCTCGATAACATTCACCTTTTTGTTTTCTAATTCAGCCGTACCTGTGTATGTAAAATCAAGTGAAACATAAAAAGTCGAGTCAAGCGTTATAGGAAAAAATATATCAAAAGCATCAGATAAAACACCGGATTTGCGTTCTTTTGAATCATTCAAACTATTGGCATCAAAATAAGTTATTTTTTGACCTTCTTTGTCAAATAATTCCGTATTTTTGTATACATCATTTCCGTTTATAATGACCTTTGTTTGTTCAGAGTTTGTAAAATTACCGCCGATAGTTCCTTCGGAATCGATTTCAACATTAAATTTGTCCGGCATTGACCAATTAAGTTTGGAATTCTCTGATGTAACCCATTCTTGTTCACCTTTCCCGAAATCTACCAAAGAAGTTTTAGACTTACCGTAACTAACCGAGAAACCTTTTATGTCTTCCGGTTTTATTGTTTTGCAACTTATTTCCTTTGCTTTCCTCAGTATATCTTGGGCTTTAATTCTCTTTGAATCACTTGTTGTTTGTCCGTAAGTTATCAAGATTACGACAAATAAAACGAATGGCAATAATGTATGTTGATATATTGTTTTCATATAAAAGATTAGGTAAGCAGTGAACCCATTTACGAATTCACTGCTGTTTTGAAAAAATGATACTAATTTTGTCCGGGTGTTTCCGGTGCAGGATTATCGGGTTTTACAGTTGTGCAACTGTAAAAACAAATTGTTCCGCCATTTGCCGAACCGATTAGTGTGCAGACAGTTGTTCCTGAAGTAATTAAATCAGCACATACGGCAAAAGCAGTTACAGGAACGGCTGACAAAACCAAGCCCAACGCGATTGACATTAAAGTCTTTTTCATATAAACATCTCCTTTTTTGGTTGAAGGGAATTAGCAAGGAGAGACAATGTTAGACGCACACCTTACTAAATTCACCTGTTATTGGTTGAACTTTTGCTGTGTTTTGCGTTAAGATACGAAACAAGTTTAGGTTGTATCTGTTGTCCGAAACACGACAGAAGCACTTAAAAATAAAAAGTCTTGGGATTATTTGCGTAATCCTAAGACTTTAATGTTTTTTTTCGATACTCAATTTCAGTTAAGAAGACCTTACACACGCAACTGTAACCGGATTCCAAATTAGAATTTAAATGATGTAGTTCAGAATGTAAGAGAAAAAGCGAATTCATAAAACTTTTTAATAACTGAGTAACCTTTCCAAGCACCATATCACTACTACTACCGGTTGTCAAACTCATAAATAAACCTTTTGCATTTATTTTACAAAATTGAATATTGTGTGCGAAATGTTCTATCGTAGTTATAGTGAAAATTCGTGATTTACTACAATTTGTCAGCCCGAAAGATATTCGCAACGGGATTCTCGGTCTTTCGGTAACAATCGGCGGACTCGGACTCGCGTTTTTGACGCTTTTCGCGCATCGCACGGGAAATGCGGAACTTGCCGGAATCGCTGCGGGTTCCTCGCTGATTTTCGTGTTACTGATAATGATTTTTGTCATTCCGCCGCTTGCCCGCAACGCAAGCAAGGAAGCCTCACAGTTGAATTTGCCGTTTGAAGTGACGGTCGGTGGCGCGGTTTTTCTCGGACTTTTGACGATTGTCGCGTTTGCGGCGTGGAACACGGGCAATAATTTATTGTTTTTGGTATTGTCATTTTTAATCTCGGCGTTTGTTGTCAGCTTTTTTATCGGGCATTTATGTTTGAATAAATTGGATGTGAAAATGCGGTTTCCCGAAACAATTTTTGCCGATGAACCAACGCCGATTTTAGTTTCGTTAAACAACCGAAAATTTTTGTTTCCGACAGTTTCCGTGGTTGCCGAAGTTCGCGGACAGGAAAAAGAAAAATCGTTTTTAGTCGAAGAAGTAAAGAAAATTTTGCCCGAAAGATGGGCGAAAAGATTGATGCGTCCGCCGATTGTGAAATATATTTTGGATTATTTTATTTATGTTCCGCGTCGGAAAACGGTCGAAAATAAAACGGAACATACGTTTACCAAACGCGGACGGTTTTTTATCAAAGATTTTGAACTTTCCACCAAATTTCCGTTCGGTTTTTTTCGCCACCGCCGCCGGTTGTCCGCCCAAGAAGTTGAATTGATAATTTTTCCGAAAATCGAAAATATCGAAACCGAAATTAACGATTTACCGCTTGAGGTCGGAAGACTTCTGACAAACAAACGCGGGGCGGGGCAAGATTTGCTTTCGTTGCGCGAATATCAACCGACCGACGATTTTCGCCGAATTAACTGGAAAGCCACTGCCCGCACGCAACGTTTGACTGTTTCGGAGTTTTCCGCCGAGGACGAAAAACGGGTTACAATCTTTTTCGACACAAATCTTGCGTTTGATAAAGAATTGCGAAATAAGACGTTACGCCAACGAATCGAGGAAGAACAGATGCAAGGCGAACTTTCCGAAACATCAAAACGCTTTGAGTCGGGAATTATCAAAACCGCCTCGCTGCTTTCACATTTTACGGACGAAAACACAGAGATTCGTTTGATAATCAATGATGAAAAAGGAAATTTCGGCACAGGCAAAACACATCTTTTCGAGAATTTACGAAAACTCGCCAATCTTGAACCGAAATTTAATGAAGTTGAATCGGACGGTAAAACCGAGAAAAACTTGGCAGAAATTTACAGCCGAAGCGAAAACAGTCGAACTTTCTCCGTAATCGCCGAAGAAACAAATTTATCGTCGGAAATAATCGGCAAAGATTCCGTGTTGAGGTTTTAGTCGCTGATTTCTACTTTTTCCCGCCGAAATTAAAAATAGATTTCGCCGCCATTTTCGCCAGTTTCCACGTTCGGTCCAAATCGAGTTTGCCGTTTTCCGTGTCGCGTCCCAACAGTTTGTCGAGCAATAAGTTACGCAAATCTTTACCTTCGCGTTTGAGCATAAATTCTTTGGCGTAAGGCTTTGCCGTTTCAAAGAAATTGAATTCCGGATCGACAATAATTCCGATTCCTTCGAGCGTCATCAACGCCCGCATAATGTAGGTAAAATTGGACGGCAAACGAAACGGATAATCGTACATAACGTCAGCCAAATCATAGGTAAGTTCTTTGAATTTAACGTCTTTCAGTTTCAAATCAAGATGCAGTTCAAACATTTTTATGACAACTTCTCTGATTTTCGCCTCGTCTGCTCCGGGTTTCAAAAACTCCAAATCAATCAAATCTTGGGCAATTCCCGCAGGTTCTTTGGCAACGACGTGAAAGAATGCGTCAATCATTTTTGCTTGCAGTTGCGGCGTGATTCTGCCGACCATTCCAAAGTCGAAAAACGCCAGTTTTCCGTCTTCCATCACCAATAAATTGCCCGGATGCGGATCGGCGTGGAAAAAACCGTCTTCCAAAAGCTGTTTCAAATAAGTTTTTATGAGCAACCGATTTACTTTTTCAGCCGATAAACCTTGCGATTTAAGTTGCGGCAGATCAACAACTTTCGTACCGCGAATAAACTCCATCGTGAGAACTTTTTGCGAACTTGCCGACCAATAAATTTTCGGAACGTGAATGTTGTCCCAATCTTTGAAATTTTCGGCAAAGCGTTCGGCATTTTTGCCTTCGGAGCCGTAATCCATTTCTTCGTGAACGGTTACGTCGAATTCTTTGAGCATTCCCGCCCAATCCGCGTTTTCGTTCAACGCGGGAAAACGTTCGGCAAATTTAGCGACTTTCCGCAAAATTTCAATGTCGCCTTCGATTATTCCTTGCAAATTCGGACGTTGAACTTTGACCGCAACTTCTTCGCCCGTAAAGAGTTTTGCCCGATAAACTTGTCCCAAACTTGCCGCCGCAATCGGCTCGATATCAAATTCGGCGTAAACTTCGTTAATCTTTCTGCCGAGTTCTTTTTCGATTCGGGCAAACGCAATTTCGTTCGGAAATTTCGGTACATTGTCTTGCAATTCACCCAACGCTTTGACAAACGGCAACGGCAGCAGATCGGCGCGAGTTCCGAGCGATTGTCCGATTTTGATAAACGTCGGACCAAGTTGAATCAATTTATCTTTGAGCCACACGGATTGTTTTTCCTGCGTAACTTCTTTGCTTGCTTCGTTTCCAATCAATTTCCAACGCAACAGCAAAAAGGTTTGATGAATAAACCACATTTTCAAATCGTGAAATTTTTCGCCCAAGACGGCAAGTCGCGTCAATCTTCGAGCGGTTTCAAGCCTTGATTTTGCCGATTTGACGTGTTGCCCGTGGTGCATATCATATTGGTCGAGATACAAATAAAGCGCGAGTTTGCCGATCACGCCCGACACTTGAAAAAGTCGCCGGTAGCCGCGCCAACCTGCGTAATTTTTCCCGATTTCAGTTTCTTTTTCAATCAGAAATCTTTCTTCGGCAATCAGTTGTTCGTTGGTCAAAGCCTTGTTTGCGGGCAACGCCAATGCTTGATTGCCGTTTAACGCAACCACTTCAATCGTATTTTCTTTCAGTGCAATTTGTTCGCTCATCTTTTAAACCCAAACAAACATTCTATCAAATCTGAACTAAGAACGTGCTTTGAGGTGAAAAAGTTTGTGAAAAATTTATCGATTCCGAAAATTAAATAAAATCAGCCGGCGAAATAATCCGCCGGCTGACCAAGTTTTTATTTTGAAAGTTTTATAATTACTTTCCGCCTCCAATTACATACTTCAAAACATATTGACGAAGTTTTTCACGGTTACTTTTCAGGTATGAAAAATGGTCTTCGGCAATTCCGTCGTCGGGAATAGCGAGCAGAATATAGGCTTCAAGCAAACCGTCGCTATCAAGATTGATAAGAGTTTCCAGTTCTTGGCTGAGTTTTGTCTTTTTGCCTTTCAGCGCTTTAGCCGTTGAGATTACACTGCGAAGAGCTTCGGATTCTTCTTGTAATGTATGACGATAGGTCAATTCTTTCGGGAATGTTGCCTTAAATTTCCGTTCTTTCCACTCGAGACGAGTTGCTGTGTATCCGATCCAAGCGACTGAGCCGTCGTCTTCCAACGAAAGATTAATGGTTGTTTTTTCTTTTCCGTCTTCACCCGTCGAGGTTTTCGGAATCTTCAGGCTTGGATGTCCGAGATCTGTATTTGTTGCTTCGCCCCATTGGACAATTCCTGAGAGAGCAAGTCTGTCATACGGATTTGTAATAAATGCTTCAATATATCTGTCGCGGGCTTGTTCGGTTTTGCCTTGTTTCATCAACGGCGTTGCCGAATAACGATACGCCGTTTCAACATAAGGATTAATGGCGATTGCTTTTTGATACCAAATTTCCGCCAAATCATATTTTACCTTTTGCGTATAAACATCGCCTGAAAATAGTGCGGCATAATAAATTTTCGGGTCGAGGGTTAAAGCCTTTTGATATTTTGCCAAGGCTTCGTCCATTTTTCCTTGAGCAAAAAATGATTCCGCTTCACTCATCAAGTTTTCTGCTTCGGCATTATATGAAAACTGACCTTTTTTGACACCATCGGGCGAGATGCTCTCAATTAACGAATCAAGTAAAAGACTTTGTTTTCCGAGTAATCTGGCTTTTAAGAACGTTTCTCTTGATTTAATTCGGAACAGTTTTCCTTCGTCTGTTTTGGTAATCACAGTTGCCTTATTCAAGTAAGCAAACCCTAGATAGAATTGAATATTGGCATCGTTCGGGTCGGTTGCGGCAAGTTTTTCTAACATCGGCAAGGCTTCAAGAAATTTATTTGCCTCAACTAAAACCGCAACTTTTTGTCGAAGTTCATCAACTGTCTGAGCGTTGACCGCAACGGTCAGCGAAACAAAAATCACTAAACAGAGAGCAAGAGTTTGCAGTTTAAATTTGTAATTATTCATTAGAATCTCCTTTGGTTGTTTTTTAAGAACAATAGTTTGATGCACTCAGCATAGACCAAGTTTAGTTGGTTGAAAAGTTTTTTCAGACAAAAACCGAAAAAACTTCGTTTGAATAAACCATTCCTTTTACCGTCAATTTAAGTTTATTGCCCGCAAATTCAATCAATTCAAGTTCCCGCAAACGTTGTAAATCGTCCGTAAATTTCGCCTGTAAATCAATGCCGAAACGCAGTTTATACGCATCTAAATCCAAGCCTCCGGTCGAACGTAAACCCAAGAACGCGACATCGGAAGCCAAGTCGATTTCTTCCCGAAAAACTATGGTCGACTCGTTATTTTCAATCATTGAAACATATTTATTGGTGTCGCGTTCGTTGGCGGTGCGGGTTTTGCCGTCGAACGAATGGGCAGAAACGCCGAACGCATAAACAGGTTCGCAGAGCCAGTATTTCGAATTATGTTTCGCCTCAAAACCCGATCGGCAAAAGTTAGCGATTTCATATTGTTCGTAACCTTTTTCGGCGACTTTGCTGAGCATCATTTCATACATTTCACTCGATAAATCTTCGTCCGGCAACGGTTGACGATTTGTGCGAATTTGTTCGGCAAGCGGTGTTGATTCGTTAATTTCGAGCAAATAAAGCGACAAATGTTCGGGCATCAATTTCAACGCTTCGTCCAAATTTCGTTCCCAATCCGCCACCGTTTGACGCGGCAAACCCGCGATTAAATCAAACGAAATATTGTCGAAATCGGCTTCTTGCAACAGCCGAAAAGTTTCGCGGGCATCGTTCGCATCGTGTCCGCGAGCAAGTCGTTTCAACTCCGTATCGTCAAAAGTCTGGACACCGAAACTCGCCCGATTTACGCCTAGTTTCCGATATTCAATTAACTTTTCAAGCGAAACCGTTGCGGGATTCATCTCTATTGTCAGCTCGATTTTTTCGTTGACCGAAAATTGTTTGTGAATTGCATTTAAGATTTTTTCAAGCTGTTTCGGCGATAAAAGCGAAGGTGTGCCGCCGCCGAAATAGATTGTTTCGATGTTTTTGGTCGAGAGTCCGGAGTCGAGAATCGAGAGAGCGGGAAAAACTTCGATTTCCTTGCAAATCGCCGATACATAACGCTCAACCGTGTCGTTATTTTTGAAAATATCGGTCGCAAAATCGCAATACGAACAACGCGATTTGCAAAACGGTATATGAAGATAAATTCCTGCGCTCATTTATTTTGAATAGATTTTCTTTGTTACTTTGCGGTAACATTTTGATTGTATGAATAATAACATTTTAGTTCGATTTGCGAACGCCGAAGACGCGAAAAACTTGATTGAATTTAATCAGGCAATGGCGCTTGAAACCGAAGGCAGGAAACTTGTCGCGGAAAAAATCACTAGCGGCGTAAATGCTGTGTTTGCCGATGATAGAAAAGGTTTTTATGTTGTCGCGGAAACAGAAAACGGCGAAATTGCCGGCGGTTTGATGATAACTTTTGAATGGAGCGATTGGCGTTCGGCTTGGTTTTGGTGGATTCAAAGCGTCTATGTTCTGCCGAAGTTTCGCGGCAAAAGCGTCTATTCAAAACTCTACGATTTCGTTAAAACAGAAGCCGCAAAACAAAATGTGTGCGGCATCCGTTTGTATGTCGAACACGATAACATCAATGCTCAGAATGTTTACAAACATCACGGAATGAGTGAATCGCATTATTTAATGTTTGAGGTTAGTTTGTAAAAGAGCAGAAAATAACTTTAGGCAAATGCCAATTTATAATTCGGCTCTTCATTCCATTCTTTACCCAGCAGAATTCTTCCGTTGGCTTTTTTGTTGCGTTTTTGACCGTCTGCTCCCCAAGCTCCCCATTGTTTGAAAAAGAATGAAACGCCTTGTTGGTCGCATTGTTTTTGTATGTTGATTGCCCATTCAGACTTCATCGGTCTTGCTCCGTGTCCGCTTTCTCCGCCGACAATCACCCAATGAATGTTTGTTAAATCAACTTTGCCAATATCTTCCAAAAGCGGTTCTATCGAAAGAAAGCGAATTTTAGCGTTTATATTTCTTAACACATCAATCCGATTTTTTTTGCTTTTTATTTCAACCGTTACGCCTAACCAAACATTATCGGGAACACTTCTTGTCTTAAAATATGCGTCCAAAACTTTTTCGCGTTTGGTCAAAATTTGATATGTATGTTGCGGAGTTTTGCGTATTGTTTCAAAAACTTTATCTAAAAATTCAAACGGCATTTCTTCATGAAACAAATCGCTCATCGAATTTACAAAAAACTTGGTCGGTTTTTTTATTTTGAGCGGCGTGTCTAATCTGTCAGGCATAATTTTGAATTCAAAAGCATTTTCATATCCGGGCGATTTCATCGCTTGCAACCTTTTTGCCATAACTTCTGCATAACAAAATTTGCAACCTGCCGAAATTTTATTGCAGCCGATTGACGGATTCCACGTTGCTTCTGTCCATTCTATTTTTGAATATTTCATTCTTTTATTGAAAAACTGAATCTTGGAAATTTCTCTTTGTATTCGTTCCAAGTAAGATAAAAACTATTTTTTCTTGCCGGTTTTCCGGTCTCAATTTCAACTATACTGAAATTAGGTAAATCGTTCTGCCAGGTTCTGAAAATTTCAGTTGCATGTTTTGGAAGAAATTCATTTTTCAAAATTATCTCATAAATTTCTTTGTTGGTCTTTGGCTCCAATAAGGATTTTTTAAGAATAGATTCCAATTTTGCGTAGTTTTCAACCTTAGCCATTTCTTTCTCTTGTTGCTCAAAAAATGATGCTTGCAGACTAGGTTGTTTAAAACCTCTCCCATCTTCCTCATCTAACTGCCACTTTACTTCAAGAATGTTTGCAAAGCCGTAGATATGTGAACTAATAAAAAATAATGCGAAATAATTTACTTCGTCTCTTTCGATGTAATAAGAGGTAGAAAAATATTCTTCGCCAAACCTCAGAGCATCTTTCACAAAACTAATATATTCGATTGGTGAAACAGTCGTTTTTTTAATCGGATGTTCGTTGGAAAAAAAACTTTCTACAAAAACTCTGAGCGGTTTATATGGTTCAGAATCACTCTCAAGTGCCTTTACTGTAAATCTTTGCATCTG
This sequence comes from Acidobacteriota bacterium, assembly GCA_031430435.1. Taxonomy (GTDB): domain Bacteria; phylum Acidobacteriota; class Blastocatellia; order Pyrinomonadales; family Pyrinomonadaceae; genus JANNVK01. Next base: position 193,236 of record JANPBM010000110.1, read on the forward strand.
CGAAATTGGCAGAAATAGAATAATTTCAGTTCTACCGTTTCGCAAAAGATTTTGGATTGTAGTTTTTTTAATTTCCTTATATCCGTAAGGGTCAATAAAAATTAAGTTTCTAGTTTTGCTGCTTTGAGTATTAATTGAAGCAATTATTTTAATGAACATTTCATCAGCAGAGTTATTATTATACTCAACATTACAATGATTTTGGTTGTTAGTATCAATATAATTTTGAACTGAAGCAATCTTTGAGTACTTGCTGTCGTTCACAGTTAAATTTATTCTTTTATTAAACCCATACTCATTACGAACATTTTTTATAACATCAAAAGCTACAATCGGACTTCCTTTTTTGTCATTGTCATAAATACCTGTTCCACAAAAAACGTCAAAAATATTAATCTCATCAATGACACCCGATAAGTATAGAATGCGTAAATACCGCTTAAGGTAGCTTTCAAAGAAATTAACTTTTGCTTCTGAATGGGCAAGCATTGTTGTTTTTGCATCAATTTGTTTTTTCATTATTTTTTTTCAACAAGTTGTTTTGTGGAAGTCCAGAAGATTAAATTAAACAAATTGCGTGACAAGACGCTAAATTTTAGTTCAATGTGTTTAAGTAAATGATTCTCAATCATTTCTGACTTTAATCTTGCAGGAGTTAAATAAACTTTCTGAATCGAATTATAAATGCAAAACTTTATTTGTCAAGGATTTAACATATTTACCGCACAAAAATCGTCGGCACAGGCAAATCGTTCGCTTGCCCGAACTGTACGGAATTAAACCGGTTATCCGAACTTCTCAGCCAATACCAAACGTTATTTGCCGCCCGATAAACAGCAATATCGCGTTTTCCGTCGCCGTCAAAATCGGCTTGAAGCGGAAGATCGGTCGAAATTCCGAATTGAATTGCCGAAAATCCTTGTGTAGTTTTCAGCAAATACCACGTTGAATCGCTTGGTCGGTAAACGGCAAAATCGGCTTTTCCGTCCGCGTCAAAATCACCGACAACGGGTTTGTCGCCGTTCAAACCAAATTGTGCGATGTTGAAACCGCCGTCGGAACTACGCAAAACATACCAAATTCCGGTGCTTGGACGAAAAACCGCGAAATCTGTTTTGCCGTCCGCATCAAAATCGGCATTCGTCGGCAAATCGCCGTTTGTGCCGAATTGCGTGATTATTGCTTGCCCGTTCGTGCTTTTTATCGCGTACCAAGTTCCGTTTGAAGGTCGAAAAACGGCAATGTCGGCTTTGCTGTCGCCGTCGAAATCTGCGGGCGTTAAACGGTCGCCTGATGAGCCGAAATTACTTGTAATTATTGTCGAATCCGAGCTTCGCAAAACGAACCAAGTGTTGGTTGACGGACGAAAAACGGCGAAATCTGTTTTGCCGTCGCCATCGTAATCGGCGTTTGCGGCAACATCGTTGGTCGTTCCCCACGCCACGCCTTGTTGGGCGGAATTACTTGAATTTTTGATTAAAAAGTCGGGCAAATTATCGGTTGAAGTCGGTCGAAAAACACCTAAATCCGTTTTGCCGTCGCCGTCGAAATCAAAAATTGTACGCGAATTTTGCACCGAGTTACAGCATTGATATTCGTCCGTAACTTTAATGTCGTCAATGAATTGACCTTCACGCAGACCGCCGATGTCCGTTCCCAAACGCCAACGTAACCGGACATTTTGTCCTGCGGCAGATGCGGGAAGTTTTGCTTTGCTCGTAATAAAAACCGCAACGTTGTTGATGCCGCTTTTGCCCGACCAACCCAATCTTCCAGCCAACGGATTTTGGCAACAACTGTCAATTGTGCCGTCGTAACCGCCGCTCAAAAATGTTCCGCCGGCTGATAAAATATCTTGCCACGCACCGTTTCCTATTTTTATTTCGAGAACTGTTCCATCATACAATCGGTTGCGTAAAAATGTTGATTCAAGGTCGTAACGATTACGAAATTCGAGTTCGGCGTTTGGTGAAACGATTGCAAAACTTGGGCTGACAAGTTCGTTTGTGCCGATGTTATTCGGCGTTGAAGTAAAAACCGAATTCGGCGGCGTTTCAAACCGAAGTTCGGTTGTAACCCAATTTACGCCGACACCTGTCGCGGAAGTTGTCCAACCTTTCGGCAGACTTGGCAGCGAATTACCGTCGAAATCTTCGGCAAACGCAATTCGTCTTTTTCCGACGTTGAACGGAAACGAAACTTGCCCCAAATTCTGCGTTCCATCTTGTAAATTCAGTGTCAAAATTATCGAATCCCCGCATAACAAACTCGAATTCGCGGTGAACGTAAACGGACGCGAAACACTTATTCCATTAACTGCTAAAACACCGTAACTTTGTGCGGAACTTGGGTTTACAACGCCGTTTGTCGGTTGCAAAGTTGCGGTTAAATTCGCCGTGTTCAGCGAACCTGTGTTGCGTAACGCAAGGTTGATCGTTACCGTTTCGTTTTGGTCAATCGTACCGTTTACCGCACAACTTTCCGACGTAAATTGCGTTCCAGAATCAACCAAAACTGCGGTCGGCTGTAAGGCGAAATTTTGCGTCAAAACTTGTCCGTTGACGACTGAAACCGTTACCGTTTGCGATTGATAACCGAACGCCGAAGCTGTGATTGTGTAAGTATTCGGCAAAACTAAAAGACTGCCGTAACTTCCGATTGCATTTGTTCCGCGTGAATAACTTGATGCCGTAACTTGTGCGTTTGCAATCGGTTGCGAAGTTACGGAATTTGTTACAACACCGTTAATTGCACTTCGCGGTGCGTTTGTGCATTCATCAAATTTGAATTTTCCGATTCGCGTCAGCCAACCGAACGGACTTTCTTCTTGGCTTACAAAAGAATAATATTGGTTTGTGTAGTAAAACGTGCAATCGTCCGCAACATCAACATTCATCGCCGAATAATCGCCCCAACGAAAGCCGAACGCAGTTTGTACGCCCGTTCCTTGCGTCAGAAAAACCTCGGTGCGAAAAGCCGTTTCACTCGCCAATTTGCCCGAATAAACTATCGAAGGAACTTTTTCTTCGTTCGCTTGACTGTAACCGACCGCAATATTTCCCTGCCAATCTTGTGCCGCAGAAGCCATCCAACGCGATGTGGAATTATCGCCGACGGTCGCGCTTGTGTTGACGGTAAAAGGAGTTATCGGCGTTGCCAACAACAGATTTCGTCTGAGCTGATGCACGCGAACGCCCGCCCGATATGTTTGACCAATCGCGGAACTTCGCACAGTTTGATTAAAAGTCAGATAATCAAAACCGCCCGAATTCCGATACGAAACGCGGTACATCAATCTGTCGCTTTGCGAATCTAACGCTTCCGCAGGTGCGGGCGGAAAAATATCGCTGCGACCGTCGTTTGATGTCGGATCAAAACTCGGAACAGCTATCGGGCTTTCTGAACGTTGCCTAAATGTTGAACTGAAAGGGTTTGCAAAGTTTGGTTTAAAGTCGAAAAGCGTGATTGCGTCCGTTGAATCGCCGTATTCGGTCGCGGTATAGCCGACAAAAGTTTGCGGTGTTCCAAATAACGGCGGCGTTATTCCGTCTAAATCGCTCGGCAAAAGTCCGCCAAATCTGATAGTTGAAGGCGAAGCTAAATCAAAATAGACATAACTTGCGGTTGAATCGCCGCGAAGCATTTTGTTTCGGTCAAACGCAAACGCTCCCGAACCGACATAATCACCGCCGACAAACTCATCGGTTGACATATAATAACCGTCCGTCCACACGCCGAACTTGCTGTAATCATTGAGTTTATTGTTCGGCATAACAAATTCGTAAATAAAATACGAACCTGTCGCGTCGCCTGTTTGCGAAACTGCAATCATTTGTCTGAACGGCGGTGCGAACGTGCAATATTGCGATAAAATCCAACGATCTGCCAATGAATCGTATAAAACGATAATATCGCCGTCGTCGCGGGTTGAACATTGTGTGCCAAGATTTGAAAACAGCGAACTTAAGCGAAACGGCGGAGTTTGCGGCGTACCGTTTTTGTCGTACACACGCAACAGCGAATTGACCGCTTGAACATATTGCGTCAAGCCGACATCGCCGTTCGGATCGGGCGGAACAATCCGATTTCCGTAAACATCGGCATTATCGTTGCTGGATAAACCGTCGAAAGTGAGCAACGGTGTCGGCATCGGAACGAGTGAAAAAGTTTGCTGATTTGCGTCCGAATCGTGTTGTGCGTTTGGAATTTGTTTGCGAAAAGGTTTGTTGTTAGGAATTTCGCGGGCTTTTTCTTCGGCTGATTTTTTCGGATAATTGCCGACATTCAGTGAAAACGAGCTTACTTTTTCCGAAACCGCAAATGCCGCCGCTTGCCGCGATTGCGGTTTAATTTCGGATAAAACATCAACATCTTGGCTAAAGGTTTTAGTTTCAAATACTTGCCAAAACGAAACGCCAAAAATCACGAACAACAATACCGCAAAATACTTTTTCATAGTGCAAAATCCTTTAGCGTAATTTTACCAAAGTTTTACTTGAAAATGCAGAAAATTTGTTACGCAAAGAAAGTTTACAACCTGAAACCGGCTTTAATTTTTAATTGCCAAACTTACATTTTGCCCAAAAGCATCAACACGCCAATAATAATAAAGGCGGCGGCGACAATTTTTTGCAGATATTCGGTCGGAATATATTGACTCAAAACTCCGCCGAAAACCACGCCGAGCAGCGTAACCGTAATCAATGCCAAACTCGCGCCGAGAAAAACCGAAACTTTCGATTCGGTATTCGCGGTCATCGTAATGACGGCAAGTTGCGTTTTATCGCCGAGTTCGGCTAAGAAAAGTGTTAAAAATGCGGTTCCGAAAATTTTCCAATCCATAATCCGACAATTTTATCATTGATTCATTGAAAAATTGAAGCATCGTAAAATTGAAAATTTCTAAATGCCGAGAGTTTTTTCGAGTTGCGGTGTGATTGAAAATTTGTCGTAATGCAGTTTGCGTTGGCGGATCAGCGTTATTAAACGTTGTGTGGTTTGGCGATAAGTTTCCGCGAATTTCGGGTTTGAACCGAGTTTGTCCAACATTCTCCGCAAAATTTCGTTCAAGCCCGCGACATAAAGTTTTCCGCTTACTTGTTCCTGCATCGTAACTTTGCCGTTTTGATAAATAAAAATACCGTCGTTCGGGTCAAAAAACGGATAATCCGTCGAAATTTCGCTTTGAGCTTTACGGATTGCCGCCGAAAAATTTAAGTTTGCTTCCGCCAAATTTGTGTCGAATGTCCATAAAAGCTCGCTCGTAAGTTGCAGAATCGTCTGCCAATCTTGCGGTGATGCGCCGTTTTGTTTGGCTTTTTGTTCGACGCTGTTGCTCAAATTAAACGGGAAATTCGGCAAACTCAGAGATTTACTTGCCCGAAGTTGTTTGTCGGCTTCTTTGGCAACTTCAAGCTCCAAAGGCTTTGACGGCATAGTTATCGGGGTTGCCGAAATTTTCGACAAACCGTTTCCGTTCGTGCCGGCTTGAGCGATTGCCGACGGGATTTCGGCTTCCGCAAATTCGCTTTCTTCGGTAAATTGAAAAACGTTTATCGTTCCGCCGGCTTCGCGTGAACGCACAAGAAGTCGTTGCAACGCCGCATCGCCTTCGGCAACTCGTCCCGCCAATCGGTCGTGTTCGCGGACTTTCAGTTGATTTCCTTCGTCCAAAATTATTTCCGCTTCGTAATTATTCAACTGAACATTCACTTTTCCGACAAAATTTCGGCGACGCAAATAGCGTATCAACGCAGAAAGGTTGACGAACGAAGTATCTAAATTTTCGTGGATTGAGCGGCTTTTCATCTGAATTCGGTTGGATTAGCTGTTTTGAAACAGCCAAAACAAAGTTTAACACACTTTATAAGCAGGCTCAATTAAAATAAATTTCCAAAAAAATCGCTGAAAAGCGTTGTTTTTTATTGCATCCGAACAAAAATTCGTTCACAATTCGCAAACAAAGCAAAAAAATTGAATCATTGTCCGATTTGTTCTTTGAATCATTTAAGAAATCAATGAACAAATGAGCAAATGAGTCGATGAACAAATTCTATAATTCACAATAAAAAAAACTATGAATCTATTTCGCAAAAAATCTATCGAAAAAATCAAAGCCGATGCCGAACAAGGCTTTATTGATGCCGAAGCAAGCGGCACAGGCTTACGCCGTTCGCTCGGTGTAACCGATTTAACATTGATGGGAATTGCCGCCATTGTTGGTGCGGGAATTTTCGCCATGGTCGGAAAAGCCTCGTCCGACGGCGGACCTGCGGTAATATTTTTATTCATTTTCACGGCGATTGCTTGTGCGTTTTCGGCACTTTGCTACGCTGAATTTGCCTCGCGGATTCCGGTCGCGGGTTCTGCATACACATATTCGTACGCGAGTTTGGGCGAACTTGTCGCGTGGATCATCGGCTGGGATTTGATTGTGGAGTACGCCATCGGAAACATCGCCGTGGCAATTTCGTGGAGCGATTATTTTACGGGAATGCTGAAAGGTTACGGAATCGATATCCCGCTTCATTTCACGATGGATTATCTGACGGCAAGTAACGGGTTTAAGGCTGTTACCGAAGCATTAACGAAAGGCGGAACAATTGAAACCTTAACGAAAGTTTGCGAAATGAGCAAAGATATAAGTTGCGGACAACTTGATGCTTATTCGGCATTTGCAAACGCACCAAAACTCGGAAGTTTGCCGATTGTATGTGATTTACCTGCGTTGCTGATTACATTATCGATTACAACGTTGGTTTTTATCGGAATCAGAGAAGCAAAAATCGCCGGAAATATTCTTACTGTTTTGAAAATTGCCGTAATTTTGATGGTTATTTTTCTGGGAGCATTTTACGTTGTTCCGGCAAATTGGTCGCCGTTTGCGCCGAATGGTTTTGCGGGCGTGATGAAAGGCGTGTCTGCCGTGTTTTTTGCGTATATTGGTTTTGACGCGCTTTCGACAACCGCCGAAGAATGTAAAAACCCGCACCGCGATTTACCGCGAGCAATGATTTATTCGCTCGTGATTTGCACAATTCTATATGTTTGTTTGGCGTTGGTTTTGACAGGAATGGTTACTTACACAAAATTGAATGTCGGCGATCCGCTGGCTTTTGTTTTTACCCAACCTGACAGCAATCTGCCGTTCGTAGCAGGCGTTATCGCAATTTCTGCAGTTATTGCACTGGCAACCGTGTTCTTGGTTTTCCAAATCGGACAGCCGCGTTTGTGGATGGCGATGAGCCGCGACGGACTTTTACCGAAAATTTTTTCGTCGATTCATCCGAAATTCAAAACGCCGTGGTTCGCTACGATTATCACAGGTTTAGTTGTCGCAATTCCCGCGTTATTTATGAATTTGACCGAAGTTACAGACCTCGCGAGTATCGGTACGTTATTTGCATTTTTGGTCGTTTGCGCGGGAGTTTTATTTAAAGACAAGGAATTCGGACGCGAAGGGCGATATGTGCCGTATATCAATTCGGAATATATCATTCCGGCACTGGTTGTTGCGGGAATCGGAGCCTTTTTATATTTTAATAATACTTCGGTAGTTTGGGATTTCTTTTCGTTAAAACCTTCGGCGGATGAAACAATGTTCGGCGTTTTATCGCACAAAATACCGTTGCTGTCATTTTTAGTTTTAACTTGTGTGATGGTTTTCTTGTGCAGTTTGAAAAAACTTTCGCTCATTCCGGTTCTCGGCGTGCTGTCGTGCGCTTATTTGATGACCGAACTCGGTTGGACAAATTGGTTCAGATTCGGAATTTGGATGCTTGTCGGGTTGGTTGTTTATTTTATTTACGGCTATAAACACAGCAATTTGAATAAAGAACCCGCTTAATTTACAATTCTTTACATTGTTTTTGTAACTATCGAAAAAGTTTCTGCGTCATAATAAATGCAGAAACTTTTCAATTTACAAAATAGCGAGAATTTATTTTATGAAAAAACTATCATTTTTACCGGCGTGTATTTTCGTTTTAAGTTTGTCGGTTTTTGCCCAAACTAAAGCAAACTTTTCGGGAACTTGGGAACTCGACAAAGCGGACAGTAAATTGGACGAACGGCAAGCCAAATCAATCGAAAGCCAAACTTTGACAGTTACGCAAACAGATAAAGAGTTTACGGTTGAGGTAAAAACCAAACGTATGTCTTCGGCTGAAATACCCGGCGGTCGCGGCGGAATGTCGGGCGGGCGGGACGGGACAACGACATATTCGCTTGACGGCAAAGAAACCGCGATGCAGCAAGAATCGCCGATGGGACAAATGACGGTTACATTGAAAGCAAAGTTCGATAAAACTTCGTTAAAATTAAGCCGTAACAGCACGTTTGAAAGCCCGACGGGCGAAGTTACAATCGGCAGCAAAGAAACTTATACACTTTCGGCAGACGGAAATACTTTGACGGTAAAACGCGAATCGGAAACGCCACGCGGAAATACATCTTCCGAATCGGTTTACAAAAAAGCAGTTGAATCACCGAAAATGTAGTTTTGTCGGAAAAACTTAATCAAAAAAGGCGAAAAGTTAATTCTTTTCGTCTTTTTTGCGTTTTGCCTCGTTTCAAATCTATAATCGAATTTATGAAAGAACAACAGCTTGCACCGCCGACTTTGCGAAAAACCGGCGAAGGCGCGATTGAAACAAATTCGTTGGCAGATTTGCTCGAATGGTTTTTGATGAACGATCAAAAAGTAAATATTGTGCGTCAACAGCACGTTGAAGAAGTTTTTCAGTGGAAACAACTGGACGATACACAGCAAGGAATTCCGACTTATCCGTTTGAAAATGCCGAGGCTCGTTTTGCCGTCGGCGTATTTCAAGCGATTCAAGAAAACAGCGATGAAACGACTTTGAATCATTGGATCAGCGATATTTTGAACGCTTTGCAAGACGCAAAAAAGACGAATTCGAGTATCGCCGAAAACTATAAACTCAAACAACACAACGTTTCAACGATTGACGAAGCGAATCAAATCCCATCCGTAATCGAACGCCGCGTATATTTGAGTTGTTGCTGGATTGAAGCGCTTTGCATCGCCGAAGCGCGATTTCTCGGCTGGGTTTACCAAGAACATTACGGCAAACCTTTTGCTCCGATGGCGTAACAAGGGAGAAAGGAAAAGGGAAAAGGGAAACCTTTTTTGTTTGGGCTTTGAGTTGAATCTGAAATTTGGAATTTGTAATTTAAAACATGGAATCTGAAATAAAAGCTGTCGGGATTATCGTTAAACCGAATCACGATGAAGCATTGGAAACTGCCCGCGAGCTTTCTATTTGGCTTGGTGAACGCAAGATTATTGCCCGCCGGCAAGATTTTTCCGATGTGAATTTGGCGGTTGTACTCGGTGGCGACGGCACGATGATTTCTGCCGCACGTTTGTTAGAAAATCTTGATGTGCCTGTTTTGGGAATAAATTACGGCAGTTTGGGCTATCTCACCGAATTCCGCATCGAAGAACTTTACGATGCTTTAGAAAGAATTTTACGCGGCGATTTTACGATTGATTCACGCGTTACGCTTGATGTTACACACGAAAGAAACGGCATCGAATTGTCGAAAAATCGCGTTTTGAACGATGTTGTCATCAACAAAGCCGCACTTGCCCGCATTATCAACATCGAAGCCACGTTAGACGAACTTTACGTCAACGATTTTCGTGCCGACGGTTTGATAATTTCAACGCCGACAGGCTCAACTGCGTATAATCTTTCCGCCGGCGGACCGATAGTTTTTCCTTCGATGAACGCGGTTGTAATGACTCCGATTTGCCCGTTTACGCTTTCAAATCGTCCGATTGTCGTGCCTGATACGGCGGAAATTGCCTTACGCTTAAAGACCGAAAACGAAGATGTTTTTTTAACTTTGGATGGTCAAGTCGGGTTTGAACTGACGACAAACGATGTGGTAAAAATTCGTAAAAGCAAGACAACATTAAACTTGGTAAAACCGCCGAACCGAAATTATTTCGATGTTCTCCGCAATAAATTAAAATGGGGACGCTGAGATAAAGTAAAAGATAAAACTTTTTCTTGCTTCTTTAGTTTGCAGCAAATTTTGAATATTTTGTTTGATCGGCAACTTTTGCCTTTAAAAAATAAATTTGGCGTGAAACTTGATTATTGTCTCGCGCCAAACAGGTTAATAAATTTCTAAAAACTATTTTTTCGCTAAAAGATCGCGAATTTCTGCCAGCAACGTTTCTTCCGGAGTAGGCGGCGGCGGCGGAGTTTCGGCAGCCAATCTTGTAAAGTAACCCATTGCGGCTTTCGCAATCATAAACATCACAAAACCAACGATAATAAACGTAATAATATCGCTGATCAGCTGTCCGTACATAATTAACGGTTCTTTTGCGGCAATTGCGTCAGCCAATTCTTTCGCTGTTCCGACAGGCATTTTACCCAAACTGAACACTTTTGATTTAAAATCCGTTCCTCCGGTCGCTAACCCGACAAAAGGCATCACAATTCCTTCGGTAAACGTTGTAACTATTTTACCGAACGCCGCTCCCATAATTACACCGATAGCTAAATCAAGCACATTTCCGCGTGCAATAAAAGCCTTAAAGTCATTTATCATTGACATAAGATTTCTAACCTCACTTTATTTTAATTTTAAAAACTAGGGTAAAAGAACAATAAACTCATTTATGTTTCCAAGTCAAGTCAAACATTGCTCGGAGTTATTTCAAACTGACTTGCAAGCGTCGTTCTCTGCCGCCGCCGACCGATTCGGTCAGTAAATCCTCTTCAGCTTGCAGTGTTAAATGAATAACGCGACGTTCGGTCGAATTCAGAACGCCGAAGGTAAACGAGCGACCTGTTTTGCGGACATTTTGAGCGGCAAAACGAGCCATTGCCTGCAATTCGCTTTTGCGAGTACGCCGGAAACCGTCCGCGTCACAGATAAATCTTTCGGTTCGTTCTATTTCTTTACCGTAAACTTGGAACAAAAGTGTTTCCAACGCATCGAGCATTTCACCGCTTTCGTTCAGCAGAAAATGCGTGTCGTTGCCTTTGATGTCAAAGAGAAAACCTTCATCCGTTTTTTCGGACGAAATATCTAAGTTGAAACGAAAATCATTCAGAGTTTCCGTTAAAAAATCGCTCGCTTTTTGTTGAATTTCGCTCATAAATAATATTCCTTTATGCTTTTTTCGGCACAAGTTTTCCGATTGTCATATCAGGTGCCGGCGGTTCGTTAGTTTTATTCAATTTATTGATAATAAATTGCTGAACAAAGCTGACGATATTGCCGAAAACCCAGTATAACAACAATCCCGCAGGATTTCCCCACATGGCATACAACATCATGACCGGCATCAGGTATGTCATCATTTTTTGTTGCATTTTTTGTTCGTCCGTAACTATCGGAGAGGTCGGCGTAAACATCATCGAACCTGCCATTGATCCCGCGAATAAAAATTCGAGAATATGAAACGGGTCGTTTGAAGATAAATCGGGCAGCCATAAAAAACCGGCTTGCCGAAAATCGAGTCCGATAGTTATCGCCGAGAAAAACGCGAAGAAAAAAGGCATTTGCAACAACAACGGCAAACAACCCCCGATCGGCAATGAATCCTTTGTCATTTTCAGTTGTTCCACCTGCAATTCACGCATTCGCGGATCGTCTGCCGCGATTCCTTTTTTCTGATACGCTTTCAACCTGTCTTGTAACTCCTTCATTTTAGGAGCGTTAGCCTGTGCTTTTTTGAACGAACGCGAAGAATACCAACGCAACGGAAAGAACATCGAATAAAAAATCAGCGTAAAGACAATAATCGCCACGCCAAAATTTCCGACGACTCCGTAAATTGCCGTTAAAGCGTATAAAAGCCCTTTAGCCATCGGTTTGACAAAGAACCGAATCAGCGAATAGTTGCTGTAATTGATAAAGCCGTCAAGATTTTTATCCACTAATTTCTTGTCATAATCACGAAGTGTAAAATAATCTTTTGAACCCGTATAAATCTGTGTTACGGAACCGTCCGCCGTAAACGGAACGTGAGCCGTAACAAGGTGGCGGTCAACTTTGGTCTTTTTATTTTGTGTAATAAACGATATAATTCCGTCGTAATACGGCTCAACTTCATTGACTATTTTCGTGGCGTGATACTCCAAACCCGCCGACGGTTGGGCAGGAATTGCCGCCATCGCAAAATATGTGTCGCCGACTCCTGCCCAAGTTATGTTTCCGGCAACGGCAAGACTTCCTTCGACCGCGTTTTCTTTAAAGAAAACTGAAGCAGTTTGACGGTCTATTTCGTTGCCTGTATTAGCCACGCCTTCCGCTTCGATATGATAATAGTTGTGAAATTTAATGCCTTGATCGCCGATTGCCGTGCCGATTAAAAGTTTCGTGTTTGCAATCGTTTGACCGTTGCGAGTGGCGGTAATTTTCAAATCCGTCAAATAACTGTCGGCGTGAAAAGTAAACGACTTTGTTACTTCGACATCGCCCGCTTTCAACTTAAAACTAACTTCTTTCGATTCGTTGCCGTTGAGTAAAATTTCACCGTCAGCCGAAGATTGATAGTTTCTTTCGTTCAAAGTCGCATCGGTGTTTTTGTCGCCGGTTGAAAGCCTGAAAGGAAATTCACGCTTCGGATTAGCTTGCAAAACAAGTTCCAGCGGAATTTGCGTATCGTTGTTTGAACCTTCTGCCCACAAAACTTTCTCGCTGTGAGTCGAAACATTTTTGACCAAAATCCAACTTGTCGCCAACGCGCCTTTTGTATCGAATTTAATTTGATACAGCGGTGATTTTATCGACAAAACTTTGTTCGGCGTATCGTCAGGCGTTTCAACAATCGGTTGAGCAGGTTGTTGCGGTTTGGCGGCTTCCGGCGTTGCCGTTTGTGTATTGGCAACCGCCGTATTTGCGTTTGTGTTCGCAACATCAACTTTTTTCGGCGGCGGAAAAAGGTACGTCCAAAGCAATAAAACGCCCATCGAAAGAGCGGCGGCGATTAAAAATCGTTGTGTTGTTGACTGGTTGTTATCTGACATAAATTAAGAATTAAAAATTACGAATTAAAAATTAAAAATTGCAATTTTGAATTCTTAATTCGCAGTTCTTATTTTATCTGACCGGATCGTCTCCGCCTTTGCAAAACGGCTGACAGCGAAGAATACGTTTTACGCCCATAAAAGTTCCTTTTGCCGCGCCGTATTTTTTGACGGCATCAAACATATAAACGGAACAGCTTGGTTCAAACCTGCACGCAGACGGCAGAAAAGGCGAGACAAACGACTTGTAAAGTTTCAAAATGTCCATTAAAAAAAACTTCATTTTGCTTCACTTTCGACGTTCTCTTCGCCCTTGATTTGTTCCCAAACTTTAACTTTCTTAATCAGTTGCCGAAATTCGTCAAGCGGTTTTTCGAGTTTTACTTTCAATAAACTGCGGCGGGCATTCAAAACCCAATCGTAGTTGCAAGTAATTTCGTTCAATTCGGCTTTGCTCAACCGAAACGATTCACGCAAAAGACGTTTTGCGCGAAACCTTTCATGAGCTTTGCCGGTCGCTTTTTTTGAAGCCGTTACGCCCAGCCGCTGAAACTCGGTTTTCGACGGCATTATGAACAATGTCATAAATCTGCCTTCAAAACGCTTGCCTTCAGCGTAAACTTGACGGAATTCGGACGGCTTTCGCAGACGATTTTCCTTCGGAAACCGAAAGTTTAATAATGATGAACTGTTAATCTCTTTCGTCCCTTCGCACGACGACGTTTTAATACTGCGCGACCGTTTTTGGTCGCCATTCTCGCTCTGAATCCGTGCTTCTTCGCACGGCGACGGTTGTTTGGTTGAAATGTTCTTTTTGGCATAATTACTCATCCTTTCACGCAAAGTGAAAACCTAAAGTCTAATTGTTTGTAACCGTTATGTCAAAATCAACAAAACTTTTTACACGTTTATTTGTGTAATAATCGTGAATTTACAATAATTACACCGCAAACTCGCAGTTCCGGCAGTTATTTTAAATATAAAAATCGTTTGGCTTTCGGGAATAGATTATCGTATTTCAACTGCTTGTTTGTTATTATTTACCAAGTATTTAAGAACATTTGCCACAGAGTTCACAGAGAACACAGAGAGAAAAAGATTCGTAAGAGAACATTCAACGCAGATATTGGTTTTTTGCTTTCTCGGTGAATCCTGTGTTCTCTGCGGCAAAAATTTATGAAATTCAACGAAATAAAAAATATCGAAGAATCAACCCAAGTTGCGACTTACGCGAAGATGAATATCTCGGTCGAACGTGGCAAAGGCAGTTGGATTTGGACGAGCGAAGGCGAAAAATATCTAGATTTGTATGGCGGACACGCCGTTTGCGGAACCGGTCACGCGCATCCGCACGTTGTTCAAGCGATTAGAAATCAAGCCGATAAAGTGTTATTTTACAGTAATTTAGTTTATTCGGAAGTTCGCGCGAAAGCGTCGCAAAAGCTCGTTTCGATTGCTCCGAATTCGATTACGAAAGCCTTTTTCTGCAATTCGGGAACTGAGGCAAACGAAAACGCGATGCGAATGGCGAGATTTGCCACCAAACGCGAAAAAGTCATCACCTTCACGGGCGGTTTTCACGGCAGAACGGCGGACGCAATTTCCGCCACGTTTTTGGGCAAATACCGCGAAATCGGCAAACCGAATGTTCCGCATCACGTCTGTGCGGAATTCGGAAACTTGGAAAGTGTCCAAGTATTAGCCGACAACGAAACTGCGGCGATAATGCTTGAGCCGATTCAGTCAATGTTCGGTTGCCGCGAAGCGCCGCCCGAATTTTTTGTCGGATTACGCGAAATCTGTAACGAACACGGCATCGTTTTAATTTTCGACGAAGTGCAAACCGGCATCGGACGCACCGGAAATTGGTTTTTCAGCGGTTCAGATTTGGCGGGAAACGTCGAAGCGGATATTATTACATCTGCGAAAAGTTTGGGAAGCGGAATTCCGGTCGGAGCGTGTTTGGTCAATAGTTGCATCGCCGAAGTTATCAAAACAAACGATTTAGGCACAACTTTCGGTGGCGGAATGTTGGCAATGTCCGCAGTTTTAGCCACGCTTGAAGCAATCGAAACCGACGAGATGATTGCGAACGCCAAACGAATTGAAATTTATTTGCGAGAGCGTTTGGAAGAAGTCGAAGAAGTTGTTGCGGTTCACGGCAAAGGTTGTTTGATTGGCATTGAATTTGCTTCGGAGGCAAAAGTATTTCACGCTAAGTTGTTGGAACATAAGATAATTACGGGAACTTCGAGCGTGCCTAATGTTTTAAGATTGCTTCCGCCGTTGTGCGTAAAAGAGGAAGAAATTGATTTGTTGGTTGAAATTCTCAGAAAATAACACCGGCGAAAAATTCATCTAAATCATGGAAAAATCGACAGATTCAAAATGGACAGGCATTATCTACGCATTTTTAGCGGCAGGATTATTCGGGGCAAGCACGCCTTTTGCCAAGTTGCTTTTGGGGCAAACTTCGCCTGTTTTGCTTGCCGCTTTGCTTTATTTGGGTTCGGGCATCGGTCTGTCTTTTTGGTTGCTAATCTCATGGAAAACAAAGAAAAAATCAACCGAAGCGAGTTTGAAAAAAGAAGATATTCCGTGGCTGGCAGGAGCGATTTTTACGGGCGGAATTGTTGCTCCGATTATGCTTTTATTCGGTCTGAATCTGACACCTGCTTCGACCGCTTCGCTGTTGCTGAATCTTGAAGGAGTTTTGACGGCAGTTTTGGCGTGGTTTGTTTTCAAAGAAAATTTTGACAGGCGAATTGCTTTCGGAATGCTTTTTATTGTTGCGGGCGGGATTATTTTGTCGTGGGAAGGAAAGCCTGAAATCGGTCTGCCGTGGGGTGCATTGTTAATTGCGGGAGCGTGCTTGATGTGGGCAGTTGACAACAATCTGACGAGAAAAGTTTCGGCGGTTAATCCGTTGCAAATTGCTGCGTTAAAAGGAGTTTGTGCCGGAATTGTCAATCTGATTATCGCCTTGATAATCGGTGTAAAATTTCCCGACGGATTTTCAATCGTCTCTGCGGGATTTGTCGGATTGATTGGTTACGGCATCAGTTTATCGTTTTTCGTGCTGGCTCTCAGATATCTCGGCACAGCCCGCACAGGAGCGTATTTTTCGCTCGCACCGTTTGTCGGAGCCATTGTTTCTATAATAGTTTTGCGTGATTCATTGTCCGTTGCGTTCATTTCCGCCGCCGTTTTAATGATGATCGGAGTTTATCTGCATCTGACGGAAAAACACGAACACGATCATATTCATTCACTTTTGGAACACGATCATCGGCACATCCACGACGAACATCACCGCCACGACCACCAAATTGAATTTTCGTCCGATAAACCGCATAATCATTTGCATAAACACGAGGAAACGAATCACGAACACGATCATTTTCCTGATATTCATCATCAGCATTAAAGACAATGGCAAATAATTTCCTAAAAACATCCGCCCTTTCCCGCGTTGAAATCGAATCGCTTTTCGATTTGGCGTTAAAATACAAAAATAATCAAATCTCCGATAAACCTTTGTCGGGAAAATCCGTTGCACTTGTGTTTTTTAATCCGAGTTTGCGAACTCGTGCTTCGATGCAGGTTGGCATTTACGAACTTGGCGGAAATGTCGTTATTCTTGAACCCGGCGGAACTTCGTGGACGTTGGAACATCGTGAAAATGTCGTGATGGACGGTAATAAAACCGAGCATTTGAAAGAGTTTGTGCAGGTTTTGGAACGCTACGTTTCGGCAATCGGCGTACGAACTTTTGCATCGTTGGAAGATTGGAATTTGGATAGAACCGAACCGATTTTGTCTGCATTTGAACGATATGCGACGAAGCCGATTATCAATCTTGAATCAGCGATGCACCATCCTTGTCAGTCGTTGGCGGATATGCTGACGATACGCGAAAAGTTGGGCGATAAACCGAAAAAGGTTTTACTGACTTGGGCATGGCATCCGAAACCTTTGCCGATGGCTGTCCCGAATTCATTTGCACTTGCCGCCGCGCAAATGGGGCATAAACTGACAATCGCACATCCGAAAGGTTATGAATTGGACGAAGAATTGATGAGCGAGATCGAGCGACAAGCGGCAGAAACGGGCGGCAGTTTGCAAATTACAAACGATGTTTATTCCGCGTTCGACGGCGTTGAAGTAGTTTATGCAAAGTCTTGGGGAAGCAAAAACTTTTATGGTGATACGAGTAAAGATATCGAGTTTCGTTCAAACCTCAGAGACGATTGGATTGTTGACGATGCGAAAATGCAACGTGCGAACAACGCAATTTTTATGCACTGTTTGCCTGTTCGCCGCAATGTGATTGTTACCGATTCGGTCATCGATTCGCCAGATTCGGTCGTCATCGACGAAGCCGAAAATCGCTTGCACATCCAAAAAGCGATTATGGCAAAACTGCTGAAATGACCAAGTTCTTTACTCGGTCAAGAATTTCTGCGTAATTTCGTCATCAGCCGTAAGTCGTTTATATTCATCTTCAAGTTCGTCGAACGATTCGCTGAAATCAGTCAATTTCGCTTGCAGATTAAATGTTTCGGTCGCGTGGGCGAGTTCTTCGGCGTGTAAAATAGTACCGATTTCATTGGTCGGCTGAACGTCTTTCAACGCAAACAACGCTTGTTTGCTTAATAAGGCTTCCCACAATTTTTCACAACTTTGCGAAGTTTCGTCAAGGTTTTTAAGAAAATCTGCTCGTTCAATCTCAACTTTTTTCGGAAAACTGTCGCTGATGCTTTCTCGAATTTTGCCGACCTCACGAATTGTTTGTTCGCCGGTCAGAATTCCCTCTTCAATCCGAAATTCATCTAACCGATGCAAATACAAAAAATACGGCGACATATTGTTCTGTAAGCGAACAAGTTTAATTTTGTAGTTTTGTAATTCATAACGTGAAAGTTGGGAAACTACAATTTCATTGGCAGAAATCAACTTCGTGCGGACATCCGAAAGAGTTTTTTTCGAGCTTTCACCAATTCGTTGAAGAATGTTTTCAATTTGGTTTGCCCTTTGTTCCAAAGTTTTAATTCTCTTCAAAACTATTTTTTCCTGAGTACTTAAGCATTTTGTTGTCTTTTCTCTTGATATGTTTTCTACAATCAAAAACTTCTTGAGCCAAAAAGAGAGAGAAAATGATGTTAAAGCCCCTAAAATTAACGCAAAAAAATAGATATACCATTGAAAGTAAAAAACACTAAAAAAACTAAAATCGGATAGAATCATCAAAACACAAAACGCTACAAAGACAGAAAATACAACTCTGAAATCCATAGAGCGTAACAAACTCAATAACCGGATATACTTTTGTGGTTTCAAATCATAGTTTTTTGTTGGTTCAAATCCACCGCAATTCGGGCAAAATTCGTCATTTTGCCTAACATAAAAACCGCATTGAACACATTTAGAGAGCATAAAATTTGTAAGATTCTATCATCAAATTCTATTTCGGCAGCAATTTTCCCGCAAAATCTTTTACTTTTGCAACTAAATCTTCATTTTCGCCAAATTTGGCAATTTCCCGCACGATTGCCGAGCCGACAACTGCCGCGTCGGCGTATTTCCACGTTTCAGCAACCTGTTCGGCGGTCGAAATTCCGAAACCGACGGCAATCGGCAAGCTCGAAAACTTCCGCATTCGCGTTACCAAAACTTCGGCTGATTGGCTGGTTGCGTCTCTCGCACCTGTTACGCCTGTGCGTGAAACGGCGTAAATGAAGCCGCTCGCACGTTCCGCCACCATTTTCAGGCGTTCGTCGCTTGATGTCGGTGCGATTAAAAAAATCATATCTAAACCGTGTTTTTTCAACAGATTAGAAAATTCTTCGGCTTCTTCGGGGACTAAATCCGTTACCAAAAAACCGTCAACACCCGCGTTTTTTGCGTCCGCACAAAGTTTTTCCAAACCGTATTGCAGCAAAGGATTAAAATAGCTGAACAAAATTATCGGCGTATTGGTTTGCGTGCGAACATCGCGGACGACATCAAAAATTTCGGCGATTCCGAAGTTATTTTTCAACGCACGTTCGGATGCTAATTGAATGACAACGCCGTCAGCCATCGGATCTGAAAAAGGCACGCCGAGTTCGATAACGGTCGCGTCCAATTCCGCTAACGCGAGGATTAACTCTTTTGTTTGCCGTAGATTAGGGTCGCCGGCGGAAATGAAAGGAATAAAACCTTTGCGATTTGCGAGTTGTGTAAATTTTTCTGCAATTCTCATTTTTGTATTTATGAATTTCTGTTCTTATGAATTGCCACGCATCTTTAGTGCGTGGATTATTTTATGTCGTGAACGTGGGCTTGAGCCAAACTTATAAAAATTTTCTTAATCCGATTAGCTTTAGCTGAAGCAATAAGGATTTGTGGCTTTCCGGATATTCGGCTGAAGCCTTGCCTGCTTGCTTAAGTTTCCCACGCACTAAAGATGCGTGGCAATTCATAAAAAACTGCCTGAAATTATTTTTTCTGCCCAACCGCAACAATCGCCAATTCACCGTTGTCGCCCAAGATATTTGACGTTACCGTTTCGTTTTCGGTCAGTTGATTTGCGTGTTCTTTCGGCACTAAAACCAACACCGGTTTTCCGTCTTTTTGCACCGATTCAATAATTTCGCCAATGCCTTCAAGCCGTTTCAACTTCCCTGTTTCATCGCGGATAAGTCGTTTATTCGCATAAAATTCCGCGTTGTGCGAAACGTTGTGAAGGTTGTAAACTTTGGCATCTTTGTAGCCGTTTGCGTCTGAGATTTCAAACAAGTATTTTACAGTTTCCTGCGAGGCAAAACCTTTCACGAAAAACAATAAAACAATAAAACAAGTCAAAATTGTTCCGCTTGAAAGTCCGAAAACAAGCCATTCGTTATATTCGTTATTTTGCACAAAACGCCGCAATCTGTCGCCGATTAAAATCATCGCGGGCGGAAGTGCGGGCAAAATGTAACCGGGCAACTTTGACCCCGAAAACATAAAGAAAAACAGCGGGAAAAGCATCCACGCGAAACAAAAATAACGGATAAAATCAATCGGCATTTGTGATTGACCGCTTCGCCAATTTCCGATGTTGATCAACGAAGCTCCGAGCCAAAAAACCCATGGAAAAGTCATCAACGGCAAAACCCACCAGAAGAAATAAAACGGCTGCGGATGCTGAAATTGGTTGGAGATATATCGGTTGAAGTGATGCTGAACAAAAAAATCATTGATGAACGTATCGCCGTGGGTAAGGTACATCGGCACATACCAAATACAAGCAGCAGCAAGACTTAGCGGAATTCCCCAGAACCACGAAAAGACAAAAAGTCGCGGCGGAAAGCGTAATTGGAAAAAATAATAAGTAAAAACCACGCCGAACGGAATGACGATTCCAATCAAACCTTTTGCTAAAAGAGCAACGCCGATGAACACATAAAACAACGCCAAATAACCTAAATCGGTAGCGAAATACCCTTGAAAAACTTGATCGCGGTCGCTGTGCGGAGCGTAAAGTTCAAACGTAAAAAAGCAGATTAACGCCAACGTAACAGGCAAAGTTAGAATAATATCGAACGATGCTCCACGCGAAAATGCAATTAAGCCGATGCTTGTTGCCAACGCAATCGCCGAATATTTCGCCAAACCTTTGATGCTTTGCCCGTAATTCCCTTTTTTTGCCGAAAGTTGTTCTATTCTTCGGCACACGCGATAGACTCCGAAAATCGTTAAAAGACCAAATACTGCCGAGAAGATTCGGGCGGAAAACTCTGAAACTCCAAAAAATTTGTAGCCGAGAATTTGCAGCCAATAAAGCAAAACAGGTTTTTCAAACCAATTAAAACCTCCCAAAGTCGGCGTAATCCAATCGTTTCGCTCAAACATTTCGCGGGCAATTTGGGCGTAACGAGATTCATCGGGTCCGAGCAACGGCACAAAATTCAGTCCGAAAAGATAAAGACCGATAAATCCGACTACAACGACTAGCCACAACGCCTTTGGAAAGTTAGAATTTCTCATATAAGTTCAGTTAAATTTTAACGCAAAGACGCTGAGACACGAAAAGTAAAAAGCAAAAATCTAAAATGAAGAAATTAAAAACCGCAGTAATCGGAGTCGGAAGTTTGGGCAAGCATCACGCACGCAATCACGCGGCGTTTGCGAGTGAAGATCGTACGGAATTTGTCGGCGTTGTTGATGTTGACGCGGAAAACGCAAAAACCGTCGCGGCTGAATACGGTTGCGAATTTTCGACTGATTGGCGTGATTTTCTCGATAAAGTTGACGTTGTTTCAATCGTTACGCCGACCGAAACGCATTGCGAAATCGCGTGTGCTTTTTTGGAAAAAGGCGTGAACGTGTTGGTCGAAAAACCGATTTGCCGAACGCTCGAAGAAGCCGATTTGATGATTGCGGCGGCAGAAAAATCGGGTGCAAAACTAATGGTCGGACATCTTGAAAGATACAATCCGGCGATGGTTGCGTTGCGTCCGCACGTCAATAATCCACTTTATTTTGAGATTCACCGCGTTTCGCCGTTTCCGATGCGGTCGCTTGATGTTGATGTGGTGTTAGACGTAATGATTCACGATTTGGACGCGATTCAGTGGCTTGTCGGCGAAGATACGAAGGTGTTGGCGATTCACGCCGTCGGCATAAATGTCGTAACCGATAAAGTTGACGCGGCAAACGCCCGAATCGAGTTTGAAAACGGTGCGGTCGCCAACATCACCGCTTCGAGAATCGGCACGGAAAAAATCCGCAAAACTCGGTTTTATCAAACAAATTCGTACGTTGTTTTAGATTACGGAACAAAATTTTCGTCAATCACAAGTTTGAACCCCGAAGCCGCGCATCCATTGCTCGGAATCAACATTAACCGTCTTGAAATCAATGACATAGAACCGCTTCGTGCCGAACTCTCGGCGTTTTTAGATTGTATAGAAAACGATGAAATTCCGCCGATTACCGCACAAGACGGCAGACGCGCGTTGGCGTTGGCAATCGGAGTTTTAGAGCGAATCGACGAGCATCGAAAACGTGTAAATGTATGATAAACCGCGAATTTTCAAACTATAAGAATCCCCGTAAATAATAAGCCGAAGTTGCGGAGAATCTGATAGTAAAAATGTAAAACTAGGTGATTAGTTTTTGATAAATGCAATAAAAGTAAAGTGTTAAATTGAATTTTGTATAACTTTCAAATTTCCTGTTCGCCAAAATCACCGTCCCAAGATAAAACATCTGTGAAATCTTTTTAAATTTCCATTTGATTAAATCTCGGTGTTCGATTTTTTTGAACCAAAAATTTATAATTGTGGTTGGTTGCGGCGGCGTATACTTTTTCTTCTCATTTAAATCATATTGCCACGCATAAATGATTATTTTTTCTGCGGTCTCTAAGATTTCTCTGTTAAATTCAACAGGCTATTCAATTTCAGCTAACCGACATTCATAAGGTCTTTTTCCCGTGACTAAATAAATGCCGTTGCCAGGCTCTTTATCTTCCAAAAATTCATCAAAAGTGTATGTATCAAACCAATTCAAAATAATTGTTTTCATTTAATCCTTTCCGCCTAAACATTGAACCTGAAATCCACCACATCGCCGTCCTGCATAATATATTCTTTGCCTTCCAAGCGTGCTAAACCTTGTTCGCTGGCAGCTTTACGGGTTCCGCATTTTACTAAATCATCGTAGCCGATAATTTCCGCACGAATAAATCCACGTTCGATGTCGCTGTGGATTTCGCCGGCGGCTTGCGGTGCTTTGGTGCCGATTTTTATTGTCCACGCCCGAACTTCTTTTTCTCCGGCGGTTAAATACGACATTAAACCGAGCATTTTGTACGCCGATTTAATCAATTTATCAACACCGCTTGAAGTTACGCCGACATCGTTTAAAAATTCTGCACGCTCTTCGGGTTCAAGTGCGACCAAATCTGCTTCCAGTTTTGCACAAATAATTACAACTTCCGCATTTTCAGAATTTGCATGGTCTTTAACGGCTTTAACGTGCGGATTTTCGTCCGGATTACCGAGCGAATCTTCGTCAACATTTGCCGCGTAAATGGTCGGTTTTGACGACAAAAGAAACCAGCTTTTGACGATTGCTTTTTCATCATCGGTTAAATCTACACTCCGAATCGGACGACCTTCTTCCAATACAGGCAAGATTTTATCCAAAATTTCAATCTCGATTTTAGCAACTTTATCGCCGGCTCTGGCACCTTTTTGAGCTTTTTCTTTGCGTTTTTCGCACGAAGCAAGGTCTGCCAACGCCAGTTCGATTTGAATCGTTTCAATATCACGAATCGGATTAACCGAGCCTTCAACGTGAATGATATTATCATCGTCAAAACATCTGACAACTTGAATCACCGCATCGGTTTCGCGGATATTGGCGAGAAACTGATTGCCCAAGCCTTCGCCTTTCGACGCACCGCGAACCAAGCCCGCAATGTCGACAAATTCAACGGTTGCAGGCACAACTTTCTGTGCTTTGTTCAATTTTTCAAGCACCGCAAGTCGTTCGTCAGGCACGGCAACCACGCCGACGTTCGGCTCGATTGTCGCAAACGGATAATTTGCCGCAAGTGCTGATTCTTGTGCGGTTAAAGCGTTAAATAAAGTAGATTTTCCAACGTTGGGCAACCCAACAATTCCGGCTTGTAGCATAAAATAAATTAAAAATTACGAATTAAAAATTAAAAATTTGAAATCAAAAACGATAATTGTAACCTTTATTGTGAGTTTTACGAAACGAAAATTCATAATTCGTAAATTTTAATTCTTAATTTTCAAAGCGGCTTCGGCAATGTTCGCAATCCACCAAAACGCACCTTTTACGCCCAGATGATCGAACATTAAACGGTAAACTTTCGGATGCAGACGAGCGGTTTTCGCCAAAACTTTTTTGAAAGATGAAAATGTAACGCGGTCTTGAAAAAGTTCTTGAGCAATACCGTTATCGAGTTGACTCAACGCCAACATCACGGCGTTCATCGTCTCATTAACGACAAAAGATTGGCTGTTCGGCGTTGGTCGCATAAATTCGGCAAGGCTCGACATTTGGGCGACATTGGCTTCGTAAGCGTTTATTTGATTCAGAGTTTTTTCGTAGAAACTGTTGTGTAATAAGGCTTTTTCAGTTCCGTTTGTGAGTTTGCGAAGATTGCGGACATGCGAGCCGAAACCGCAAAATGTCAACGGCGAAGACAACCCCGCCGCATCGCCGACCAATAAAATTCTGTCGGTTGCGGTGCGTTTTTGATTTTTCCAACCAAGGTGATGCACGCTCGGAATATAGCCGAAAACAGGTTTTATAATCTCGAAATTCTCGCCTTTTGCTTTGTAACTCGGCAGTTTTTCAAAATAATCTTCAAACAATTTGAACAATGATTTGTCGGCTTTTGACTCGACCGAATCGTAAAAAAATAAATATGTCGTGTATTCGTCCTTCAACGGATTTCCCGCAAACCCTTCCCAAATAAGCTGTCTGTCATCGGAAATATCTTCGTTTGAAACTAGAATTTCACCGATTGTAAAATCAACTTCGGTGTCTGATTTTCCGCGTTGAAAGCCTTTTGAAACGGTTCCGACCGTCGGGCAAACGTGCGTTATCGAACGACCGTTGTTTATCTGCCTTGAAACGGCGGAATTTGTTCCCGTTGCGTCAACAAACATCTTCGCCGCGAAAAATCTACCGTTTTCGCACTCGATTACAACGCGATTTTTTTGCACAAACGCCCTTACAAACCGCAGATTATCAATCACGTTTGAACCTGTTTCAAGCAGTTTTCGCCTCGCAATCTCAAGCAAAACATCGGCTTCAATCGCCACATCCAAAACATTATCCATAAAAAGTTTCGGAGTTTTGACGGACGAATTTCCGTCGAAAAATTTCACAAAACCTGTTTCGTAACGATTCGCGACCGCCGTTTCAATTTCTTCGAGCGTAAAAAGTCCCGCGTGAACAAACTCCAAAAGTTCGGAGTCCGAGATATTCCAATCTCGATGAGTTTTGCCGACCGTGTGTGCGTCAAAGACTAAACACTTGCGATTAAACGATTTAGACATCGTGGCGGCGTGAAGTAATCCAAGTGTTCCGCCGGCGTAAATGATGTCGAATTCGGCTTCGATAGTTGCGTTTTTCGGTTCCGTGTCGTAAAAAATCACTTCGTCAAATTTATTCGGATTTTCGCGGGTGTGATTCCAACGTTGCTCGATTTCGTAAATTCTCGCCAACCACGCTTCAAAATTCGGCAAATGCGAAAGGCTTTGCACCGTTGCGGGGAAATTTTTACGGACTTCGGAAATCGAAAATTGCATAAAACTATTGTAGCAAAAAGTTTGTGAGAATTTGTAACGCAAAGAACGCAAAGAACGCAAAGGTCTAGCCAAGTTACGCGAAGATTTTTTATAGTTTTTTACTTTGCGATCTTTGCGAAACCTTTCCGAACCTTTGCGTTACAACTATTTTCCAAGTACATTTTGTAAAACCGATAAAGTTTTTTCAATGTCTTCACGGCTTACGTCATAATGCGTAACCATTCGGATTGCTTTGCCGAAAGGAATCGCTAAAATGTTGTGTTCCTTGAGTTTATCGCAGATTTCAGCCGAAGTTTTGCCTGTTTTCGTAACATCGAAAATAACGATATTTGTCTGAACTCTTTCCGCGTCAATCGAAATTCCTTTGATATTCGCGACACCTTCGGCAAGACGTTTCGCATTTTCGTGATCGATGTGCAGAATTTTCGGCGATTCGGTCAAAGCAATCAAACCTGCCGCCGCCAAAATTCCGACTTGACGCATTCCGCCGCCGAATCTTTTACGCCAAACTCTGGCTTCCGCGATAAAATCTTTTGTCCCCAAAAGCATCGAACCAACGGGCGAACCCAAACCTTTCGACAAACAAAACTGCACCGAATCAACATCTTTCGTCAGATTTTTTGCCGTTTCATTTTGGGCAACAATCGAGTTAAAAATTCTTGCACCGTCAAGATGAACAGGAATGTTCAAAGCATGAGATTTTTCGCAAATTTCGCTCGTATCCGTTCCGGACATTACACTTCCGCCGCCGAAGTTGTGCGTATTTTCGAGGCAAATCAAACCTGTCGGACACGCATAATACGGCTGATTGATATGCAAAGCCGACTCGATTTCCGCCCAAGTGAGCATTCCGTTATCGTTCGCGGAACGTACAGGGCGAATCATCACACCGGAAACAATCGACGGCGAACCCATTTCGTAATTAAAGATATGTCCGCGTTCTTCGATAACAACTTCGTCACCCGCTTTTGTGTGAAGTTTGACGGCAATCTGGTTGCCCATCGAACCTGTCGGGACAAAAATCGCCGCTTCTTTGCCGAAAAGTTCCGCCGCCGTTTCCTGCAAACGATTCACGGTCGGATCTTCTCCGTAAACATCGTCGCCGACTTCCGCTTCCGCCATCGCTTTACGCATCGCGGGCGTAGGTTTTGTAACTGTATCGCTTCTTAAATCAATCATAATCTTTAGGGACGAGGGACAAGGTTAAAGGGAAAGCGGAAAACTTAATTTTTTAATTTCCCCTCATCCTTTTAGTCAAAATTGCTTCAAAATATCGCCTAAATTTTCTAACCCGAGTTGTTTTCCGATGCTTTCGATGCCGTTTTCATTCGCCATTTTCAGCAATTTTTGCCCGATGCTTTGGGCGATTTGCGTGGCTAATTTGTCGTCTTTAACCGCCGTAACTTTCCATTTATCGCCGCTCCTTTTCATCGTTAATTCGAGCGGTTTATCGGGTATTTTAGACGTAATTATCGCCGTTTCTCCGTCAATTTTGATGTCCAACGCGGTTGACGCACCTAACGCAATCATCCAATACGGGACTTTTTCGGCTTGTTTGGTTTTTTCGCGAACCAGTTTCGGCAATTCTTTTGACGCAATTTCCTTAATTTTCGGTTTTACTGCCGGCAAGCCGATTTGCAACGCTTTTGAAACTAAATCCTTCGGCAAATTTCGACCGTAAAGTTCGATTGCTTTTTCGGTAATCTGCGGCACAAAACTGTCAATAACTGCTTCCGTATCAACAAGTTGAGCAATTTGGGCAGTATCGTCGTTGCGAGCCGCTTCAACCAATAACGCCAGCGAATACTGCGGTGAATTTTTGACGCTCTGCCAATAAAAATAACCGCCGATTAAACCGATAATCAGCGAAAGAAACAAAAACCCGACCAAAAATAACAGTACTTTTTTGAAAACGCTACGCTTTTTCGGTTGTCGGTATTCGCCGAATTGCGGAATGCTTGCTTTTTGCTCATTCAGATTTACGATTATTTTTGACATCAGTTTAAAGCGATTTTGCACCGCAAAGACACAGAGACGCAGAGTTTTTAATCTTTGAAATTCCTATCCTTTTTCATCCGCTTTTATCCCTGTAAATTTGTTTCTTTTTCCAAAACTCTAGCTTTTAGTTTGCCGGTTATAAGCCGAATTTGCACGTTTTCGCCAACGTTTATTTGCTTTGCGTCGCGGATAATTTCGCCGTTCTCCTTTTGTGTCAAAGAAAAACCGCGTTTCAAAACAGACAACGGCGAAAGTGCATCCAACGAAGCCATTTTGATTTTTAACTGCTCGTCTTTTTCGTCAACAACATCTTTAACTGCTGTAACTTGACGTTGTTTAAGCAACGCTAAACGAGTTTGGTTTCCGGCGACTTTTCCCGCAAGTTTGATTGGCGAAATTTTCAGTTTTTCCAGCGTTTGCTTAGATTCAGACAATTTTTCCGCCAACAATTCGTTCATCCGATTTTGACAATTATCAACGTGAAAACGCCAATCTCGAAGTTGATTAGGTAAATCGCGGAAAACGGTCGAAAGCGTTAATTCCTGCAAATTTGTGCGTGATTCAAGCAACTTATAATTCATCAGTTGCAATAAATCCTGTGTTCTTTGGCGTAGAAAACCTTCGATGCTGTCTTCGCGTTCGGCAACAACTTCAGCGGCGGCAGAAGGTGTCGGCGAACGCAAATCGGCAACGTAATCGGCAATCGTAAAATCTTTTTCGTGTCCGACGGCGGAAATTATCGGGATTTCCGAAGCACGAATCGTGCGGGCAAGTTGTTCTTCGTTAAACGCCCACAAATCTTCCGCCGAACCGCCGCCGCGACCAACAATTAAAACGTCTATCTTCTCCGGTTCCTTGCAATTACGGTTAAATTCGTTGGCGGTTAAAATTGCGTTGCGGATTTCTTCGGGTGCGTGTTCGCCTTGGACGCGAGTCGGAATCAGGACGATACTGACAGTTTTTGTGCGGCGTGAAAGTACGTGCAGAATGTCGAAAAATGCGGCACCGTTGGGCGATGTAACAACGCCGACTCGTTTCGGAAACATCGGAATCGGACGCTTTAATTCATCATCAAAAAGCCTTTCTTTGCCTAACTTTAGCTTGATTTGTTCAAACGCAATTTTCAATGCACCTTCGCCGTAAGGTTCAAGCGTTTCAACCAAAAGTTGATATTCTCCGCGAGGTTCGTAAACGGTTAATTTTCCGCGAACGCGAACCTGCAAACCGTCAAAAGGTTTGAATCTGATGCGTGAATTATTGCGGATATAGCAAGCGGATTTGAGCTGAGAAAAACCGTCGTTGAGCGTAAAATACCAATGTCCGGAACTTGCGGCGGCAAAATTCACGATCTCGCCTTCAACCCAAACGGACGAAAAACGGCGTTCAAGTTCGCTTTTGACGTTTGAATTTACTTCGGAAACAGTCAACGGACGATTTTCGGTTTCGTCGAAAAGTGATTGTAAAAGCGGCGATTTCATCTGTTTTGAATTATAACACCAAGCAAACAAAACCGATAGAATAAGCATCTTTCTTATTTATTGACAATATATCTTATTTTCTATTATATTTTATTCAACGGAGATTTATAAATTATGGCGACAATGACAATTTCTTTACCTGAAACAATGCGTGATTTTGTTGAATCGGAAGTAGTAAACGGCGATTACGGCTCGGCGAGTGAGTTAATTCGTGAACTTGTCCGCGAACGACAAAAACGCAAAGTGCAAGAGCGTCTTGAAACTTTTTTGCTTGAAGGTTTGGAAAGCGGTCAGCCGATAGAAATTACGCAAGATTATTTAACCGAACGGCGAAGATTACTGCGGAAAAAACTTGAAAAGGAAAACCTCGATTAATGAAACTCACCTTATTTTTATTGCCTCAAGCGGAAAAAGATATTGATTTGCATTGTGATTTTTTTGCTCAAAAAAGTGTTGAGAAAGCCTTAAATTTTGACCACGCAGTTTTTGAAACTTTCGAGCGTTTATGCGAAATGCCGAATATCGGAGCAGAAAGAAATTACGAAAATCCGAAACTTTTCGGCGTTCGTCTGTGGTTTGTCAAAGGCTTTGAAAAATACATAGTTCACGATACTTAATAAATCCAAAAAAACTATTAAAGTAGTTAGAAGCACTTTAATGAGTGCTTCAAATGAACTATTATATAAGCCTGAATGAAACAAGAACTGCCTAAGACCGTCAACTTAAATCACTTACTAATGTCTCTAATCGGACTCAATGATATTCAAGTAGAGGAATTTGCAGAACAACAGTATAAAGAACTGTTTTTAAAAACGAAATACAGCGGTAATCATACAACACACGATGGACAACAAGTTTCATTTGCATTAGAACGATTTAGACATGCTTTCTTTAAATCGCCTAAAAAGAACGAGATCGAAAAAAGTAGAGTTGAACGAATGAAATGGATTTTACCGATCATTCAAGGCAAAGCACTAAACTATACTTGTTGGCTTATAAATGATAGAGGAGTAATAAAAAGGCTTTATATTTGTTACCCTTTGGTGTTTGTTATTTGGTTAGAACCTTCTTTAGAAGTCGGCAAGTGGATATTTTCATCAGCTTACCCTGCGAGTAGAGCTAAAATCAGAGAGTATTTAGAAAATCGAGTTGAAGAAATAAAATAAATGCCCTTGTTCAAAAGGCACAAGGGCAAAAGCCAACGCCTAGAAATAACTAGGCACTGTTTCTAGTAGAATCTTGTATAGCGGAGTGGTCTACGCCGACAATATGCTAGAAGCATCATAGTAAGAATAAATCAATTCTTACTATGATGCAACCAAAAACGCTTTGTATGAAAAGTTTATGCCATAGTAAGAATAAATCATTCTTACTATGATGCAACACTTGTCTCATACTAATATGTAACAAGTTGAAACTAAATTTATCTAATCGTTGCAAGACTGTTTAAATACATGGTGATAAGTTTCGATAATATAGCATTTCAAAAGAGCGTAAACAAATTTAGCCATATTAACTTGAGAATTTTCTGACGCATATTCACTTTTTATGGTTTAAAGCCTAATTTATTAACTTTTGCCCAACCGCAATCACTTTTCGGCTGTCGTTTTCCTGCACAAAAACCACTATTCGCAAATCTTTTCGCTTCCATTTTGCGTCAAATTGCGGTTGTGTTTCAATCTCGAAAGATTTTTGATCGCTGGTGATCGAACCGATTGATTTCAGTTCGCGGACAACCGAATCGTGTTCCAGTTTTCGACCGCCGTTTTCGCCGCGTTTTACGTCGGTTGAAAGGTTATCTTCTGCGATTGCAATGTTTACGCTTGCGTCTTTGTGTGTCGGAAGTTCGGAAATTTTAATTTTTAAGTTTGTCTCTTTTTCTAAATTAAGTTCAATTTTTCCTTTTTCATTCTTTGGTGCGGCGTTCATTGCGAGCGAGATTTTCGCCAAATTACTGCCGACAAATTCGTTCGTGCCGTCCACCACCATTTGCGGCGTGTAACTTCCGCCGGTTTGCAGTGCGTCGGCGTAATTTTCTTGCCGTTGCGTAAAAAACTTGGACGCAAAATCGTCTTTCCAACCTAATCTGTCCCAATAATCAACATGAAAAGCCAGCGTGATTATTTCTGCGTTCGCGTAAGGTTGCTCGGTTCGCAAAATCGCCAACGCTTTATCAGCCGGCGGACAACTTGAACAACCTTCGCTTGTAAACAGTTCAACCAACACAGATTGTTTGGCTTTAGTTTGCACAATCGGTTTCTCATCTTTCTTTGTTTGGCTTTCAACCGTTTGCATCGCACAACCCGAAAATAAAATCACAGTCAATAAAAACACATATTTCATAACTTGATTATACATAAATTCGATGGTTTTATTCCCGAATAAAATTTGTGTGAACTTTTCTCGGACAAAGTGCGTTTGTTTATTCAAGGGCATTTCCTTAAATTCATTTCGGAGAAAGTTTATGAAAAAATTCGGCTTTATAGTTTTTATTGTTGCTTTGTTTATCGGTGTTGCGTCGGCTTTCAACACATCTTTCGGCAGTTTTAATCTTTCTTTCTGCAATAAAATTGTCGGTTCGGGCATTACAAAAATTGAACAAAGAGACATCGGCGATTTCCAAAAAGTTGACGTAAGCGGTGCGATGAATGTTGAAGTTATTGCCGATACAGACTTTAATGTATTGGTTGAGGCAGATGACAATTTGCTTGGTCAAATCAGGACAGAACTTGACGGCGATACTTTAAAGGTTTATTCAAAGGGTTGGCTTTCACCGAAAACAAAAATCACGGTCAAAATTTCAATGCCGAATCTTGCAGGAATCGAAGTTTCAGGTGCTTCTAACGTAACCGCTTCAAACTTGAAAAATGAAGATTTAAAGGTTGAATTAAGCGGTGCTTCAAAACTGAAAATTGACGGAAAAACCACGAACGCGAAGTTCGACGTAAGCGGAGCAAGCAAATTCGACGGTGAAAATCTTGAAATCGAGAATGCCGAAATTGATAATTCGGGAGCAAGTTCCGTATTGGTTTCTGTGTCTGACAGCCTTACGGTTGATGCTTCGGGAGCAAGTAAAATTACCTATATCGGCAATCCTGTGGTTGAAAAAAATGTTTCCGGTGCTTCATCGGTCGTAAAAAGATAATCTGATTTTTAACCGAATAAATTTGACCGCTTGAGATATTTGTCAAGCGGTCTTTTCATTTGTTTGCAGATTTTTATTCCCGCTTTTAATTTGTTAAAATAAAGTTTTTGGCACTTAAACAAAATTTCAACTATGCAAACAGGCGTAAAGATAAAAGAAGTAATCGAGATTCGCGGTGCAAGAACGCACAACCTCAAAAATATCTCGTGTGCAATTCCGTTAAATGAACTGACGGTAATTACGGGCGTTTCAGGGTCGGGCAAAAGTTCGCTGGCGTTTGATACGATTTACGCCGAAGGTCAACGCCGATATGTGGAAAGTTTGTCCGCGTATGCACGACAATTTTTGGAACGAATGGATAAACCCGATGTTGACGAAATTATCGGAATTGCTCCGGCGATTGCGATTCGGCAAAAGAATTCGACCAAAAATCCGCGTTCAACCGTTGCCACGCAGACCGAAATTTACGATTATTTACGACTTTTATTCGCTCGCATCGGGCAAACTTTTTGTCATCTGTGCGGCGTAGAAGTTAAAAAAGATTCGCCTGAAAGTTCGGCGGAAGAAATTTTGTCGCAGTTAAAAAATGATGAAAGATTTTACTTGCTTTTTCCGATTTCCAACGAACGACTGAGCGATAAAGAGACGGAGAGAAAGCGAGAAAAAACCGCATCGTCGCTTCGTCTCGCCATCACAGCGTCTCTTTTAGCGTTAATGCAAAGAGGTTTTTCGCGTTTATTCAGAAACGGTGAAATTATCGAACTGCAGAAGCCCGAAGATTATAAGTTCAAAGATTTTGACGGAACTTTTGTGCTGATTGATCGTCTGAAAGCCGAAAGTTCGATTCGTCAACGCTTGGTTGATTCGCTCGAAATTTGTTTTCGTGAAAGCGGTTCGGCGGTTGTGCAAACGGTCGAGAATACAACGCTGAATTTTTCCGACAAATTTATCTGCAAAAACGACGGCACACAATTTGAAGTTCCCGAACCGCATCTTTTCAGTTTTAATTCGCCGTTCGGAGCTTGCCCGACGTGCCAAGGTTTCGGCAACACAATCGGTATTGATTATAATTTAGTTGTGCCAAACCCTTTAATTTCAATAATTAACGGTGCGGTTGATCCGTTTACCAAACCTCAGCATTTGTGGGCGAACGAAAATTTAATCGCGTTTTGCAACACTGAAAATATTCCGATTGACGTGGCGTTTGCAGATTTGTCCGATGCACAAAAACGTTCGATCTTTGACGGAAAAGGAAAATGGAAAGGCATCAAAGGCTTTTTTGATTGGCTTGAAACAAAAAAATATAAACTTCACGTTCGCGTTTTTTTGTCGAAATATCGCGGCTACACAGCTTGTTACGATTGCAAAGGAGAACGTCTGCGGCAAGAGGCAAGATGCGTAAAAATCGGCAGAAAATCTTTGCCCGAAGTTATTTCGCTTTCGATTGACGTTGCCGCAAAATTCTTTGACGAATTAAAATTAGACGCTGAACGCGAAAAAATTGCCGACAAATTACTGCTCGAAATTAAACGCCGATTGAAATTTTTGGTTGATGTCGGTTTAGATTATCTGACGTTAAAGCGTTTAGCTTCAACACTTTCGGGCGGCGAAGCACAACGCATTCAGCTTGCCACAAATCTCGGCTCATTGCTTGTCGGAACGCTGTACGTTTTAGACGAACCGAGCATCGGCTTGCATCCGCGAGACAACACACGCTTAATCAAAATTCTTGAAAATTTACGCGACATCGGCAACACGGTTTTGGTCGTTGAACACGATGCGGAAATGATGAAATCGGCAAATCATATTTTGGACATCGGCGTTTACGCAGGCGAACTTGGCGGAAACGTGATTTTTGAGGGAAATTACGAAGCGTTGATGAAATCCGATAAATCGTTGACAGCAAAGTATTTACGCAAAGAATCTGAAATTAAAATTCCGCACAAACGCCGTGAAGTCAGCAAAAAGAAGTTGGCAATTATTGGTGCCAGAGAAAATAATCTGCAAAATATCAGCGTCGAAATTCCGCTTGAAATGCTGGTTTGCGTAACGGGCGTTTCGGGTTCCGGCAAATCCACGCTTATTCACGACATCATTTACGCAGGGTTAAAAAAGCAAAAAGGCGAATGGAACGCACAAGTCGGTTTGTTTCAAAGCATCAAAGGCGGCGAATATTTCGACGATATAATTTTGGTCGATCAATCGCCGATTGGTCGCACGCCACGCTCAAATCCGGTTACATACATCAAGGCTTACGATGCAATCCGCGAGACTTTTTCGCACACAAACCTTTCAAAAACAAAGGGTTACGATCCTTCGCATTTTTCGTTCAACGTTCCCGGCGGACGCTGCGAAATTTGCCAAGGCAGCGGAACCGTAACGGTTGAAATGCAGTTTTTGGCAGACGTAGAACTGATTTGCGAAGACTGCAACGGCACGCGGTTCAAGTCGGAAATTTTGGACGTGAAATACAAAGGCAAAAATATTGCCGAGGTTTTGCAGTTGACAATCCGCGAAGCAATCACGTTTTTCAAAGACGTAAACAAACTCGTCAACCGTCTGAAAATGCTCGAAGCCGTCGGACTCGGTTATTTGCGGCTCGGACAATCGGCGACAACTTTATCGGGCGGCGAAGCTCAACGAGTAAAACTTGCCGCACATTTGGCGACCAAAACCAAGTCGAAAACCTTGTTCATTTTCGACGAACCGACAACAGGTTTGCACTTTGACGACATCAACAAATTGCTTTCAGCGTTCAGGGCATTGCTTGATAACGGAGCAAGTTTATTGGTTATCGAACATAATTTGGACGTGATAAAAACGGCAGATTATGTGATTGATTTAGGTCCCGAAGGCGGAATCGGCGGCGGTGAAATTGTTGCTTGCGGCACGCCCGAAGAAATTGTGAAATGCGATAAGTCTCATACGGGCAGATATTTGCGGGAGATTTTGAAGGATTAAATGTAACGAATTTGGTTTATCATTTCGTCTGAAGTTGTTTGGTTTAGAATTTCCAAAAGTCTTTGCAAGGTTTCATTCGGTAAACGACGAATTGCCATAATCATTCCATAGTGATTTTTGCCTTGTTCAAAATATTCGGTTGCTAATTTTTCAAAATCCACCCGATTGTGAGTAAGTAAAACCAGTTTGTTTTCTACGGCAAACTTAAGCTGTTCGGCATCGCTTTTGCCTGAATTATTTGCTTCGTGCGTAGTCAAAACAGAATAGCCGCGAGCTTTTATCAGTTCGGCAATCAAAATGCTCACGTCTTCATCATTGTAAAGTTCAATAAAAATATCGTTCATTTGTTCAGAGGTAAAGCCGTATTTTCTTCAATTCGATTTTTCCGAATATACTGATTTATTTCTTCTTTGTGGTCGCTGAAATAACTTAAAGCGGAAAAAATTTGAGCTAAATTTAAGTGCGGCAGATGATTAGGAATTTCTTCGGCAGAAATGCCAAGCCGATAAAGTTCAACAATCGCCCGCACAGGCGTTCGAGTATTTTTGATAATCGGCTCGCCGCTTAAAATTGATTCATCGGTCGTAATATAAAATGTTTCGGTTGCTGTAATCATAATTTTAACTCGCAAATTTTCTCACATATTCAAGCAAATCGCCAAGCGGAGATTTTTGCCACATTGCTATAATAAATCCGTAAGTGTTTCGCACATTTATCATAAACAAATTTGCATCTTTATTTTCTTTCAAGGCTTCAAAGATTTCTTCATC
Organism: Acidobacteriota bacterium; assembly: GCA_031430435.1. Classification (GTDB taxonomy): domain Bacteria; phylum Acidobacteriota; class Blastocatellia; order Pyrinomonadales; family Pyrinomonadaceae; genus JANNVK01. The sequence continues at coordinate 228,930 of JANPBM010000110.1, forward strand.
CCAATCTGCCATTGCAGGCAAAAACACTTCTTTTTGAGTTTTAGATGAAAACAAATGACCTGATAATCGGAGAAGGTTGTATCGAGGAGATTTAACAACTTGTGAATCATACATCTTCTTTGTCTCATAAAAAATGATAAATTTCATTGCAAAATCATAACGAATGAACTTCCTTACTGATTGGACGACCGTAATAACAAACAAACTTACAAGGAAATTATGTTCGGGTGTGCTTGGCTCTAAATCAGGCATTGTATCTAAAATCGCAATCCACATTTTTTCCTCTATTCTCGCTCTTCTTAAAACCAAATCTGATTCTTTATTGCCCATAACTAAACACCTCCCCAAACCAACTCGGAATTCATGAACCCAATCAATCTGACATTTGCGTTATAAACCTGTTCGCCCAAACCTGTTGCCCGATATTTGCGGCGTGGAATGCCGATTTCGGGTGCGGTTCGCGGTTCTTCGCGTGAATCGAGATAGCCTTTGTCGCACATCCGCGAGAGCGTAACGTAAATTGTGCCGCGTTTCAGTTCGCCTTCGGACGCTTCAACCATTTCAAGACCGTACATTTCGCCTTTGTGAATCAGCATCTCTAAGGTTTTCATTTCTTTGGTTGATAATTTCGGAAATTCGTTTGCCATTGTGTTTATCGTATCTTACAAAAAGTATAAGTTGACTCTTACAATAATTGAAAAACAAAATGCTGTCAAGATAATTTTGATATTTTCGGGAACTTTTTTGTACTTTGAAAATCGGACTGTCTTGTTTGCCGTGTTTTTTATGTTAATTTTGTTTTGGCTTTCAAAATTAATAATGAAAAATTTATCTGTTTTTTTTGATAACGGCATTGTTCGTTATTGACGAAAAAATGCCTCAGTATAAAGTCGTTTTGTTCAACTTAATACTGAGGCAAATATATTTGTAAAAGTTATTTTTACTTATTAAAAACGCCGAATCCGCGCGTTAGATAGTCTTGCATAACGAACGCAAACATAATCGCCAGCCAGAAAAAACTCGCAACTGCGGTTAGTTTAATCAATGTTCCGTTCCACCAAACGTGCATAAAAAACAAAATAACCAGCGTCATTTTTGTAAACGCAATGATTAAAGCAAGCAAGGTGTTCGCCCCCGCGAAAAGCATTGTGTCTAAATCTGTCAACGCCGTGAAATAAGTAAGTATCGTGCCGAACACCAACGCGAGAAAAATCCCGATGTATTTGGGTATTCCCATGTGTTCGTGCGTTTCTTCGTGATTATCTGACATAAATTAGTGTCCTCCGTGCATAAAATGTCTGCCGAGCAAGTAAAGTAAAGGGAACAGGAAAATCCAGACAATATCGACAAAGTGCCAATACAAACCAGCCATTTCGACCGGTGAATAATACTCTGCCGTATAACTTCCGAGCCACGCTTTCCATAAAAGCCACAGCATTAAACCGAGTCCGACAATCATGTGCAAACCGTGCAAACCGGTCATACAAAAGTAAATCCAGAAAAATATGCGAACTTTGCTTTCAAACTTTTGTTCATTGAGCTTGCCGTCGGAATAATAACCGACTTTTTCCCATTCGGTCAGAAACCCTTCTTTTTCCGCCATCTGCGGCAGCGAAAGGTCTTTCCACTCAAACACGCCGGTCGAACTCTTGTACTCGTGTTCGGCGGTATGTTCGGCATCTTTGTTTTCGGCGGCGGAAACTTTTGTTTCAATTAACGAAGTCGCAACTTTGCGTTCTTCGCCTTTCGGTGTTTTATGATTCCAATTCGCAAACGGAATTAAACCCTTGTTATATTTTTCGGTGTATTCAACTGCTTTTACGCCTAAAAATACCGTCCCGAAAATCATTGTCAAAACAATCATCACGACTTGCATCATCCGATTGCCTTTTTGGGCGTAGTAAACCGTCAGTGCCATTGTCAAACTGCTGACAATCAGCACCAGCGTGTTTAATCCTCCGAGAAATGCGTCGAGGTGATTGCTGCCGGCGGCAAATGCCATCGGAAATTTCCAACGGTAAAGCAGATAAACGGTGAACATTCCGCCAAAAAACATAATTTCTTGGGCAAGAAACATCCACATTCCGATTGAAACAGACTCTTCTTGCTGTTTCATATTCTCGAATTGATGCTGCAAGCCCGGCGGATGATAATGGTCGTTTGTATGTGTAGCCATCTTTTTATTATAGATTTCAAATTCCGGATTTCAAACAAGAAACCCTGCTATTTTAAACTCAAGTAACTTTCGTCTTTACCTTTTTTAATTTTCCTAAACCGTTGCTTCTCTCCGAGCTTTTTCAATATCCAAGCCGTTTTCTTCGCCGAATTCATAGGCTTCCCACGTAACAACCGGCGTTTCATCGAAATTCAATGTCGGCGGCGGTGATTGTGTTCTCCATTCAAGTCCGGGCAACATTGACGGATTTGACTTTGCCTTTTCACCAAAGAAAAGCGAGTATGTCAGATAAATCAACGGCAAGACAAGTCCGATTCCTAAGACGGAAGCTCCGGCAGTCGAGAAAACATTCAAAACTTGCAACTCTTCCGAGTATGAAGCATAGCGTCGCGGCATTCCCATATAACCCAGAATGAACTGCGGAAAGAAGGTCAAGTTAAAACCGACAAATACCAGTAATGCCGAGATTTTTCCCCAAAATTCCGAGTATGTTTTACCCGTAATTTTCGACCACCACATATGCAATCCGCCGAGATACGCTAAAACTGTTCCGCCGACCATCACATAATGAAAATGAGCAACGATAAAATATGTGTCGGTTAAATGGACGTTTAAGCCCATTGCGCCCAAAAATAATCCGGTTAAACCGCCAATCAAGAAAAGTCCCATAAATCCGATGGCATAAAGCATCGGCGTATCATACGAAACTGAACCTTTGTACATAGTCGCCGTCCAGTTGAACATTTTAATTGCGGACGGCACGGAAACAACCATCGTCAGGAATGAAAAAACCAAACCCGCATACATTGATTGTCCGCTCACGAACATATGGTGTCCCCAAACAAGGAAACCGAAAACGGCGATCGCCAAACTTGAAAACGCCACGAATTCGTAACCGAAAATTTTCTTGCGCGAATAATTTGCGATGATTTCCGAAATTACGCCCATTCCCGGCAGAATCATAATATAAACGGCAGGATGCGAATAAAACCAAAATAAATGTTGAAATAAAATCGGATCGCCGCCGATTGACGGATCGAAAATTCCGATGTGCGCGACACGCTCTAATGCCATCAGCAAAATTGTGATAGCGATAACCGGCGTTCCCAAAACCATCACCAAACTTGTCGCGTAATGCGCCCACACAAACAACGGCAATCTGAACCACGTCATACCCGGACAACGCATCGTGTGAACCGTCACAATAAAGTTTAAGCCGGTCAAAATCGACGAAAATCCGTTGACGAAAATCCCTAAGCCGGCAAGCATCACATATCCGTTTGAAAATGTTGTCGAATACGGCGTATAAAATGTCCAACCGGTATCAACGCCGCCTTGAATCAAGGCAAACAATGTCAAACCGCCACCGGTCATATAAAAATACCAACTGAGCAAATTTATTTTCGGCAATGCCAAATCTTTTGCGCCAATCATTAACGGCAATAAAAAATTTCCCAAAATCGCCGGCACAACCGGAATCAGGAAAAAGAAAACCATAATAATTCCGTGTTGCGTAAAGACTTTGTTGTATGTTCCCGATTCGAGCAAGTCGCTCGCGGGGGTCAACAATTCCAAACGAATCGTTGCCGCATAAACTCCGCCGAGCAGAAAAAATGCCGACACGGTAATCAAATACAGAATCGCAATGCGTTTATGATCTTTTGTCAAAAGCCACGAACTTAAACTGTGACCGTTGTTCAAATAATGCGTTCGTGTTTTTTCGACTGTTCTGTCGACAACCGCTGTTCCTATTTTATTGTTTACTGTTGCGTCCATAAAAACTACTTTCCACCTTTATCTTTTGCGTCTTTCGACGAATCTTTTTTCGCATCGGGCGAAGTCATCGGGGCTGCGGGTGCGGTCATCGGCGAAGCGGGCGAAGTTGCCGCGTTTCCGCCCAAAGATTTAATGTACGCAACTAAATGCGTTAATTGTTCTTCGGTAACTTGACCTTTGAACGTCGGCATAATCGGCGAATATCCTTCGACGATTTGTCCGCTCGGATTCAAAATCGAGCTTCTGATGTAATCTTCGTCCGCTTTGACGGTTTGACCGCCGACAAGTTTTACGTCTTCTCCGAATAAACCTTCGAGTTTCGCTCCGCGCTGATCTTTGCCGCCCGCGTGGCACGATGCACAGCCGAGTTTATTGGTAAACAAATCTTTGCCCGATTCAACCGGCGTTTGGTTTGTCGTTTCACCCGCCAACCAATTATCAAAATCTTTTTGCTCCATTACCGTTACCCAACCGCCCATTCCGGAGTGATTTAAGCCGCAGTATTCGGCGCAATATAAACGGTATCTGCCCGCTTTGGTCGGTTCAAACCAAAGATACGAATAGCGCCCGGGGACGACATCGGCTTTGGTGCGAAACGCGGGAATATAAAAATCGTGCAAAACATCTTCGGTGGTCATCGTCAATTTTACTTTGCGTCCGACCGGAACGTGCAGTTCATTGATTTCACGGCGACCCGTTGAATGTTGCGCTTTCCACATCCATTGTTTGCCGACCACATAAATTTCCATCCCGTCGGTCGGTATTTTGTATTGTTCATAAAAAATCACCGCTCCGCCGAGAAAAATTGTCATCGAAATAACAAACGGAATAAACGACCACGCAATTTCCAAAGCCATCGATCCGTGAATTTCTTCGGGTGTCGCAAACTTTTCTTTTTCGCGGTAAACAACCGCAAAAACGGCGATTCCCAAGACAATTAACACCGTAAAAAATACGCTGATTAAAATCAAATAAAAATACAAAGCATCAATCTGCCACGCGAAAGTGGATGCTTGCTCCGGAAATAACGGTATCCAATTTTTTTGCATAACTCTTTTTAACCGATTGAATCATCGACTCAGTCGTCAATAAACAAATAACTACAAACTCTTCTTTTTATTTTTCCGCCAATAGACGAAAAACATTGCTCCCATCCCGATTAACATGGCGATACTGATTAACCGCAGAACGCTCAAAATTTGCAAACCATATTTACCTTTCGACGGGTCGTAATGATAGCAATAAAGCAGAAGTTGTTCTGCCGGATTCCCGATTTTTTCCTGCGATGAATCCATGATGGCGAACTTTACGTCTTTCGGAGCATAATCGATGCCGTAAAAGTAACGCGAAATTTTGCCTTCGGGCGTAATCACCATAATTCCGCCGTTGTGCGCAAATTGGTTCGATTCTTTGTCAAATTCATATCTGAATCCGACCGCTTCCGCTACTTTGTCGATCGAATCTTGTGTTCCGGTCAGAAAATGCCAACCGTTTTCCGAACCGACTCTTTCGTAACGCTCCAAATAACCTTGTTTTTTGCGTTCGGCTAAATCCGGTTTATCGTTTTCACGCGCATCAAAACTAATTGCCAACACATCAAATTCTTTGCCGGCAGAAAATGTCAAACCTTTCAAACTTCCGGTCAAACCGTTCAGTACTTCGTTGCAAAGCATCGGGCATTCGTAATAAACCAACGCTAAAATTACCGGACGCTTGCCGAAGTATTCACCGATTTTGACAGTTTTGCCTTTTTCGTCTTTAAATTCGGTATCAAACGGAACTTGTTCGTTCAAACGTTGCTCGATGCCGACTTTCTTCATAATTTCGGGCATTCCGTTACTGGTGCCGACATCATTCGGATCGTAATTTTTCGGTGAATACAACGGCGAATTGTAATGCTCTAACTTTTGCGCCGAAACATTAAAAGCAAAACCGCACAGAATAATTAAAACTAAAAGTGTAAAGCTGAAACCGGAAAACTTTTTTATTGAAAATAAACTGCTTTTTCGCATATATTAAACTCCTGCATTTCTACTCATAACCTGCCGAATAGTTTTACGATTTTCCGCTTTTCACTTTCCGTTCCGCAATCTCTGACTACTTTCTGATTTCCGTTGCCATTCTGCCCGCACTCGATTGCGAATAAATATTTTTCGCATCGTTCGAGGCTTTGGTCGCTTCTTCTGCCGAACGCGAAGGCAAACCTTGTTCGATAAGTTTTGCTTTCGCTTCACTCATCGGCATCACGACGACGGTTCCGGATTTTGCGTCTTTTTGTCCGTTTTCTTCAATATCTTTCCAGATTTTTTGCAGTTCGATATATTCCGATTGCGGTTTCTGAAGTTCGAGATTGATGCGTCCGTTTGGTCCGTCGACACCGAAACCCGGAGCGGCTTGCAAACGCGGTTCGGGCGGAAGTCTTTCCAACGGCTTCATCGCCATCGGGCTGACTTTATCGGCTTCGTCGAATTGCGGTTGCAAAATTTTGAACTGCAAAATAAACATCAACACAAAGGTTATGACAATCAATGCCAACAAAAATGTGCCGAACCCGATGATTCCGCGAAGTTTCACGTCGTTGTCTTCGTATGTTTTGTTCAAATTCTTTACGTCCATAATTGTTTTCCTACAACCGAATAATTTAATGTTCGGATTTGAAATACGACGAGTGTTGAAACAGTTTTCTACACTCTAAACCTGCTTTTCGCCCTAATGCGCCTTGCCGTGAGCAATCGCGTTTTCTAAAAACGGGTCGTTAATCGGCACCAACGGTCTCTTTTTCAATTCGCCGAAAAACCACCACAACCAAATCCCGCCGATTCCGACCGGTGCGGTAAAATCCATCCAACTGATATGAAAAGTGTCAATCGAAGCATACGTCATCGGGCTTGGTCCGATGTGAAAATAATAATCAACCATCCGCATCAGCAAAATAAATACTGCGACCAATGAAAGCAATTTCGGTTTTTTCTTGATGCTTTGCGAAAGCAAAATAATAAACGGAACAGCAAAGTGAAAAATCACCAAGAGAATCGCCATTATTCCCCAACCGCCCGCAATTCGCTTCAAATACCAAGGCGTTTCTTCGGGTAAATTTCCCGACCAAATAATCAGCCATTGCGACAAATTGAAATATGCCCAAACCATCACAAGCGCCAACATAAGTTTGCCGATGTCGTGAAAATGTCTGCTTCCGACAATTCGATTCATCGGTTCTTTGTCTGAAAGTGCGGCAAGAATCGCAATCATAAAAGCAAAACAACTCAACGCCCAACCTGCGATATACAAAAATCCCCACATTGTCGAATACCAGTGCGGATCGAGCATCATGGTCCAATCAATCGCCATAAAGCTGACAATCAATCCGTAAAACGGCATTGCCGGACCGCAAAACGCGGTGGCTCGTCCGAGAAATTTCGCCGAATCTTCGTAATTCGTCGTTTTGTCTTGTTGTTCGCTCCATTTATTGAGCAAATACCCCATTATACTGAGTAAGCCGAAATAAACAATTGTACGAATTCCGAATGACGGAATATTCATCCACGCGGCGCGGTGGGCGACAAGCGGATCGTTCGGCATCACAGTCCAAGCATATAAATGTTTGGTAATCAAACCCATCATTATCGGTGCAAAAAGCAGCGCGAGAAGTGGAATTGTCCGCGAACCTGCTTCGACAAATCGGCGAATAACCACGCCCCAAGCTCCGCCCGTCAAGTATTGCAGAATCAAAATTCCGAGTGAACCGATGCCGATTCCGCCCCAGAAAATAAAGCCGAGCAACCACGAACGATAAGCTTGTTCAGCATCTGTCGAAAGTCCGACGAGCCATAAAATTGTTCCGATTGCACCTGCTCCGAGTGCGAATGTTTGCCAACGACTGATTTCTGCCGGCGCGTCAAAATTTCTCATTATTATTTGCCTCCTTTTACGGCAGGCTTGTTTGCCGACACGGGTTTAATCGGTGTAACCGTTTTGGTCGTATTTGCCGCAACAGGTTTCACCGCCGCGTTTATGTTGGTTGTCGCAGGTTTTGGTTCAACTTTTGTTTCGGTTTTGGTTTCCGGTTTCGGTTCAACTTTCGGCGCGGTTGCGGAAATCGGCATCGGCTTCATTCCGTTCGGGTTTTGACTAAGCTGTAATGCTCGAATATAAGCGACAATCGCCCACCGATCATTGACCGAAATTTGTGCCGAATAACCGTTCATTTTTCCCCAACCGTTTGAAGCAACATCGTAAAAATGTCCGATTGGCGCATTTCGCAAACGATCGTCGTGATAGCTCGGCGGTTTTGAAAATCCGCGTCGCACCAACATTCCGTCGCCGCTGCCCAAGGCTCCGTGGCAAACTCCGCAGAAAATCTTAAACCGTTGTTCGCCTCGCTCGACTGTTTCTTTGGTGATGGTAATCGGAAATTCTTCGATTGCATCAGGAAAAGTCGTAACGACCGTGTTGCCGGTTGAATCAACCGAGCTTTGCGGCGCAACTGTCGAGGCAATTTCTTTTTTGCCTGCGTATAAACCCTTGTCTTCGCGCAAATATCCGCGCGGAATCGTGCCTTCGACCGGATCGCGACTGCCGATGCCGTCCTTCATTTCTTTGTAAGCCTTATATTTCGGCTGGTCTTGCATATCGTATCTGCACGCCGAAAACAATGCCGACAAGCACACGACTAAAATCAATAATTTACTCCGGAACATCGTGAACCTCCTGCGGACTAAGGCTTTCCATAAAACTTTTTGTTTCATCGTAATCAAATTTTTCATCTTCCGATTCAATCAACAGAAAAAACTTTTCGCGCGATGCCAAAGCAAAACGCGGAACGTTAAAAACAGGGTGATACGGTTGCGGCAAACCGTTCAACGCCAACATTCCGAAAACGGCGGTGAACGCGGCGAGCAAAATCGTCAGTTCGTATGTTGCGGGAATAAACGCCGTCCAACTTAAATGCGGGCGACCTCCGACCATAATCGGATAATCATACCAACTCATAAAAACTTGCATTCCGATTCCCGCGCAAGCTCCGGCAAAACCGCCGGCAAAAACCATATACGGCAAAATGCTGCGCTTAATGCCCAAGGCTTCGTCCATTTCGTGAATCGGAAACGGCGAAAACGCATCGGTTTTCGTATAACCGGCAAGACGGACTTTTTCCGCCGCGTGAACGACTTCGGTCGTTGTATCGAATTCTGCCATTAAACCGTAAAGTTGATTTTCCATAAACTTTTTTCTAAATCTCGTTGCCGCAATCAAATTGTCAGCCGGCAAATCGCTTGACACGGGTGAGTTGCCCTTGTTACGTTAAGCGAGCAAACTAATTTGATTGCAAACAACCTCTTATATCAGTTGTCGGATTGTAAATTTGTTTTTATTCACCGTTCCGCTCTAGTGTTTATCGTCTCCGTGCTTATCGACTTTTGCATCGGGCAACAGTGTTCTGACCTCGAAAATCGAAATAATCGGTAAAAATCTGACAAATAAAAATATCAGCGTAAAGAATAAACCGATGGTTCCGATAAACATTGACCAGTCAAACATTGTCGGCGAATACATCGCCCAGCTCGACGGCACAAAATCGCGGTGCAAACTGGTAACAATAATCACAAAGCGTTCAAGCCACATTCCGACACTGACGACAACCGAAATCAGAAACAGCCAAAATTCGCTTTCACGGAAACGTTTGAACCATAAAAGCTGAATCGACATTCCGTTGCACAGAATCAAAAGCCAGTAACTCCACCAATACGGACCAGTCCAAATTCGATTTGAAATCATATAACCTTCGTATTGGTTTCCGCTGTACCAACCGAAAAATGCTTCCATAAAATAGCCGTAACAAACAATCAAACCGGTCGCCAACATGACCTTGCCCATATAAATCAAATGGGTTTTGGTAATCATATCTTTCATATTGTACATGTGGCGAAGCGGAATCATCAGAATCAGCACCATTGCAAATCCCGCAAAAATGGCTCCTGCCACGAAATACGGCGGAAAGATTGTCGCGTGCCAACCCGGAACTTGGGCAACCGAGAAGTCGAATGAAACTATCGAGTGAACCGAAAGCACAAGCGGCGTTGAAAGTCCGGCGAGCAATAAATAGGCAATTTCGTACCGATGCCAATGTCGCGCCGAACCGCGCCAACCGCACGATAATAAGGCGTAAACAAATCTGAAATAAGGGTTTTTCGCTCTGTCGCGCAACGTGGCAAAATCCGGAATCAATCCGACATACCAAAATAACGCGGAAACGGTGGCGTAAGTTGAAACCGCGAAAACGTCCCACATCAGCGGACTGCGGAAATTTGTCCACATTGCCATTGTGTTCGGATATGGCAAAAGCCAATATGCAAGCCACGGACGACCTGTGTGCAAAAGCGGAAACATTCCCGCGCAAGCAACCGCAAAGAGCGTCATTGCTTCGGCAAAACGGTTAATCGAAGTTCGCCATTTTTGATTCAAAAGAAGTAAAATCGCGGAAATCAAAGTTCCGGCGTGTCCGATTCCGATCCACCACACAAAGTTGATAATGTCGAACGCCCAGCCGACAGGTTGATTGTTTCCCCAAATCCCGATGCCTGTCGAGACGAGATAAACAACCGTCATCAACAGCAGTTGGGCAACCATAAACGCAACACCGAAACCGATAAACCATTTGAACGGCGTATATTTCTTTAACGTTACGTCCGAAATTTTATCGGTTACGGTTGCAAACGAATGTTCGCCGTCAACCATTGGCGGATAAATTCTTTTCTGAATTTCTTTTAAGTCTTCCATCTTATACTCTAGCTTATTTATTTACCTAAAATAATCTCTGAAATATCAACTCTTTCCGAGGTTTCTTAATGTAATGAATACATTACATTACAAGGTATACTGGTTTCTTTCTGATGGTCACTAAATAGTAATATAAGTTTTTCCATCAAAATCATACTTACTCCGAGCTGCAATATCGTTATTTACTTTCTTCTACATCAAGCCATACTTCGGGACTACGAAGTTTTCCCTTGAAACAATTATCTCCATATTGATTGCGATAAATGACAGCCACTTTATACTCACTATTTTTAATATCAATAGCATTATCTTTCAGTTTCTTTTTAAGGTCTTCCAAAGATATTAAATCTTGTAGGTCGAAAGTTACTGTATGAGTTTCACCTTTTTTTAATTCAATGTATAACATTGAATCTCTTGGTATCTCAACCTTACCGCCACGAGTTGAAAAAATTGACTCCCCATTCTTATTGATTATTTCGATACTAAAGAATATGGGTAAAATTCTTTTTTTATCAAATATGTTCAATATTCTCGTCGGCTCATCTCCTTTGTTTTCAAAGACTATTGAAATAGGGATATTATAGTTTGAATAAACCATATTCAACCTACTCTCCGTGTTTATTTCCAAACTATCCTCATTTTTGGATGTTTGCGATAAAACGCTTAGACTTATCAAGGTTAAAGTAGCAACTATGGTTGCAATAAGTATTATTTTCTTCATTTTATTTTCTCCTTTTAGTATTCTATGGTTTATGGATTGTATGGCAAAAATGGTTGGTAGCACGGTTGAGAAACATTTGGATTCGGGTGTAATATACTACCAACCCTCCAACCACGACTTGCGGCTAAGGTTCTGACTCTTTCGATTGCACCATTTAGTACGATTTGTCCGGCGGCATACGCTCGGCTTACTCCCGGTTCATCACTTAATGTAGTTTCATAGTCGACATTTATTATTTGAAAAGCAGTTATTTTAGCATTTGCCCCGTTTAATTTTAGTGCAGTTATTGCATCGTTTGCATTAGAATAATTAGTAAACGGAACAGTTAATCTCTCAAGTGTCGTTTCAGTTTGTCCCCAATAATGCTCATTTGTGCATTTGGCTTCTGAATCGTGCATTCTCTCGTGTGCTTCGGTTGCACTCAGTTTATGCCATCTTCTTGTTCCAAAATCAAAGTAAGCATTTAATTCTCGCACTGCATCAGATGCTTGGATTGAAGTCGTGGGCGGATTAACGTCAGGGTCCCTTCCGTTCTCAAGCGAAAGTTCAATACTCGTTCCAGCCTTTGCCGATTTTACTCTTAAATTCCAAGTATTGTTTTGAATATCCGCACAGGCTTCATATTGCATTTCAGTATCTTTTGTCGTTGTCGTAGAATTTCCCGTTGGAACTGTGATTATAGTTGGCGGAAGCCATTCTAAAACCGTAGCATTATTGGATTGTCCGACTGTTGCATTAACTGAGATAGTATTTCCGCTCGTTGCTGAAATAATTTGGCTTCCCGAATTATTGAAAGTTACGGTTGTTGTCGCTCCTGTTCCGCTCGCACTTCCGCCCCAAACAGGCTTACCGCTTGCAAAACTTCCTCTATTTGGAATTGCTTTAAATTCTACTGAAGAACCGTTACAAATTGAACTTAATGAGCTACTGCTAACATCTGTCCATACACCATTTTTCTTAAATTGAATCTTTGCAACAATTGGTGCAATAACTTCAAAGCTCATTACTTCGCTTGTGTCAGAACTTCCTTGTACAGTTATAAAGCCTGTTCCTCCGTATCCGCGTGAAGTAATTGTTACATCTCGCATTCCTTGAATTGCTCCATTTGCGATTGAAAATACTGCTGTTATTCGTGATTGTGTTGCTGTTAGAATTGTAGCTTGTACACCTGTTCCACTAATTCTTATCTGCGGATTCAATCCGAAATTAGAACCTAAAATCTCTACATTTACATTTTCACCTTCGTTTCCTTCGGGCGGTGTGATGTCTGAAACTGTTGGGTCATTGTCTCCGATGGTGATTGTCAAAGCATTGCTTGTCATACCATTTACACTTAATGTAAGTTGTCGTTCGCCACGTTGAGTGTCTTGAGTAATATCAAGTTCAATTTGTAAAGTTTCAGTTGTGTTTGGTGTCTGATTTGGCTTTACTCTAGCTGTAACGCCACTTCCGCTTACTTGAATACTTTGATTGTTTCCAAACAAGCCAGTACCTCGAAGCGTGGTTGTATATGTGTCCGATGGTGAAAATCCTGTTCTATCAACACTATCAAGATGCAGTGCAGGCTTCGGAACTCTGTATGAAATTTGTGTACTCGCCGCTTTATAAACATTGTAATAATAGTAACCTGTCGGATAATTTGTAAATCCGTAAGGTGGTGGATAATTACCTTGATAGAAATTCAACCCGTATCCGTCAACAAACACTGGTCCCTGTGAAGTATTGTAATAATAATAAGCTCTTACCCAATGGTCGCCTCTGATTTTATATGTTTTTTCACTTTCACCGTTGAATTGTCCTGTGAAGTCATAACTATATGAACAGTTTGTACATATTCTTCTAGGCAAAGAAGAAATCAGAACATCATCTTTAAATAGAAAACTTTGAATTCCCGGATCATAGTAATCAACCATACTGCAAAATAATACTGTTCCAGTTTCCATATTTCTGATAATGGCTGGATTGTTTGAGTCAACATCATAAAGCGAGTATCCATAACAACCTGAACCAATAGGCGGAGATGACGGCGTAGCATTATTCTGATTTAGAATGTTGTAATCAACATTTGGTGCAATTTTATCAACTGCAAACTTGTTGAAGTTTGCAAATTGCTCTTCACCTAATGTATTTTGCAGAATCTCTTTGTATTTCAAAACTGTCTTGTCTTTTTCTTCCCAAAGTACTGTTAAATCATTAGATAATGGTTGGTCATTAGCTGATTCTAATTCGCCTTTAGGATATTTATTTCTACTTTGTTTGACGATGGCGTTTATCTTTTCTTCAATTGGTTTGAACTCTTTTGCCCAATCCTCCGCAGTTTGAAATAAGAATTGAGTTTGAACATCATCAAGTTTTGCTTGAGTTTTATAAGATTCGAGATAATCAAACGGAGATTCGTCCGTAAGATGTGATTTATCAGATTTTTCTTTTATCAAAGCCAAATGGTGAAACAAAATAAAATAAATGGTTTTGTCATCATTTTTTTGATTTGCAAGAATCTTGTCTGAAATTGACTGTGTTTTGAAGACACTATTAAATACGCTGGTTGGACTTGCCAACGCAACGACACTAAGTAAAAAAATGACTCCTATTATTCCAACTGAGAAAATTCTTCTTTGCATAATTATTTACTTTCTTTCTATATCTCAAATACTCTATCAATGTTCGGCTTTCTTTTCCGTCCCGCCGTGATTGTTTTCGTCGTGATTTCCGCCCGGATGTTCGAGACGTTCGATTTCAACGTATTTAATCGGTTTGTAATCAGGCATCGCTTTATTTGTATTTCTGACACCTGCCAAATATGTGGTGCGCGGTTGCGTGTTCAAATCGTTCAAAACATTATAGTTTCGCTTGTCTTCGCGGAGTTTCGCCACGCGGCTTGTTTTGTCGTTCAAATCACCGAAAACGATTGCGTCCGTCGGACAAACGGTTTGACACGCGGTTTGAATACTGCCGTCGGCAATCGGTGTGTTGTCTCTTTCGGAAACAATTCGGGCGGCGGCGATGCGTTGCGTGCAATAAGTACATTTTTCCATCACACCGCGCGAACGAACCGAAACTTCGGGATTTCGCATCAATTTATATTGCGGCGTGTTCCAATCTTGATAAAGCAAAAAGTTAAAGCGACGAACTTTATACGGACAGTTATTTGAACAATATCGCGTTCCGACACAACGGTTATAAACCATATCGTTTAACCCTTCGGCACTGTGAACGGTCGCGTGAACGGGACACACAACTTCGCACGGCGCTTGTTCGCATTGCTGACAAAGCATCGGCTGAAAGTTCAATCCGTCCGGATTATTCATATCGTCGCCGTTGTAATAAGCGTCGATTCGCATCCATTGCATTTCACGACTTCGTTCGATTTGAGCTTTGCCGACAACCGGAATGTTATTTTCCGATTGACACGCCAAGACGCACGCGTTGCAACCGACGCACGAATTGAGGTCAATGTTCATTCCCCATTTATGTCCGTCGTAGCTGAATCGTTCATACATCGACTTGTCGTATAAATCGTCTTGCTTGGTTTCTTTCAAGGTTTCTTCCAAACCTTCGGCTTCGTAAACCCGCAAAATATCGCGTCCTTCCATATTGAAGTGCGTTTGCGTCGAGGCAACAACGGTTGTCGCGCCTGTTTTTTTCAGTTCGCCCGAACCGAAATATAAAGCGTCCGATTTTCTGACATCGTAAGCGTTGTAGCCTAAATCTTTGGCAACCCGACCGAATGTGCGACCGTAGCCGAGATAAATCGTAACAACGTCGTCGGGCTGTCCGGGTTGAATCCAAACCGGCACATCTTTGCCGATTTCGCCGCCTTGATACGAAACTTTGACCAAATCGGAAAACAGATTTCCGCCTTTTGTGTTGATAAAAGCCGTTCCCTGCGTTCCGCCCGCGCCTTCGTTTGAATCTCTGCCTTGATTAACGCCGAGTTTTTCCGCCGTTTTCGGCGAAACCAACGCCACGTTTTCCCAAGTAATTTTGTTAATCGGATTCGGCAATTCCTGTAACCAACCGTTGTTGGCAAATCGCCCGTCGTAAACGCACGGATCGGGCAGAATCGAAATTTCCAGACTTCCCGAATTTGCGGATTTTGTTTCAGGCTGACCAATAAAATCGGCGTTGACCGAAACCGTTTTCGCGGCGGCAAGTGTGTTTGGCACAACGCCGTCGTGAACGGCTTTTCGCCACGACTTTTCATCTGCTAAACCGTTGGCTTTCCAATAATCTTTGAGAATGTCGAGTTCGGGTTTTTCAGAATTTTCTTTGGCGAAAAGTTGGACAATTTCGCTGATCGATCTTCCGTCGTACAAAGATTTTGTCAAAGGTTGCGTAAATGCGACCGTACCGTCGAATGCTCGCGTATCGCTCCAAGTTTCGAGAAAATGTTTTTCTGAAACGTGCCAGTGCGACCATTCGGAAGTTTCGTCCGCGTGTTGTCCCAATCGCACGACCAACGGAATGCTTTTCATTCTGTCGGCGTTTAATCTTAAATCCGAAGGTGTGTTGTAAAAAGGATTTCCGCCCAAAACTACGAGCATTTTAACTGCTCCGCCGTCGATTGTTTTAATTAACTCTTTCAAACCGTCGATTTGCAGAGTTTCGGCGTTTGCGTTCAAAGGTTCGGTATAAGTTACGGTTGTCCCGACATTTTTGAGCGTCGAATTGATGACGTGAGCGATGGCGTGAACAAACGGCGGCTGATTGTCGCCGACGATGACCAACGATTTGCCTTGGTGCGCAACTAAATCTTTCGCCATTTCATCGACCCATTTATTTGAATACGTCGAATTCGCACCACCGACACCGACGGCTTTCGCGACGGCTTTGGCAATCTCGACAACTTGACTCGGCTTGACGGCTAATCGGTGATCGGCTTTCGCGCCCGTAATCGTGATTGTCGTTTCAACCGCATACAAGCGATTCATTTTCTCTTCGGAAATTGTCCGACCTTTCGTAAAATCTTTGATTTGGCGAACGTTGAACCCGGATAAAAAGTCTGAATCGAGCGACAGGATGCGTTCGGCTTTATCGAAATTATAAATCGTGTTGGCGGCTGACCCGAAAGCCATTTTCGCTCCTGCGGTCGCGTTGTCCCGATTAAGCGGATCGTATTGAAACCATTTCGCG
>JANPBM010000111.1:0-18336 GCA_031430435.1 Acidobacteriota bacterium
AACCTTTGATGTCAATCAACCAATAACAAATCGCCAACGCACAAAGTCCTAATCCGCCCATAAACATTACATAAGAACTCGTCCAAAGCGGTTTGTTAATCGGAAACCAAAAGTCCCAAACCCAACCGATTGAGGTTAAAAGACAACCGACCGCAAACATTGCCGAAACTTTTTCGAGATCGGATTTATCTTTTCGTTTAAGCCAAGTTCCGCACAAAACTCCGATTAAACAAGTCGCAATCGAAGGCAACGTTGAAAGAATTCCTTCGGGATCGTAGAAATTTTGTCCCATCGGTTTCGGCTTGTAAATATGCCATTCGCTCAACAAAAATCTATCGACAAAGCCCGCGAAACTGCCTTCTGCCGTTAAATCGCCGTTTCCGCCGTAAAGCATTATTACCCAATATCCGACGCATAAAATCAAGAAAAGATAGATTTGCTGCTTCCAATCTGTCCAAAGAAATATCAGCGAAGTGAAAAAGAAACAAAGTGCAAGTCGTTGTAAAACGCCCGGAACTCGTAATTTTTGAAATGATTCAACCGGAAAACCGAGTTGCGTGAAATAAAATATCGCCAAAAACGCCGTTAAAGCTAAAGTTACATAAACAGACTCGCGGAATTTGTCCAGAAAGAACAAGCCGATCGCACCAATTATCAGCAAATATGTAATGATTTGCACCCAAATCGGCATATTGGTTTTTGAAACATCAAAAAACGGAAAGCCCATTTGAATCAAGCCAAGTCCGAAAATCCATAACGAACGTTTGAATATTTTCAGGTAAACATCTTTCGTCAAGCCTTCTTCAAGCCGTTTGCCGAGTGCAATCGGAATCGCAATTCCGACAATAAACACAAAAAACGGAAATACAAAATCCGTCGGTGTCCAACCGTGCCATTCGGCGTGTTTCAAAGCGGGATAAACCGCCGACCAAGTTCCGGGATTGTTGACCAAAACCATCAACGCAACGGTCATTCCGCGAAAAACATCGAGCGATAAAAGTCGTTTTTGTTCTGACATATTCTTATGGATTTAACTGAAAGTTTAAGTTATATTTATGCTTTATTTCTATTTTCTGTCAAATTAAATGAAACCATTATTAGATATTGCAACTCCCGAATTACTCGAAATGTTGTTCAAATACGGACATAAAAAGACTTTTTGGGAATCGGACATTATTTTTGCAGAAGGTGAAACAGCGGAATTTTTGCCGATTGTTTTGACAGGCAAAGTCAAAATGGTGCGTTATCCCGAACTCGGCAAAGAGTTTATTATCGGGTTTTTCGGCGACGGCGAACTGTTTGCAATTCCGCCGGCAATGGACGGAAAAGATTATCCCGCGACCTGCGTGACCGTCAATGACACCAAACTTTTAATTTTACCGCGACAAAAATTTCTTAAACTGATGCAGGAATCAAACGAATTTTCGGCAATCGTGATGGCGAAAATGTGCGGTTTGATGCGTGAAACGGCGGAAACTATCAATAATTTGGCGAACTCATCGCCCGTCCGGCGGATTGGAAATGTGATTTTGAGGTTAGCGAAAAATAAACCCGCAAAAATAACTCTGCGTCGCCAAGACATTGCGGATATGACAGGTTTGACGATTGAAACGACGATTCGGACGGTAAAAAAACTAGAAGAGAAAAACCTGCTTAAAATTGTTCGCGGGAAAATTATTCTTGACCAACCCGAGTTGTTGCGAAACTATCTTGACTGACTTTCATAAACATTGTATTGGCAATGGCTTTCGCTCTAAATTTCACCAAACTTGCTTTTTCTCCGACAAAATTCTCATCGACGGTTGAATCAAACAGTTTCAGCCAAGCGTTGAAATGTTCGGCAATCAACGGTTCTTTTTGGTTTAATTCAAGATGTCTTTGCATCGGCGAACGTCCGTATTTCAACTGAAAATTTACCGTTCCAAACAAAATCATCTCCCAAAAATCGGCGATAATCGGCAAGTGATGTTCTAAATCCAACTTAGCGACATCGGTAAAAATATAGCCGATTGTTTCGTCATCCAACGCTTTCGAGTAAAAAGCGTTCATCAATTTAATAATGTCCGCGCGGTTTTCAATGTCGTTCATATTTCTTTCGGATGCGGAAAAGTATCGGCATCTTCTTCCGTATTTCTCGGAATCAAGCAGTTAAAGTCTTTTTCTATCAGTAGTTTAAGCAAGCCTTGTTCCGCCGAAATTCCGACTTCTTCGCCGTTCGTCCAAGTTTCGACAACGGTTTGCGGAATAAAAATGCTAATTTGACCGTTTTGAAAATCGGCGGTTATGCTTTCAAATTTGCCTGAAACCGCAACCGCGTAAACAAAAACTTGTCCGTTTCCGAAGTCGGTTTTTTCTTCGACCAAACCTTGCTCGGCTAATTTGGTAACTTCCGATTTTGTTAATCTCAAACGAATTGAATTGCCGCGAATTCTAAGTTTCATAACAAAATTATTTTACGACTAAAACCGAACATTTTGCGTGATGAATTACCGAATCGGAGACCGAACCGATCATTGCCCGCTCCCAAAATCCGTAGCCGTGCGAACCGACGATTATTAAATCGGCATTCCACTTTGCGGCTTCCTCGACAATTTGTTGCCCTGCATTTCCAAGCAAAACTTCCGCGATAATGCCGGTTTTTTCAGCGATAAAAAAATCTTTCAAACTCGACTCGGCTGATTTTATTCGTTCGGCGGCAAGTTTCCGTTCGTTCGCTTCTATTTCGGCATAAATTTCGGCTGAAACCGCAAACGGCTCGGCTCCAATCGGGTAATTCGGTTCGACAACCGAAATTATTTTGATTTCATCAACCGCTTTGACGAATTTTTTGCATCCGTCAACGACTGCGACGCTTCTGTCCGAACCGTCTATGGCGATAAGTAATCTCATAAAAACCTCCAATTTATTATTTTAATTCAGAAAACAAATTTACTTAAACAAGTTTATCTGTCGAAACTTTTGTCCGCGAAAAGATTAGTTTTAAAGCAAACCAAACAAACGCAACTGCCCCGACCGCAAAAATCGTATCGCCGAAAACTCGCATCCAACGCAACCATTGCATCAATTCTGTTTGCATAAATTCGGGACTTCTGGCTGACCAATAACCGTTTGAGATCGATTCGGCAGTTTGCAATAATCCGATCGGCAACAAACTGAAAACCATCATCGAAAAACAACCGATGTTAATTCCCCAAAATGCAAATTTGATAAGTCGTTCATTCCAAACAGCTTGCGGGTTTAACGCTCGCATTACAAACAACAAAAGTGCGAGTCCGAGCGTTCCGTAAACTCCGTATAAAGCTCCGTGCGCGTGAACTGCGGTCGTGTTTAACCCTTGCATATAATATAGTGCAATCGGCGGATTTATCATAAAGCCGAAAATTCCCGCACCGACTAAATTCCAAAACGCGACGGCGATGAAAAAGTAAATCACCCATTTATATTGCATCAGCCACGGACGCGATTTCAGCCGATGAAGATTTTCCCATGCTTCGTAGCCAACCATCGTCAAAGGCACGATTTCTAACGCCGAAAATACTGCACCGAAAGCTAAAACAACTGTCGGAGTTCCCGAAAAATAGAGATGATGACACGTTCCGATAATTCCGCCACTCAGATAAATTGCCCCTGACATAATTGAAGCTCTCGCCGCACTTGCCATATTTATCACGCCCATTTTGGCGAATAAAAATGCGACAACAACCGTTGCGAAAACTTCAAAAAAGCCTTCAACCCAAAGATGCACAACCCACCAACGCCAGTATTCAACCACCGAAATATTCGACCGCATTCCCCAAAAAAGTCCGGGCATATAGAAAAGGGCGATTCCCGTTGTAGAAATTAAATACAATACCAACAACGATTTAGGTGTTGTTTTATCTTTCAAGGCGGGAACGGTTGTTCTGATAATCAAAAACAACCACAGCAATAATCCGACGAATAATGCGGCTTGCCAAACTCGTCCGAGATCGACATATTCGTAACCTTGATGCCCGAACCAAAACCACAAATCGCCGTTGCCCAATTTGTGCATGACAGACATCCATTGTCCGCCCATCGAGCCTAAAACTACGATTAACAATGCCGCAAACAACACATCAACGCCGAGTTTTTGAAACTTCGGTTCGTATCCGCAAATCATTGGTCCGACAAATAAACCTGCCGCCAGCCACGCCGTGGCAATCCAAAAAATTCCGAGTTGCGTGTGCCACGTCCGCGTAACGACATACGGCAAATAATCGGCGAGCGGAATTCCGTAAAATCCGTGTCCTTCAACTCCGTAATGAGCCGTGATAATTCCCATAATTATTTGCAGTAAAAACAGCAATGAAACTACTAAAAAGTATTTGACCGTAGCCTTTTGCGACGGGAAAAAGTTCATCCCGATAAACGGATCGCTTTCGGGAGCATCATCGGTCGAGGCTTCTTTTCGCATTCCCGCGTTATACCAAATCAGTCCGCCAATTCCTGCAATCAAAGCAATTACGCTGACACCTGTCCAAACAATCGTCGAACTTGTCGGCACATTTGCGACCAATGGTTCTGACGGAAAGTTGGACGTGTAAGACATTTTTTGATTCGGGCGATTGGTTGACGAAGCCCAAGATGTCCAAAAGAAAAACGCCGTCATTTCACGAAGTTTTACAGGATCGGAAACCGCACCTTTTTGAATCGCAAATTGTGCGTTTCCGTTAGCAAAAACATCGGTGTAATGCTTCAAATTTTCTTCAAACGCTTTGGCACGAATCGGATCGATTGTAATTTTACCGGTCGCAGAATCGTAAGTATTTTTCCGCATCAAATCTTGCAAACGTTGTCGTAAAACGGCTTGTTCTTCCGAATTTAACGCTGCGTAATCTTTGGAATAATTGCTTTTCGACCAATCATTCAAGATAAACACAGACTCGCGATGCAGATAATCTGCCGTCCAATCAGGTGCAACATAACTTCCGTGTCCCCAAATCGAACCGACCTGCATTCCGCCCATTGCTTGCCACACGTTTTGCCCGTTTGAAACTTCGCCGTCGTTTATCAAAACCTTGCCGTCGGTTATAACAACCGCAGCCGGAATCGGCGGAGCTTCGCGAAAAATTTCCGTTCCAAGCCAAATTAAAACGGCGAATGAACAGACGATAACTGCAATAAATGCGATCCAAAGTTTTTTCATAATCAATCCTTCTTAAATTTTGTCAGTAATAATCTCAATTCAGGTTTTGCCTCTATTTCGTGCGGAACTTCGGGTTCTAAAGTCAAAAGTGTTCCGCTTTTTAACTCGATTTCATCTTCTAAATTTTCGCCCGCTTTGAAAGTTCCGTTTCCCGAAATGCAAAAAACGGTGATTGGTTCAGCCGCTTTATGATTTTTTAAAACTTCGCCGCCGGACAGTTTTATTTCCAATAATCTTCGCCTTTCGCCGTTAAAAAGTTCGGTAATTTCAAACGGCTTGCGGTGCTTAAAATCCGGCTCGAATTCAAATGTTTTTATAACGTGAATGTTTTTTGTTGATAATTCCATGGCTTGAGCATATACCGTTTAGCTTGAGAAAAAATGATTTGAATCATAAACTTGAAAGTTTTCGGTTTCTTTGGCAAATGAATCCGATTTCGGGAGTTGCACGAAGAAAAATGTAAGATAAGTATCTGAAAAAAGAAGAGTTTTGTTGAATAATATAAAGTTCGGCAGAATGTTCGGTAAATCATTTTTGTAAATGAAAACGACGAAAATTATTCGGGAAAATTCAGTTTGGCAAGAGTCGGTTTTATTTATTGAAGCCGTCAAAATCGCGGTTGAATCCATTCGCGTCAACTCGACTCGTTCCGGTTTGACCATTATCGGCATTTTGGTCGGCGTTGCGGTTGTCGTAATTGTTGCGTCGCTTTTACAAGGAGCTCAACAGTTGATTGTGAATTCTGCCGCAGGATTTGCACCCGACGTTTTGCGAATCGAAAAGGCTTCTTTTCAAGACTTCGGTTCCGACGGTCAAGCCTTTGCCGAAGCAGTTTCAAAGCGTCCCGATTTTTTTGTTGAAGATATCGAGTTTTTGAAAAATCGACTTGGTGAAACAATCGAATTCGGCGGTCAAAGCGATGCGTCTTTGCCGGTCAGACGCAGCGATAAAACGCTGACAGGCATTGTTCTGCAAGGTGTAACCTCAAATATTACCGAGCTTTCAAACGTTAAAATTGCTTACGGACGCGAACTGAATTTGACCGATGAAGACTATCGGCGAAATGTCTGTATTATCGGTCAAGATGTGGTTGACGAACTTTTCGGAAACTTTAATCCGATCGGCGCGGAAATCCGGTTGGGACAATTACCGTATCAAGTTGTCGGCGTAGCGGAAACTCGCGGTTCGTCTTTCGGCAGTTCGCAAGACGGATTTGTGCAAATTCCGCTGGAAACATTTTCCGTCATTTTCGGTAAACGCACACGTTCGATTGCGATTTTGGCAAAAGCACGCGATTCAAAAAAGATGTCGCTCGATGATGTTGAAGAACAAATTCGCGTTGCGTTGCGGATTCGGCGTGGTTTGATTCCCGAAAATAAAGATGACAATTTCAGTTTTGTAACGGCAAAAAGTATTCAAGCGTTTTCGGGTTCGCTGACGGGAATTGTCGGCACAATTGTTTATCCTTTAACGGCGATTTCGCTTTTTGTCGGCGGAGTTGTGGTGATGAATATGATGCTTTCATCGGTAACGGAACGAACGCGTGAAATCGGAATCAGGCTGGCAATCGGTGCCAGAAGACGCGATATTTTGACGCAATTTTTGATTGAGACAACTACGCTGACATTGATCGGCGGAATTGTCGGCGTAGTTTTTGCAACGGTTTTAATCAGTTTGATTGCCGCAATTTCGGGTTTGCCGCTTGCCGTTCCGATTTGGGCGGTGCTTTTGGCGATTGGCGTTTCGTGCTTTGTCGGAATAGTTTTCGGTGTAATTCCCGCGAGACAAGCCGCGAAGTTAGACCCGATCGACGCTTTAAGGTCAGAGTAATTTTTGATGAACGGACAACTTTTCAAAGAAACTTGGCGAACTGTTTTGGAATCGATTCGCAGCCACAAGTTACGCTCCGGTTTAACTTTGACCGGCGTGATAATTGGCACTGCCGTAGTCGCTTTGGTCGGTGCAGTTCTGACCGGACTTTCACAACGCGTGCAAGAAGTTTCCGACAAAAACTCGCCGAATGTTATCTATTTCACCAAACAAAATAAAATCGGTCCGTCGTTTGAACGCCCGACTGCCGAAGAACGACAACGAAAAGATTTCTCGCTCGAAGATGCAATCGCGGTTTCAGATCTTTCCTCGCCGCAAGCAGTTTCACCGCAAAAAGTTCGCGGAAGTTACGGTCCTTCGGCGGACATTCCGAAAGTTACCGCTCGTTCGCGTGAAGGAATAAACCCTTTGATTCTCGGTGTTTGGGAGAATTTTCCCGATGTTATAAATGTTCCGGTTGAAAAAGGAAGATTTTTTACCGAAGAAGAAAGACGCGGACGCGCATCGGTCGCTGTAATCGGTTACGGCATCGCCACACAGATTTTTGAAGAACTGAATCCGTTGGGCGAAAGGGTAAAAATCGACGGAAAACTGTTTAAAGTAATCGGCGTTTTAGGTAAATCATCGGGCGAAGGCGTGATCGGCAGCGATGAAATCGACGAACGCTCGATCTACATTCCGTTTGAAACATCAGAAAAGTATTATCCCGGAATCGAGGAAAATTTGATTGCGGTCAGAGCTCCGACCGGAAAGGTTGACGAAGTTACGGAAGAAGTAACATTTTTACTTCGGCAACGCCGCGGCTTAACTGCGAGCCAGCCGAACAACTTCGGGACAAACCGCTCGGAACAAATTTTCACACTCGTCAACGATGTTATCAACGGTCTTGGCGTAATAATTGTGCCGATTGCGTTAGCAAGTTTGTTTGTCGGCGGTGTCGGCGTGATGAATATTATGTTGGTTTCGGTGAAAGAACGAACCGCCGAAATCGGTATCAGACGTGCTTTGGGAGCAACGCAAACAACTATTCTGACGCAATTTTTGCTTGAAGCAATGACACTCACGGGACTCGGCGGAATAATCGGAATTTTTACGGGTTTGTTTCTGGCTTTTGCCGTCAGGAACATTATCAGTTTTCCGGCGGCTGTGCCGTTTTGGGCAATTCTCGCCGGATTCGGAGCGTCGATTTTGGTCGGACTTATTGCCGGAACTTATCCCGCGTTTCGTGCTTCAAGACTTGATCCGGTCGAAGCAATGCGTGGGACATGAATGTTTTAACTATTTTGCAAAAAACTTTCAACCTTTTTGTTATTTGTGTCAAAATATCATTAATGCAAATTGATTGGGATTTTTTCCTGAAATACAAACCGCTGAAATTTATCATCAGACTTTATGAAAAGGCTTTTTACGATGATATTTTTAGCCGTGCCGCACAGGTCGCGTTTTATTTCTCGTTCTCGATCTTTCCGCTTTTGTTGTTTTTGGTAACGCTTTTTGGGTTAATCTTGAATTCGACGGAGGAATATCAAAATGAATTGTTCAGCTATTTGCGGCAGATAATGCCGAAGACCGCTTACGAATTAGTTAAAAACACGATTGTCGAAGTTGCTCAAAATTCTTCGTCGGGAAAATTGACGTTCGGGTTTTTGGTGGCAATTTGGTCGGCTTCGGCGGCGATTGATTCGCTCAGAGTCGCGTTAAATCACGTCTATTCGCTCAAAGAAACCAGATATTATTGGACAACAAAATCGCTTTCGTTGGCGTTGACGGTTGCTATCGGGACACTTTTTTTAATCGCACTCGGCATTATTTTCTATGGCGGACAGTTGATAACCTATTCGTTCGATTATTTTTCAATCACCGTAACATCGTATTGGATTCTGACAAGTCTGAAACTTTTGATTGCTTTTATTGTCGTTAAATTGTTGTTCGCGGTCATTTTTAACCTTTTGCCTAATCATCAAAAATTCCGTTGGGATTGGACTTCGACCGGAGCGAATGTCGGCATTGTTTTATGGCTTATTTTGTCGTTTAGTTTTCGGCTTTATCTGCAATACTTTGATACTTACGCACGCACTTACGGCTCGCTCGGTGCAATGATCGTGCTGATGCTGTGGTTGTATCTGACTGCGTTGGTTATCTTGATCGGCGGTGCGATAAACGCGATTTTTGATGAAATGAAAGAACCGGTTGATGAAGAGGTTTCGATAAATCCGTCTTGAATGGTGAATGATAAATTATGAATGATGAATGACGGGTCGTAACTCACAATTCACAATTCACAATTCACAATTCACAATTCACCATTCACCATTTACAATTAAAATATATGTCATTAATGATTCAAGAAATTACCGAGCAGCCTGTCGTTTTAGAACGGACGATTAACGGCGAACGTGAAAAGGTCAAAAAACTACGCGAGTTTTTATCGAAAAAAGAGATCGATTTGATAGTTTTAGTCGCTCGCGGAAGTTCGGATAATGCGTGTCAGTTCGGCAGATATTTGATTGAAGTAACGTGCGGAATTCCCGTAAGTCTTGCCGCACCTTCGGTTTACACGCTTTATAACGCAAAGATGAATTTGTCGCGGGCGTTGGTTGTCGGCGTTTCGCAAAGCGGCGAGGGAACCGACATCAATCTGGTTTTGGAAAACGCGAAAAGTTCGGGTGCGTTCACGATCGGAATTACCAACGAAGCAAATTCGACGATGGCAAAAATTGCCGATGAAACTTTGCTCATTCACGCCGGACGCGAAAAATCGGTCGCCGCAACCAAAACTTACACGGGACAAATGCTCCATTTTTACAATTTGGCGATGGCGTTAAGTGACGTAAAGATTGACGTTGAGAAGATTCCCGATTACGCCTCGCAAGCAACGCAACTTAAATCAGACGTAAAACAACTGGTTGAACGTTATGTTTTTATGGAAAATTGCGTGGTTGTCGGTCGCGGAATGAACTACGGAAATTCGTTTGAATTGGCGTTGAAACTGATGGAAACTTGTTATGTTGTCGCGGAAAGATTTTCGACCGCCGACTTTTTTCACGGACCGTTAGCGATTGTCGAACGCCGATTTCCCGTCATAATGCTTGCTCCGAAAGGCGTTACAAAACAGAGCAGCGTTGATCTTTTAATGCGTCTGAAAGACCTGCACGCGGACAGCTTGACCATCACAAACAGCAAAGAAATTGCCAAACTGAGTTCGCGTAACTTGTTGATGCCGAGTGAGATAGACGAGCTTTTGTCGCCGATTCCGTTCATTATTCCCGCACAACTTTTCGCCGCACTTTTATCCGAAGCAAAGGGAATTGACGCAGACGCACCGAGGTCTTTATCGAAAGTAACGAAAACGATATGAATTTATGATTTATGATTTACGATTTTGCTTTATCCTGTTCATCCTGTTTATCACTGTAAATATGATTGCACAAAATAAACCGTGTAAATTAGATGAAAAAACTTTGCAATTTGTCGGTAAACCGATCGAGCAAGCAAGGTGTTTACTTCGTCCGAATAAAATCGGCGGTGTCTTAGGCGAAGAGTTAAAAAAACTACCGAAACCGTTTGAAAAGTTAATCGGCGAAAAGGTTAAGGTAAAAAAAGATAAACTTCGCAAATACTTGCAACTAAACAAGATTGAAGAGAAAACCATCGGCGGAAGTTTGGACGAACCGCTTTCAACCGCGAAATTACCGAACGGCGAAACTGTTCAAGCGTTATACTTTTTAATCCACGATACATCAACGCCGAACTACGAAAACAAACCTTTTCCGATTGATATTAACGAAAAGACTTGGCGATTTAACAACAACGAAATGTGGCTGAAAAATCCCGTCGCGCATATTTTTGTTAATCGTTTGGGCGAATCGATTACAACCACGCCTTTTAATCTGCCTGTTGCCAAAGGTTTCGGGACAAAGTTTGCCCGCGATGTTTTAAAAATTGACGCGAAAGGTTTGCAGATTCACATCGAACTGGTTCAACCACGCAAATTCAGTCCGAACTTTCCGAAGGGAAACGACGCAATTTCGCCCGAAATCGGCTTTACCGATGCACAATATTCAAAACTTGCGTTGCTTTATGTGTGTGCAAGCGTGCGTCGCGGAACGTGGCTGATTCCGGCATATCATTCAGCGATTGACGCGGGAATAAAAGACGCTCACGACGATCCGCAGAACTTTGATTTAGATAAATTCGGCAAAAAGTTAGAAGAAATTATCAAGCAAGTGAAGTAAAAATTTACGGTGTAATTCGTATTGCCGGCAATTTGGCAGACATCTATCCGGTCATCACCCGAAAGCGGCTAAAATAATAGTTTGACCGACTTCTTTATTATGCTATGATTTACCTTATAAAAAATTAGAGTATTTAACGCCGAAAAGGTTTGTCTTTTTGGGCAA
The DNA here is from genome assembly GCA_031430435.1 of Acidobacteriota bacterium. Classification (GTDB taxonomy): domain Bacteria; phylum Acidobacteriota; class Blastocatellia; order Pyrinomonadales; family Pyrinomonadaceae; genus JANNVK01. The sequence goes on from JANPBM010000111.1 coordinate 11,398, forward strand.
AAAATTGATTAAAGGAGAACCGAGAGTTATGAAATTAAATTATGTGTCGCAAAATTGCAGCCGAATTGTTCTTGTCATTGTTTTGACTTTGTTGACAGGAGCAGTTTTTGCCCAACCGAAAGAGAATCTTAAACCGCGAGTCGGAAGCGCCGTGCGATTCAGTTTGTCGCCGCCGTTGCGTTCTATTCCGCCTTCGACCAAAATTCGCAAAGCCGACAAAGGCGACGATGACAAAGGAGCCGGCGGACCTGTCAACGATACAAAACACGATTCCGACCCGTTGGTTCAACGTTGGTTTACAAACGAACTTTTTAACCAAGAAAGTCCTTCGGTCATTCCGCCGACACTGGTCAGTTTCGACGGTTTGCGACAAGCAAGCGGTCCGACTCCGCCCGATACCGTCGGCGATGTCGGCACTTCGCAATATGTGCAGATGGTTAATTCGCGGTTCCAAGTATTTAATAAAGTTACCGGCGCGTCCGTTTTCGGTCCCGTCAATATCAATACTTTGTGGGCAGGTTTCGGCGGTCCGTGCGAAACGCAAAACTCCGGCGATCCGGTTGTGTTGCACGACCAACTTGCCGACCGTTGGTTGATTACTCAATTTACCGCAACCGGTCCGACATTTTTTAACTGCGTGGCTTTATCGCAAACCAATGATGCGTCCGGCGCATATTACCGTTGGGCATTTACAACCGGCACAAACTTTCCGGATTATCCGAAATACGGTGTTTGGCGCGACGGTTATTACATCAGCACTCGTGAATTCACGGCTGCGGGACCATTTGGCGGAGTCGGCGCATACGCGTTGAACCGCGACCAAATGCTTTTGGGTAATGCCGCTCCGCAAGTTGTTTCGTTTTTATTGGCTCCCGGAGCAATGCCTTACCGCACGGGCGACGGGATATTGCCTGCCGATTTAGACGGTAATACGCTTCCGCCGGTCGGAAGTCCGGAGTATTTTGTCGGTTCGATGGATGCGGGCGGACCTTACACGGCTCCGGCTGACGCTCTGAATTTATTTAAGTTTACGGTTAATTGGACAACGCCCGCGAGTTCGACTTTTGCGTTTGCAAATCAGATAAATACCGCCGCTTTCGATTCGATTTTTCCGTGTCCGACGGGCGGCAGAGCCTGTATTCCGCAACCCGGCACAGCCGTCTTGCTCGACATACTGTCGTATCGGCAACGACCGCTTCATCGGCTTGCCTATCGTAATTTCGGCACGCACGAATCGTTGGTTACAAATCAATCGGTCGAAGCCGCGACCGGAATTGCGGGCGTTCGGTGGTGGGAAATCAGAAGTCCGAATGCAAGTCCGACTATTTTCCAAGAAGGCACATACAGCCCTGACAATGTTCATCGCTGGATGGGAAGTCTTGCCCAAGACAAACGCGGAAATATGATGCTCGGTTACAGCGTTTCGGATGCGACAACCGTTTTCCCGGGCGTTCGTTACACGGGACGTTTGGCAGCCGATCCGGTCGGGACAATGCCGCAGGGCGAAGGTACGATGGTTGCCGGCACAGGCGTTCAGACAACTGCCGGAAATCGTTGGGGCGATTACAGCTCGATGAACATCGATCCGATTGACGATTGTACATTTTGGTTCACGACCGAGTATTATGCGGTAACATCGTCCAGCGGTTGGACAACCCGTATCAGTTCAGCCAGATTCCCGAATTGTTTGGCTCCGACTGCCGCTAATCTTTCGATTGCAGGTCGTGTGACGGACAGAACAGGACGCGGATTGAACGGTGTCAGAATTAAATCGGTCGCAACTTCGGACGGACAAACCAAGTTTACCCAAACAAATCAGTTCGGTTATTATCGAATTACGGACTTGCCGAATGAAGCAACTTATATGATTTCGGCGACATCGAAAAAATTTACTTTTGCCCCGAAAGTTATCTTTTTGACCGATAATTTGACAGGCATTAATTTTACGCCGTAAAGTTATCGGGCATAAAACTCTGCATGGCTTCTGCATGGCTATTGTCTGTTTGATAAAAATTTATGCGATTAACGTAAAAATACGATTGCCGGCAAGTATGTTAAACTTAGGAAAAAAGCATACTTGTCGGCAATCGTTTGTGAGTAAATCGGGGGTATTTACTGAGGTCGTGGAAAAACAAGGTGTTTGCCTGAGAGCAAACTAAAACCAACTTCCTGCACCGTCGCCGTCGCCGAAAAGCAGAAAACTGTCATATTGAAAACTCCCGAGTAAGTTTTCGTGTTCGTCAAAGAAATCCATAACAAAAGTGCTTTCGGTTCCTTTGAACTTATAACTGACGGTTTTATTTAATAACCGCGACAAATTATCCGTGCAAATATCTCCGATTGCCGTGCCTTTTAAGGCTCCGCCCATTCCTATAAAATTTGCTCCAAACGACTTATCAACGGATTCGTCAAAAAAATTAATAGCTAACCTGTAAGAAAAATCAATCCAAGTAAACGGCGCATTGGCGAGATATTTAACAAAATCAAGAGATTTTAATGCCATCGCAATATCAGCGTTGTCGGGTAAAACTTCGGCATAATCATAAAATCGGGCTGTCTCAACTGTGTTCTCAAGATTCATTTCATGTCTCCTTAGCGTGACCAGCCGACAAAATTGAGGGGAAACCGTCGCCGTCATCTATATAAACGAGAACCGGCAACAAAAAGGGTCATCGAAAAAATAAAAAATAAAAATAATTTTCAAACCGATTGAAATTAAGCGGAAAGGGTTGCGCCAAACAGACGAAAAGCAGTAAAAGCGGCGGATGAACTTTCCATCATCTGCTTTTACTGCTCGGCTGATTATTGTTTTCCGCTGCCGATTACTTTCCGTTATGAAACGGACAATAATCTTTCGGGGCAAAATCTTTGGTAAATTTTTTTGATACTTTGCGCGGGCAGAATTGAGTTGCGCGTAATCCCGAATCGTTGCAAATCATCACAAAAATATTTTGCTCGACTTCTATTTTGGGAGTCGGAGTCGCCGTTTTCGGGAGTATTTCCTCAAGCGGGAACTCTTTGTCGGGCGTAGAAGATTCGGTCGGAGTTATTTCATCACGCCAATCATTGTTGTCTTCGGGCGTTGGAGTCGGTTCGGTCAAAAGTTGTTTGTTCGGCACGGTTCCCGCAATAAAGAGTTCGATGCGGCGAAACTCTATCGGCACATCGGTTACAAACATATTCTCAAGATTCGGCGTTGCTTCGGGAATTGCCGTATTTGTGTTTGCATTTGCCGCAACATCGCGTTGAACTTTGATTGTTTCGGCTTCATTATTGGTCAATTCACGAATAAGTTTGCCCGTCCGAATATCGATTTCGCCTTTGCGGATTCCGTCCGGAGCTTTCCATTCGCCGTTCCAATCGGGATGCAGAGCGAGCGCGTCTTGCATAAAATCTGCCCAAATCGGCAACGCGGAATCAGCGCCTTTCATTCCCAAATCCGAACCGTCGTCGAATCCGACATAAACTACGCAGACTAAATTCGGCGTAAATCCCGCAAACCAACCATCGCGCGAAGTGCCGGTTTTGCCCGCAAAATTGCGTCCGTTCGAGTTCGCAATTCCCCATGCGCGCGCCTCAACCGCCGTTCCGCGATTGATTACATCCTTCATCATATCGTTCATAATGTAGGCGACATCGGGACGCATCACGTTCTTTTTATCGACGGTCGGCGCCACCACGGTTTTGCCGTCGCCCGTGGTTACGCGGTTAATCGCCATCGGCAGAACGCGGTCGCCCATATTTGCAAACGATGTATAGGCGGTCGCCATTTGCAACGGCGTAACTTCCGACGTGCCGAGAGCCATCGACGGATACGCTTTGGCAACTTTCGGCAAACCCGCTTTCGTGGCGAAATTCATCACTTTGCCGATGTTTAATTCCATCGCAATATCAACCGTAATCACATTTTTACTTTTGACCAACGCATCACGCAACGTTACGTCTTTGTTTGAAAAGAAGTCGCCGTAATTATTGGGCGAATAAGTTTCACGGTTAAAATTAAACGTTTTTGCTTCGTCTTTGAAAATCGAGGCGGTCGTCAAAACTCTCGAACTCGGATCGTAAACCGTGTTAATTGCCGAAGCGTAAACAAACGGTTTGAAAACACTTCCGGGTTGACGTTCCGCATCGGTTGCTCGATTAAATTGGTTCGCCATGTAATCTTTTCCGCCGATCATTGCGACAATTTCGCCTGTTTTCGGACGAATTGCGACCAACGCCGCGTTCAAATTTTCTTTCTTTTTCGGAAAGTATTTTTCGAGTTTTGCCAAACGTTTCGCCACGGCTTGGTACGCCAGACGTTGCAAATCAACATCAATCGTCGTGTAAACGCGAAGATGTTGAAGAGCTTCGGGATCGTTGACTATTTTCGGCAATTCGGTTTCCGCATATTGCGAAAAATACGGCATTCCGATTAAATCTTGGCGTTGGACAACCTCGGCAAGTTTTATCGGCGAATCGTGCGCTTCTTTGAATTCGGCTTGAGAAATAACGGTTGTTTGGAGCATTGAATCCAAAACCTGATTTCGTCGTTCGGTAACTTTATCGATGTTTTTATACGGATTATAACGGTTCGGACTGCGGATAATTCCCGCGATGAACGCGCATTCAGCCAAAGAAAGCTGCGAAACATCTTTGCCGAAATAAGCGTTTGAAGCCTCGCCGACACCGTAAACCGCAATCGAATTTTGCTGTCCGAGATAAATTTGATTGGCGTAAAGCGTAAAAATTTCTTCTTTATTGAGCCGTGTTTCTAAAATCAACGACATCAACGCTTCTTTTGCCTTGCGTTCAATACTGTTTTCGGGCGACAGATAAAGGTTTTTGACCAGTTGTTGCGTAATCGACGAACCGCCTTGATTATTGACGACGGAATTATCTTCGCGATCGACTCTCCGCCACAAAGCGCGAGCAATTCCACGAATATTTACGCCGTAATGTTCAAAAAACGCCCGATCTTCGGTGGTTGTTATCGCTTTAATCAAATTCGGCGGTAAATCTTTGTATGTAACAGCTTTGCGTCTGCCGTCGCCTTCCGCGACAATCGAACTGAGCAGTTTCGGTTCAAGTTGGGCTTGCGTTAAATTTTGATTTGTTGACACATCGGTAATCGATGCCACGGATTTTCCGTCTTTCGCAAATTTAATAGTCAGCGGACGGAAAGTTTTTACGCCGTCGATTGTTGCCGTGTCGCCGGGTTCGATGTTGATTGATTTATCTTGCGCCGCATAACGACTGCGAACCGTGTCGGCTTTCTGAGATTTTTCGATGTAACCCGCCGATTTCAAGTACTCGACTAAATCTTCAAGGCTGATATTTTCGTTTTGTTTCAAAGTTTTCGATGCCGCATAAACTCCTGCCGACCGCGTAAAAACTTCGCCGCGAAGCAGTTGGTCAACTCTGTCGGAGTATTCAAACCAAAAGTAAACGCCCGTAAAAACGATGCCCAAAATTAACAAAAAGTAAGAAAGCAGAGCAAACGGATGAAATATAAAGCGGAAAAAACGGCGAATAAAACTTGGACGCTCGGTTTTGAATGAAGCGACACGAGGTTTTTTCTTGATAACTTTGATTGGTTTTGACATTATTGTTGAAACTGAAATGTGAAGGAAAACTACCAATTCAATTTTATAGACTTTTAGCTTATAATGTCTAGTAAAAAGTGTATAATCCTTCGGTTAATCGCAAATGAATTTATTTACGAATATATCTCAAGAAATCCGTTCACGACTGATTTATGCAATCGCCGCGATTTTGCTGGTCATATTTTTCGGTGCCGTTGTCTTCAAATTTATCGAAGGCATTTCGTTGCTGGATGCGGTATATTTGACCACGCAAACCGTGACCGGCGTGGGTTACGGCGATGTTCCGCCAAAGACCGAAGCAGGGAAGTTCTTTGCGATTATTTTTATGCTGATCGGCGGCGGAACGGTTTTATACGCCTTGACGGTCGTGGCGCAGGCGATTGTCCAGACCGAAGTTTTATCGGCGCTCGGCACACGCAGAAAGTCAAAAGAGATGGAAAAACTTAACAATCATTTTATCGTTTGCGGCGCAGGCAGAGTCGGTCGCAGAATTATCGCCCGGCTTCAAAAGCAGAAAATTCCGTTTGTCGTCATCGAACACGATGAAAAACGGCTCGAACAACTGATTACAAACAAAGAGTTTATCGTCATCGGCGATGCCACGAGCGAAAGTGATTTGCACAAAGCGGGTGTTGAACGGGCGAAAGGTTTGGCATCGTGTCTGCCCGATGATGCCGACAACGTTTATGTTGTCTTGACGGCACGCGGAATGAACGAAAAACTGCATATTGTTGCTCGCGCGGTCGAAGAAGAAGCCGAACCGAAATTGATTCGCGCGGGAGCAAATCGCGTTGTCGCTCCGACGATTATCGGCAGTCATTCGATGGCTCGCGCGTTGTTGAAACCTGCCGTCGCAGACTTTATGGATTCGATTGTGGCAGAAACCTTAGACCTTGCGTTTGAAGAAGTTTCGGTCAATTCAACCTCAAAATTTGTCGGCAAAAGTTTGGCGGAAACAAACATTCGCACCGAATTAGACTTGGTTATCGTCGCCGTCAGACGCAAAACCGGTGAAATGATTTTTCATCCGTCGGGCGAAACGATTATCAGAGAAGCAGATTTACTGATTGCCATCGGTAAAGGCGAATCAATGCAAAAATTGGTCGGATTATGCAAATAAAATCTTTGCCGTTTAATTTTTATCATCACTCGACTTGACAAAGTTTTATAAAATACTTCACTATGTAATACACATTCAGTCTTAACAGTTTTATGAATAACTTTACTCAAAAAGTTGCGAACAAATCTCACCTTAAATTGACGAGATCGGATAGTTTCGGGTTCGCTTTAGAAGCAAGCAAGCAAGCAAGCGTTGGTGTTGGAGTAAGTTTTACAATAAATATCAGTTTCGGTC
>JANPBM010000112.1:0-2105 GCA_031430435.1 Acidobacteriota bacterium
GAGTGCCTGATAAATCGGCACAGTCCCAATCGGCACGGGCGAATTCCGCAAAATCCATTCCCGCGTGGCGTGAATATTTTTGCCCGTGGACAAATCCATCACCGTATCCGCACCCCAAAGTGTTGACCAACGCATCTTTTCAACTTCTTCTTCAATCGAACTCGTAATCGCACTATTGCCGATATTTGCGTTAATTTTAACAAGAAAATTTCGCCCGATAATCATCGGTTCGGATTCGGGATGATTGATGTTGTTCGGAATAATCGCCCGACCGCGAGCAATTTCATCACGGACAAATTCAGGTGTAACAAACTTCGGAATCGCCGCTCCGAAAGATTCGCCTTTATGCTGATGGAAAGAAGAATCACGCTCATTTTCCTGTCCGTTTGCCATAGTTTCAAATGCGATCTTGCGTCCCAAGTTTTCCAGAATCGCCACATATTCCATCTCCGGCGTGATGATTCCTTGCCGTGCGTAGTGCATCTGCGTCACGATTTTTCCGCTTTTCCCACGCAACGGCGGACGTTTCAACGCGGGAAATTCTTCGAGTTTTGTATGCTCTTTTAACTTCGCCACATCCTCCGCACCTTTGGTCAAATAGCCGTTGTCCTGCGGCAGTATCTCGCGTCCGACATATTCTTCGACATCGCCGCGAGCAATAATCCAATCACGCCGCAGAGTCGGTAAACCTTCGCGGACATCGCATTTCACCCGCTCATCCGTATAAACGCCGCTCGTATCATACACGCGGACAGGAGCGTTTTCCTCAAGCTCGTCCTGCATATTGCGAGTCGGACTCAAAGCAATCTCACGAAACGGCACATTCAGCTCAATCTTCGCATCATTGCGAGTATCGCCGTTGGTCGTTACATAAATCTTGGTTGAATTAGGAAATTTAATTTCGTCGGTGGTTAGTTCTTTTGTTTCTTTCATGGTTTTTCTCCCTTCGTCGGTATTATCCGCATCAGGTTTTTAGGGTAATGTTCAACTTTATGAACAACTCTCAGCCTTATTGCTCCCCTGAAAACTTTTGCTTAACTTTATTGTTTAATAAATTGTCCGAAATCTCAATCGCTAAAGCGTGTCGGCTTAACAAACATCCATATTTTTCTTACAATCTTTAGAACGAATGGCTAACATCGCAAAAACAATTTCTGTTATCAATCAAATGTTGACAGCCGGTATAATCGAAAACTATGCACTTGGCGGTGCAACGGCGGTTATTTTTTACACTGAACCAATAGCAACTGAAGATGTTGATATTTTTGTTCACTTGAAATCGGGTAGCAATCCGTTTATGGAATTTCAACCGATATTTAATTATTTGAAAGCTAACGGATACGAAATGAAAGGCGAGCATTTTTACGTTGAAGGTTTTCCGGTTCAGTTTTTGCCGACCGGCACAAATCTGCTTGATGAAGCCATTGACGAAGCAAACGAATTTCAATTACCCGAAGAAGTTATTGTGCGTGTGATGACTCCCGAACACCTTGTCGCGGTGATGCTTAAGACGGGAAGGCTGAAAGATTATTTGCGAATCGGAGTTTTTCTTGAGCATAAAGTTGTCAATTTAGTCGAACTGCAAACCGTCTTAGCCAAACATAATTTAACCGAGAAATGGCAAGCAAACATCAACAAATTCCAAGTATGAAAAAAGAAAAAGCAAGCGTTACCGAACAACCAAGCGAATACATAAAGTCTCAAAAGGCATCTTTCCGCGAACATCAGCGAAATTTACCTTTTGGCGAGAAAATGGAAATAGCTTTTTCACTTGCGGAACGAGACAAGACAATTCAGAAAGCGGTTTTATTAGCTAAAACAAGCAAAGATTAGCAAGTAATTCATTCATTCATCGGTATTATCCGCATTAGGTTTTTAGGATGATGTTTGCTTTGAACAACTCTCAGTATTTGCTCCGCTGAATTTTTTCAAAAAATTTATTAAAAATCACGTGATTTTCTAAAATTTTTTTCTGCACGGGACAAAACGCGATAACTCGTATATTGTCAGCATCTTAGGACTTCAAAGATATTGATTGTCGAGTGTCTTTTTATTTCACACAAGACTTCTTGGATTATTTCGCTTCCCAATCTGAACCAACTTTT
>JANPBM010000113.1:0-39657 GCA_031430435.1 Acidobacteriota bacterium
CACGCAAAGATTTTGACTCGCTTTCAAACTTTTCTTTGTCCTCACGCATTTTTTTGGCAAATTCCAACGTAAGGTAAATCTTGTCTTCAAGATGCGAGAATTTTTCCATTCCAGAAAGGCTACTCATTCACTCACTCCAAAGGTTTATGTTCAATATTTCAAATAAATTATGTTGCCATTTGGTAAAAACTTCAAGCGATTTGCAACTTTTTTCTAAAATCTTTGACGCACATTCAAATTTTCTGCCAAAATTGACAAGATTTGTTGATGTGTTTCATCAACTTCGGCTTCAGTCAATGTTCTTTCAAGCGAACGATAGAGAAAACGAATGGTGATCGAACGTTCATCATCTGCCACACCTTTTCCTTCGTAAACATCAACAAATTTGATATCTTCGCATATCTTAAAATCAAGAGATTCAACAGTTTGCACGATTTCCGCAAAATCTGTCGTTCTTTTAACCAACATCGAAACATCAATCCATTTAGAAGGAAATTTTGACAAAGGTTTATAAAAAACAGGCTGTTCGGCTGATTGAAAAAGCGTTTGTAAATCAACTTCGGCGACAAAAACAGGTTGTTTGAATTTATAATTTTCCGCAATCGAATTATTGATACGCCCGATTGTACCGACGATTTTTCCGCCCGAAACAATTTCTGCCGACTGACCTTTCTGCAAATGTTTGACATCTTTTGCGGCAAAAACCAATTTCGGCAAATTTATCGCATCCAACGCAATTTCCAACGCACCTTTGGCATCGTAAAAATCGAGTTCTTTTCCCGTAACTGCTTTATTGTCAAACGTTTCGCTTCCTGTCAAAACCAGTGCAAACAATTCGCGTTCCTGCGGAAGTCTGCTATCCGACTTCGGACTTTGGACTTCGGACTTCGGACTTTGCGAAGCAAACACCTTACCGAGTTCAAACAATTTCACATCTTTTCGCTGATAATTGAAGTTAGTTTTGACTGAATCGAGCAAACCCGAAAGCAAACTCGGACGCATTCGCACCGCACCTTCAATAATCGAATCTTGCAGCGTTACGAATTTTTCATTCGCATTTTCATCAACCAAACCATCGATAAGTTCAAACGTTTCATCAGTTTCGGGCTTGATAAACGAATACGAAATTGCCTCGTCAAAACCTAGATTCGCCATCGCAGTTCGCAAAGATTTTTTGCGATTTTCAGTCGGCTGATATTCGCCCGCAGATTGAGTTGGCGGAAGTTCGGAGGCGATTTTGTCGTAACCGTAAATTCTCGCAACTTCTTCAACCAAATCTTGTTCGATTGAAATATCGTGCCGCCAACTTGGAATGGCGAAAAGTCTTGAGTCCAAAGTCTTAAGTCCTAAGTCGTTTAGGATTTTCTCGATTTCGGCGTTTGGAATTTCTAAACCTGTTAACTGCTTAACCTTGTCGTAATTGAACTTAACCGATTTTTCGATGCGTTTAGTCGGATAAATATCAACAAAATCTTCGGCTGTTCCGCCGGCGAGTTCGCAGATAAGTTCGGTTGCACGGTTTGATGCCCGAATCAAATTTTCAATATCAACGCCGCGTTCAAAATGATGACTTGCTTCGGTGTTTAATTTAAGTTTTCGTGAAGTTTCTCGGATAGATTCACGTTTGAAATACGCGACTTCGAGCAAAACATCTGTTGTTTCGTCAGTAATTCCCGAAAACTGACCGCCCATAATTCCCGCCACAGCGACAGGTTTTTCCGCATCGCAAATCAATAGCATATCTTCGGTAAAGGAACGTTCAACTTCGTCCAAAGTGTTCATTTTCTCGCTCGGTTTCGCACGTCTGACGATAATTCGGTTTTCCGCTAACTTGTTGAAATCAAACGAGTGCATCGGGTTTCCGAGTTCGTGCATGACATAATTTGTGATGTCGGCAACGTTGTTAATCGAACGTTGCCCGATTGCTTCCAAACGGTCAACCAACCATTGCGGCGACGGCGAAATCTTCACATTTCGGATAATGCGAGCGGTAAAACGATTGCAAATATCGGCATCTTCAATCGTAACTAAATTAGGCTTGTTCGATTGCACGTTTTCGACTTTGGACTTTGGACTTTGGACTTTGGACTGAGTTATCGCCGCAATTTCGCGGCTTACGCCCAAATGCGACAAACAATCTCCGCGATTCGAGGTTAAATCAATGTCAAAAACAAAATCGTCTTTGTGTGCGTGAATACCTTCAACCGCCAAACCGACGCTCGTTAATTTTTCCGCAACTTCCTGCGGGTTCAAATTTATTTCAACCAAATCTTTCAGCCAATTGTAACTAATGTTCATGTAAATATTATTCTTGCGAAATTATGCTCCAACTAAGTTCTAAACCATCAAATATCAAGGCGAAACCATTCAAAATATCCCGCCCTAAAATTCCGTACTCTTGGTCAATCAAAAAATATGTGCCGGTAAATCTTTTTCCTTCAAAGATAATTTGAGCATCAACCGATTGAAAGCCGGCTTGATTTCCGTCAAAACCGATGAGATTAACAGAATCGCCTAAACTTAAATTTAATGATTGAATAAACTTTGTCGGAATCAGCGAAACATCGGCACCTGTATCTAAAAGCATCGGGACTTCTGAAACACGGCTTTTATTTTTGAAATTTCTAACGCTGATTTTCGCCAAAGGTGCCGGAGGCTGAAAATGCTCGCTATTATAAATCGTCATCTACATCATCCTCAACCGTTTTTACAAAGAATTTTGCGTCTTCTTTATTGGCAAAATGCGGACTCATAATTCGCGGAATTCGTTTATTTGCAGAATTAGGCACAATTACATAAACTACCGTTTTTTCAGGCAATTTAACTGCTTCATCCAGTTGAATAGTGCCGTTTTCAACTACGCCTTGAAATGTTGTAACTTCCATAATAAGCCTCTAAGCAACTGCAAAACCTGTATATTTGCGTTTATAAGGTGCGTGAAAAGCCAGCACAATATCTGTTTTCGGAATACCTTTTTCGATTAAATCGCCGATAAAATCGTAATCGGTTAAATTTTGCTGAATCCATACTTTATCGTTTTTGATGTCTATATGAATCGGACTGCCGAAAGTTCGATTAAAACCTTCCCAACCGACATTTAATACTTGGTAATGATTATTTTTCTCGTCAAAAATTGTTTGACGCTCAAACTCATCAGCCTTGTCTTGGTTGACAAATTTGTGTCCGGCATATTCGGTTAAAACTTCTTCGATAATTTTTCTGTATATTGCTATTCGATCCATAAATTTATGACCTCACTCAAAGAATTATAAACTATAAGTTTCACGCCGTTAATTTGAACTGACTGTTGAATAATATCTTTTTGAAAAAATTCTTTGTAGGTTTCAATCGGAACCGCTAAAAACAAAATTCTCTCTGAATCTTCTTGGCTGAGAAAAAGTTTGTAGTTAAGAAATTACCCTAAAGCCGCGTGAAAATCGGTCATCGGCGACGGATTGATAAAACTTTTTATTTCTACGGCAATACGTTTGCCGTCTTTTTCTGCCCCAAGAATTTTTTCCGCACCCAAATCAATTGAAATATTGATGCCGTCAATTCTAAAAGTCAGCGGGTCATCGGTAATTGTCCAACCGTCTTTGATAAGTGCGTTTTTTACGGCATCGTGAAATAAATCTCGTTTCGGCATAATTAACCTCTAATTTTCAATTTTAACACATTTCCCGAATACCGAATTTGCCGTAATCCAACCGTTGATACGTCCGCGATTGTTGCCGATTTGAAAGCGTTTACCTTGAATCGCCTTTATCAAATGCAGATATTCGCTGCCGTTTACTTTGCACAAAACAATATCGCCTTTTTCTAAAGTGTCGTAATCTTCAATCGGTTCAACGGTGCAAAGTTGTCCCGATTCAATCTTGCCTTGCATCGAATTGCCACGCGGTCGAAATGACACTGTTTCGCCGAGTTTGAGTTTTGTGATATAAGGAGTTGCCCAAGCCATAAATTATAATAAAATTGTAAAACCTTCTTGCTCAAAATGACCGTCGTGCGTCAGAATTTGCGTGATATTTTGTTCACGCATCACGTTCATCGAAACGCAATCGGTTAGACTGTAACCTTTATCGAGCCGAGAGTTATAAAATTCAAATCCGTCAATGAACTGCTGAGATGAACAAAGCACAATTTCAATATCGCCGTTTGTCATTATTCGATTGATGGAAGCGGCAACATATTTTTTAATATCCGAGCGAAATTCGCAGAAGTAATTTAACACTTCAATCAAAACTAATTCAGTCGTGATTTTTTGCACTTTGCCGATTAAGTTTTCAACCTCAATCGCTCTTTCGTGCCATTGGTCGCGTTTATTAAGAACCGCAACAAAATCACTTGTGTCAACAAAAATCTTTTTCATTTCGATTTTTTCTTATGTCCGTAAAGATAATGGTCAACATTGATTGAACCGTCGGTCGGTAATTCGTCCCACGCCTCATCAGGCACTTCATCGGCTAAATCTTTAACCATTTCCCAAACAGTTTGATGTTTCGGGCTTTCCGCAGACACTTCATTTTCCAACTCTTCGGCATATTGCAAAAGTTTTTGTTGTTTCGATTGCGGAAAAGCGTGAACTTTTTCGATAATTGTTTGTTCAAGATTTGTCATAATAAATCTCCTTTAGCCTTACATTTTAGCTGAATTATTGCTTTTTAAGAAACCGGTTCGCCGAGTTTGAGTTTTGCGATGTAGGCGACCGCCCAAGCCATAAATTATAATAAAATTGTAAAACCTTCTTGTTCAAAATGGTCATCGTGCGTCAAGATTTGCGTAGTGTTTTGTTCTCGCATCACGTTCATCGAAATACAATCGGTCAAACTGTAACCTTTGTCGAGCCTTGATTCATAAAGAGTTACGCCGTTTAGAAAGTTTTCGTGCGTTGCAGAAACAACTTCAACATTTAGATTCAATAAAATTGCACGAACATTTTGAGCCGCGATATTTCTGAAATGTTTTCCGCGTTCGCAATAGAAGTTCAAGACTTCTTCCAAGATATTGTCGGTTGTTACAAACGTAACTTTACCAAGCGATTTTCCGCCTTCAACGGCTTTTTCGTGCCATTGGTCGCGTGGATTTATGAGTGCAATCCAATAAAGTGCATCCGCAAAAACTTTGTTCATTTCGATTTTTTCGGCGAACCGTAAAGATAATGGTCAAGATTAACCGAAGCATCGCTCGGAATTTCCGCCCAATCTTCATCTGGAATCTGACTGCTGATTTCGCCGATAACTTCCCAAATCGGACGGCTTCGCTGCGAAACCTTTTTCTCCAGATTTTCGACAAACTCTAAGGTTTTTGCTTGCTCGTCACTCGGAAGCGAATGAATTTTTTCGATAATAGTTTGTGTTACTAGAGATTTGACAACTAAATGTTCTCTTGGTTCAGTTTTGGTGGAAATCTTATTCTTTGAACATGATTCCAAAATTCGTCCCGTAGCAGTGTCTCTTTTAACCCAAGTTTCTCTCTTTGTGTCATTTGAATTTGATTTAGTTCGATTAACAGCCATAAATTTCTCCTTTTAATAATTTAATAATTATTTTACCTGAACTGCTCCAAAAACCTCACATCATTATCAAACATATAGCGAATATCGTCCAACGCATACATCAACGCACACATTCGCTCCAGCCCGAATCCGAAGGCGAAACCTGTGTAAACTTCCGAATCAACGCCGCAATTTTTCAGCACATTCGGGTGAACCATTCCGCAGCCGCCGAGTTCGATCCAGCCCGAACCTTTGCACGGTCGGCAACGGTCAGATTCAAAAGTGCCTGTGCCGTCGCATTTGAAGCACGAAAAATCGAATTCCGCCGACGGTTCGGTAAAAGGGAAATAGCTTGGACGCATCCGGATTTTTGTATCTTTGCCGAATAACCTGCGTAACCATTCGGCGACCGTTCCTTTCAGATGTGCCATCGTGATACCTTTATCAACGCACAAGCCTTCAATTTGATGAAACATCGGAACGTGCGTCATATCGGGCGTGTCGCGTCGGAAAACTCTGCCCGGCGAGATGATTCGCAAGGGAACTCCGCGACGTTCCATTGCCCGAATTTGGACGGTCGAAGTCTGCGAACGCAACGCCAAACCTGTGGTCGTGTAAAAAGTGTCTTGCGATTCGCGGGCGGGATGACCTTCGGGAATGTTCAAGGCATCGAAATTGTAATAATCGGTTTCGATTTCGCGGTCGTCTTCAATCGCGTAACCCATTGAGACAAAAATATCTTCGATTCGCTGACGCAACAAAGTTAATGGATGCAAATGTCCGTTTCGCAAACGATTTGACGGCAATGTAACATCAATCGCTTCTTTCGCGGTTTTTGCATCGGAAATGTATGATTTTACGGTTGTTTCTGTGGTGTCGAGTTTTTGATTTACTTCGCCAATCAACGTTTGAATAAGTTTACCGAATTCCGCACGTTCTTCGGGCAAAACTTGTCCGATTAAGCGGCTTAAACCTGCAATTTCAGATTTTTTGCCCGTGTGTTTTGTGCGAAGTTCAGCGAGTTCTTTTTGCAGATTTTCGGCTTCGTCCAAACTTTGTAAGTTTATTGAACTGAATTTCTCGAAATCTTTGTCGAAAATTGCTTTCGCGGTTGACGATTGTTCTTTTGGTGTTGACATAAAATAAGAAACCACAGATTAACACAAATCAATGCAGACTTTTTATCTGCGTTTGTCTGCGTGAATCTGCGGTTTGATTCGATTTCAATTAAAGTCTAAGCCGTTGCTTTGCCGGCTAATGCTTCCTTAACTTGTCCCGCTAAAGTTGTAAACGATTCGGGTTGTTTGGCGGCAATGTCGGCTAAAACCTTGCGGTCTAATTCTATTCCGGCAAGTTTTAATCCGTGCATAAAGTTTGAATAGTTTAACCCGTTCAAACGTGCGGCGGCACCAATTCTTACAATCCACAACGATCGAAAATCACGTTTTTTCAGCTTTCTGCCCGTGTAGGCAAATTTCAAAGCGCGTTCAACCGATTCTTTTGCCGAACGATACAATTTCGACTTTGTTCCACGATAGCCTTTCGCTAAGGCTAATATTTTCTTACGTTTATCTTTACGTTTAAATCCACGTTTTGCTCTTGGCATTTCTCACTCCTTTCACTCGTGCAATTAAAAATTCAACTGATTTTTAATTCTCAATTTTTAACTAAATTAACCTCTTCCGTACGGCAACATTCCTTGAACCCGTTTCAAATCGCCGTCTGAAACGTATGTGTCTTTGTCCAATTTACGTTTACGTTTGGTCGTCTTTTTCGTCAAAATATGACGCGCGTGTGATTTACCACGTTTGATTTTTCCGGTCGCAGTCGTTCTGAAACGCTTTTGCGAACCTTTATGTGTTTTTAGTTTTGGCATTTTCTTGCTCCTTTGTTAATTACGTTTTTCGGTTGATTCATTTTCTTTCAATGAATCAATGAACAAATGAATAAATCTA
The DNA here is from genome assembly GCA_031430435.1 of Acidobacteriota bacterium. Classification (GTDB taxonomy): domain Bacteria; phylum Acidobacteriota; class Blastocatellia; order Pyrinomonadales; family Pyrinomonadaceae; genus JANNVK01. The sequence goes on from JANPBM010000113.1 coordinate 7,453, forward strand.
TAAATTTTCTTGCTCGGTTTCTTCCGCACTGTTTTCTATGCTTTCAGTTTCTGTGCTTTCAGCGATTTCGGGTGCTTCAACTTCAACCGGCTCGGTCGTCGGAATTTCCACTTCAATTTCATCGGGCTTTTCAGCCGTCGGAATGACGATTTTATTACCGAGACTTTCATCTTTTTTCGGCTTTTCAACCACAGGTTTCTCTTCTTTGCCGGCTGCTTTTTCCGCTTTTGCCGCGAGCGCCAATTTTTCCGTTTTGACGGTCATCTTTGACTTCTTCGGAATAAAAATGGCAAACATTTGATAGCCTTCCATTTTCGGCGCGACTTCCACATCGGCAACATCGGCAACATCGTCGCGCAGTTTGGCTAAAATCTTGGCGCCAAGTTCTCTGTGCGACATTTCGCGTCCGCGAAAAGCGATTGCGGCTCTGATTTTGTCGCCGCCTTTCAACCATTCACGGCACCGCTCCATTCTGTAACCGTAATCATGATCGTCGGTCGCAGGGCGAAATTTTACTTCTTTCACCTCAACCTTAACTTGCTTTTGTTTGGCTTCGTGTTGTTTCTTTTTTTGTTCATAAAGAAACTTTCCGTAGTCAATAATTTTGCAAACCGGCGGTTGTGCGTTCGGTGCAATTTCGACCAAATCAAGTCCCATTTGACGGGCTTTTTGGACGGCATCTCGTGTGTCCATCACGCCAAGCGGTTCACCTTCTTCGGTAACAACCCTCACGGACGGAACTCTGATGCGTTCATTTGTGCGGTGCAACGGCTCTCTTCTGAAGTTTGGACGATTTCCGCGTCCTCTGAATTGTGCGATAAAAAACCTCCTTTGTAATAATTAAAAATTTAGAATTACGAATTAAGAATGGTTTGAATAATTCTTAATTTTTAATTCTTAATTCTTAATTGACTGCTGCCGAGGCGCGATTTGCTCGTGCCGTTTCTAACCGATTTTCAGGTCGGTGTTTGTAATTTAAGTTTCGTTGAAAACTTTACTGTTCTTTCTCCAAAACTATCTCAACAATGTTTTCTTTCTCGGCTTCAATCATTAAATCTTTCTTTAACGATTTAAAGCCTTCTTTTCTTATGACCAACCAAGAAGTTGCAGGCACATTTCCGATAAAAGAAGTCTCATAAATTCCGTCGCTCTTGGTAACTTTATCAATATCAGCTTTGCGAACCTCATTTCCTTGAGATTCAAACAAACTGACCGAAGCATTTTCCAGAACATTTCCTTGACTGTCTTTAACCGTAACCGTCAGCTTTGTCATCGGATCGCCGAAATACTTGCACGAAACTAGAAAAAACAATAGTAAAACTATCGGTAAAAATTGTTTCTTCATCACGCTTTTCCCTTTCTGACATAGTCGCTGACGTATGGAAACAGGACATCGGATGCAGATTCTCCGTTTGCAAACCATTTTTCCACAATCGAAGCCTGTTGCTCTACATTGTAAGAATGCCAATCTTGACCCGGCGTAAAGTTATAAGCTCCGCCTCCGCTGATACATTGATTGATGGCGGAATTATAAACATAACTCTGAGCGAAAAAACTGTTGTGTCCCTGCCATGCGTGCATCGTCTCATGAACCAACAATGTCGGGTTATGAACCGACATATCGTTGAAATGGTTGCCGACATTAAGTAAAAAACCTGCGTTTACAACACTCGCCAAAAAACTTTGAGCCAAAATTAAAGGTGCCAAAAGCGGTGCTGCTGCCGAACCGAATACTGCCGCCGCGAAGGATATCGGAATTGTGAAAGCGCGACCACTTTCGCCTGCTCCGTTGGTCATTATTAATTGTCGTCGCTGCGGCAAAGTATCACCCATAACTCTCTTTGCCAAAGCATATTCAGACCTGTTCATAAATCTGACCCTTGTCGGTATCTGTATTCCCATGATGTTTCTCCTTGTTTTTCTGTGATTTATATTGTTTCCAATATAAATTGTTGACGAAAACAAGTCGAGGCTTTTGCCTTATAACTGATGTTACGCAAATTTGGTTGTCAGCCGTTGGAAACGGCGACAGCGTGTAGCCCGAAGCGTGAGCTATGGGTAATTTGAAAAAATCTTCAAGCCCGTGATAACGGGCGACAGATGCTTGAATCTGCCGCTATCTTCGACAGCTTTTAATCAAACCTCATACACGCCCACAGCTCACGCTGCGGGCTACACGCTAACACCCGCTAGGCGGGCTAAAAATGTATTTGCGTAACATCAGTTACAGCTAATTCAAAGAACTGTACTTAACTTGTTGTGAAAGAAATTGCTCTGGTTTCTTTCATCTTTCGTGCCATTTCGATAAAATCATCGAGCGTCATTTGTCCGATGTCGCCTTGTTTGCGTTCGCGGACAGCGACTTTTTTGTCTTCCAATTCCTTGTCGCCGAGGACAAGCATAAATGAAACTTTATTAACTTGGGCATTTCGGATTTTCGCGCCGATTTTTTCGGAACGCAAATCTGCTTCAACCCGAAAACCGAGCGATTTTAGTTTATCGGCGATTTCCGTTGCATATTCGTTGATGCGATCGGTAATCGGCAACACCGAAACTTGCACAGGTGCGAGCCAAAACGGAAATGCTCCCGCGTAATGTTCGATTAAAACGCCGAAAAATCTTTCAACCGAACCGAACAACGCCCGATGAACCATCACAGGTCTTTGCGGTTTATTGTCCGAACCGATAAATTCGAGTTCAAAGCGTTCGGGCAAGTTAAAATCAAACTGCACGGTTGATAATTGCCAAAGTCTGCCGATAGAATCTTCAACCTTAATATCAATTTTCGGACCGTAAAATGCCGCTTCGCCTTCGATGCGTTCGTAGGGAATTTCACGCCGATTCAACGCATTGACCAATGCGACTTCAGCAGTTGCCCAATCTTCGCCCGAACCTAAATAACCTTTATTTTCCGCACCGCCGCGAACCGAAAGTTCAACTTTGAACTTTTCAAACCCGAAAGTTTTGAAAACATCGTAAGCAAAATCAACGCAATTTCCGACCTCGTCTTCAACTTGGTCGGGACGGCAAAAAATATGCGCGTCGTCTTGCGTAAATCCGCGAACACGCATCAATCCGTGCAATGTTCCCGAAAGTTCTGCCCGATAAACCGTGCCTAATTCGGCGTAACGAATCGGTAAATCTCGGTAAGAACGCGGATGAGTTTTGTAAATTCCGATGTGAAACGGACAGTTCATCGGTTTCAGCCGAAATTCCGTTTCTTCGTTCATCCATTCGGGCAATTTGGTCGGATCGAATAATCCGTCGGCGTAATTTTGTTCGTGTCCCGAAGTTTGCCAAAGTTGACGTTTGGCGATGTGCGGCGTAAAAACCATGCCGTAGCCGCGTTTTTGCAATTCTTCACGCAGATAATTTTCCATATCCGTGCGAATCGCTCCGCCTTTCGGATGCCAAAAAATAAATCCTTGTCCGTAATCGTCTTGAATCGAGAATAAATCCAACTCTTTTCCGAGTTTGCGGTGATCGCGTTTTTCGGCTTCTTCGCGTTGTTTGACCCAATTATCGAGTTCTTCTTGCGTCGCAAAAGCAGTTCCGTAAATCCGTTGCATTTGCTCGTTTTCCGCGTCGCCTTTCCAATACGCGCCGCTGATTGCCAACAATTTGAACGCTTTAAGTTTTCCCGTGTGTCCGACGTGCGGACCTAAACAAAAATCGACAAACGGCGTTCCGTCAATATAATAAGCGGTCGCGGTCGTGTCGGCTTTTTCATCGATCAACTGACATTTGAGCGGTTCGTTGCGTCCTTCAAACAGTTTGACGAGTTCGTCTTTCGCCAAAACTTCACGCCGATAAACCAGATTACGCTTCGACATCTCACGCATTTTCTTTTCGATTATCGGTAAATCCGACTCCGTAAGTTGTTGCGGTGCAATGACATCGTAATAAAATCCGTAACGCGGATCTTCCATCAATGCGGGACCAACGCCGAGTTTTGTTTCGGGGAAAAGTTCAAGAATTGCGGCGGCAAGCAGATGTGCGGTCGAATGTCGGATTACTTCCAATCCGTCGCGTGTGTCGGCGGTAATCGGTTCAACGGAAAACATTTCGTTCGTTAGCGGCAGTTGAAAAGATAAATCAACCTCCGCACCATTAACCTTAGCCGCGAGAGTTTTTTTCAAAACATCACGGTCAAACGCTTTGATTACATCCAAAACAGAAACTGCTTCGGAAAAATCCTTACTTTGTTCGCCAAATTGTATTTGCATCTTCTTTAATTGTGAATGGTGAATGATGAATGTTTGCTCTAATCAAATAATTCACCGTAACCATTTACAATTAACCACTACTAAAATTGATTTGATTTGATAAGAGCGACTTTGCCGCGCGTTTTAATAGCAAACGCAAATTTCACGCCATTAGAAGCGTGTCGTAGCAGTTATAAAAAAAGCAAAGTTCTTCGTTAGCATCTTATCAAAAAATTGTTGCCGCGAATTTCACACGGCGAGTAAAGAATGAATTGTAGCATTGAGGTCGGAAAAAGTCCAACGAACTTTAAGTTTGTTGTTGTCGCGGACTTTATTCAAGCTAAAGTTTTACCGACAAGCTAAAGCATATCGGACTAAAAAGCGGATTGCATTTTACACAATCCGCTTAACCAATTCGGCTTCGGCTTAACTTTTGCCGTAACTTCTATGTCGGCGTTCCGGTTTTCTTTTTTTTGCGGGTCAAGCCTGATTTCTTATCGGCTTTGCGGACAAAACCCATTGCTTCGTAAAGTGCGGAGTTTTCTCCTTCGGTTACATCGCCGACTACGCCGTTTTTGAATAATCTGCATTTTTCCAAACCGATTTCGTCCGTATCATCGCGTTCTGTTAAGGCTTGCGTCAACCGGTTGTCTTTATCGGCAACATTGATGCGGGCATTTCGGGAATCAACGACAAACACTTCAAATTCGCCGACGGACATTCCGCCGAACTTTTTATCGGGTGCAATGGTTTTCCACGCATTCAAATCGCGTTCCATTGTTTCCATCGCTTCTTTTTGTGAAACTGACATATAACTTTACCTCACTTGTTGAAATTTAAGACCTGTGTTTTGCAACACGGTAATAAGATGTTTGGAACTTGATACCGGTTGCTCGCACCTGAAAGAAAGTTGGGCGTAACCGAAAGCAGGTTGTGCATACCCGAAAGCAGGTTGCCCGCAACCCGAAGCAGGTTATGACGCAACCGGTGTTTAGTTACAGGCAACCGAAAGCCGATTGTGCGTAACCGGAAGCGAGTTGTCCGCAACTAAAGCTCAGAGTACAAACTTTAGTTTGATAAACCTCAACATTCATAGGCATTTGCGGTAAATCGGCAACTTTACCGACAACTTTTGTTGCGGATTTTGAGAAGAAGCAAACTGACGTTTGGACTCTGAACGCTATTGTAATAAGGCTAAAGCATCTCGAAAAAAAGTGGCATCAGCAGATTCAATAGCTTCTGAAATTTCAATAGCTTTTACATAGTATTCTTTGGCTTTCTCATTTTCAGCTAAATTATGGTAAACCGTTCCTAAACTGCCCAGGTTTTTCCCTTCGCCTTGTCGGTAACCTATTTCTTTAGAAATTTCTAACGCCTGTTCATAACATTCGATTGCTTTTTTATATTCGCCTAAAGTGTTATAAGTGTTTCCCAAGTTTCCCAGATTATTGACTTCTGTTTGTTTGTTACCGGTTTTTCTAAGAATTTCTAAAGCCTGTTTATAATACTCAACAGATTTTTTATAGTCATCCAAGCTAAAATAAGCAGCACCTAAATTAGTCAGCCAAATGCCGCTATTCATCTCATCAGATTCTTTTTTAGAAATTGATAAAGCTCTTTTCAAATAGTTAATTGCTTTTTTAGGATTGTCTGAAATTAAATAGGAGTTTCCCAAATTTCCTAAATGAACACCTTCGTCTCGCTTGTTTTTAAGTAGTTTTGAGATTTTTAGAGCCAATTTATTAAATTCTATTGCATTAACATGGTCATCTCTTTCATTGCAAATGTTTCCTAATTCACTACAATACCTCGCTTGACTTTCAAAATTATCCAAATCGAAAGCAATTGCCAGAGCTTTATAATAATAATCGATTGCCTTGTCATACTTAGAAATTGAATAAAATAAATCAGCCAATTGCTCATACAATCGCATCTCCGCTTGCTTGTCGCGTTTATCTTCGTCTAAACCTTGATATTCAGCCAAAAGGCTTTCCAACATCAAAATCCGCTTTTGCTTTTCAGCCACAGGCAACGATGAAGTTTCCAACCATTCGGACGATGTGCTTTGAAATATATCTGAAATAACTTGTTCCGCCGTTGAAGAAAAGTAGAAAACTCCTGAGCGAACCGAGAAATAATCGGGTGCATTTCGCGTAATTTTGATAACGGCATATTCGGGCAGCCACAAATATATCGGACACTGAAAGGCATCATTGAAAGAATCACGCGAGATATTTAAGGCGTAGATCAAATTATTGGCATCGCCTGTGCCGTCGGACGAAATCGAGCTTCCTAAGCCTTGCACAAAAATTGCATCGGGCGATTTGTCGCCTGAAATTGTTTCCAGTTCAAACAGCAGATCGGTAATCGGTTCTTTGAAATTGATGACTTCGATGTTTTTTGTCGGAAGTTCGGCTTTAATGTCGGCAATCAATTCGTTTTGTCGCGGAATTTGGTTACAGGCGACAAAGAACAGGAAATACTTTTGCGAAACCTCGATAGAACGTATCAGCCGGCGAAAATACTTTTCGTCCGAATAGTCTCCGTCTTTTTGGTCAATGGCGAATTTCGTTTCCACGTTGTTTGTTTAAGCTGATGTTTTGAGCCGTTCCAAAGCCGAATTAAATTTGTTGGTGCGTCTGATGGCAGGATTTACGGCATACCAATAATCATCGTCCGTTTCGGTTTCATTGCCGTTCAAGTACTCTAAAACCGCCGTGCTTTCCAACATTTTTGCATAATCTTCATCGGAATTATCGATTTGTTGATCTTTTGAAAGGTCTAACTTGGCAAGTTTTTCAAAATACTCTTCACGCACGGAAGCCGCAAAACCGCGAACTTCTTCACGTACGGCTTCGCGTGCCGCTTGAAAGTTAATCGGCAGTTCATCGGTTGCAAAAGACGCTTCTTGGATAAACCGAATCAAGTTGCGGATATTACCGCCGCTGTATTTGATGATATGCGCCAAAGCGTCATCAGTAAACGCATTTTCGATATTTGTTCCCGAATGTGTCAAACGTTTGGTGATAATTTCTTTCAATTCATCAATCCCGATTTGATAAAGTTCGTCGAAGTTACCGCGTTTATGAATCTTAACCATCGGCAGAACGAACACATTTTTACCGTAAAGTTGCGGAAGTTGCGGACCTAAATTTGAACGATACAACGACAACGGAACAGTATATACAACGTGAGTTACAATTCCGCAAAGTTGTTCGGCGTGTCTGATAAACAGCTTAGTTTGTGATTCAATCTCATCTTTCTCGCCTTCAAACTTCTTAACTTTTTCAAGTGAATCGGCAATAATTATAAGATTGGTAAATTCGGTATGTTGTCTTAACGATAGTTCTATTTCCGTTATAAAATCATTTAACTCACTCGCCAATGACCTTTTGACATTTGATGTTATTGCATCCCGAACTTGTTTCCTCAAACTTGGGTTTTGCCTTAGTTTTTCAACATTTACTTTTGCAATATCATATGGCAAGCCAAACTCGATTTTAGCCGAAGCATCTTTCAGGAAACCAAAAACACTTTTAATCAAAGTGTAAGACTCATTTCGGGATTTCAATTCAAACTTTTCTCTGCAAGCATACGCAATTTCAGTGAACATACCCAAAAAAATATCTTCCAAACTTACGTCTTGTTTATCAAGATACTTCTCGAAATCAATGTAAACAGGGAAACAGGTTGTGTTTTTCTCCAAAGAGTTGGCAAGATGAAGCAGTTCCGAAGATTTTCCGCAACCGAGATGACCTGTGAACAAAAAACGCAGATGCTCAAACTTTTTATTCTCAAGCCTTTTTTGAACTTGTTTGGCTAAAACACCGCCGCCGCGAGCTTCTTGGCAATCTGTGTAATAGTTTGACGCAGCTTTAAGATTCGGCTCAAAAGCGTTAGCGATATTCTGCAATACTTTGTTTATCTTGCTCATAAAGCAATAATAACATCATTTCAAAAGAAAAATAAAAAGGTCATCGCCCCAACGGACAATGACCTTTCTTTAACTTGAAAAAATATAGTCGGTATCAGACTCGAACTGATGACCCCTACCGTGTCGAGGTAGTGCTCTACCAACTGAGCTAACCGACTCGAATCGCCGATGAGAAGCGAATGACAAGAATAACGAAGTGAGACGTTCGCTGTCAAGCGACGCAACCTTAATACGGCAGAGTATTCAAGTATTCTTGCGTCGCGCCTTGCAGATAAACGTGTTGTCCGTCAACGTCTTTGACCCGAAACGGTTTGTAAACATATTCGTAAACAATCGGAATCACAAAGATTGAAACAAGTCCGACCAAAAACGCCAAACCGCCGGCTCCGAGCGTTGCAAGCAAAACAATCGACCCGACAGAGGCAAACATACCGCCGATTAAATAATTTTTGGTTGTTTCGCGTTCCTGCAAATGCGTTTGGCAATACGGAATGTCATACGAAAATCTCTCGCTTAAACAAGCCGCTAAGATCACATAAATCAGCGGGCTGATTAACGCGATATAAACCAACGGATTGTGCCAGCGAAATTTTTGGCGGGCAAATTCGCCGTTGTTCGAATACGAAAAATCTTGCCCGCATTTCACACATTTGGCAGGAAAAGCGGCGTGTTTGTGAATGACAACTTCGTTTCCGCGTCGCCACACGCCTTGCTGATTCGCCGGCGACATAAACTGATTTTGCCCGTATTGATGCGGTTGCGACGGTTGATATTGCGGCTGATTATACGGCTGATTATACTGCGGCTGATACGCTTGATATTGCGGTTGGGGCGGCTGATTATACTGCGGTTGATATGGTTGTTGAGACGGTTCTTCTTGCGGAAAACGCGGCAACGTATAATCGTTCGACCGGTAATTATTTGCTTGTTCGTCGGACTGCTGCGGTTGATATTGAGGCGGCTGAGGATATTGCGGATGCGGCGGATGCGGCGGAACAAATTGCGGTCGATTCGGTTGCGGCAAAGGCATTGTCGGGCGAACGCTTGTATTATTTGAAGTGTCGATAATCTGCGTTTTATTGTCGTAATTAACCGGTGAATTCGCCAACGAACTGTTGCATCGTTTACAAAATCGGGCAGTTACAAAGTTGACGAGATTACATTGCGGGCATTTGATTGAAGACATATTTTGAGTAAAGCAACCTAAATTGATGCAGATAAAGTTTTTTATTCCGCTGTCATAATGGTAAAGATTTGCACGGCTGTTTGTCAATAAGTTTTTACGCGGCGACATATCCGAAAGAAATTAGTGCGCGAAAGATAAGACACGCTTCGGCTTGTCGATAAATTCCGATTCAAAGGTTATTTGAGCCGACAATAAACCAAAGTAAACAGTGCTTTTCAGCAAAAAGAATTAACCCCGATTTGACATTTTTCTTCAAGGTGTCAAAATTCCAATAGCCGGAGAGTAGTAAATATGGATACATCGAATTTTGCCCCGATCCAATCTGCCGAAATTGAACAACCAAGTTCAAAGAAAATAAATTTCAAACTGTCAAAACTTCAACCGACAGCCTTTGTTTTAGGGCTGGCGTTGTTGGCGTTTATCTTATACCGAGTCGGTTTGCAGACTGTTCTGACGACAATTTCGCACGTTGGTTACGGTTTTGTCTTTATCGCGTGTTTAAATGGTTCACGTCATTTTCTGCGTGCCGTCTGTTTATATCTGGCGGTCGGCGAACCGAAAGTTTTTAAGTATTCGGACGCGGTCGTTACCCGATTAGGCGGCGAAGCGGTCGGGATTTTGACGTTTACGGGAGCAATGGCGAGCGAAACAACCAAAACCGCGTTGCTCAAAACTAAAATGACGTTGGCAAAAAGTTTGACGACAATCGTGGTTGACAACCTGATTTACGGCGTGTCGGTCGGGTTATTTATTTTAAGCGGTGTAATCGTGATGTTTTCAACCTTTGGCAGCGGCGGCGGTTCGTTGAAAATTGCGTTAATAATTATTGCAAGTTTGATGTTTCTCGGCGTTTCGAGTTGCGTGTTAATGGCGTATTTCCGATTTAAACCGCTGACATTTTTGCTTGAACGTTTCGCTGCCTCAAACCGTTTTCCAAACTTTATTGCCAAGCGCAAAGAACATATTTTCAACCTTGAAACAGAGGTTTTGAACTTTTATCTGAATCACCGCGTCAAGTTTATTTCGCTTTTCGGCATAAACTTTCTCGCCCACGTCTTGAGCGTCATCGAAGTTTATACAGCCTTGTATTTACTTGGCGTAACGCCGTTTATGGCGACTTCTTACATCATCGAATCGCTGACCAAAACCATCAATTTTACGTTTAGTTTTGTGCCGGGAAATTTAGGTGTCAACGAAGGCGGCGCGGCGGTAATTTTCTTGACACTCGGTTACGCAAGCGCGACCGGCGTGGCGTTGGCGTTGGTGCGACGCGGGGCGACACTTGTCTGGACGACAATCGGAGTTATTGCATTGTTTTGGCGCGGAGTTTGGAGAGTGGCAAATTGATTCATTGATTCATTGATTCATTGATAAGCAGCGACGGGTTGGGGTTCATTTAGAAATGAACAAATGAATCAATGAATAAACTGCTTCCGTCTGTAAACGCAAATAATTTCAACGAAAACAAACGAAATTCCGGCAATCAATAAAACGTGAATCATTCCGCTTTTGCCGATTAACCGCAAAATTAACCAAATTCCGAGTAAAACACTCGCCAATAAACGCACAAATAAACTGTTCATCGCACAAAATACTAACATAATTCGAGCCGTTTGCCATGACCGAAACACCCGATAAAATTCAGCCGATAATCACCGCCGGAACAAATCCCGCAAAATTTGCCGACCGATATTTTGCCGATAAAACCGTTTTAGCAATAACTTTGTCGTTGCTGATTTTGCTCGGTTTCGGCTTTCGCGTTGCGAATTCAGGCACGGAAAGTTTGAGCGAAGACGAACTGAACAAACTGCAAACCGTGGCGGAATACAGAGAAAACGGCTTATCGGGGCGAAACGGCGAACATCCGTTTTTGATGAAAGGTTTACAGACGGTTTCGGTTTCAATCGGTGAAAAGTTTAATGTTTCCGATGAAGCCGCGTTGCGCTTTCCGACCGTGTTGTTCGGATCGCTTTCGATTTTGCTCTTGTTTTTGATCGTCAAAGAACTTTTTGGCGCTTCAATCGGCGTGATTTCATCGGCACTTTACGCGGTTGACCCGAACGCAATCGGCTTTGATCGCATCGCCAAAGAAGATTCGTTTTTGCTGTTTTTCTTTCTCTTCGCCGGCGTGTTTTTTTTGCGAAGTCAAACGATTGCGGAAAAAGGCGAACGCAATCCGCAACCATTATATTACGTTACGGCAATCGGTTTTGCGGGAATGATGGCATCAAAATATATGCCGCATATTCTCGCCGTTTTCGGTTCGTACTATAACATTTTTCAGGCGATCCCGCAGACAAAATGGCGATTCGGCAAAGTAAAATGGCTGACATTTTTCGCGGTCGCGGGTATTGCTTTTTTGATGTTTAATCCGACTATTCTGTTACCCGAAACTTGGCGTGAAATGCTGATGTTTGCAAGCGAAAAACGAATCGGACACGACGCGTACGAATTTGCGGGCGAACTTTACAGACAAAAACTTTCACTCTGGTTGGCGGGCGTTCCGTGGACATTTTATTATGTTTTTATCGCCGTCAAAACTCCGTTGATAACCTTAGTTTTCTTCTTAATCGGTTTACCGTTAATGTTCAAAAAAAGGCTTGGCGACGGAAGATTTTTCGTGTTGTTTTGGGCGTTCTTTTGGTTTGTGCCGCTTTCGGTAATGGGCGGAAAGTTTACCAGATATTTTACGATTGCACAGCCGATTATCTTTATCGTCGCATCAATCGGAATATATTTTGCGGCTGAGTTTTTGACGAAAAAATTGTCGCGGAAGGTTAATTGGTTGCAAGTTTTGCTTGGCGCTGTAATAATTTCAATATTCACCGCGTCGCTTTCAACCGCACCTCATTTTCGATTATTCACCAACGCAATCGGCAACGGAACACATAACTTTCCACACGATGAATTTTACGATTTAAGTGTCCGTGAAATTGTTGCAGAGGTTGCGAAAAACACCGCAAAAAGTGCCACGGTTGCAAGCGAAACTCCTTACTTACTAACACATTACGCCAATAAAATCAGTCGCAACGATTTGAATTCAATTTCACTTTCGGACGCGGAAAAGATGAAAACTTTGCAGATCGGCGATTTTATCGTGATAGCCGAAGGTCGCCGATATTTCAGCAATGATACTTACGTTCAATATCTAAAATCGAGAAAACCGATTTCTGAAATTACGGTAAGCGGAACAATTTCGGCGAGAATTTATCGGGTTGATGAGAATATGCTTGAGCAAATAAAGGCATCAGCGAAATAAATAATTCTAAAATGCTTTTGCCTTTTACCTTTTTACTTTTGCCGTTTCCAACGAACACCGTCTTTCGTGTCTTCCAAAATAATTCCTTTTTCGGCTAATAAATCGCGGATTTCGTCAGATTTTGCAAAGTTTCGAGTTCGTCTGGCTTCGTTGCGTTCTTCAATCAGTTGTTCGATTTCCGCATCCAAAATCTCTTCCGAATCTTCGCCGAAAATGTTGAAAACCGAGTCGATTCGTTTGATAGTTTGCAAAACTGCTTCTTTGTCAACGGTTTTCAAAGTCTCGTTTGCCAACGCCGTATTTACTTCACGGACAAGGTTATGCACGACCGCGAGTGCGACCGATGTGTTCAAATCTTCGTCCATCGCCGTTTCAAAATCAAGCAAAGATTTTTCCGCAATTTGTTTTATATCTCCGTTTACACCGTCAAGTGTTTTTGCTTCCGTCAGGCGTTTACGAAAATCTTGCAGACGCTCGATCGTATTTTCCGCGCCTTGCAAACCTTCAAACGTAAAGTTCAATTGCTTGCGATACGGCACGCTGAACAGCAAATATCTGATTGCTTGCGGATTTACGCCGCGACCGACAATGTCTCGCAAAGTGAAAAAATTTCCTTTAGATTTAGACATTGTAACTTCGTCAATTTTCAAAAACTCGCCGTGTAACCAATACTTTGCGAACAATTTATCGGTCGCGCCTTCGCTTTGGGCAATTTCGTTTTCGTGATGCGGAAACTGTAAATCGATTCCGCCGGCGTGAATATCAAAGGTTTCGCCCAAGTATTTCATCGCCATTGCCGAACATTCAATATGCCAACCCGGACGACCGCGACCGAACGGCGCGTCCCAACCCGTCGGCTCATCATTATCGACAAATTTCCATAATGCAAAATCGCGCGCGTCTTCTTTTTCGTATTTATCGGTGTCAATGCGTTCGCTGCCGCCGACAATATTGCCCGAAAAACTTATTTTTGAAAGTTTGCCGTAATCGGGAAACGCGGAAATTCGGAAATAAATCGAGCCGTCGGATTCGTATGCGCGACCGTTTTCAAGCAACGTTTCGATAATCTCGATCATTTCCGCAATGTGTTCGGTCGCACGCGGGGCAATATCCGGGCGTTCGTTGCCGATTGCGTCCATATCTTCCCAAAACGCAACAATATACGGCTGTACAAATTCGTCGATTGTCTGTTTTGCCTTCGCCGCTTCGTTGATAATGCGGTCATCGACATCGGTTAAATTCATAACGTGAGTCAGATTATAACCTTTGAATTTAAGGTAACGACGCAAAATATCGCCGAAAGTAAATGTGCGGAAATTACCGATGTGGGCAAAATTCCAAACGGTCGGACCGCAAATGTACATCTTTACGTCGTTGCCGTTAAGCGGCTCGAAATCTTCGAGTTTGTTCGTTAAATTATTATGAAATCTAAGCATATTTGGTAATTTTAATAAAGAAATATGATAACCTAAATTCTTTTGAAACAGGATTGGCTTAAGTTAAAAAGTTGTTGAAATTGTGAATCGGAGATTATCCGCAACAAGATTCTTTCGGGGCGATGCCGAGTTTAGCGAGTAATTCTTTCGTATTCTTTCGGGGCGATGCCGAGTTTAGCGAGTAATTCTTTCGTAAATTGCAGAGAAGTAAAGTTCATATAGATTTTATAACACAGATTGTCGGAATTCGACAAACTTTTTCGGAACTTGATTTTCAAATCAAACGTATTAAACTTGTCTGAACTAAAACAAAATTGCCTAATTACAAACAACATAATTTTCGTGAGGAAAAAAATGAAACAAATCAGTATTCTATTATTGTTAATAACCGCTTTATTTACAGCAAGTTGCGAATCGAGCTTTGCGAAATTTCAAGCATCCGAAAAACCGTCGGTCGAAGAAGCTAAACCGAACACGCCGATTGTCGTTGACGGAAATCGCACCTCTTACGCCGATGTCGTCGATAAAACTTCGCCCGCCGTGGTGCGCGTAAACGTGGAAGCCAAAGCTAAAAAACAGGCGATGATGCAAGATGAAGGCGGCGGCGGTTTTCCGTTTCCCGGAATGCCCCAAATGCCGCAACAACCGCAACGTCAACAAAAACAGTCGGGCGTTGGTTCGGGTGTCATTGTTTCGGCTGACGGAACAATTTTGACAAACAATCACGTTATCGAAGGAGCAGACAAAATAACGATTCATTTGGACAATAAAAATAAAGATTCATTTGAGGCGAAAGTTGTCGGAACAGATCCGGCGACGGATTTAGCGGTTTTGAAAGTCGACGCTAAAGACTTGCCTTATTTGAACTTAGGAGATTCGGACAAAGTTCGTGTCGGCGATGTTGTCTTGGCAATCGGAAATCCGCTCGGCATCGGGCAAACCGTGACGCAGGGAATTATTTCTGCCAAAGGTCGCCAAACAGGTATCGGCGACGGGCAAAGTTTTGAAGATTTTCTGCAAACGGATGCTCCGATAAATCGCGGAAATTCGGGTGGAGCATTGGTTAATCTGAACGGCGAACTGATCGGCATCAATTCACAAATTTTGTCGTCGGGAATGGGCGGCGGAAGTATCGGAATCGGTTTTTCGATTCCGGCAAATATGGCGAAAAACGTCATGGAACAACTGCTCAAAGACGGCAAAGTTCAACGCGGAATGTTGGGCATAAACATTCAAACGCTCGATAAAGAGATGGCGGAAAGCCTTGGGTTAAAAGATACAAAAGGAGCGTTGGTGAGCAATGTTCGCAAAGACAGCGCCGCCGAAAAAGCGGGTGTCAAACGCGATGACGTGGTAACTGCCATCAACGGCGAACAGGTTGAAGACGGAAATAGTTTGCGGAACAAAGTTGCGGCGGCAAAACCCGGCAGCGAAGTTAAAATCACACTTATCCGCGACGGTAAAGAGCAAGAAATTACGGCTAAACTCGACGAACTGACAAACTCCGACGCGAAAGGTTCGGACAAAGCGGGCGACGAAGAAAAATCAACCGGCAAGTCCGAATCGAACGGCAAACTCGGACTCGATTTAGAACCGCTGACACCTCAAATATCGAAACAACTGAAACTTCCGGCTGAGACAAAAGGTGTTGTCGTAACCGATGTCGATCCCGAAGGCGCGGCGGGCGAAAAGGGAATCGGGCAGGGCGATGTGATTGTCGCAATTAACGGAACCGAAGTTGAAACGCTCGAAGACGTGAAAAACGCGTTGGATAAATCAGCCGGAAAACCTGTTCGACTTTTGGTTTCACGCGGCGGAAATGTCGCGTATATAACGGTTAAGCCGAAAGAATAACAAGTTGCAATAAAAGGTAAAACTTTTATCAAATTGAGGTTAAGAAGTTTGTTGAAAGCAAATTTCTTAACCTTTTTACACGGCTGAAACAATTTCATTTTTCGATGCGTAAAATATCGGGAACCAAAAAATACTATGAAAAAATCTATCGTCTTTTTATTGTTAATCTTCTGTGTCAACACTTTTGCGTTTGATACAAATCAGCCGAAATCGATTTTGCTGACACCGCAAGCGCCAAAGTTTACCGATGCCGAACGCCACACCGAACTTGCCGCGCGGCGAGCAAAAGTCTTGGAAAAACTCGGCAAAAATTCGATGCTGATTTTGTTTTCCGGCGAACCGCGAATTTATGCAAACGATGTTGATTATTTGTACCGCCAAGAAAATAACTTGTTTTATTTGACCAACTTGGCTCAGCCAAACGCGACTTTGGTTTTATATAACGACGGCGCGAAAACCGGCGAAGTTTTATTTTTGCCGAAACGAAATCCGCGTCAGGAAACGTGGACGGGAAAAATGTATTCAAACGACGGAGCAACGAATCTTTCGGGCGTTAAAACGGTGGTCGATGCCGCCGAATTAAAAGACTTTCTGCAATCTTTGAAGGACAAAAAATCGTTTCAATCGAAAAGTGAAATCGAGATTCCGAATTCAATCAATAATTTATTTTTGATGTTGCCGGCATCTTCGTTCGACCAAGACTTTTTGCGCGAATATCCGAAAGAGTTTGAATTTGCGAAAGGTTTTGCCAACGTCACGATTGACGCTAAATCAAAAGATTACAAATACGATGCGACCGGCGGTTATGCGGTCAAAACTGCCGAACCGATTTTCGCCGATCTTCGGCTGATAAAGTCGCCGATGGAAATTAAATTGCTCCAACACGCGATTGACATCACGACCGAAGCCCAAATGATGGCGATGGCGACCGCGAAAAATGTCAAAATGGAGTATGAAACGCAAGCGGAAATCGAGTATGTTTTTCGCAAACGCAACGCCGATTATTGGGGTTATCCGTCGATTGTCGGGTGCGGATTAAACGCAACGACACTGCATTACGAAGAATCGCAAGGCGAAGTAAACTCCGGCGATTTATTGTTAATGGACGTTGGAGCAGAATACGAACATTACACGGCGGACGTTACGCGAACGTTTCCGACCAACGGTAAATTTACCAAAGAACAAGCCGAAATTTATCAAATTGTGTACGATGCGCAAGAAGCCGCCGCCCGCAAATTAAAGCCGAACGCGACCTTTTTTGACGCAAGCGAAGCCGCGACAAATACGGTTGAAGCAGGTTTGGCGAAACTCGGTTTGATAACGGCAGTCGGCGCAAGTATTCCCGGCACGGAACGCGAATTTACCGACGAGAAAGGAATTAAACGTAAAATCGGAACGCCGCAATATCGGCTGTGGTTTATGCACGGTTGGGGACATTGGCTCGGAATGAACGTTCACGATGTCGGCGATTACGACCGTAAATTGCAAGCGGGAATGGTAACGACGAACGAACCCGGCGTTTATATCCGCGAAGACGCTCTCGATTATCTGCCGAAAACGCCGGAAACTGCCGCGTTTATCGCCAAAATAAAACCCGTGTTCGACAAGTATAAAAACATCGGCGTAAGAATTGAAGACGATATGTTGATTACGGAAACGGGCGTTGACCGGATGACAAAAGCCTTGCCGCGTTCGATTACGGAGATTGAATCGTTTATGAAAAACTCCGCTAAATAAACGATACGAAAAAGAGCTTGCGGGACAACCGGAAAACAGAAAGTTTTCTTTGTCCCGTTTTATTATTCGTAACTAAGAGCTTCAACCGCATCCAATCTCGCGGCTCTGAGTGCGGGGTACAAAGCTCCCAACGCACCGCCGATCAAACCGACGGCTAAGGTTATCAACATAACTTTCGGGTCTAATTGTACCTGTAAATTAGTCGTATTCATCAAAATATATTTGAGCAACACGGTCAAAATTATGCCGAATAAAACTCCGCAAAAACTGATTAACAAGGCTTCTTGAGCGATAATCCACGCGATATTTCCGTTCGACATTCCGAGTGCTTTCATAATTCCGATTTGTCGGGTGCGTTCGGTAACGGTCGTGTACATTGTCAGCAAAATTACCAACGCCGAAATAACCGAGGCGATTCCGATGACGACATTCAGAAAAACGCCGAGTGCAGGTATCGAATTCAGGAACATTTCCGGAAGTTCTTTGGTTGAGATAATTTGATTTTCGGGAAATTTAGAACTGATATTTTTGCCGACTTCATCGACATTGAAACCATCTTTTATTTTGATTATGATTGCCGAACAAAGTCCTTCGCTGCCGAGCTGGGTTTGCATTGTCGAAAGTGGGATTTTCATTCTTGCGCCAACTGCCGGATCATAAATTCCGACAATTTTGAACGGTCTTTCAAATGTAATTACCGTGTCACCAAGTTTCAGTTTTTTTTGTTTCTGCCACGCTGTGTCAATTACAGTTACGTCGCCCGACGCAGGAAGCGCGGTGCCTTCCACAATTTGCAGACTTGTAACACTTGCGTATTCATCGAATTGAATACCTTCGACAAATCTGCTTCCAATATTGCTCTCAGGTGCGGGAACGTTGGTTTGCCCAACCATGACCGCACTTTTTACGCCGTCTATTTTCTCCAGTTCTTTCGCCGTCGAAACAGGTAGTCGAAAAGATTCAGAGCCGCTCAATCCGATTGTCCCGCCCGCCCGAAAGAAAATTTCGGCACCGACATTTGCCTCGCGGTCCGCCCGTTCGCGCAAACTTCCGTTAGTTAAGCCGATCGTAAAAATAATCAACATTACGCCGAGCGCGATGCCGGAAATGCTGACTACCGTTCTCGCGGGACGATGCAACATATTTGAAAAAACTAAGTTATTCATACATTTTGTGATACTCGGTCTAACCCGAAAGCAATTGGTTTGCCATGCCGGTTTTTCGGTAAACTTTGGCTCGAATAATGTCAAAGTTATCGACAAACTAAAGGTTGTACTTTTTCGCAAGCTGATTCCTGTTTGTTATAACCGCTACTTCTTTTCGGCGACCGTAACATTGGAATTTGCCGTGTTTGTGTTCGTATTTGCATCGGCAATTTGAGTTTGACGAGCTTTTTCGGCTTCAATTTCTTCGGCGGTTTTCCAACCTGCGCGATGCAATAAATCAATCGCATATCGAATCGGAATCGCCATATTTGCCGCCGTACTTTCCGTAAATACACCGAAATTTACGCCGATAACTTTGCCCGATTGTCCGAACAACGGCGCACCCGAACCGCCTTCGCCTGTTTTTGCGTCGTGAACAATTCGTTTTGAATCTAAATCTGTGATTGCTCCTTGTGTTGTCAACGGCTGAATTTTACTCGTTTGAGCCAGATAATTTATCAGATTCTGTCTCGATGTACCAAATTTGGCGTTAATCGATTTTGCTTCCGAATCATCGACCATCGCCAATAATCGATCGGGTCCGTTCGGATAACCCATTGTGACGACAGTCTTTCCGACCGCGACCGAAGCATCGCCGGCATCAAGCGGCAACACCGAAATATCGGGCGAAACCGAATCTGAATCAATCATTGAAACGGATAAATCCTGTGTGGTTGAAACCTGCCGGACTTTCAGCGGAAAAGGTTGCGGAAAGTTCGGAAAAAATACGACCAAACGTTTTACTCGCGCGCGTCCTTTGGATTCTTTCATCATTTGTTTGACTTGATCGTCTTCGTCCCAAGGTTGCACAACGTGGCGATTGGAGACGATAAAGCCGTTACCGACGTGAAAACCCGTGCCGATAAAATCATACTCGACGGGCGTTCCGTTGCCCTCTGTGGTCAAACCGACGGTTTGCCGGTTCGGCGGCGGAAAACCTTCTTCCATCGGCATTTCATACGGATCGGGCAAATACGCTTGCGGATCGGGATAACGCAAAGTTTTACCGTTTTTGCGGTCAACCAAATCGTAAGTGCCGAAAATTAAACAAGTTCCGTTGCCGTAATCTACTCGTAAACTGGGGGCGAGCGAAACCGTTTTGATAATATCTTGATTGGTTTTATCGAGTTTGCTCAGTTGATCGTTATTTTCAGACAGTTTTTCGTCGAGCTTTTGAATGATTAAATTTTGTTGTTGAGCTTCTTCGCGATTTTTTTGCAGTTCACGGTAAATTGAAAAACCCGTGTAGAAAATCCCGCTGATTAAACCGATTAAAACGGTGGCGACAATCAACTTTGTGATTAAACTGATTTCGCGGTAAAGTTCGCGGAAAAATTCCCGCAAAAAAACTTTCGCGTCGTCGCGCTTGGTCGATGCACCCGCTTCGAGTGCCGCGTGTTCGATAAATTGAACGGTGTGCGGTTCGCGTTTGGTCGTGATTAACGCGGATTTAGACGTTTCAAGCGAGAAAAAAGAGAACGAAATACTCGTTCCTTGCACCGAAATCGAATCGCCGTCGTTTATTTTATCGCCCGGTTCAAGCGGTTTTCGGTTGATTAAAAACGATAAATTCGGCTTTATTTTTGTAACCCGATAATTATTTTCAGCTAATTCAAATTCGAGCCAAGTTCCTTCAATATCGGTTTGAGCGGAATGGATTTGCAAATCGCAAGTTTCGTCAACTCCGATTTTTATCTTGTTTTCCGAGAAAAACTCGGTTCTTTTTTCCGCCCCGACGCTAACGTGAATGATAATGCTCATAGCTCAAAACTAACGCAAAATTAAAAGTGTATAATAACATAAAATTTATGAAATTTATCGAAGACAAAGAACAACTTTGCAAACTTGCGCCCGTCGCCGTCGCCCCGATTGACCGGCAAGTTTTTGTGTGCAACGGAAAATCGTGCGCGGCGGTCGGAAGCTCCGAGGTGAAAAAGGCTTTTGAAACCGAATTGCAAGCAAAAGGTTTGCGTTACGGCAAAGAATCGAAAGGACGAAACCCCAAGGGAAATGTTTTGTTGTCCGACTGCGGTTCAATCGGATTTTGTGCCGTCGGAGCAGCGGTTTTGGTTTATCCGGAAGGCGTTTGGTATGCCCAAGTCCGAGCCGAAGACGTAAAAGAAATTGTCGAAAAGCACCTTGAAAACGGCGAGATTGTCGAACGTTTGGCATTGGTTGAAATGAACAAAGATTGATTTGACCCGCGAAAATTTAAGTAAAACCGGCGAGTTAATTTTAATAAACTAACTCGCCGGCGGTAACTTCTGAAACGATTTTTTACTGCATAACCTTGACGCTCAACACGGTTTTTGTTTCGGCGGCAAATGATTGTAAATCCGTTTTTGCCGGACCGTTTGTAACTTTACCGGTTTTATCGAACAAAGATTCGTGCCAATCGCAAGTGAAAATTTGCTTTGTTTCGTCGAATTTAAGCGGTCCGCCTTTGTGCGGGCATTTTGCTTTGAACGCTTTATATTCTTTGTCGGCGGTGCGAATGACAATTACTTTTCCGCTCTCTGTTTTAATTGTTTCCGAACCGCCGATTTTACTTAATCCGCCTGTTCCGTCGATTTTTACAAAAACTTCTTCAGTCTTTTTTCCATCGTCTTTGGTTTGAGCCGAAACCGTGTTCAAGTTTGCCAAGGTCAACGCCAATCCGCCCGCCACCGCTGTCGCCCGAACGAGAAATTCACGCCGTCCGCCACACGATTTTCCGTTATCTTCGCACCCATTTTCGTTGTTCATAATTATTTCCTCTAAATTTTAATTTTTGCTCGCAGTATTTATATGATACATAAACCGGCTTAAAAAGTTGCCTGAAATTTGAAAAATCGGCAAAAAGTAACATCTCGATCAAACAGAATGTCGTACTTTTTTCCAATACTTTTCTGACCGGAAAAGTATTGGAAGTTTGTACTCGGCATAATCAAGTCTTCGGTGATGTTTGAAAACTTCGGGGTATCACTGTTCGAGTTAATTCATCACTGTTCATCACTTTTTACTTGCGGTTTACTCGCCGCTTACTTCTCGACTCGTCCGCCTTTGATGTTCATTTCTTGAAATATCCAACCGGCATTGCCGAATTTTTCGGTGATAAACATAACGTATCGAATATCAACGGAAATTGTTCTGCCGTAATCTTGGCTGACAAACATATCGTTGCCCAAACCTTCGTAATTACCGTCAAAGACAATTCCGATTTGTTCGCCCGCACCGTTCAAAACAGGGCTTCCGCTGTTTCCGCCGATAATGTCGATGGTCGAAAGAAAGTTCACCGGCACCGAATCGCCTTGTCCGTATTTACCGAAATCTTTGACTTTTTGCAGTTCGATTAACTTTTCCGGAGCGTTAAACGGCTCTTTGCCCGTGTCTTTTTCCAAAATACCTTTGAGTGTCGTGAACGGCGAATAAGTTACGGCTTCACGCGGTTTGTAACCTTTGACGTTGCCGAAACCGAACCGCAAAGTCGCATTTGCATCCGGATAAGGCTTTTTATTTTTCATCTCGCTCATTCCTTTCAATAACAACAAGCGAAGTTTATCGGCTTCTTCGTTAAATTTTTGCAACCGTTGCATAGTCGCGGTCTTTTCTCTGTTCAAAGCCGAAATAAAGTCAAACAACTGCGGATTCAACGCCCGAATTTCTTCAAACGTCAGCGCATAAAGTTTCATTATTTCTTCGGCAGAATCAAAATTTTGATTTTCCGCAATCGAACGGGCAAAAGCCTCTTCTGCCTGCGCGCCGTTTTTCCCGAACAATTTGTCGATTGCCTCAATTTTTTGCGAGAAAGGCAATTCCGATGCGCTTCGCAGATAAAACTTAATCATCTCGTGTTCCAACATCACATCGCGGGCTTTAAATATTTCGTCCAAACCTTTTTTAATTTCAACTTTATCTTCGGCGGTCAAGGTTGCTTTTGATTGCGAAGCTCGGACTGCTTGAAACAAAGCCGCAAAGATGGTTGCGCTTGCCGGCGGCATTCTTCGCAAGACAACATCGCGTTTAGCTGTTTTATCGAAATCGGCGTACAGCTTTTTGAAATCGCTCAAAACATTGCCATACTTAGCTTTACGGTCATCTTTAGCGTTTGCCCAAGCATCGAATTTGGCTTCTTCTTCTTGTCTTTCCCTGACAATCTCAGCCCGTCGCATTGAAATAATTCCGCCTTGATAAAGTTTCATCGAGTTCATCAAACTAGCCACATCGCTCTGCAACTTGACCTTTTTATCGCCGTCTTTTTGCCCGATTTGCAACAAAGTGTTGTTCCACGTTGTCAGCCAGTTGACTAAAAAAGGGAAGTTGACGTTTTCGGCGTAATTGATAAACTGGCTTTCGCGGTAACGAGTTGTGCCGCCGGGATAACCCAAAACCATATTAAAATCACCTTCGCGGACACCGTTCAGCGAGATTGTCAAAGATTTACGCGGTTTGAACGGCACGTTTTTCGGCGAATAACTTGCCGGCTTTCCGTCGGGAGCAAGATACGCCCGCAAAAACGTAAAGTCTCCGCAATGTCTCGTCCATTCAAAATTGTCGTCGTCGCCGCCGAAAGCTCCGATACTTTTCGGCGGCGCATAAACCACGCGAACATCTTTGAGCGTCAAAGTTTGAAATAAATAATAATAAAATCCGTTGTTCAAACTTTGAATCCTGACTTCGGCGCCTGCGGGAATTCCGGCTTTTTCTTTATCTTCCAACGCCTTGATGTTTTTAGCGATTGCGTCTTGGCGATCCTTTCCAACCAAAACATCGGAAATATCAGCCAAAACTTTGCTCGTTACATCTTCCGAACGTTGCGTAATCGTTACCGAATAATCTTCGGCTTCCAATTCTTCGGCACGGGATTTTGCCGCAAAGCCAACCTCGCCATAATTTTTGGTCGGCGTAGATTTTGCAACCAACGCATCAAAACCAACGTGATGATTGGTCAAAATCAATCCGTCGGGCGAAACAAATTCGCCGGTGCCGTGTCCGCCGGTGCCGATATTTACTTTGACAATCGCTTCGGAAAGTCCGCCGCCGTTCGGGTTGTAAATATCGGTTGCTTTTATTTTCGCGCCTTTGGCGGTGATCGGAAGTTTGCCGATTTGATCGGGCATAAACATTCCCTCATCGGGCTTGGCAACCGCGAAAGTACCGAACAATATCGCGTAAACTAAAACTAACGACACAAAGCCGCTAAAATTTGAACGTTTCATTTTTAATGATTTCCTCTTATTTGTTTGAAAATTAAAATTCTTATTTGTGAAAATTGTACTCAAAAATCTAATTATTGTCGTGGTTAAAAACAAAAAAAGTGAGCAATTCACCCACTTTTTTTGAAACATTCGGTTGTCAAACCTTATTTGCCTGCGTCTTCAATCGGATTCGGCGGTAAAAACCTGCGCGGATTGACTGCCGTATTGTTGACGCGAACTTCAAAATGAAGGTGCGGTCCGGTTGAACGCCCGGTCGAACCGATTAACGCGACTTCTTCGCCGCGTGTAATCACGTCGCCGACTTGAACTCCTATTTTTGAAAGATGACCGTAACGAGTCGTGATTCCGTTGCCGTGGTCAATTTCCAACATATTGCCGTAACCGCCTGTCCAACCTGCTTTTAACACCGTGCCGTTGCCGGGTGCAATGACAACATCACCCTTTTCGCCGTCAATGTCTAAGCCGGGATGAAATTCATACGACCGACCGCCGAACGGATTGCGTCGGAAAGCAAATTCGTTGTTGATTTTGCCGACGTGTACCCACATATTCGGGATAAACGACGGTTCGCTGGTTTGGAAAAATTGCTTGATTTTTGTTTCAATCGCGGCTTCTTCGACTTCTGATTCAAGATTGGTTAATTTGAACGAATAAGATAAAGGTCCGCCGACGTTAGAAGTCGAAATTTCATTTGAAACAGGTCTTTCGTAACTTGGTCCGGCAGCGTTGTCCAATAAACCGTCTTCTTTCAAATCGGCAATCATTTGCTGCGATTCGCTTTGCGGTTGCGGTTCTTCTTTCAAATTGACTGCCGCCGTAATTTGGATTCCCGGCTGCGCGGGACTTTCGGCAACAGCGGGTACGGTTTTGGTAAACGGTTCAATTACCGAATTTACTTTTGCCAATAAATCGCTGCCGCTTTGGTTCGAATAATTTGCTAAACCGTATGTCCCTGCTCCAAGCGACAAAAGCAACGCGGCTGAGGCGCAACCATTGACAAGTTTTTTTGAAATTTCGATTCGACGGATGTAAATCCTTGATCGCGAAGAATGTGTAAAAAGAAAAGTATAGTTCCGATTGTCTTTCTGCATAACAGCCTTTAAAGCTCCTTATTTTTTATTTCCTGCCTAAAAATAATTCAGGCAAACGGAAACACGAAAGCAGTAGCCGAACAAATTGGCAACTAACGCGAATCCTGGCGATAAGGCAGTAAAAAATCTTACGTTCTTATCTATGGGGTAGATTCAAACAGATTAGTAAAACATTAACCTGAAATTACTTGGTATGGAAAAATGTTAGCAAAATAAAACACAAAAGGCAAGCGTAGTAGTTTTTGCCACCGCGTTGCCGTTTGTAAATCTAATTAATTCAACAGTTTAACGCTTAATCTTTGGTTCTTTTGTTGTTGCTCCACGCCTTAAAAACCAAATATCCGACAAGCCCGAAAACTCCGACAAAGGCAACAACCAACAAAATCTGAATGGCTGTTGTCAAAAATCCGACGAAAGCGATAATGCTTTTCAAAAATGTGATAACCAATGCAATCACAACTAAAATACTTCCCCAAGCACTTGCGGCTTTGAATGACATAATTTATAAACTCCTTCTGCTTTTGTCACAAAACGCTTTTAATTAAAAACAGTTAAAACCGTTCTGATTCCATTTTACCGGAAAACCTATTTATTTTTCCAAGTTTTCGCTTCGTTATTTGTTTTATATTCGTCAAACGATGAAAAATCGCCTGTTCTAAAGTTTGTTTCGTATAAATTTCCCGTAACCACACTTGCGGGAAACTCACGATTTGCAAAGTCGGATTCTTTCAATTTTTTACCGGCGACAAAATCTTTCAGCAAATAAACGCCTAAACCAATCAAGGCAATTGAAACCAATCCTTTCATCGGCAATTTGAAACCGAGCGTGTAAATAAACGAAATTCCGCCCAAAATTGCCAACAAAATTCCCCACATTTTCGGACTGCTCGTGAATCGCTGCACCAAAATATCATCGGCATTATCAACCGAAACGCCCGAACGAATCGCTTTTGCCGTCCGCCACGAATCAAGCGCGGAATAAAACCACATTCCCGCAACTCCGAAAACAAACATCGGCATCCCCGTAAAAATCGCCATCTGAAAAAGTCCGACAAAGACCCCGAAATAAATCAACGCTTTTGAAGTTTGACCGTTGTATGCCGCTCCGAGTCCGGGACAAATCAACGAAAGAACCGTGGCGATAAACGGCGAAGTCTGTTTTTTGACAAACGGAACATTGTTGGTTTGATAGCGGTTTTGCAAAAGTTGTACGCCCGAAACAATGCAATCTTGGCAAAAAGGAAAACCTTTGATGCGGTGATCGCAAGCCGGACAAAGGGTTTTACCGCAACCGCTGCAATTTACAACTGCCGTGTTTTGGGCGTGGTACGCACAATTCATTATCTTTTTTCCTCGTTCACAAATGTACCTTGAATCGGTTCGTGGTTCGATTTTTGTTCACCGGTTTTATCGCCGAAAACAATTCCCGAACTTTCTTGATATGTCTGTCGGGCAAGCTCGAAACTCTTTTGATATGCACCCGAAATCGAACCGTCAGCCGAAACTGTTTGCGTTACGACCATAAAAGCCAACAATAACATCATGGCGACAGGCGCGAGTTGCGGAATGGAAATCGGAAATTGGAGCGACCGCAACCATTCGCCGAATTGTGAAAACCGCGACGCTTTCATCGCTTTCGCGTTTTCCGTGCCGATGGTTGATTGCAAAATCTTCGCGTGCAAACCTTCGGGCAACGATAATTCATCGGATTTATAAGAAATTACGGTCGCAATCGAACGGACAACTTCGCCGGGCAAATCTTCGCAACTGCTGCACAAACAAGCGTGTCGTTCCCAACGATGAAAAACCGACGCAGGCAAAAATCCGTCCAAATAATCAGTCAAATGTGTTTCAAACTCTTCGCACGACATCGCAAAATCGGGCATTGTCGCCGATAAAATTCCGGCTTCAAGTTTTGTCAACGCAAGTTTCGGATCGGCGATTTCACGGCAAACTTCCAACGCAACCTTCACATCGTTGAGCAAAGAATGACACAAAGGACATTTCAAAGCGTGTGCGGCGACCGCTTTGTTTGTCAACGAATCAAGCGTTTTGTCTAAATAATCGGTCAAATGCGTTTCAAATTCCGTGCAGTTGATTAATTTTTCGTTTTCCATAATTCTTAAGTCCTTTGTCATTTGCCCTTTGTCATTTGCCCTTACTTTTAACTTAAAAACTAAGGACAAAATGAACAAGGACAAATAACTTTTTACATATTTACAATTCGCATTCGGCGTAGAATCTTTGCCAATTCGATTCTGCCGCGATTTATCCGCGATTTTACCGTGCCTTCGGGAATTTTCAGAATCTCAACAATTTCCTGATAACTCATTTCCTCGATGTCCCGCAAAATTACGCACGTTTTCAAATCCGCCGGCAATTTGTCTATTCCTTCCTGCACTTGTTTGGCGATTTCGCGACGTTCCATCTCTTTTTGCATCCCGCCGCCAACGGCTCTGAGATGAAACGTGTGGTCGTCAACGTCTTCCGCGTATGTATTTTGCGGATTTCGTTGGCGATGCCGATAATCGTCGATTATCAAATTTCGCGCCAGTCGCATCAGCCAATTCGGTAAATCGCCGTGTTTCGGATCGTATTGGTCAAGCGATTTATAAACTCTGATAAATACGTCTTGCGTCAAATCTTCGGCTGTTTCAACGCTTGAAGTAAACCGAAATGCGAGGTTGAAAATTCGCCGCGAAAACGCCGAAACTATTTCTTCCCAAGCGCTTCCGTCACCCGCCCGACAGCGACGTACGAGATCGGCACCTTCACTTGTTGCTAATGCGCTACTAACGTTCAACGTGTTTTTTCTCCAAGATCAATGCCGTCATTTACAGCAACAAGGCGGAAAATCTAACCTTGTCAAATAAATCTTACGACATCATTTTCTAAAAAGTTCCTTGATTTTATGCAAAGATGTATGGCAGTTTAATTTTTGACTGCAATATGTTGTATTATACTGTAATTTTCAAGCACTGTTTAAACGAATCAAACAGTGGTTCAATGAATCGATTAAAAAAGGATTTTACCACACAATTTTCGGTGGATAAAAAAATAAAGACTTGCGTAATTATTTAAAATTTATATTGCTTTTTTTGCTTGCGGTTTTAATTCTCTGGTTTTTCGGACGAAGTTTAGATTGGACAGAAGTGCGTCAAGCGATAGAAAAAGCGAACGTTTTGTATCTCGCGGCGGCGACTTTAATAATCTGTTTAGGCTATCTTTTGCGGGCAAAGCGTTGGCAAGTTTTGCTTTCGCCGACAACCGAAACCGATTTACAGGAACTGTTTGCGGCAACAACCGTCGGCTTTTCCGTAATTTTGATAATCGGACGCGCGGGCGAAGTTGTCCGACCGATGTGGCTTTCGATGCGTGATAAACGTGTCCGTCCGAGCGCCGCTTTGGTAACATTATTTCTCGAACGAATTTTCGATTTAACTTCGCTGATTTGTTTTTTTGCGATAAATTTATTGTGGTTTGATTCGCCGACGGGACGCGAAGCCGAATTTGCATACGTTAAGTTTGTCGGAAATTTGATGTTGGTTGGTGTGTTTTGCGGAATCGCGTGTCTGGCAATTTTTCAAACATATTCGCCGAAACTGATTGCGTGGTTTGAAAACCTGACGTTTTTACCCAAACGTTTGCGGCAAATTGTCGTCAGCTTAACAACGCAACTTGCAAATGCGTTACTGATTTTGCGAGATTGGAAACAGCTTTTTGCCGTTATCTTTTGGACTTTGGCGTTGTGGTTTGCAATTTCTGTCCCGACATATTTGGTTTTGTTGGCGTTTAATCTGCCGCTGAATTTCAGCGCGTCGTTGTTTATTATGGGTTTCGCGGCGTTAAGTTCGGTTATTCCAACGCCCGGCGGAGCAGCCGGAGCATTTCACACGGCAACGGCGGCGAGTTTGATTTTTTTGAACATTGACCGCGACCAAGCGGCGGCAGCTTCAATTTTAATGCACTTGGTTTATTTCGCGCCCGCCGTATTTTTCGGGTTCTACTACTTTGTGCGCGGCGGAATAACGTTTGAAAGATTGCGAAATTTGATTTCAAACGAACAAAAGCCGGATGAAATTGCGGTTTGAAATTTATCGAAAAGCAAAATTATTTTTGCCGCGTTGATTATTGTAATATCAATCTATTCAATAGTTTAAGGTAATACACGACCTTTTACTTTTGCCTTTTTATTTTTGTATATGAAATGTCCGTTTTGTGCTTTTTTAGAAGATAAGGTGGTTGATTCGCGTGAGTCGAAAGACGGCGGTTCGATTCGGCGGCGACGTGAATGTTTGTCGTGTAATCGACGATTTACTTCGTATGAAAAAATCGATGAAATTCCGTATATGGTCGTCAAAAAAGACGGCAGACGCGAACCTTTTGACCGCAGTAAAATCTTGAGCGGTTTGTTTCGGGCGTGCGAAAAACGTCCGATTTCGACTGCGCAGCTCGAAAAAATTGTTGACGAAGTAGAAAAACAAGTCCAAGATACAGCCGAAAGAGAATTGCCGACAACCGACATCGGCAAAATTATTATGCAAAAACTAAAGGAATTGGACAAAGTTGCCTACGTCCGATTTGCCTCTGTTTATCTTGAATTTGAGGATGTTTCAGAATTTATGAGCGAACTTAAATTCTTGGTAAAATCACGCGACAAACAAACGAGCAAAAAGTTAAAAGTAAAAAGTAAAGCCTGAATTATTGGGTTGCAAAATGTTGTTGAGCATTGAAAATTTCGTCGTTCAACGGCATAATTTTTTCATAATTTCCGTTGTTCAATAAAACTTTCGCGTTGGAATTATCTTGTAAATATGAACCGAGAATTTCTTCTTTGATATATTGCCGTAATTGCGTATCTCTAAGCGGCACAATAACTTCCACGCGACGATTAAGGTTTCTCTGCATCAAATCCGCACTTCCG
The DNA here is from genome assembly GCA_031430435.1 of Acidobacteriota bacterium. Taxonomy (GTDB): domain Bacteria; phylum Acidobacteriota; class Blastocatellia; order Pyrinomonadales; family Pyrinomonadaceae; genus JANNVK01. Next base: position 37,482 of record JANPBM010000113.1, read on the forward strand.
AAATAAACTTCGTCATCTCCGCCGTTTGCAAAATAAAGGATGCGACTGTGTTCCAAAAATCGTCCGACAATACTGATAACTTTGATGTTTTCCGAAATTTCCGCAATGTCGGGTTTGAGCATGCAAATTCCGCGAATCAGTAAGGTTATGTTTACGCCGATTTCCGATGCTTTATACAGTTCGTTAATAATCTCGACATCGGTTAAACTGTTGGCTTTAATAATGATACGAGCATCTTTGCCGTTTGATTTATGCTCGGCTTCGCGTTTGATCAAGCTCAGAATTTTTTCGCGCATATTGACAGGCGCGACCAATAATTGCCGATATTCGGTTTGTTGCGAATAACCTGTCAGAAAATTGAATAAATCACTGGCATCCGCGCCGATTTCTTCGTCGCAAGTAAGCAATCCCAAATCCGTGTAAATGCGGGAAGTCGTCGGGTTATAGTTTCCGGTGGCAATGTGGACATATCGTTTCAAACCGTTTTCTTCGCGTCTGACGACAAGAGCAACTTTCGAGTGAGTTTTGAGCCGTTTCATCCCGTAAATAACGTGAACGCCTTCGTTTTCCAAACGCTTCGCCCATTCGATATTATTCTCTTCGTCAAACCTCGCTTTCAGTTCGACCAATGCCGTAACTTGTTTGCCTTCTTGACTTGCGTGCATTAAGGCTTTAACAATCGGCGAATCTTTTCCGGTTCTATAAAGACAAATTTTAATCGCTTGCACGTCTTCGTCTTCCGCCGCCGCGTTGATAAAATCCGTCACGGTGTTGTAGCTTGTGTACGGGTGATGCAGTAAAATATCTTGTTGTTTGATTGCGTCAAAAACAGATTTTTTCTCGCGCAAAATACTCGGAACAGTCGGCGAAATCGGCTTATCTTTCAAATCGAGGCGTTCCTGCGAATATAACAACATCATATCGGCGATGTTCAAAAATCCATTGATTCGATAAACGTCCTGCTCGGTTAAACCGATTGACGACGCGAGATAACGGCTCATTTCTTCCGGCATTGACGACGAAATTTCCAGACGAATCGGAAAACGGAAACGGCGACGATGAAGTTCGGCTTCCATTGTTCGCAACAAATCGCCGGCTTCGTCTTCACGAATTTCAATATCGGCATCGCGCGTAACGCGGAAAAGATGACATTCGAGCATTTTCATGCCCGCAAAAAGCTCGTGCGCGTTGGCTTTAATTACTTCGCCGAGCATCGCAAATTTGGTTTTTTCTTCGTTAATCGGAATTAAACGCGGCACGTTCGGCGGTAATTTGATGCGGGCAAAACGCGGTTCTTGCGATAAGTGTTTGAGCTTAACCTCAACGGGTTCAAGGATTACACCCAAATTCAAACTCAAATTAGAAATATACGGAAACGGATGACTCGCATCAACGGCTTGCGGCGTAACGACGGGAAAAACGTTTCGCATAAAATAATCGTTTAATTGATGCTTTTCGGTCGGCGAAAGTGATTCGTAAGCGTTAATCGTGATTCCGGCATCGGCAAGTTTCGGCAAAATATCATCGTGCAACGCCGAGATTTGTTCAGCCAGCATCGGACGCAGAACATTGCGAATCTCGCGGATTTGCTCCGCCGGCGACATTCCGTCGGGCGAAAGTTCGGTTACATTTTCGACAATTTGTTCTTTCAATCCCGACACGCGAATCATAAAAAACTCGTCCAGATTGGTCGAAAAAATCGAGAGAAATTTCAGCCGCTCAAGTAACGGATTCGCTTGATTTCGGGCTTCGGCTAAAACACGACGATTAAATTCGAGCCAGCTTAATTCTCGATTAAACAAAAATCGACGGTCGTAAAGTAATGAAGCAGGAAGTTTTGACCGGGTGAAAATTTCTTTGGCGGCTGAATTCATAAAAATTGATACCAATAAAAATTTAACAAAGATGTGGGCGCAGAGTCAATGAAAATCGAAAATTTTGATGTTAAATTTTTAGGCAAAAAAAACGGCTTGGGAAATCAGTCCAAACCGTTTTGTTTTTAATCAGCCGTATTTCTTACGGAACAAACGAATACGGCACCGGCACATCCGAACTGATGCCGAATTGCAACGCCGCAAATCCCGCGTTTGACCGCAATAAATACCAGATTCCGGTTGACGGTCGATAAACCGCGATGTCCGCTTTGCCGTCGCCGTCGTAATCCGCCGCAACCGGT
>JANPBM010000114.1:0-41589 GCA_031430435.1 Acidobacteriota bacterium
TGATAACGAGTAACGCATTTATCAAATTCGTATTTGGGTAAAATGTCAAAGAGCTGTGTAAAAACGTATTTTCCGTGATTCATTCAACAAGTTTAAGACTCAGTTGAATGCAAATTGAAATCGTAAAATGCAAATATGCCTGTAACTAACAGTAAATCAATAGTTTATGGCTGTAAAAACTTTTTTAACCGGACACTAATGGAATCTACTATAAGTTTAATTTCGGAATCGGATAAATCTCTTTCTGGCTCTTGATTGGCTACATTTTGAATATCCTCAACATTTATAAACTATACAATCTCGTCATTTCGCATAGTTATTCATTTACAAAAGATATTTTCTTGATGCCAATTTATGGCTGTTTGATGTGGGTAAATTTCTTCATTTTCAGGTAAGAAAATTTTCGAAGAATTATCCACGAAAGCTCTAATAAAATCGTAATTTCCTACATTTCCGCATTCAATAGGTAATGAATTTATTTTCGGAGAAACTCGAATTGTAAAGTCGTCATTTACAGTCAGCCAACCAACATCAAACGCCCAATGATGCAATCGGCATAAAGCTATACCATTCCAAATGTCATCTCTGCCTTTTGCACTGTGAGGAACAATATGAGCAGCTTGAACTTCCCAAAGCAAAGATTTAGGGGAATATATTTTTAGCTTACAAAAAGCACATTGGTAGTTATAAGTTTCAATAACTGCCATACGAAAGCCTCTCTCTCGTAATGTGAACTCTCTTGTAACTTTTCCTACCCTTTTTTGGTTATCAAAAGGATTATAACTTTCAGGTCTTGGCTTTTGGGTGATTTTTTTAACAATCTTCTCCACTTCAAATGATTTAACAGGCAAGAAATCTTTTTGTTCTGTGGGAATTCCTAAAAGTTTTAATACTTCATCAAAGCCTTTCTCGGTAAGCATCCATTCTTTTTTCTGTGTTAAATTGATAGTCAAAGTTGGTCTTGAAACAAAATTCTCTTTTGCCAAAGCATCAGCGGCACGAAACAGTAACCGATGCCACAACAATGACCTTTTTACACGATTTTCTTTACGGTAAATTGTCTCTAAAAATGCTGTTCTCTGATTTTCATTTAAATTAAACTCATCGGCAATTTCATCTACTATTTCTTGCCCACTTCCAAACTCTTTTATAGTGCCGTTGTGACTGAAAAGAGTTTTTAGCAATGATTGTTCAACTTGTATGCGAGTTGGCATCTCCAACTGTTTGAGCATCTTACCTTCATAACTCATATTTTTCAATTTACGTTTATAGTTTGCACAAGTTTATTTGCATAAAACAGAGATGCAAAAACATTTGTCGGGTAAACAGTTTCACGTTCAAGCCAATTTGAAACATTTTTGCCAAAACCGCTTCCGTTTCTGGCGTTATCACGAATTTTGTCGGTTTCGCTTAGATTTTTCGGTCTGCTTTTCGCCCAATCGCCAATCGGAACTTTTACGGCATCTTGATACATATTAAATTTACGGTTTTTATTAAACTGCAAACATCTTTCCCAAGAATCTCGAAATCGGTTCGACCATTTGCCGGGAAACGAATTTTTTTATGCCAAACAAACTCTTCTGTCCAAAACCAACCGTGCTTTCTCAACGCCAAAATCAGTTCTAAAACATAAGTGCTTCGCTCGCCGTTTTCAACATTTTCTTTGATGTTTAGAATAAATGTGCCTGTCGGTTTAAGAACTCGTAAAAGTTGCTCTGAAATCGGCAAAAACCAATCAACATAATCTTCGGGTTTTACGCCTCCGTAAGTTTGTTTTCGGCGATCTGCGTAAGGCGGCGAAGTCATTATTAAATCAACACAATTATCCGGCAAATCTTTTAAGACTTGTAAGCAATCACCGTGAAAAATTTTGTTGAAAATGTCTTTGTTTATCATTAGATTTATTGAATCGTAAATTGGATAATCCTTTGTTGATAACTGCGGTATTGTTTGTTCAAACTCAAAATGTGCAGCACCACCGCATCGCCTTTTTTTAATTTACCGGCAATTTCGGCAAAGTTTTTTATGTTTCCGGCTTCTGCCCGATTGATTTTCTGAATCACGTCGCCGTTCTTTAAAGCGATGGCGCCGCTGGCGTTCGTGATTTCGATAAAAATGCTGTCGTTTGAAATGTCTTTGACGAATAACCCTTTTTGATTTTCAAGTCCTTGTGTTTTGGCAAGTTGCGGAGTTATTTCCGTCAGCGTCAAACCAAACGGCAACGCTTCGGGTTGAATTCCGAGTTTTCGGCGAATCGGATCGACCGCGTAAACTTTGTTGTTTGACGGACGTTCGGCTAATTTTAACGAAGCCGTTCGCTTTTCGAGTTTGGCGCCGATTTCGCGAAAATACGAAATTGAAATAATTTTGTCGGGTTCGGTCGAGGCAATTTTGGTGATTAAATCTTGGGCATTTTCAATTTTTTGTCCTTCGATTTCAATCAAAATATCGCCGACCGACAAACCTGCTTTGCCCGCCGGACTGTCTTTGTCGCGCATTTCCGTAATAATCGCGCCTTTGGCTTCGGCAAGTTCGTAAACCTTTGCAAATTCAGCCTTGACCGATTCCAAAACAACGCCGAGATAACCGCGTTTGACTTTGCCGTTTGCCAAAATTTGTTTGTAAACGTAATTTGCTTCGTTCGACGGAAGAGCAAACCCGATGCCGTTTGAATTGCCGTCAACCGTGGCGATTTGCGAATTGATGCCGATGACTTCGCCGTTCATATTAACGAGCGGTCCGCCGGAATTTCCGCGATTTATTGCCGCATCGGTTTGAATAAATTTTTGAAACGACGAGGAAACAGGAGTTTCGCGTTGGATTTTGGAAATAATGCCGGCTGTAACACTTTGTTCCAAACCGAACGGCGAACCGATTGCCAAAACCCATTCGCCGACTTGAATCGCGTTTGAATCGCCGAATTTCAGAACCGGAAGCGGCTTTTCCGCCTCGATTTTCAACACCGCCAAATCGGTTTCTTCGTCTGTTCCGACTATGTTTGCAACATATTGTTCGCCGTTTTGCAACCGAATCGTAACTTTGGTCGATTCTTCGACAACGTGCGCATTGGTGATGATAAAGCCTGTGCTGTCAACAATAAAGCCGCTTCCGACGGCAAACACAGGGCGAATTTGTTGCCGTGTCAAAGTGTTTATCGAACCTTCGCCGGTGTCGTTTATGCCGACTTCTTGGCGTTTGGTTTTCGTGTCGATATTGACCACGGCAGGTTCTGCTTTTTTGGCGACTTCGGCAAACGAGGTTTCTTTATTTTGAGCAAAAGTAATTCCGCCGGATAAAACAAAGCACGCGAGAAACACGATTCGGATTTTTTTTTGCATAACAACTTTCCTGAAAATTCGACGTTTAACCAAAATTTATCTGATTATAACGAATTACCGAATATCTAAGCAAACCCGCCGACTGAATAGAAAGTTGTAAATTTCGGGAAACTTTTTTTCAAAAACTACGATAACCTAGACGGATGTCTATTTTGATAAATGATGAACTTGAAACAATCGATTCGACCGAGATGCAAATTCTCGGCGATTTTGAATGTAAATTGAACGATGCCGAAACTCTCAGATGCTTTATCAAAGCCGATGATTATTGGATTGTTTTCGCCATCGGTTCAGTTGCCCAAGCAGTCGGACATCTGGCTTTTGAACGAACAAACATCGAGTTGGTCAACCAAAAACTCGGCGAAGTTTTAGCCGGAAAGTTATTTAACGAAGAACTTGACTTTATCGCGTTTGAAAGCGGAAAAGACGAAATACAAATAAGCGCTTCAACGGTTTTTCCGTCAAACAGCGTTACGCCGCGCGAAACAATTACTGTTTTGAATCTGCGTGAAATGGAATTAGACGGCTTGGAATTTTCGACGGGTTTGAGTTTATCGCCGAAATCAGCCGAAACATTAAGTAAAGAATTAGAAAAATTAGCAAAATCAGCAAAGGACTAAAAATTATGCCGCCGAAAGTTAATCAACAAAAAGTATATCAGCAACAACCTGTTCACCAACATCCGCCTGTCAAAAAAACACCGAAACCGGCTCCGCGTCCGCTACCGAAAGTTTCGGCGGAAAAACCGGCGGCGGCAACTCGCCGAGCAGATTTATCGAGCTACGGAACGCAACAAAAAGATCGTATCGAACGATTGTACGGAGCAGGCGCGGCGGCAGTTTCGACGGCTCGCGACGTGCGGTTGGCAAATGCGACCAACAAGGCAAATTATGCCTACGCCCGAACTTACAAAAGTGAAATGGCGACTTTGGGCGGCACGACTCCAAATGCCCCGAAAAATTTAATCGACGTGGCACACCGTTCTGAAAATGCGTATCGAACCGAACTCGGAAAATCAGGGTTTACGCCGTCGGACGTTCGCGGGACGAGCGTCGTCAAAGCGGCGGATTTCATGCGTTCGCAAGCCAAAGCTCCGGGTGATTTCACCACACCTTCTCCGCAAGCAATCAAGCAACGGCTGGCAACGGGCGAAAAACCGCAGTATTTTGTGCGAGTAATGGACAAAAATTATTTGTCAGACCCGAAATCAAGTTTTTCAGGTTCAAAGCCGACCGCGTGGATGGCAACTCCGCAGGAGCTTGCGGGTGCGAAACTCGACGGTTTTGAAGCAATGAAACGAGTCGGTTTCAGCGATCAATACATCAACAGTTTGGCGGCAAAGGGCAAAAAACCGTCCGATTTTGTTTTAGTTGTAACCGAAGCCCGAGGAATGAAAGGTCAGCAAGTTCCGACTTGGGACAATATAACAAACACGGCAAAAAATCATCCCGATTTTGCGGGTTTCAAACGTCAGGCAAACAATCCCGCATTTTGGAACAAGGTTCAAAACGTCGATCTCAAAGCACATCAGGGACAGATGCAAAGTTTGGGAATAAAAGACGCGAGAACGTATGCGAAAACTTTGCCGAAAGCCGAACAAGGTCCGTTTCTTGCCCGCGACATGATGAACTCGAAGCTCGGCGTGAACGAATTTTTTACGGGTGACGGCAGAACTGCCCGCACCGATGCCAAAAACGGCGGTTACGGCGTGCGGGAATTTTTGGTCAATAATGATCCGGTTGCTTCAACGCAACGCAATACTTTTATCGAACTCGGCGAAACAGGCAAAACAGGTCTGACGGCAACCTCGAAAGCACCGACAATTTCAAATAATCCGTTGCGTTTGGGCAGTGAAATGAAAACCGGAGCGCTTGGCGGAGCAGTAGTTTCAGCCGCCACGTCGTTGCCCCAAGTTTTCGATCAAGCGCGAAACGGCGATTACGCGGGGGCGGCAAAAACTTTGGCGGTAAACGCAGGGACAGGTGCCGGAGTCGGAGCAGTCAGCGCCGCCGGCGAGCGCATTGTCGGACGCAGCATCGAAAACGGTTTAGCTCGTTCAAGTTCGTCTTTATTTGCGGGTGCCGAAGGCGGTTTGGCTCGCCAAGTTGGCGGCAGAATCGGCGGCGCGGGCGTTATCGGCGGAATTGTGAGCGGCGGTTTTTCCGCTTACGACCAAGTCGGCGCATATAAACGCGGTGAAGTTACAGGTTCGCAAGCCATCGGCACGGTTGTCGGTGAAACGGCGGTCGGCGTTGGCGCGGGAATGGCAGGTGCGGCGGCAGGTGCGGCAATCGGAAGCATAATTCCGGGCGCGGGAACCTTGGTCGGCGGAGCAATCGGATTTGTGGTCGGTGTCGGAGCAGGTTATATCGCCGACAAAGCATTGCGTTACGGCGGTGTCAATAAAATGATTGCAGCCGGCGTAACCGCGACCATCGACAAAGGACGCGAACTCGGCGGTAAAGTAATTCAAGCCGGCAAACAATTTGTCGGACAACAGATTAAGACCGCCAAAGCAATTTATAATTCGGCGACAAGTGCCGTAAAATCCGCGCGTCAGTTTGTCGGGCAACAAGTCAATAACGTCAAACGAAATGTAACTAACGCAACGCGGGCGGCAGTTGCCTATGTTTCAAACGTAAAAAAGCAAGTTACGCAACGATTTAATTCAGCGGTAACGGCGACCAAGCAGTTTGTCGGACAACAAGTTAAAACCGCCAAAGCGATTTATAATTCGGCGACAAGCGCGGTCAAATCGGCTCGTCAGTTTGTCGGGCAACAGGTCGGCAACGTTAAGCGAACGGTCAGCAATGCGACTCGCGCCGCTGTCAGTTTTGTTTCGCAAGCCAAAAATAGAGTTACGCAAACAGTCAATAACGCCGTCAATACTGTCCGCAGTAATGTCAGCAACGCGGTCAGTTCAGCTAAAAGAACTGTTTCAAACGCCGTCAGCAATGTCGGAAATGCAATTAGCGGCGGACTGAAAAGCGTCTTCGGTTGGTAGTGAAATTGAATCATTGACACTTCGGTTTTAATGATTCAATCTTAAAATTACATTATGAAATCAGGAAAAGTTATTTCGACCGATTGGTCGGCTTCGATGCCGAAAGGTTGGGAAGACAGAACGATGGCGACACTTGTCGGACCTGTCAGCGACGACGGATTTGCCTCGAATATTGTGGTTACGCGCGAGAAATTGGAAGACGCAACCACGGTTGAAGAATATGCCAAAGTTCAGGCGGATTTGATGCGCGAAGAAATTGACGGCGTAGAATTGATGGACGAACGTTCGATTGAAATCAACGGTTTGCCCGCGTTTCAACGACTCCAACGCTTTGCCATCGACGATCAAATTGTCCAACAAGTTCAAACTTTTATTATGGGCGACAACGTAATTTACGCAATCACGGGAAGCGCGTCGGTCGAAGATTTTAACGGTTCGATTCCTGCGTTCAAAAAATTTGTGGAATCATTTGAACTGTCCGAATAAAAAGTACCGTTTTTTTGGCGCAGATACACAATATTATCTGCGCCAAATTTATGTTTAAGGTCTGAGCAAAACTTTCATCACGCCTTTGGTCGCGGCTTTTTCGATTGCCGCAATGCTTTTTGCCAAACTGAATTCTTCGGAAATAAGACTTTCAACATCGATTTGTTGCGTTCGCAAAAGTTCCAACGCAGGTGCGAAACGTCCGCAACGCGAACCGACAATCGAAATTTCGTCCACCACAACTTTCCACATTTCCAACGAAGTTTTGCCGTTAAAAGTTGATTTCAACACTAATTTTCCGCGCGGTTTGGTCAATGTCAACGCCGTTGCAAAACCTGATTCGCTTCCCGATGCTTCGATTACAACATCAAATTGCGAAAGTTTTCCGACATTTTCGAGCAAAATTCCTTCCGCGTTTTTGACCTTCGAGATTTTGTCGCGGTGCTTGCCGATTAACGCGACGTTGTCGGATTTTAACGCCAAACTCATCGCGCAAAGAATGCCGAGTTTGCCGTCGCCGATAACCGCAACTCGTGTCTTCGGCTCGATTACAACTTGTTCGGTAATCCCGAAAGCCGCCGCCAAAGGTTCGACGAAAACCGCAGATTCATCGGAAACTTCGGGCGGAATTTCGAGTAAATTGCGAGTCGGCAAAGTCAAAAATTCGGCGTGGCACCCGTTGCGGTGATGAATGCCCAAAACCGTCCGCGTCGGACAATGCCGCGAATCGCCGAGTTTGCAAAGTTCGCAAAAACCGCACCCGACGTTAATCTCGCCGACAACCCGTTTGCCGATCCAATTTTTGTCGTCCGATTCTTCGACAATTCCCGTAAATTCGTGTCCGATTGTTCCCGAAAAACCCGCGTAACCTCGCACAATTTCCAAATCGGTATTGCAAATTCCCGATGTCGTTACACGAATAAGTGCTTCCGCTGCCACGTTTGGACGCGAAACTTCGACGAGAGATAAAGTATTGTCGATAAACTGAAGTGCTTTCATATTTGATGTTTTTTGGTCAAAACGCGAACTGAGCTTCCAATCTTCGACTTTTACTTGCTTTTATACGCAATGCCGAATTTCCAAATTTTAACGAATTATACACGAAAATTTTGCCGCTTGTAACCTTACGCCTCGATAATTTCGAGATATTCGCCGCAGGTCGAACGCGCAATCATCGCCAGTTTGCCCGCGTGAAACGGACGATTAAACACTTTCGGGGCAACCGTAATTTCCGCCCCGTTTTTCCGGCAACTTTCCGCGACGGCGAAAATATCGGCGGTCAAAAATGTGTTGAAAGTGTAACCCGCGCGCGAAAAACCGGCGAATTCATTGGTATTTTTCGGCGTTTCATCCGCGACTTCGAGTTCTAAAAGTTCGACTTTACCTGTCCAATTTCCGTTCGCGGTCAGCGTTGCAAAATCGAGTTTGTCGAGTTGTTTGACACCCAACAACATATCGAACGGCGAACCTGCGGCTTGAAACGCAATCGCCGTTTGTAAACCTAAACCGTTTTCATAGAACGCTTTAGCCGTTTTCATTTGTGGTATAACCATTCCGACCGTGGCAATCGCTTCGCCGAATATCGGTAACGCTTCATCTTTGCCGCCAACTTCCAAAACCGTCAAACGTTCGCCCGAATTTGTAATCATCATCACTTCACGCATCGATTTTCCCGCGTTATATTCCAAAATAGCGGACGTTGCCTCAGCTCCGCAACTTTCAAGTTTTTCAATCGCTTTTTCAAGATTGTTAGTGCGAAAATTAAGCGTCATAATGCCGAAATCGAACGACCGCCGGGAATTGCGAATCGAAGTTTCGGCGGCAGTATTTTCGACCAAATCAACACAGCCGAAATCTTCGCCTTTGCGGGCAAAACGGGCAACGCGAAAGTTTCCCTGCTCAATGCCCCAAAGTTCGCCGATTTCCGCAAACGTTGTTTTTGTTTCGCCGACGCAGGTTAAACCTAATCCGTTTTCGTAAATTCGGCGAGCTTCGTCCAAGTTTTTTACAACCTGAACAACGCTCTTAATCGTTGATACCAAAGAAGTTTTGTTTTCCATAATTTATTTTTTTTACCGCAACTGCAAGTGAACGAAAGACGCGGTAAAACAATAATTTTTATCAATTTTCACTTGTTTTACGCTGCGTCTCGGCGATGCTGAATCTTATCTCGAACCAAGGTTATTTTACAACGAATTTTTGCCGCTTTGCTATTCTGTTCGGCGTTTGACGACACAATTCGGGCTGAAACCGCATCGAAAATAATTTTGTCCGGAGCATATCTTTTCATCGCCTAAATGTTTTTCGGACAACAGTTTGCGATAAACAAAACATCACAAATATAATCGAAAAAGAAAGTTTTATCGATGCTTCGGCACAAACAAAATCAAATTGTTATATGTTTAGTAAAAATATAACGAATAACAGAGAAAGAGTATGAAAACATTTATTTTATTTGCAATTTTAGTTTTATCGACGAGTGTTTCGGCACAATCACCAAGCAAAATTTTGAGCAATGCGAACAAAGCGTTCGGCGGCGAAAAAATTTTAAAATCAATAGTTTCGTGGCAGGCAAGCGGGAAAATCACGCGAAAAAGCGACGGAGCAAGCGGAAATTATCAAATGCAAGCCTCAAACGGAAATCTTTACGGCGGCATATTTGATTTGAACGGCTTTGAAGTTGCGGTCGGTTACAACGGAAAATCGGGTTGGATGCGTGATTCAAAAAACGGTTTGCGGACAATTACGGGCAATGCGGGCAAAGAGTTTCAAACCGAAGCCGCGTTCCGAAATTCGCGTTGGCTGAATGCCAAAAATGATAAATCGAAACTTACGTCGGGCGGAATAATAAATTTATTCGGTAAAAACGTCAACGTTATTTTGCTCACAACCGCGAAAGGAATCCAAATTAAATTGTATTTCGATACCGCGACAAATTTGTTGAGGCGTGAAGAAATACCGCAAGGAAGCACGGTTAAAACCTTTGATTACAACGATTATCGGGTAGTCAACGGAATTCAAACGGCGTTTTCAATTACTTCCAAAGTTGTCGATGAAAGTTATGAAATCAAACTGGACGAAGTTAAATATAATCAACCGATTGCCAAAAACACTTATGATTTTCCAAACATTTCAAACGAACCTTTGCCTGACATAAAATCACTTTTAGAAGAAATTCGTACAAACACCGAAAAAGTTGACACAATTTTGGAAAATTACAGTTACACCGAACTTCAGATTGAACGCGAAATCGACAAAGCCGGAAATTTGGTTGAAAAGAACTCCGAAAAAAATCTTTTAACTTTTTATAAAGGCTATCGAATCAGGCGTTTAGTCGAAAAAAACGGCAAAGAGCTTTCCGATTCGGACCAAGCGAAAGAGGATCGCAACGCCGCCAAAAAAGTTGAAGAAATCGAAAAACGAATCGACGAAAAAGAACGTAAACAAATCACGCAACGCGACACGACTTCCGGCGGCGGCGGACAACCGAGCAACGACGGAAACAGTCAGCGAATTACGATTGTCGATGCGTTGAAAGGTTCGATTTTGACCAATCCGCGACGCGAACGGTTCAGAGGAATCGACGTAATCGTTTTTGATTACGAACCGAATCCGGCATTTAAACCGCAAACTCGCAACGAAAAACTGTTTTCGGTTTGCAACGGCGCCGTTTGGGTTGACACAAAAACCAAGCAAGTCGTCAGATTAGACGCGGTTTTGATTAAAAGTATCGGCAATTTTATCGGCAAAGCGAAACAAGGAGCATCGTTCAGCATCGAAAATGAACTTGTCAATAATGAAATTTGGTTGCCGAAACAAGCCGATGTAAATTTGTCGATTAAAATTTTATTTGCGGGTTTTACTATTAACCAGTTGATTAAATACAGCGATTACAAACGTTTTGAGACTGAGGTGAAAGACGGTAAAGTCGATGAAATCAAAAAACCTTAGATTTAAACCGAGGTCAAAGCGATGATTTATTAACCGCAGAGAAATTCGGGCGAGCAATCTCTGCGGTTAAATTGTTTTAACCCGAATTCACGTTAGATTTATTGTTTTTTGCGGTTCAGCAAATGTGCGAGCGAAATTTCGCGTTTTAAAATCAGCAATATTCCGCAAATTGCCCAAAATAATATCCGACCTTTTCGCAAAATCGCGATTGTTACGCCGACTGCTACGCCGAGCGATAAATTTTCGGTAATAAACTGCGAGCTGGCTTCGTCCACACCGATTGCAAACGGGATAAGTTTGAAGGTAATTGCCACCACGCGACTCACGGATTCGAGCAAAAATGAGTTGTAAAGTGTCGGCATCACGTCGCTTATCTTGCTCAAGATAAACCACACTTCCGCGATTCCGAAAACGTGATAAAGCATTTCACACAAAATTATCGGCAGAAAATTAGCGGATTTTTGCCGGTAAAAATCAAAAATTAAGTGTTCAAATTCTAATGCCTGTTCGCGTCCGTGTTCTAAAATTCCGCGTAAAATATGCCGATCATAAAAAAAGTTACAAATTCCGCTGACTAAATGCCATTGTTTGATAATTGCAAATATACCAAAAGCTATCAGCAATAAAATAAGCCCGATTACACCAAAAACCGGAATCAGCCAAATACTTTCAACCTCAACGCCGAGCAAAAAGGCAATCGCTCCGCAGATAATAAAAGTTCCCGTAACTAATGTGTAGAAAAGATTTTCAGTCGCGACGGAACTTAACCCGACAACTAACGGCACACGATTAGCGACGGCGACGGCTTTTGATGTTCCGCTGGCTAAAATGCCGAGCGGAATAACGCTCGAAACCGCTTCGCCGATAATTACGGCTTGAAATGTATCGTTAAAACTTAGTTTATATTCGTGCGAAACCGACAGTTTCCAAGCGATTGAGCGCACAATTATCCGCAAAAGGTAAAGAAAAACTATCAACGCAAAACCTGCGATTCCGATTTTCTCGACACCTTCGATAATTTCCGTAATCCCAACCGAATAAACGAAATACGCAAACAGCAAAACACCGAAAATCGTAAAAATTACGGCGAAAGTTTTCAGATGTTGGCGGTTATTTACGACGGACGGCGTTTCATTCATTCAAGAAGATGCTAACAATGTTTGAGGAGTTTTTCCAATAATGATTTGTTGATTTATTTAGAGAGTTTTGATAATTTTCGGGCGAAGCCAATTTTCAATTTCATCAACCTTGAATTTGTCTGATTCAATCGCTAAAACAAGTTCAATTATCTCGGAAATTTTGCATTGAATTTCATAACCGTTTTGATATAAAAATTCGTCAACAAGTGCGGTTGCTGTTCGTTTATTTCCGCCCAGCCACGGATGATTTTTGATTAAACCAAAGTATAATGTGCCGGATTGTCGAACTAAATCGGCATTTTCGTAAGTTGCTGACTGTTGCGGACGAGCAAGTGCAGATTCGATTAAAGCTCGACTGTCAACGCCGAAACGAATTTCGTTAAGCCGTTTCATCAATCGGAAATGAATTATTACAGCATCAAAATAATTGAGGTATTTAATCGCCAAGCCGTTTCATCTCCGCAAAAGCATCGCCCCATTTATCGCAAATACGGTCAACCGATTTTTCCAATTCGGGCGAAATCGGCGGAATAATTTCAGTTTCAACCTTGCCGTTACTTCCCGAAAGAACCGCGATTGAGCCTTTTTCCACACCGATTTCCTGCGTAAAATCATCGGGCAATTCAATTATCCAGCCTTTGTCACTTTTTTGTATTGTGATTGCTTCCATCATTGAAAATATAACCTAAAATTCGCAAGTTGCAAAGACTTTCCGCAAAACTTACAATAAAACTTTAGATTATAGATTGAAAAGGAATTTTTATATGAGTGCAACAGGTTTATCAAAAGAAAATTTGCCGGCGGCTTTAACAACTTTATCGGAAGACGAAGAACTTTTCCGTGCAAGCGTACGCGAATTTGCGGAAGGCGAAGTTCGTCCGCGAGTCGAAAAAATGGAACATGCTTCCAAACTCGATCCGGATTTAATCAAACAATGTTTCGATCTCGGTTTGATGGCAATCGAATCGCCCGAAGAATACGGCGGCGCAGGTTCGACCATTTTTAACGCGATTTTGGCGATTGAAGAAATTGCCCGCGTTGATGCCAGCGTTTCGGTGTTCGTGGACGTGCATAACACGTTGGTAACAAACGCTTTTATGAAATGGGGCAACGAAGAAATCAAGAGAAAATACTTGCCGCAAATGGCAACCGGAAAAGTTGGCGCGTATGCTTTGTCTGAGGCTTCGAGCGGTTCCGATGCGTTTGCGTTAAAGACAAAAGCCGTTGACAAAGGCGATTATTGGGAATTAAACGGACAAAAACTTTGGATTACAAACGGCAACGAAGCCGAAATTTTTATCGTTTTTGCCACCATCAATGCCGAAGCAGGTTACAAAGGAATCACCGCGTTTATCGTCGAAAAAGGTTTTGAAGGTTTCGCAGTCGGAAAGAAAGAAGACAAACTCGGAATTCGGGCAAGTTCAACTACCGAATTGATTTTTGACGGCTGTAAAGTGCCGAAATCAAACGTTTTAGGCGAAGTCGGCAAAGGTTACAAGGTTTCAATCGAAACATTAAACGAAGGACGCATCGGTATTGCCGCACAAATGCTCGGAATCGCTCAAGGTGCGTTTGAATGTGCTTTAAAATACACGATGGAACGCGAGCAATTCGGGCAATCAATCAGTAATTTTCAAGCTGTACAGTTTCAATTAGCCGAAATGGCGGTCGAAATTGAAGCCGCACGTTTGATGACCTACAACGCTGCACGTTTGAAAGACGCGGGAAGATCATTTTTGAAAGAAGCCGCGATTGCCAAACTTTACACATCACGAGTCGCGGAAAAAGTTTCGTCGAAAGCGATTGAACTTTACGGCGGTTACGGCTATGTCAAAGATTATCCGGTCGAAAAATTCTGGCGTGATTCAAAAATCGGTTCGATTTACGAAGGCACAAGCAATATGCAGTTGCAGACGATTGCGAAGCTGATTATGAGCGGAAAGTGATTTACGACTGAGAGAAAGTGAGACGAAGAGAAGCGAAGATTTTCACGAATCTTCGCGTTTTTTATGATAAAATTCAGCCATGGAAACTTATACTGTTACAATTTTAGAGCCGAAAGCTAAAAAACTGCTTGATGACTTGGTGAATTTGAATTTAATTAAGCTGAATAACGAATCTAAATCAGAGAAAAGAGAGCGTAAATTCGGCAGTATGAAAGGTTTAGTTGTACATATTGCCGACAATTTTAATGCTCCGCTTGAAGATTTTAAGGAATATATGTGATGCAGATTTTGATTGATACTCAAATCCTGATTTGGTTTCTTGAGGGCAATAATTTACTTTCGCCGAATCGTTGCCGAATTATCTCAAGTTCACAAAACAAAATTTTTGTCAGCCTTGCAAGTCTTTGGGAAATTGCGATTAAAATCAGCATCGGAAAATTGACGCTTTCAAAGCCGCTTGCCGATGTAATCGAACAAATTTCAAAAGAAAACATCGAAATTTTAAACATCTCACCGAAACATATTCTGCAAGTTTCAACTCTGCCGCTTCATCACCGCGATCCGTTTGACCGCATTATCATCGTGCAATCACAAGTCGAAAATTTAGATTTAATGACTGAAGACGCTGAATTCGGCAAATACGGAATCAGTTTGAAATAAAGCAACAAAAAAAACCGACTTATAAGACGCGGAGATTTTTACGAGAATCTCCGTGTTTTTTGTTTTCATAAAATTTCTAGAAAATTGTTGAAACCGAAAATAAAACTTTATCGAATCTAATGTTACAGATTAATTCTGAATAAAAAATAACGAACAAGGGAGAAATTTAGATGCGTAATTTAATTTTACTAATCGTACTGAGTTTAGGTATATCGGGTTTTGTTTTCGCTCAAAAGGTTGAGGAAACCGAAACATTGGCAGCAACATCGCAACTTTCGTTTTGGGGCGGAACAACGAATGTAACATTCAGTTCCGACTTCACGGGTGCATTAACATCACTTCAACTTACGCCGGGCGGAATTCATCCGACACGAATTCGTCGTGGAAAAGCAAACTTTCCGATAACGGATGGAACCGTTGAATCTACTTCGCTGAAAGGTGAGATTGTTCACAACGGCGGATTAACGCTGACGAAAGGTTCAACCAAGGTGAAATTACAAAGTTTTATAATCGACACAACGGGAACAGCCCCGAAATTAACGGGCTTAGTTTCGGTAAACGGCAATGTTGTCGGACGTGTTCCGCTGTTTGATTTACAACTTACACCACCGTCAATCGGAGAAAATTTCACGTTTGTTAATCTGTCAAACGTGCGTGTTACATTACGTCAAGAAGCCGCAACTGCTTTGAATACAGTATTCGGGACAACTGCTTTCACTGCGGGTTTCAATATCGGAACGGCAAACGTGCGTGGATTTGCCTTTGTCGGCTAATTCGGATTCAATTAAAACAGTCAGCCGAGACGTTTACCTGTCTCGGCTTTTACATTTCTTCCAACTCGTCTTTTATCTCTAAATTCCTGATCAAACGATGCAGATAATTCGGATTAACATCAAGAATTTTCGCGGTTTCCACATAACTTCCTTTTGCCTCGCGGAAGGCTTTAGTGATAAGTTCTTTTTTATTTTCACGAACCGCATCATGAAACGTCGAGGCTTCAACGGATTCATTCGACAGACGAATTGTAAGAAAGTCTTCGGGCAAGTCTTCGGGCAAAATCCAATCGCCTGAACCAAGTACGATGGCACGTTCGATAGTATTTTCAAGTTCGCGGACGTTTCCTTCAAAATCGTATTTGAGCAGTAATTTCTTGGCGTTTGCCGAAATTCCGCGTACTCGGCGGTTCAATTTTTGACTGAATTTTTCGACAAAACTTTCCGCAATCGGCAAAATATCTTCTTTTCGTTCACGCAACGCGGGCATCAGCAACCGAACAACATTCAATCTGTAAAATAAATCTTGACGAAACTTTCCGTTTTTAACTTCAGTTTGTAAATCACGGTTAGTGGCGGCAATCAATCGAATATCGGCTTTGATCGGTCGCGTTCCGCCGACGCGTTCAAACTCGCGTTCCTGTAACACACGCAACAACTTAGCTTGCATACTCAACGCCATTTCACCGATTTCATCAAGAAAAAGTGTTCCGCCTTGAGCAATTTCAATCTTGCCTTTTTTCTGGGCAAACGCACCTGTGAACGAGCCTTTTTCGTGTCCGAAAAGTTCTGATTCCAAAAGAGTTTCGGTCAACGCGGCACAGTTTATCGCCACAAACGGCATATTTTTTCGCGGACTGTTGAGGTGAATTGATTGAGCCGCAAGCTCTTTGCCTGTTCCGCTTTCGCCGTTGATTAAAACGGTTGAATCGGTGATTGAAACTTTGGCGATAAGGTCGAAAACTTTTTTCATCGCAGGACTTTCGCCAATCATATTTCGGTCGAATTTTTCGCCTCGTAAACGTGCGTTTTCGCTCTCGAGCAATGTAAAATTTCGTGCGTTTTCAATCGCCACGGCGGAAATTCCGGCAATCGCGGTTAGAAAATTCAGATTACTTTCATCAAAATTTGCAGTTGCCGAACTCAGATAAATTACGCCGAGAGTTTTTTCAAACAGAATAATCGGCACACAAACAAGCGTCGCAATCTTTGAAATAAAAAGACTTTCGGCGTTTTGCAATTTTTCTTCAGACGAAAAATCTTTCACCAACACAACCTTTTTTTCGCTCAAAACTTGATTCAGAATTGTTTGGCTGACGCGAACATTTTCATTTTCAATGCGTTTGTTTAATCCGACAGTTTCAACAATTTCGTTTTCGTCGTCAACCAATAAAATGGCTCCTTCGTCTGCCGGAATAACTTCAAAAATCTGCCGCAAAATTTCATTCTGTAATTCTTCAACCTCACGAATCGAATTTATTTTGGTCGCAAACTGTAAAATCGCGGTCAAATCTCTCGCCATTGCTCCGAAAACATCTTCAATTCGGAGTTTTACCGAGTTTTGCGGCAATCTGAATTCGGTCTTATCGAACAAAACTTCTTTTGAATCTTCAATGAAATCTGCCGTCTGAAAGCGAAAGATAAAATCGCCGACTTTAATTTTATCGCCGTGTTTTAAGATTGTGTTTTCGGCACGAAGTTCGTTGACAAACGTTCCGTTCAGGCTTTGTAAATCGTTGATAATAAACCGATTATTTGTAAATTCGAGTGTGCAGTGACGGCGTGAAACGGATGAATCGTTAAGTATGATTTGGTTTGCCGAATCGCGTCCGATCGAGATTGTTTCATCGCTCAGTTCGTAAATTTCGCCTTTACCTTTGTTTGAAATAATCGTTATTTTTTCCATTTTTACATTCCAAAACCAATCCGACTATCTTTTTTGTTTCAACGGCTATCTTTTCGGATAGTTTTTTGCTTGAGCCGAAAATACCTGACAAACTCATAATCACACTTAAACTCAGTTTTTACAACGCTTTACATTTTTATACGAACTTTGGCACGCTTCTCGCAATACTAATCGGCAACCGAAAGGTTAGTAAAAAAATAAATAAGTTCAGGAGAAAAAAATTATGAAAATGCAATCTTTAAAATTATTCGTCACCGCAGCCGCAATCGCAATCTTTACAGTAAGTTCAGCTTACGCGCAGCAAGTTTTGAAATTTGATGTTCCGTTTCAATTCCAAATCGGCAAAGCAAAACTTGATGCCGGAAAATACGAAATGAGACAGTTGGACAGTTCAAAATTTCTTTTAAGAAACGCGGAAACAGGTAAAACCGGCATCGTTGTTTCACTCGCACAAGCAGGAGCAAACGAATCGTCAACAGCGGAAAAAATAGTTTTTAACCGATACGGAAATGTTTACTTTATGCGTCAGCTTTTTGTTAAAACCGGAACTGCCGGACGCGAAATCGGAGAATCGTCAGCCGAAAAGAACATTCGTAAAACCGGCGAAAGTGATGACAAACTGGCGAAAACTTCAACCAAACGCGAAACCGTCGCAATCGCCGTAAAAAAATAAAAGTTCGGTAAACTAAACAACAAACCAAAGCAACGCGGATTTTCAAGAATCTTCGTTGCTTTTTTAATTTTCGTTTTTGAACATGACAACATCACTAAGCGAAAGTCCGCGTGTAACCGCAATCTGTTTGCCGTCGCGTGAAAAAGAAAAATCCTGTATCAAATTATCTTTGAAAAACGTAATTTGCTTAGCTTTTTCAGCGTTCATCGGATACTGCCAAAGATTTGAAACACCGTTTTGATTATCAACATAAATGATATTCTTGCTGTCAAAACTCCAATGAAACGTGTAGTGCGAGCTGTTTGCATCACGAATTGTAGTTCGCGGAAAAGTAATTTGTTTTTTAAGTTTTGTCTGTAAATCTATAATTTCACTTTTTAAAGCTCTTTCGTTTTCGTCCCAATAAACGTAAGCCAATTGCTTACCGTCGGGCGAAATTTCAGCTTGCTGTGCGTCAATTTCCAAGATTACTTTTTTCTCGGCAGAATCAAAATTAAAGGTTGAAACTTTATGAACTTTGTCGCTGAAATCCGTGAAAAGAAACGAATTTTCGCTTCGCATACAACCGCCGCTGGAGTTGAAAAGCTGCAATGAAAAATCGGTCGGTTCTTTTCCGTCAAAACCAACCTTGCGAAAACCCTTATTGGTCGCAAAAAACAGAAGCGTTTTGCCGTCAGCCGAAACACACGGATTTATGTTTGTAACAGAATCATTAGTAATTTGACGTTTTTCCGTTCCGTCGGGATTCATCGTCCAAATATTGAATGTTCCACTGACATTTGACGAATATACGAGTTTATTATCGGGTGTCCAATCAACTCCGACACCTTCGATTTTTCCTTCCGTAACGCGTTTTGCGTCATTCGGATTATTTGTTTGAAACGTCCAAACTGAAATTAAAAATTCACGCTGAACGCCAACCACATTTTTCCCGTCGTTTGTAATACTGAGCGAATCGTAGCTGTTAAAATCATTTTTGACCGGAATCCGCGTTCCGTCGGCATAGTTGATTGCCCAAAGCTGATTATAAATTTCGCCGCTTGCCAAAGAAACGAGCAAACCGCTTTTATTCGGCAGCCAAATCGGACTTGAAGCAAATCCCATATTTTGACTTTCGCCGACCCAAATCGGTTTATAGTTTCCGCCTTCCGTGGGAAATTCAACGATTTGCGGTCTGAACTCGCCGCCGGAATCGGGAAAATAACCTGTTACAGCCAGAGTTTTGCCGTCGGGTGCGAAGACAGGCGAAAAAATCCCGCCGTTTCCGGGCGGAGTTTGGTAAAGAACTTTTTCGTCCGTTCCGTCAACCGCAATCGAATTAAGTATCAAGGTTTTTATTTTGTCGTCCGAACGGATAAAAACAAGCCTTTTACTGTCAGGCGAAATGGTCAAATTCGGCATACAATCACGGACGACTTTTTGCGGAATTCCGCCCAACACAGGCACGCGGTAAATTTCGCCGACAGTTTTTTTATCCCAAACGTTGTAGTAAATCCAATTTCCGTCGGGCGAAATTCTGACACCTTGAAAAACAACATCGGAAAACGGAATAATCTGCACATTTCCGCCGTTTTCTATTTGTTTCAGCCACAAACTTTGCCGTCCGCCTTCATCCGTGATATACGCAACATATTTTCCGTCGCCCGACACATTTGCGTCCGTAACTTTTCCTAAATTCGTGAGCCGAATCGTATTTGCATCGGCAAGCGAAAAGTTTGCGGAAGGTTTAAGAATCAGGTTATAAGCCGCAAAACATATTCCGCCGAAAACAATTAAAGCCGCAATTCCGAATAAAACAAGCCGCGAAGATTTTCTTTTTACTTCGATATTTTGGCTTTTACGCAGTTCAATCGAAGGAAGCATCATAGTTTCCGTTGAAGCAAAACTCTCGCCTAAACTTCGCCGTAATCTTTTCAAATCAGCACGCAAATCGGAAGCCGTTTGATAACGCAAATCGCGGTCTTTTTCCAATAATTTCAAGATTATGGTTTCAAGTTCGGGCGTGATATTTTCGTTTAATTTGCTTGGCGAAACGGGTTCTTTGTGCAGAATTTCGTCAAAAACTCCGGCGTGGGTAACGGCTTTGAACGGAACTTGTCCGCAAATTATCTCATAAAACAGCACGCCCAAACTCCATAAATCGGTGCGTCCGTCCAACTTTTTGCCCAGTGCCTGTTCGGGCGACATATATTGAACCGTTCCGACGAGCATTCCTTCTTCGGTTTTTGCCCGCGTAACATCTTGATCGGAAACTTCATCGGTAATTATTTTTGCCAAACCGAAGTCTAAAACTTTAACTTGTTCGCGTTGGTTGATGATGATATTCGAGGCTTTAATGTCGCGGTGAATCACGCCTTTTCGATGTGCTTCTTCAAGTGCCTCGGCGATTTGCGAAACAATTCTTAAAACTTCTTCAACTTCGGGTTTTTGATTTTGGAGTTTTTCGGCAAGTGTTTGTCCTTCAATAAGTTCCATCGCCAAAAACGGTGTTTCAACTGTTTCGCCGACTTCATAAATCGTGCAAATATTCGGATGATTTAAGTTTGCCGCCAGACGTGCTTCCTGCAAAAAACGATTCAGATTTTTGCGGTCTTTCACAATTTCGGACGGCAGAACTTTTAAGGCGACTTTACGGCTCAAACGCTCATCTTCCGCCAGATAAACTTCGCCCATTCCGCCTTCGCCCAATTTTTTTATAATTTTATAGTTCGTGATTTTTTCAAGCACAATTTTTTAACGACTTTCTCTGTTATTTAGTTCGTCTAAATTTTGTTTACGGTTTTTAAGTTACACAAAAAAATACGTTTTTGCTAATTTCTGTTGCACGAAAGTTACAAATGAATTATCGTTTCATCTATGCGATACATTTCAAATCCGCCGAATCCTTATCAAAAGTATGACGCTGAATTTCTCGGCGAACCTTCAACCGCAAAACTTGAAATTTACGAAGAACACGCGACCAAAAAAA
Source organism: Acidobacteriota bacterium (assembly GCA_031430435.1). Lineage (GTDB taxonomy): Bacteria > Acidobacteriota > Blastocatellia > Pyrinomonadales > Pyrinomonadaceae > JANNVK01. Next base: position 20,845 of record JANPBM010000114.1, read on the forward strand.
TCATCACCAAAGCGTTTTCGTCCGACTTCGGAAATCGTTTTACGGTCAACTGTTATCGCGGCTGCATTCACGCTTGCACATACTGTTTTGCCCGCCAATATCACGAATATTTGGGTTACGGCGCGGGAACGGATTTTGAAACAAAAATTGTCGTGAAACCGAACGCTCCGAATTTATTGCGAAACGAGCTGCGGAAATCTCGTACGCCGTTCAGGACGATTGATTTTTCGTTTGCGACCGATCCCTATTTGCCAATGGAAGCAAGTTACGAATTGACGCGGAAATGTTTGCAGGTTTGTGCGGAATTTCGGCAAAAAGTGATGGTGATTACAAAATCGCCGCTCGTAACGCGAGATTTGGACGTTTTAACCAAGCTCGATTGTCGCGTATTTTTCTCGATTCCCTTTCCGACAACCGAAAAATCGAAACCTTTTGAACTTTACACGCCGATTCCCGATGTTCGATTCAAAGCGATGAAAACTTTGTCTGATGCGGGCGTGAAAGTCGGAATCGGAATTGCTCCGATTATGCTCGGTTATAACGACCAAGACATTCCGCAACTGCTTGAAAAAGCTCGTGCAAACGGTGCAACAAAAGCATTTATGGGAATGATTCATTTCGATACAGATTCGGTTCAAGACTATTTTGTACAACGTCTGCACGAAAAACTTCCGACCAAAGCCGACAAAATTCTTAATCACATTAAACGTGAACGCAACGGAAATCTGCGGCATAAAACCTACGCCGAACGCGGAAAAGGTAAAACCGCCGAATGGGAAATTGCGAGAAGAATGTTTGATTTACACTACAAAAAACTTGGATTTGATGAACGCAAAACCGTTGAAGTTATCGAAGAGAAACCGCAACCGATTCAGCAAAGTTTATTTTAACGGAGAAAACAACCAAGTCTGTTTTTGAAACAGGGCAGTACTTCAGACATACACAGTAATGAAAAATTAAAACCGGAAACCTAAGCAAGACCGACAACCAAGAGTTATCAGGTATTTACAAGGTTTACTTGATTTTCAAAATACGACAAAACTTTTGCTGACCTGCTTAATTTGTTATTCCCCGTTTGAAACAGTCGGTTAGCCGTTTATTTAATCAAAAGTTTATTTATTCGGGCTAATACTTTGTGGCATTAAATACAATGATTTAAATCGGTGGAAAGATTAAAAATGTTACCTGAAAAACAATTACATCACTTGAAATAAATATTGCAATTGCGAATATGTCAAATAAGCCGATAAAAGACAAAACAGTTTTGCTTGTTCCAAAACTGTTTGCAAAATTTGAAGACGACACCGAAACGCCTATAACTGTTACGATTGAATGGCTTGATAAAGCCTCTTCGTCATTACAATTTTCGTTGGAAAGTTACGGCGATTAAAGTTGAATAGCTGAAAATAAGTTAAAGCCCTGCCGCCCATTTTACTGCGTTATCAAATAATAAGCCTCCGTTTGTTGTTAGAGAAGTTGATGATGCCGTATAGAAAAAACCGACTCTTCGGCGTGGTGCAGCTAATCCGGGCATAACTGTGTTTGCTTCATATCCAAAGCCGGTTGCTTTTGTTGTGTCAGTCGTCAAAGTGGCTATTTTGACGGCATTGGCATTTAGTTTGCCCCAGCCAAAGGTAGTATTTGCCGATGTAACTTGTATTGTGCCGGTTAATCCGCCCGCCATCGGATGAGTTGTATTTGTAATTGTTACATTTTGTTGCGATGCCGCAGTTCCAAAATTTGTTGTCGCGGTTGCACACATTCCCATATCATCAAAAAGTTGCGGGTCAAGTGTAACTACCGGAATTACAACGGTTTTAAATTTAGTATTCACATTCGCCGGCATCACGCTGTCAGAAATTATAACGACTCTTTTTCCTGTTGCGTCCGCACTGACAGAGGCAGTATCCGATTTAATAACAACGGTTAAACCAAGATTTTGCAATCGTGTTTTGATTGCCGTATCAACCGCACTAAGTGTTGTATTACCGACAACCAACAACGCGCTTCCAACCGAATTGACCGTAACTGCGAGACTATTTGAGGTTGTTACTGCACCGTCGTTGTCAGTTGCTTTTGTTATTATGTTATAGTTTCCGGCGATAACGCCAGTCCACGAAAAGTTATACGGAGAGACCAAATCTGTGCCAAGTAAAGTTGTGCCGTTAAAAAATTCCACTTTTGAAATTGTGCCGTCGCTGTCCGCCGCATTTGCTGAAATTGTTATGTTTGCGAGAGCCGTAAAACTTGCTCCGGCTGCCGGGCTTGTGATTAAAACAGTCGGCGAAGTATTTGTAACGGTTACACTAACCGGAGTTGAAATCGTAGTTCTTTCCCAATCATCCGTTGCTTTGGCAGAAATAGAATGGGTTCCCGCCACCGAAACATTTAACCAATTAAAAGTAAAAGTATTGTCTTGCGTTAAAGTTGCCGCCCCAAGTAGGTTTGCGCCGCTAAAAAACTCAACCCTGCTGACATAACCGTCAAAGTCTTTGGCATTTGCGGTAAACGTGATAGTCGAGTTTCTCGGATAACTTGCACCTGTTGTCGGGGTGACGATGTTTACCGCCGGCGAATTCGTGATATATATTTTTGTTGTTTCCGAATAAGATTTAACGCCGGCACCGTCTTTTGCGATGGCTCTGATGACGTGAATTCCGGCAGATGCGTTGCTCCATGTTCGGCTGTATTGATTTGTTCCCGAAAGAACTCCGTTACCGATCGACTCTCCGTTCACAAAAAACTCGACTTGCGATACCGTTCCCGATTGATTGGTGCCTGTTGCCGTAATTGCAATGTCCGACGGTCTGCCGAATAAGGTGTCTTCAATCGGCGTATCCAAAGTTACAACCGCCGGACCGTTGACAAAAAATCCGACTGCATCAGAGACAGCTTTTCTTCCGCCGTTATCGGTTGAAACGGCAACCAAAGAATGTTCGCCGAAAGCAACATTGCTCAAATCGATTCTATATTTTCCCGATTCAGCCAATGTTCCGTTACCTGCGGTTACGCCGTCCAGAAAAAGCTCGACTTGAGAAATAGTTCCGTCGCTGTCAGTTGCGCCGACAATAACGCTGAAAGTTGCAAGTCCCGAAAGAATAGAATCGGTAGCCGGATTTTGAATTTTCGCAGTTGGCGGAGCGTTCGGATTCGGCAGGGCAAGCGTACTTTCGTTGACGGAATTGTTGGCTTCGTTCGGATCAGTTTCATTGCCCAAAACAAAGACAGAATTGATAATCGATTTTCCGCCCGCCGGAAACCTCGTTTGTCCTTCACTTGGTTTTACGGTAATTACAACCGGAATTGTGGCTCCCGGAGCAATCAAATCTATATTGAAAATTATTGTTCCGTTTACTTCCTGATAATATCGTAAGCCCGCATCTGCCGAAACAAAATTTACATCGGGCGATAAACCGTTGGTCAAGGCAACGCCGGTTGCCATAATTGCACTGTTATTTGTAACGTTGATTGTGTAAACTAAATCGTTTCCTGCAACTGTCGGGTCGGCTGATTCTGTTACCGTAACCGATAAATCCGCGATATTTGTATTTATAATCGGCGGTGTTACCAAATTTGCAATCACAAACGGACCGACTTCATTTACTTTTGCGCTGATATTTTTATTTGCAAAATCAGGTGCGGGCGAACTTGGCGATAAAATTGTGCGGTCAACCCAAACAGCGTGTGTCGGGTCGTATTGATTCGGTTCCGAGTGTAAAATTCTGAGATTATTAAATGTTGTTTGGTCTGTAACCGTCGGCAGATTAAATGTTACGGTATGCGGACCTGAAACCGATGCTTGCGTCCGAATATCGTAGCCGGTGTTATTGTAATGCGTATATCCGCTCGGCAACGGAGCAATCAAGTTTGGGTCGCGTTCGGTGTAACTTGTTGTGCCGTCTGCGTATAAAAACCCGTAAACTACCGAAGTCGGAGCATCGCCGCCGGCAAGTGAAACTGATTTTTCGTCTTTAGGTTGGGCAAAAGTTGGTCCAACTGATAATGGTCTCGTTACATTTACTTCAGACGGAATAAAAAAATTATAGTGTTCAAAAAAAGTATCAAATTTTCGGTAACCTGTTGCCGACGACCAATAAACAACGTCTTCGGGCTTAGAATAAGCGTAATAGCCTTCCGTTACAGCTTGAAAAGCACTTGTAGCTTTATAGCGAATTAGTTCAGGATTGGTAAAACTTATCAAATCAAGCAGATTATTCGGATGCTCTTCGCCTGCCCGATTTCGCACAATCGCAATTGAAAGGTCTTGATTTGTTCCAACACGCAAATATGGCTCACCATAGTTGAAATGCTCTCCGAAAGTTTCACCCCAACGCCAATGCGAATGTAAGCATTCGGGACAACCGCCCGCAATAAAATCGGTTGACAAAAGATGCTCGCCGGGTTCTGTTACAAAACTGCGATAGGTTTGATGAACATTATCCCACAATTTAGTTTGCTGCCCGTTCACGATTACCGGAGAATAGGTCTCGGAAAATAACGGGTTTTTTTTACGTTCAAAGATAAGTCCATTAGATGAACTACAACCAGTAGCACTATCACAATCCTTAAAAAGACCAACAGAATTATTAGTAAAACCATTCACTTGAAAATGTTCTCTTTTGGCAATATTTAATGATGTTAAAGTTTCGCCGTTGTTTCCTTTGAAATTATAATCTACTGATGCACGCCATCTGCTGCATAGAGGAGGAATAAGAGCTGCGGTAGGTCCGGGAGCCGGAGTACACGGACCAAATAATCCGTCTCTCAAAAATTCGTAGCGTTGTGCGATTATTACACAGCTTTGCGATGCCGAAATATTATCGATTGCGTAAGTTGCCGTAATAATTAAACGCTCGTCGTTAACTGTAGTTTGGTAAGAAACCAAATGACTTCGCATTGCCCCGTTACTGTCATTCGGACGTAATTCGCCGCGTTGTGAAGGAGTTTGGTTAGTGGAAATTTGGTAGTAAGGGATACTGATTCGTTCTGCCATCAGCCTGCCTACCAAACGTATATCGGTTAAAACTAACCCGTCTGTATCAGAAACTTCCGAGTGCATTGTCCAGTTGTAGCCTGAAATATTACTTGGAGCAGGGCGAAAAATTGCGGTTGCATTACAAGAATTAGGCGGCGGATTATTTGCGGGCGGACTATAAGGCGTTAACCTGTTGACCTTAATGTTATCAATCGCAAAGGCATAGCTTGGATGTGTGCTTTTAACGGTTAAGCCTGTAATTTTTTTACCCGAAAGATTAAAGGCAAGCTCGCCGGAACCCGTAACTTGACCGGAATCATCATAAATCGGACTCATATTTACGGTTACGGGTAAACGTCCGCTTTCCGTGATTATAAAGGTTTGCGGGTATCTGCCTGTCAGGAAAACAGCGAACCTGCCACAGCTTCGGAAAATGTTGCCGTCAAAGTGTCGCTTGCACCGGGAATACTGCCGCCTTGAATCGGATCGTTTTTAAAGGAACCGTAACCCCAAGCCTTGAAAACACAACTTTGCGTAACAAAGTTTCCGCCCATCATTTTTCCGCCGGTTAAGGTTGCAAATAAATTTCTGTCGATTGTTTTGAAAACAAGGTTGGCGGTTCCCGGCACAGGGACAAGTCCGCCGGTTGCGCCAAAAGCCACTTTAGGTATGATTTGCAGACTGCCGCCATTGCCGGGACATTCCCAAACAGTATGAGGAAACCCGTCCGCATAAACAAAAGTCCATTCGGTTGTTTGTGCTTTAACCGTAAAGGTTGCACAGAAAATAAACAATAATAAAAAAGCGAAGCGTGGCGAAAAGGGACGTTTCATGACAAATTTCTCCTAATGGGTTCGAGACTTAAAGTATTGCAAGAAATCTATCAGAAGCAAATTTGATTGTCAACGATGAGCGAAATTATAGATTTATGAAAGTCTGTTATCTGTTAAAGGCGATTGAGATGATGAGTTCATTATTGCAAAAATTACGGTAAAAGCGGTAAAGAAACCGGGTAAGATTGCGACAATCATCAAAACTACCTCTGCTCCCATATAAGAGTGTAGTAAAGCTCTTACCCAATGTATGCAAATAAAAACAATGCCAAGCGACAAGATAATACCAAAACTAATTTTACTTCCTTCGTTGATATGAAGGTATGAACAAATAAAGATTACGATTGTCGGAAATATAACAAAGGCAAATCCAATAAACAATAGTGGAAATGCGGGTTCATTATTATTTCGTTCTGCTATAAAAACGAAAAAAACAATCTGAGCGATAGAAGCAATTACCGCCGCAACGCTTGAATTAAATTGATATTTTTGAATAGTTCTCATAAAAGTACTCCTCTATTTAGTGTAAAACCATATCTTTATTTGAAGATAATGCGGCATTGATTATTGCGAACAGCATTGTACAAATGATAAAAAAACTAGGTAAGACTAAGATAAACATTGAAATAGCATAATTTTTAACACCACCACCAAATAATAAACCAAAAAAAGCTATGACTCCCCAAAAACATAAAAAGATAATGCTAAAAAATAGAAGAAACCCGAATCCAATTATATTTCCTTGAGTTGAATGAAAATAAGTACCAAGTAATATAAATATTACCGGAAGAACTAAGACTACAAAGCTAAATCCTAAGTTTATGATTAAAGAGTCGTTTTTACTGTGTTCTTGAAAGAAAACAGAAAAAACAAATTGAACGAAAGCTGCAAGTAATGCGGCGATACCAGAAGAAAGTTCCAATTTTTGAATAGTTCTCATAAAAGTACTCCTATATTTAATAAACAACGAAAGCGGACAAGATACCAAATTATATTGTTAGAAATGAATGGATTAGTGCGGATTTAGAATCGGATTGCCTTTTTTATTATGATGTCGCGTTCTTCTTTTGGAAAAACTTCTTTCAAGTGGTAGTTTTGAACTTATGCAAAACAGAATCGAAATTTTTAAACAAATGTTGGAATCCGACCCGAACAATTCACCGGTAATGTTTGGTTTGGCGAAAGAGTACGAAAAACTCGGACAAGCGGACGAAGTTATCAAATTGCTCGAAAAATATCTGGCAACCGGAGACGATGAAGGCAACGCTTACGGCGCGTTGGCAAAGGCGTACGACAGCAAAGGAAATCGTGAAAAGGCAAAGGAATGTTACGCAAAAGGAGTAGAAGTTTCGCTTGCCCACGGACATCCGACAATGGCGGGCGATTACAAATTTAATCTTGAAATGCTGAACGACGAGTAGAATTGTCAAAGTTATTCGATAAACTCTTCGGCGTTAAACATCAACCAAAATTTGTTTATTTTCAGCGGTCGCTTTTGTTGTCATTTTGTCCGCCGTAAAGTGCGGCAAACCGTTTTTTGCCGACGCTTACAGACGCAAAAATAACTTTGCGCTTCGACATTGGTAAAATACGCCGAAAGTCCGACAGCCGCAAAGATAATAATTTTGCCGAACCGGTCCGAAAAAAATTGTTGCACGGACAAACAATATCAAAAGGAAAGCGATTTATTTCAAATACGCTTAAATCTTCGGATTTGCCCAAAACTTATTTGCAATCAGTTATCTTTGCCATTTTTTCAGCTTCCAAACGCATTTGATTATTTGTCGAACTCAAACGATTTTTCTCTTTTGCCTTTTCAAACATTTCATAACTTTTTTGATAATAATTAACGTTTGGTTGACAGTTTTTTGTATGTTTGCCGAGTTTTAGAAGAGTTTGAGCAACATACACACGGGTTTCCGAAGTTTCCGCAATTGAATTTGATTTTTCAAGAATAGCCAAACTTCGCTTTAGACTGTCGAAAGCCTCGGATAATTTACCTTTTTTTTGTAAAGAATCCGCCAAATCGGCATAACATATACCTAAAGTGAGCATAAACCCGATATTATTTGAATCATTGGAGTGAATGTTTTCAAAACTTGCCACAGATTTTTTCTGATACTCGATCGCATCATCTGTTCTTCCGCTCTTTAGTAACGCAAGTCCTGTTTGTTTTTCTTCGTACGCAACCATACTACGCAAATAAATGTCGTTTAAATCGCTGTTAGAAAGCTCTTTATGAATTTTAAGCGCAGTTTCGTATTCTTTTAATGCTTGGTTAATCTCTCCTTTTTCAAGCCGGATATTTCCCAAATTCACATAAGCTGAACCAATTCTTGATTTAAACAAAATATTCGACGGCTCTTTATCCAATAATTTGCGTTGAATCAGTAATGCTTTTTGAAACAACTCCAAGGCTTCGTCTAATTTATCAAGGTCGCTGAGATTGGGATTTCCTAATTCATTTCCAATATTGCTGTAAATTCCCGAAGCAATAATCATCACTTCACTGTCTTCCGGAGCAGAGGCAATTGCGTCGTCATTAAATTTCAGAGATTTTATTCTGTATTCTTCCGCTTCGCTGTAATTGCCTTTTTCAGCCGACAATCCATTGGTAAACGAATAGATATATGCGAGTTTACTTTTCCACAGAGCATTATTCGGCTCTGCGATTACCAGACTTTCATACAATTTCTGCGACTCTTGAAAATACCTGCGCGCATCTTCGACGTTTCCGACAGAAGAATAACTTATTTCACCGAGTTTTATTGTTGTTATGCCGAATTCCTTTATCAGCTCTAAATCTTTACTGTTTGCATTTAAAAGTTTGGTTTGAATTCGATAAGCATTCAAATAATTTTCTAACGCCTCCGAACTTTTTCCGGTCTTTGCAAAATAACCTCCTTGAATGTCTCCGACCTTGCGATAGGCTGCCGCCAACTCATTTTCCAAGGCTGGATTATCTGTCGCTTCTTTGGACAAACTGCTCAAATACTCCAAAGCTCGTTTAACCAAAAGTTCGCGGGCAGTTGTTGCGCCGGGCAGATTTTGCAATGAATCGTGAATTTCAAACATCAGCGAATTTGCTATCTTTCGAGTTTCGACCAATCGCCGTTCGGCTTTCACCCGTTCACGAGTTACCGCAATTCCTTGATAAATTGCCACGCCCGAAAGCGAAAAAATCAAGAGCGAAACAGCCGCCGAAATCGCCGTGCCTTGTTTGTGTCGCCGAACAAATTTTGAAAAACGATAGCGATTTGTGTCTGCCGTTGCGGTTACGGGCAAACCGTTGAGATGCCGTTTAATATCTTCCGCAAAATCGCCGACGGACTGATAACGGCGTTCGGGTTCTTTGCGTAATGCTTTGAGAATTATGTTATCCAAATCGCCTTCGAGATTGCGGATTTTTGTCTTTTTTCCTTCGTCTTTTGTCCTTTGGCTTTCCATCTCACTTGTATTTTTGACCACCGACCGCCGCCCGCTAACTACTGACGATGGACGAAGCGGCTCAACCGTCAAAACCAAATTCGCAATTTCACCGTAATTTCGGCTTTTCGAAGTGAACGGACGAACGCCGCTCAAAATTTGATATAAAACCACGCCGAGCGAATAAACATCGGTCGCGGTAGTTATCGGTAATCCGTTTATTTGTTCGGGCGAAGCATATTCGGGCGTGAACATTCGCCCGATTGTCGCCGTGTTGTCAATCTCGTTATCGAGCAATTTGGCGATTCCGAAATCCAGTAATTTCGGCGTTCCGTCGTTTGTAACAATAATGTTCGACGGCTTTATATCGCGGTGAACAATCAAATTTGCGTGGGCATAACCGATGGCGTTGCAGACTTTTTGAAATAATTCGAGCCGTTCGTTGACATCAAATTGCTGATGCTCGCAAAATTTTGTAATCGTTTCGCCTTCAATATATTCCATCACAAAATACGGCAATCCTTCGGGTGTTTCACCTCCGTCAAGCAATTTGGCGATGTTCGGATGATTGAGCCGCGAAAGAATTTGGCGTTCCATCTTAAAGCGTTTCAAAACTGCCCGCGTGTCCATTCCGCGGTTGATAAGTTTGACGGCGACTTTTTGTGCAAAGCTGATTCGTTCCGCCAAATAAACCGTTCCCATTCCGCCCACGCCGATTTCGGAAATGATTTTGTAATCGTCAATTTGTTGACCGATGTTCAAATCGCGGCTCAAACCGAACTCGATCGCCGCAGGTTCGACAATAAATTCATCGGCGTTTTCGTGCGATTTAATAAGTTCGCGGACTTCTGTTTGCACGGCAAAATTGTGGGTTGCCAAAAAAACATCGCGTTCGTTTCGCGGTAAATCGAGCGTTTGATTAAAAACTTCTTTAATTTTCAGCCATTCGGCGTTTTGCATAAAAATTGCCTCTGATAATAAACGCGGATTTTTTGCGGAAAGTTGGTCATTTTTTTCCACAGATAAACACAGATGAACACAGATTTTTGATTTTATAACGCGACTCTTTTAATTTCGATTCTTGGTTTGCCGAAATTTATCAGTAAGCCGATTTTTAATTTTGTTGCCTTAAGATAATTTAGGCATTGGGCTTTTTGTGAATCACTCAAACTGCTAATTGCTTTTACTTCAACAATTACACAATCTTCTACAAATAGTTCTGCAATATACTTTCCAACTTCAAAGCCATCATAAAAGACTTTAATTTCATGCTGTTGTAATACCAAATAACCAGCCTTCCGCAATTCAATTGCCAAAGCATTTTCATAAACTTTTTCTAAAAATCCGCAGCCTAAAACATTGCTGACTGTATATGAGCAACCAATAATCTTTTCGGTAATCCCATTTATTTTGTCCAAATCTGCTTCTAAAAGTGATTTTAATAGTACTGATTTATCTGTGTTCATTTGTGTTTATCTGTGGATAATTTTCTTACCCATTAATTTTTCTAAATAACCAAGCTCTCGCCATTATCCATTCGCGTTGGACGGTTGAAACCGAAATATCCAAAACCTGTCCCGTTTCTTCGTAAGTTAATCCCGCAAAATATCGCAGTTCGACAATTTTTGCCTGCTGTTTGTCAAATGCGGCAAGTTCCGTTAAGGCTGAATCCAATTCAATCAGCGTTTCGTTTATTTCGACCGAGATTGTTTCGGCATTATCGAGCGTGATTTTTATGCCGTCGCGTTTGATTGCGTGGCGTTCGCGGGCGTGATCGACCAAAATCCGCCGCATGGCTTGCGAGGCAATCGCAAAAAATTGTCCGCGATTTTCCCAATCGACCGAATGTTGCGTAACCAATTTCAGATACGCTTCGTGAACCAGAGCGGTTGTCGGCAAGGTTTCAGCGTCTTCGGAAATTAAAAGACGATGAGCCACCCGGCGAAGTTCGTCATAGACAATCGGCAACAGTTTATCCAATGATTGGCGTTTCCCATTTTTCCAATCTTGCAATAATTGCGTGATTTCTTCAGCCATAAGTATTGATATTTTATAAGTTAAAAAGATTTTACATTTTTTTTGACCAAGTTTCTATAAAATATCCGCGTTTACTTATATAGAGAGGAATTTTTAGAAAACTATCCGGCAAAAAGATTGTCGAAAAACTTGTATATCTAAACTATTATGAACAAAAGAATTATATTGCTGCTAAGCGTTTTGTTTATTGGCGTAACCTGTTTCAGCCAAACAAAAAAACCTGTCGGAGCTAAAAAACCGGTTCCGACTCCGACGGCGACTCCGGTTCAAACCACCGGGAATCGTTATTCCGATTACAAAATATCGCAAAAAATGGGTATGGGCGAGAAAATATCGTTTGAACAAACAACCTGGGCGAAAGGTGTACGGAATCGCGTTGAATCAAAAATAGCGATTGATCCGAATGATCCGAATGCCGAAATGATGGCGAATATGATGGGTAAAACCGCGTATCTTTCCCAATGCGATTTGAAGCAAAAAGTAACCGTCAGCGACCGCAAAAAAGCGTATTTCATCGATTACGACGATTGGTCGGGTCTTTCGCCCGAACAGTTGGCGCGTCGTCCGGTAAACAAACCTGTCGTTATCAAAGGAAGCGTAACGGTTTCATCAATCGTCACCGATTCCGGCAAGCGTCAAACGATGTTCGGTTTGCAGGCAAGGTGGCTCAAGCATACAACTTCGTTCGTCAGTTCGCCCGATTCGTGCGACGGCAAAGCCGATGCGCGGATGGAAGAAGAAGGCTGGTTTGTAACGCTTTCGCTCAATCAGGAAAGTTGCTTGCATCCGCAAATACAAGGAAGCAAAGGCGGTTGCCGCCCCAAAATTATCATTAAAGGAATGCAAAATCCGGGCTTCTTTTTAGAAGGAACGCGAAAAATGTTTACGGACGGAAAGTTGACAATGACCTCAACGCTGGAAACGCTTGAGCTGTCAAAAATACCGCTCGACCAAGCGTTATTCGAAATTCCGACGGGCTACAAAGAAGTTGATTCCGAGCAAGAATTGATGATGGGAATGGGCGATATGCCGGATATGTCTGCGAAAACGATTGTCGGCGGAAGCGAAAAAGCATCGAATTTGAAAACCGTGGCGATTGATTTTTTCAGCGGCAATGCGTCGAAAGTTAATCAAGATGAACTGCGAGGTTATATTTCAAGCAAGCTCTCGTCCGCCGGAATGAGCGGTTTCGCCGTCAATTCGCAAGCGGATTTACTGACCGGAAAGTTTGTAAATGTTATCGGCGTTGAGCTTAAGAAGATCAAAGAATCAGGTGCGGCAAAAATCGGCGGTTTGTTCGGCAAAGTTACGGGCAATGATTCTGCCGCCAAAATCGGTGATTCCGAAGCTGAAATTGTCATCACGATTTACGGCAAAGACGGCAAAACGGTTATCGCCACCGCCACCGCAAACGAAAAAGTAAAAGGGAAACCCGATGATGCCGTGAAAGCCGCAATCGACAAAATAATCGGCGGTTTATTGCAGAAAATAAAGTAGATAAAGAAAGGTTTTTGAAATCTGCGTCGTCTGCGTTGATGCGCGGCAAAAATCTTTCTTCGTGTTTCCTTCGTGAAACTTCGCAATTAAAAATTTTTGAATTATGAAAAAACTAATCGGCATTCTTTTACTCGCAGCATTTTCGGTCAACATTTTATTGGCTCAACGCAATAAACCGGGCGTTTCGGCGGTCTATAAACCGACCGTTGAAAAACTTGAAATCAACGATGCGGCAAATGATTTCGGTGAAAAAGGTTTGCCGCAACCCGAAATTATCGGCAGCAATCCGTCTGACGGGTTTGCGAAACATTTCGCCGAAGAAATTTCAAAATACGACGAAAATTCGCTTCCGCTTTTGATGACAATGTTGCAAAAAGCAGGTTTTTACATCATCGACGAAAATCAAAAAATCCTTTACAAACCGATTTACGGCAAAGGTATGGGAATGGCTTTTTACGATTTTGAAGTCGCCGGAATGCTCAAACTTTCACGAAAAGGAATTGTTACGACGGTCGGGAAAGTCGCAGGTTTAATCGGCAAAGATTTGACGAAAACAACGCCGAATAAAATTGGCGAATTGATGTTGCAAGACTTAAAAACTGCCGCGAACTCAAAAGACGAAACTAAACGTTTTTGGGCAAGATTGATAATCGCATTCGGCAAAGAATTTCCGCAACCTTTTGATTTACTTACAGCTACGCCTGAAACAGCGCAAATAAATATTATCCAAGCGTCGCTTTGGGAACGTCGTTTGATTGGCGATTTAATAACGTTTGCGACCAAACAATCCGGCGGAACGAGCGTTAATAAAACTGATTTATTTCGACCGAAAAGCAACAAGGTTACTTTCTCTAATGCCTCGTTTTCAAATAAATTTATTGCCGATCCGTGCGATTACACGCAGGTTGAAACGTTGCAAGTTGATGTTGCGTCAACGGCGATAACGACGATTCACGGGGCGACTTTGGGGGTGGTGATCGACGGTGCAGAAAGCAAAGGACTTGAAAAATTCGGACTCAGGCTCGGAATGTTGAGTGTGGGATTAAGTTGGGCAAAAGTGATTGCGGCGTATTCGCAAATGACCGGTGAAATTTCGGTTGAAGAACCGTTGCCGCTGATTCGCACTAAATCGAGTTTGATGAGCGCCAACGGCGAAAAACGAACGCTGACAGGCAAATTTTTTATCAAAGTCAACGATTTACGAAAGTTGAATTGCTTTCGTCTCGCCGCAAATTTGGCAACCGGACTCGAATTCAGTATGCCGAGTTCGGGACCGCTTGCCGAAAAACCGGTCAGTTGGGATTTGGATAAATCAATCAATTTGGGGCGAAATTCGAGCGGTTCGATAAATTCGTATGATGATGTCGTTCATTTAATCGGCACTTCGCCGACCCGCGATTTTACCAAACAGGAATCAGACGCAACCGGCGAGAATAAAATTTATATCGAAGGCGGACACCAAAAGGTTGATTTGACCAATCAAAAAGTTGTTCCCGTACCGAAAAAAGCCAAAGTCCGAGCCGATGTTGCCTTGAAAAACATGAAAGATTCAAAGCAGGAAATGGCTGATGTCGGCGGTTTTGCCCTTGGAGTTGTGATGGGCGGCGGAATTCTCGGCATTTTGAGCGCGATTCCCGAAATCGGAAATCGAATGAAAGTTCCCGTTGTTTCGGTTTCCGTACCGATTCGCGATTGGATGCCGTGCAGCGAAGATTGGGGCGGAACAGTCAATATGAAACGGACTTTTTCAAAAACGATTGTTGTCAGAGCGAGTCGCAGAAGTAACGGAAATTCATCGGGCGACGGCGTGCGAACAATTTTTGCGCAAGACGAAGCCGACATTACGCTCAACCCGCGAACGGCGGAAGAGGTTTTGAATAAAGCGCCGAAAAAGCCCGCCGATATTGTCGGCAAAGGAATTCATTCCGATATTTTCACGGGAATCCGCGACGGCGATCCGTGTTGCGGAACAACCGAAGGAAAATGGACGACTCGATTCAGCGAAGGAAAAATCGATAAATACTCCGGCATTGTAAAAGGTAATTTCACGGTTAATGCCACAACCTCAGAACGCGATTACAGTTTTTCATTTGATAGTTACGGCGATATTTTCCCTTCGATTCGACGCGAATTTTTAGAAGTTGACAGCGATTGCGACCTTGAAAAAAACGAAGCGTATGACCGAAGCGAAGAAAGTATAATCAGCATTGTGCCATCGCTCCCAAGCGGTCGTTACGGACAAAGATTTGTAAATTCGGAAGGTGAATTGCTTTTCGGGCAAAAAGAAATGACCGCCGGCGACGGTTCGAAAATTACTTGGAATTGGGCTTTGGCGAGATGCCAAAAATAGTTTGGACAAGTTTGGCTGAAAAATCCGCGTTTACTAAATAGCGGCAGTTTTTATTTTTTATGTTGAAAAAAATTTTGGCACTGGTGTTTGTGTTATCGGTTTCGGTTTCGAGTGTTTCGGCGAACAGTTTTTGGAAAACGCTTTTCGGTTCGCCGGATGCGTCGGCGTTGGTTGATTCGGTCGGTTTTGTATTCGACGCGAATTTTACTTCGCAGGAAACAATCGGAAACATTGTGCTTAATGTTCGGCGAACGGGTGGCGGAAGCGACGCATTTTCGGTCGATTTTACAACGCTTGATAATTCGGCGACGGCTCCGAACGATTACACGCAAACACAAATTACGGTAAATTTTGCGGCGGGAGAAGACTTGAAACAAGTTTCGATTCCGGTAATAAACGATGTCGATGCCGAACCGATCGAGTATTTTGCCGTTCAACTGACGAATCCGACGAACGGCGTTCAGTTGGGATCAAACGTTTTCAATTTTGTCTCGATTTATCCGGATGAACCAATTGTTTTAACTTTCAATGCGACTACGCCTGAAAATCAAAACGCCGAGGTTTATTTTGAACGAGCCGGAAGTGATTTATCTGCAACAGTTACGCTTGACTACGGAACTGCAAACGAGACGGCAATCGCCGGACAAGATTACACGTCGCAAAACGGAACGGTTATATTTTTGCCGAATGAAACCGTCAAAACCGTATCGATTCCAACCATCAACGATACCGCCGTTGAGCCGCCGGAAACTTACAAAGTAACAATCGGTAATCCGACAAATGCTTCGATTATTGGCGGACAAGACGTTGGAACAATCAGTATTTCAGACGATGACCAATCATTCGTCGGAATTTCCGAGGCAAATGACGGCGATCCGATCAGCGAAGGAAGCAACGCGGTTTTTGCCGTTATTCGCGGCAACGGAGATTTAACTCAGCCTGTAACTGTTGCATTTACAACGGTTGACGGCTCGGCAACTTCGCCTGCCGATTATACGGCTCAAAACGGAACGCTCACGTTTGCCGCCAACGAAACGAATAAAACAATTACCGTTGCGACAATAAATGACGGCGTTACCGAACCAAACGAACAATTTACGGTGGTTTTGTCAAATGCTTCGAGCGGAACAATTATCAGTTCAGCCACAGGTGCGGCTTCGCTGACTGACAACAACACCCCGTTGCCCGAACGCTTGGCATTTGCCACGAAATTCGGCGCGACCGAAATTTTCGCCGTCAACGACGATGATACAAATTTTGCCAATCTTACAAACACGGCAAGCAATTCCGAAGGCTTGCCCGATTTCAACGCAATTAACGGAAAAATTGTTTTTGCTTGCAACGGAAATCTTTGCGCAATGAACGCCGACGGAAGCAATCGCCTTACAATTTACGATGACGAAGATTACGAACTGTCTCAGCCGAATTGGTCCGCAACCGGTCAGTTTATAACTTTTACGGCATTCGATAATGTCGGAGTTTACAGCGTTGCGACAAATTCGGCGGTATTAAATTCAACCGGCGGTTTGATTGTCAACAAACCGCGATTTTCACCCGACGGCGCAAAAATTTTGTTTGATGATAATAACTCAAACGCGGGCGACATTTATGTAATTGATTCAAACGGCTCAAATTTAACGAATTTGTCGAATCATCCGTTTGACGATTTGGACGCGAATTGGTCGCCCGACGGCACAAACATCGTGTTTCGGCGACGCGAATTTCTTGGCAATTTTTGGGCGGCGGGCGAAGTTTTTACGATGACCGCCGGCGGAACTTCGCAAACAAATTTAACAAATTCACCGGCTGTTTTTGACGAATCCCCGCAATTTTCGCCCGGTGGAACAAAGATTGCCTTTTCATTGGATTCAAATATCGCGGTAATGAATTCCGACGGAACTTCGACGCAGATTTTAGCGACCAACGGCGAACAGCCGAAATGGTCGCCGGGCGGCGGAAAAATCGCGTATATTTTCGGGCAATCTTGTTTGAAAGTAATCAATTCAGCCGGAAACCCTTTGCCGGTTAATCGTTGCGACAACAACCGGTTTGACGAGTTTTCCCCGCTTTGGATCAATAACATTGTTCAGTCGGGCGTTGGGTTTGAAATCACTTCGTCGAGCGTTAATGAAGACGGTTCGGCAGTCGAGGTTGTCGTCAAACGCACGGGCGGCGGAACAAATGCGTTCGGCGTTGATTACGCCACGGCAACCGGCACGGCAACAACCGGAATCGATTTTACCGCGACCGCCGGAACGCTGAATTTTGCCGTCGGCGAAACGTCGAAAACCGTCTCGATTCCGATTATTGATGATTCCGATGCCGAAGGCGATGAGGCATTTACGGTTAATCTTTCAAACGCGACAAACGGCGTTCCGATTCTGAACGCCCGACAAACAATCACGATTTCAGCGAACGATTTGCCGACAATTCAGTTTGCAACCGCACTGACAACCGTCAATGAAGAGGTCGGAAATGTGACGCTTGAAATTACGCGAGCCGGAAATTTGAATACTGCCTCGCAAGTGCAATTTTCGACTTTCGACGGAACCGCAACTCAGCCGGCTGATTATTCGGGAACGGGTCGCGTGCTGAATTTCGCCGCCGGTGAAACTTCAAAAACGGTGCAAGTTCAAATTGTCAACGATACAACTTTTGAATCGGTCGAAAGATTCGGGGTTGTGCTTTTCAACTTTTCCGGAGCCGCGCAGGGCTTGCTCGTTTCAGCCGAAGTCGAAATTGCGGTGAGCGACACGGTTCCGGTTGTTCAGTTTAATTCTTTTTTAGATTTTGTGGTTGAAGGCGCGGGAAATACGATTTTTACCGCAACCGTTCGGCGGACGGGAAACTTAACCGGAACTTCAACCGTCGATTTTTCCACGGCGCCAAGCATTCCGTGTGATATTCCGAGTCAGCCGAGCGGTTGCGCAAGAGCCGGACAAGATTATTCGGAAACCGGCGGAACTCTGACGTTTGCGCCGAATGAAACTTCAAAAACCTTTCCCGTAACAATTTTGCGCGATGAATTAGTTGAAGGAAACGAGTATTTTTCAGTTATTTTAAGAAACCCGGACAGCGGCACAACACTCGGTTCGCCGGCAAGAAACGAATTACAGATAAATGCAAATGAAGTGAATTTATTTACATTTGAACAGCAAAGCTATAATTTCAACGAAGGTGTCGGAACGGCGACGGTTACAATCAGAAGAACCAAGGTTTTTCAGAATTTGACAACTTGTTCGGTAAATTATTCAACCGGCAACGGAACTGCGACCAACGAACAAGATTACACGGCGGCAAGCGGAACTTTGACATTCGGACCGTTGGAAACAACTAAAACATTCTCGATACCGATTGCGGAAGATTCAACGGTTGAAGGCGATGAAACTTTTAACATCACTCTGTCAAATCCGGTAAACGGCGGGTTTGACAGAATAAATCCGAGCCAAGTTGCGACAATTATTGACAATGAACCTGTGTTTGCCATTAACGGCAGCAGTTATTCTGTCAACGAAGAAGCAGAAAGCGTAAGTGTAACAGTTTTTAGATATACGGGAATCGGAGCGGCTTCAGTAAGTTATGAAACCGTCAACGGAACGGCAACAGATGCGGCGGATTATACCGCGACAATCGGAACAATAAATTTTGCCGGCGGCGAAACAACAAAAACCGTTTCTATTCCGATTATCGACGATGCCGAGGTTGAGCCGACCGAAAATTTTGTTTTCAGGCTGACAAGCGCTGTCAACGGCTCGATTTTACCTTCTGCTTCTTTGACCCAAGTAAGTATTGCCGATAATGACACGTCAACTTTTTCAATCGAAAGAACCGAGTTTTTTATCGATGAAGGCAGAAATGCAATTATCAAAGTTAAACGTCAATCTTCGTCTGCGGCATTTTCCGCCTTTGTTAATTATGAAACTTTAGACGGCACCGCCGTTTCACCCGGCGATTATACAGCGGCAAACGGAACTTTGAATTTTCCGGTCGGTGTAACGGAACTGACGTTAAGTATTCCAATCATCAACGATTCCGTCAACGAAGATATCGAAGAATTTACATTCAGATTAAAAACTCCGACGAACGGCAGCTTGAATCCTGCAAGTTCTTCTGCCAAAGTGAAAATTTTCGGCGTTCAATTTCAAGGCTCGTCGAGTTTGGCAATTATGGGAACAGCGGGATCGGGCAATCAAGCCGTAATTTTCCCGAATGCAAGTATTTTACCGACTACACAACAATTTTTCGCCACCGGATTGCCCGCTGAGGCATCGCCGCACGGCGTAACTTATTTTGGCAGAAACGGAGCGTTGATGTCTGATTTCGGAAATAGCCGGATATTGGTTGTCAACGTTTCCGCCGCAGTAGTCGAATCTGTTATTGAGACGAGTGCGGCAGGTTATAACGGCATGGGAACAATTGCGATTTCACCTGATTTTAACACGGCATTTGCAATGAGCAACGGCAATAAACTTTATAAAATCAGTGCGCCGTTTAATGCAACATCGACAATAACCTCTGTAACTTTGCCCGGTCAAATTGCAAGTTATCAAACGCAAGCGATTGTTTTCAATGAAGCCGGACGTGCTTTTGTTTACACAACCGGCGGAATTTCGGTGCTTGACCCTCCTTATAATTCTGTTGCTTTTACGATTTTTGTAATTAACCCTAATAGTGGCGCGATCGCCGTTTCGCCTTTCGGAAATACTATTCTGACTACTAATTTTTCAGGACAAGTTAATGTTTTCCAAGCTCCGTTTAGCGCTAATAGTAACGCAACAATTTTACCGGTTCCGAATGCAGACAATTTAGACGGGATTATGGTTGCTCCAAACGGACAAAAGGCGATTGTAGTTGATTCATCACAAAGGAAGGCATGGGCAATTTCAGCTCCGTTTACGGGGTTTTTAGCTTCGAATATCGAAGAAATCCCGCTTCCGCCGAGAGCAAATTCGGGTGGTTTTGAAGATGTCGGGATTAGTGCCGACAGCCAAGTTGCCATACTTACCGGAAACGAACTTGGAACGGCTCCGGCAGTTTTTGTGAAAGCTCCGTTCGGATCAACTTCGCAAACTTTCGATATGCCGATCGATTCGACAAATCCGGGACGCGGCGCGGGAGCAGTTCGTTTCTTGCCGCCGTCGCTTGCTCCGACTGCCGCAAAGGCAACCGTCAGCGGTCGCGTAACACTTGCAAGAGGTCGCGGACTTGCCCGTACACGAGTTTCAATTACCAATCAAAACGGTGAAATAAAAATGGCGATGACTAATCAGTTCGGTTATTTCAGATTTAATGAAATTGAAACCGGACAAACTTATTTTGTCCGAGTAACAAGCAAAAGCTATCGGTTTACACCGCAAACTTTGTCGATTGACGGAGATTTGGACGGCGTAAATTTTACCGCGATTGAATAACTTTGGTCTCTGAATATAATCGGAGCAAGGCAATTCGATAAATTCGGGTTGCCTTTTTTATTCGAGAATTTATACAATAGACCTCTTGCGAAATAAAAAAGGTATTTGAAAACTTTCAATAAAACCGGCATAAATAAATCACCGGAGTATATTAGATGAGATACGAACAAGTAAAGAATTTGAAAGAGAGTGATTTTAAGCGACTGTGCGGTGTCA
>JANPBM010000115.1:0-16041 GCA_031430435.1 Acidobacteriota bacterium
ACCGGTTGCGGCGGATTACGACGGCGACGGCAAAGCGGACATCGCGGTTTATCGACCGTCAACCGGAATCTGGTATTTATTGCGGTCAAACGCGGGATTTGCGGCGTTGCAATTCGGCATCAGTTCGGATGTGCCGGTGCCTCATTCGTTTGTTCCGTAAACAACTCTGACTTTGCGTTCTTCAAAGCAAAAAGTTGTAAAAATATATACAACTTTTTGCCTTCAAAGACAGTCATAGCAGGATGAATATGTTAGTTTTGTCGGGTTTTCTTGTAAATTAACAAAAACAGAGTAGAATAAAAATACTTTCCCCAAAGGAGAATTGACTATGAGAAGAACTTTCATTTTAGCGGCGTTAATTTGCTTAACGTCTTCGCTCGGTTTATTCGCCCAAACCACGCCGTCTTCAATCAGCGATATGTATTTAATTTCGTCGAAAGCGGGCAAAGTTAATTTGGTTGAAGGTGCGGTTTTGGTCGAACGAAAGAACGGTAAAAATACCGGTTTGGACAAAAGTGACGAACTTGTCGTCGGTGAAAAAGTTTCAACCGGCAGTAACGGAAAAGCCGAAATTTTGCTGAATCCGGGTTCATATTTGCGTTTGGCTGAAAACTCGGAATTTGAATTCACAACAACGGGATTGGATGATTTGCAGTTAAAATTGAATCGCGGAAGCGCAATTTTTGAAGTCATTACCAACAGTAATCAAGGTTTTATCGTCGGTATTCAAACACCGCAAACTAAAACTTTCATCTTGGAATCAGGCGTTTATCGAATTGATATTTTGGCGGATAATTCGACTAAAGTTTCGGTTTGGAAAGGTAAAGCCCAAATCGGCGAAAAAGATGCCCAATTTATCAAAGGCGGAAAATCGGCAACGGTTAAAAATTCGCAAGTCGCCGTTTCCAAATTTGACCGCGACAACAAAGATTCTTTGGATAATTGGAGTAAAATTCGGGCAAAAGATTTGATGGCAATCAACGCGAAATTACGCGAGGGAAATTTGCGAAATTCGTTGATCGATTCATTTTCTAATCGAGGTTGGAACACTTACAACAGTTACGGCGTGTGGGTTTATAACCGCACTTCGGGTACTTGGTGCTTTTTGCCGTTCGGGAATCGTTGGAGATCGCCGTACGGGTTCGGTTACGACTATGACCTTTGGGATTGCCAAATGCCGATGCACATTATCTATTCGCCGCCGCCGACCACAACGCCAAACACGACATCAACGGCTAAACCGATTGACGGGCAAAGAAAAATCGGACCGCCGATTAAAATCGAGCCGAGTTCAAACGCCGATACGGAACAGAGTAAACCGCGAACCAAACCTGTTTTTGAGACAGATAACGGGAAGTCCGATTCATCGAATTCGAGTGGAAGAACCGAAACAGCCGACACCGGAAATTCCGATCGACCAAGCTATAATCCGCCCGTGAAAAACGACCCGCCGCCGGTTTATAATCCGCCGGCTAAGGTTGACACGCCGGTTTACAATCCGCCGGCAGAAACGCCCGGAAAACCGAAAGACAATTAAGCAGGTAATTATGAATGGTGAATGATGAATTAAAATCGGGAAATTCAACTATTCAGATATTTCAAAATATCATAAAACCTTTGCTTACCTGCTTAGTTTCATCGGACACACAAATAACGCCAATTTCTTAAATTTTAAGATGTTGGCGTTATTTGTTGAAAAAATACCGTTTTTTCTTTACTATCAAAGTCGTAAACCAAAACAATATTATGAAAATTAAATTCATTGCTTCGTTACTTTTAGTCTGCCTTTCGGCACTTGGGTCAGTGTCTTGTACCAAGACTGATACGGCGGAAAAAGCGGGTAAAATCAAGGTTGGAATTGTTTTTGACATCGGCGGAAAAAACGACCGAAGTTTCAACGCCGCCGCGTGGGAAGGAGTGCGGCGGGCAGATAAAGATTTCGACATTACGCTGCGCGACGTTGAACCCGGAAATCCGACTTCGATTGAACCTGCAATGCGGGCGTTTGCCGAAAAAAACTACGATCTAATTATCGGAATCGGTTTTGCCCAAGGTCCGATTATGCAAAAAGTGGCGACTGATTATCCGAATATTAAGTTTGCAATTGTTGACGGCGTGATTTTTGAAGCCGACGGAAAAACCCCGAAAAGTAACGTTGCGTCATTGGTTTTCCGCGAACACGAAGGCTCGTATTTGGTCGGAATGATTGCCGCGTCCAAGTCAAAAACCGGTATTCTCGGTTTTATCGGCGGAATGGATATTCCTTTGATTCATAAATTTGAAACAGGTTACGAAGAAGGCGCAAGGTCCATAAACCCGAATATCAAAGTGCTTGACAATTACGTCGGCGTAACCGATTCGGCGTGGAATAATCCGGGCAAAGGCAAAGAATTAACGCTTAATCAAATCGATAAAGGCGCCGATATTATCTTTACGGCGGCGGGAAATTCGGGACTCGGCGCGTTTGACGCGGTTGAGCAATACGGAAAAGACGAAAATAACGACGGCAAAAAATTTGTGATCGGCGTTGACGCAAACCAAAACGGCGTAAAACCTCGATTTGTCTTAACTTCAATGGTCAAAAGAGTCGATAACGCGGTTTATGAAGTAGTGAAAGAAGTTTTGAGCGGTAATTTCAACGGCGGTTTTCACGTTTTCGGACTGGATAAAGACGGCGTTGCCTACGCGATGGACGAAAATAATAAAGGCTTGATTCCCGAAGATGTCTTGAAAAAAGTCGAAGAAGCAAAGAAAAAAATCGTTGCCGGCGAAATCAAAGTTACGGACGCAATGGCGAAATAATTTAAACTGAAACGGAAAAAATATGGAAGTAAATCAAGAATTAGAAAATAAACTTTGGGGCATTTCAGACGAGAATCCTTTAGATAAAGAAACTTGCGATAAAATAATTGATTATTTATTAGCACGTTTGAGCGATTATTTACAAACACCACTTAAATTATCTGATGAGAATTGGCTTGAAAACAATTCATTCAGTAGCGAGTTTAGAGGTGAGTTGCAAACTAAAGCCTTTCATATAAGTTTTACGGGAACAATGGGAATGCAAATTTTAGTTGGAAATAAGCCGCACATAAGTACTTGGGTATTTCTGTTTGGTGACCATTTTAGATTAGTTGCAGGGCAATCTGACAGATCATATATTCAACTGGACTATAATAAAGACGGTGGTAATTATGGAAAATGGGAATCATTTGGCTGGCAAATAGATGAATTCGACGAATACGAAGATATTGAAGAAAAAGATTTTTTAAGTTAATAAACAAAAGAATACAAGGAGAAGAAAATATGAGCATAAAAATAAATTCATTTCGCAGTATTGAAGCATTGAACTTTTTACCAAAAAGCAATCAAAAAATAATAATAAGAAATCAAGATAAACTGAATTTAAGACAAGAATTTTCAACGGCAAATGACTTACACGTATTTGCCGGAAACTTAAAGAAGTCTCAGTTATTTGGAAAACTAGAAAGTTTAAATAGAGCCAATAACAAAACAAACGTTGCTTCTGCTATTTCCTCTCCGAAAGTAATACTTGGCGGTGATGAAGAAGAAGTTATTAAAGAAGCCAAACGGGTAATTGATAATTATAAACGAAAAATTAAACCAAAAGAGATTAAAGGTTCACAGCCAACGGAAAGTATAAAATCACCGGGACATGCCAATTCCGGTCATAGAGTTAAACCTGAAGTTCAAGCTGAGATTATGAATAATCCGGAACGTATTTTCAGCGGTAAAAATAAAAACGGTCGATATGTCGATATTTATTACAAAAATGGCAGTGTAGTAATTACCGAACAGGGTAACAAAGGAAGTGTCATAACTGCATACGGTTTAATAGATAAGAAGAAAAATATAAAAATCAAACCATTTAAGATTGCAGATATTGAAAACAACCCGAATTATGTTGAAATCAAACTCGAAAAATCAGGCTCAGCCAATGTAGTTTACCCGAATAAAGGAAGATTTGACGCAAAAGATTTTCCGCCCGGACCGCCAAAAAACAATCCTCCGAAAATAAACGGTAATGAACCGCCGCAAATAAAACCAACCGGTGCAACGCAACCCAAACCAAACGTTTCGGTTGCGGAAGACTTGCCGATTGCTCCGAAAACAACAGTTATAAATGAACCGCCGATTACGCCGAAAGTTCCGATAATTAACGAAGAATTGCCTGTTCGTCCAAGCCCGCTCGGAAAACTTGCGGGAAATATCAGTCGCGGGTTAATAATTATGCAGTTGGCGCAAATCGGCGTAGCGGCTTTGAATTTTTCAAAATTGGAAGCAGATGCCGAAAAGTTCGGTTTCTATGTCGATCCGTTTTTGGATAAATATATTATTAAAGATCCGAATAAAGCCGCAAAAAATTTAGGCGAAGGCTTTGAATTGACTTTTTATACCGATCCGAAAGATTATTACTCACAAGGACAATCTGTTAAATTTACCGTAAAAGACGGAAAATTCTCTAATCCCGACGGTTATCAGCTTATTTTTAATAAAGAAAAAGGTTATACGGAAGCCGTTTTGCTTGCGTAGATAAGACAAAATTAAGATGCTTGAACTAAAAAATATCACAAAAAAATTCGGTTCGGTTGTCGCCAACGACAGCGTGAATATCAAGATTGAAGACGGCACGATTCACGCGATTGTCGGTGAAAACGGAGCGGGAAAATCAACTATAATGCGGATCGCTTACGGCTTTTACACCGCCGACGCAGGCGAGATAAGTGTCGACGATAAAGCGGTTAGCATTAAAACCCCGCAAGATGCAATCAAGCTCGGAATCGGAATGGTTCACCAACATTTTATGCTGGTCGAAACGATGACGGTTGCCGAAAATATTGTACTCGGAGCAGAAACCGGAAACGCCGTCAATCTTGATTTAGAGAAAGCGAACGAAGACATTTTAAGGCTTTCAAACGAACTTAAACTCGGTGTCAATCCGAAAGTGAGAATCGAAGATTTATCGGTCGGGCAGCAACAACGGGTGGAACTGCTGAAAGCTCTTTACCGTAACGCGAAATTGTTGATTTTAGACGAACCGACCGCTGTTTTAACGCCGCAGGAAGTCGAAGAGTTTTTCGTGATTTTGCGTCAAATGCGCGCAAACGGCAAAACCGTCGTCATTATTACGCACAAACTCGAAGAAGTTCTCGCAATTTCGGACGATATTACCGTGATGCGAGACGGGAAATCGGTCGGATATTTGAAGACAAAGGAAACGAACGCAAAGGAACTGGCGCGACTGATTGTCGGGCGCGACGTGCTTTTGCGCGTAGAAAAAACCGATGCGAATCCGAGCGAAAATGTTTTGGAAGTTAAAAATCTGACGTTGAAAGGAAAACACGGCATTGCCGTCGATGACATTTCATTTATCGTTCGGGCAGGTGAAATTGTCGGTATCGCGGGCGTTGAAGGAAACGGACAAACTGAGTTGATTGAAGCACTTGCAGGACTTTCTTTAAGTAGTGCCGGAAGTGTTGAGTTTTGCGGAAAACACATTACGCGAGCCTCCGCACGCAAGCGAAAAGAACTCGGAATCGCGCATATTCCCGAAGATCGACACAAACGCGGACTTTTGCTCGAATCAAATTTAGCCGAAAATTCAATTCTCGGCGTACATTATCGGCGACCTGCGGCAAGCAGTTTCGGGATTTTGAACAACGCTTTTATCGAGAAACGAGTCGCTGAAATTATCGAAAAATTTGATGTTCGACCGCCGAAACCCGAACTTTCCGCCAAATCTTTGTCGGGCGGGAATCAGCAAAAACTTATTATCGGCAGGGAATTCGATTTGAATCCGAAATTACTTTTAGTTTCGCAACCGACGCGCGGCGTGGACATCGGAGCCATCGAATTTATTCACCGAAAACTGATTGGTTTGCGTGATTCGGGAAGTGCCGTGTTGCTTGTATCTGCTGAACTGGAAGAAGTTACGGCGTTGGCTGACAGACTTTTGATTATTCGCAAAGGCAAAATTGTCGGCGAAGTAAACCCGAAAACCGCGAGCGTCGAAGAAATCGGATTGATGATGACAGGCGGAAAGTAAGGTAAAAAGTAAAAGGGAAAGCTCTTTTTTGGGGTTATGGTTCTATGAAATTATCGACAAAACAAAAATCTCTGCTCGAAAAAGTTATCAATGTGTTTGAATCCGGTTCGACAATCGGAAATTACGCGGCGATTGCGATTTTCAATGACGGTCCGAACGACATCAAACAAATAACTTACGGTCGTTCGCAAACAACCGAGTACGGGAATCTTCGTGAACTGGTGCAAAACTATGCGGTTAGCGGCGGAACTTACAGCAAAAAACTCAAACCTTTTGTCGATAAAATCGGCAAAACACCGCTGACCGGCGACACGGTTTTTATTGATTTACTAAAAAAAGCAGGTAAAGAAGATTTGATTATGCACACCGTTCAAGATCATTTTTTCGATAATCGTTATTACAAACCTGCGATAAATTGGGCGAAAGACAACGGTTTTATCCTTCCGCTTTCGGGCTTGGTAATTTACGATTCGTTCATTCACAGCGGTTCTATTTTGCCGTCAATCCGTAAATTGTTTCCGGAAGCGAGTCCGAATAACGGCGGAAACGAAATCGAATGGACGACTGCGTATGTCAACGCCCGACACCTTTGGCTCACGAATCATCCGAGAGAAGCCGTGCGCAAAACAACGTATCGAACGCAATGTTTCAAAAATGAAATCAAGCGCGGAAACTGGATTTTGAATGTAATTCCGATCAACGCGAACGGCATAAAAGTTTCGTAAACGCAACAAAGATTTTGTAACGCAAAGTTCGCCAAGAATTCGCAAAGGTTCGCTAAGACTTAATTTACAAATAGGTTGTCCGTAAGAAATCTTTGCGTAATCTTTGCGTCATATTTTTTAAGAAACTTTTTTTTAACAACTTCCGTAACAACCGAAGCAATTTTCAATCAACCAAACCTAAAATTTTATGAAGCCCTTAGTCATTTTTCTGTTCACCTTGCTTATTGTTTCAATCGCCGGAGCCCAACCAATTACGCCGCAAACGTATTTTTACGAACCTGCAATTTCGCCCGATAAGTCGGAGATTGCGTTTGTTTCGGGCGGCGATATTTGGACAGTTTCCGCGACCGGCGGCGATGCTCGTTTGCTTGTTTCGCATCCCGCGAACGAACTTCGTCCGCTGTATTCGCCTGACAATAAACAACTTGCGTTTATTTCAAATCGGACAGGCAACGGCGATATTTATCTTTTGACGTTGGCAACGGGCGAGCTTAAACGTTTGACTTTCGACGATTCAAACGAGCAACTCGATGGTTTTTCACGCGACGGAAAACGTATTTATTTTTCGTCGTCGGCAAAAGATATTGCCGGAACAAACGATATTTTCAGCGTCGGCGTAAACGGCGGAACACCGATGCAGGTTGCCGCAGACCGTTATATGAACGAATTTCTCGCCGCGCCTTCGCCCGACGGAAAGACGATTGCGTTCACCGCGCGAGGTTTTTCGCAATGGTGGCGAAAGGGAAATTCAAATATGGATACGTCCGAAATTTGGACGTGGAACGACGGAAATTATCAACGAATTACCGAAGACGGTTCGAGAAATGTTTGGGCAATGTGGAGCGGCGACGGGCAAACTTTATATTACGTTTCAGATCGCACGGGAACGCAAAATGTTTGGAGCAAACGACTTAACGGTAAAGAAACACAAATTACCAACTTCGCGGGCGGACGAGTTTTGTGGGCAAATATCTCGTTCGACGGAAAAATAATCGTCTTTGAACGCGATTTTAAAATATGGAAACTCAATGTCGATTCTAAAAAAGCAAGCGAAGTTTCGATAACTTTACGCGGTGTCAACGCCGTTCCGAACATCACCCGTGAAAGCGGAACAATGCAGGAATTTTCGCTTTCGCCCGACGGCAAAAAAGTTGTCTTGACGGCTCGCGGCGAGATTTTTGCGGCTTCGGCAATCGACGGCGGCGATGCTTTTCGGGTAACAAACAACATTGCAAGCGATTCGGACGCGGCGTGGTCGCCCGACAGCAAAAAGATTGTGTATGCTTCAAACCGCAACGGAATCGAGCATATTTTCAGCTACGATTTTGTAACAAATACCGAAACGCAAATTACGACCGCAACCGTAAATGATTTTAATCCGCGATTTTCGCCCGACGGAAAACTAATTGCTTTTTTGCGCGGAAACACGGAAGTTCGAGTTTTCGACGTTGAAAAAAAGCTGGAAAAACTTGTCGCGACGGGACTTTTTGATCATCCGCCGTTTAGCGCGGAACGTCCGTTCAGCTGGTCGCCGGACAGCCGTTGGATTGCTTTTTTCTCGACGGTTGAAAAACAATTTAACAATGTTCACGTTGTAAATGTTGAAACCGGACAAGTTAAGCAAGTCAGTTTTCTTGCCAACGTCAACGCCAACACGGTTTCGTGGAGTCCGGACGGAACATTTTTGACTTACGTTTCAAATCAGCGAACCGAAAATTCGCAAGTTGCCCGAATCGATTTGCTGCCGCGAACGCCGTTGTTCAAAGAAGACAATTTTACCGAATTGTTTGGCGATACAAAGCCGAAAAAATCCGGCACAACGCCGATTTCGACAACTCCGACACCGACTGAAACTCCGAAAACAGACGCGAAATCGGAAATCAAAAAAACTGAAATCGAGTTTGAAAATATCCGCAAGCGTTTGAATTTTCTGCCGCTTTCGATTGATGTAAATTCCGAAGCGATTAGCCCGAACGGCAAGTATTTGATGTTTCTTGCGTCTTCGGGCGGACAAATAAATCTGTTTGTTTTCCCGCTTGACGAATTGTCGAAAGAGCCGTTTGTCGCCAAACAAATCACGTCCACACCGACTTTCAAAACGAACGCGCAATGGACAAACGACAGCAAAGAAATTGCTTATTTAGAAAGCGGAAAGATAAATTTCGTCAATATCGATACGAAAATTCCGCGCAGTATCAGCGTTAATTCTGAAATAGACGTTGATTTTTCGCGTGAAAAAACAGCGGTTTTCGAGCAAGCTTGGAGTGTGCAAAACGAAAATTTTTATGATCCGAAATTTCACGGAACAGATTGGAATGCAGTCAAAAAAACTTACGAACCGTTGATTGCCGGCGCTCAAAATACTGATGTTTTGCGGCGGTTGCTCAATTTGATGGTCGGCGAATTAAACGCCTCGCATTCAGGAGCAAGCGGCGCGTCGGCGTTTCCGGCTCAACTTGTCGGGAAACTCGGCTTGCGTTTTGACCGCAATGTTTACGAGCAAACCGGAAAGTTGAAAATCACTGAAATCATTGCGCTCAGTCCGGCGGGAATTAACAAAGAAATTAAGGTTGGGCAGTTTTTACTCGCGGTTGACGGCAAAAATATCGATGCAAATGCGAACCTCGACGAATTTTTGCTCGGTAAAACAAGCCGCAAAGTTAATCTGACAATTTCAGACGACGGAACGGCGAAAAAAGAGGTTTCGGTCAAGCCTGTTTCAACCGGAACAGAGAAGCAACTTCTTTATCGGCAATGGGTTGAAGCAAACCGAGAGTATGTCGATAAAGCGAGCGGCGGCAAACTCGGTTACGTTCATATTCCCGACATGTCGGAAAATTCGTTGCGTCAACTTTATAACGATTTGGACGCGGAAAATTATAAACGCGAGGCGGTCGTCATTGATATTCGCAACAACAACGGCGGTTTTGTCAACGTTTATGCGATCGACGTTTTTGCCCGCAAAGGTTATTTGAACTTTACGCCGAGAGGTTTTCCGACCTCGAACGGACGCACGAATCTTGGTCAACGTTCGCTCGAAAAACCGACAATTTTGATTACAAACCGCAACACTTTGTCCGACGGCGAAGATTTTACGGAAGGTTACAGAACGTTGAAATTAGGCAAAGTCGTCGGTGAACCAACTGCCGGTTGGATTGTTTTTACGTCCGGAATTGCCTTGCTCGACGGTACGATTTTGCGGATTCCGTTTATCAAAATTACGACTAACGAAGGCGTTGATATGGAACTGAATTCGCGTCCGGTTGATGTTCCGGTCAAACGCGCGGCGGGCGAAAGTTATCAAAATAAAGATTCGCAACTCGATACGGCGGTCAAGGAATTGTTGTCGCAAATCGGTAAAAAATAATTGCCGAGAGTTCAAACTTCAGTTTGTCTGCCGAATAAAATAAAGTTGAGTCTGAATTCATCGGAAAAATTTGAAAATATGTTAAAAATTTTAATCGTAATTTTGTTTTTGAGCGGTGCCGTTTTCGCCCAAAATTATTTGTGTTTGCCCAAGGAAATTAAAGAAACGGCTTTAGTTTCCAAAAGTAAAACTGTTCGCCAAACGTTGAAAATGATAAAGGCAAAATGCTCGAAAGGAAAGTTGGTCGATGCAAAAAAACGCGAGATTCGCTTTTATAATCTGCAAGGTTGTTGGGGAAATCCGCCCGCAGATTACTTGGAAATTATGGAAAATCAGCAAACGGAAATCGCCGAACTCAAGAAGAAATATACGGTTATCGAAATAAGTTGTAACCCGCACGGATTACTTATTCAATAATCGCCAAAACGTCTCCCGCGTTGACCGTTGTGCCCTCGGCGACCTTAATTTCCTTGACAATTCCGTCTTTCGGCGACTTCATTTCGTTCTGCATCTTCATTGCTTCGACAATCAAAATGCCGTCGCCTTGCAAAACTTCGGCTCCTTCCGTAACCAAAATTCGGACAACTTTTCCCGGCATCGCCGTTTTAATTTGGGCAATTCCGTCCGCCGCAACATCTCCCGAAGCCGAACTTCTGAGACGCTTCGGATCGAATAAATTAACTTCAAATTGATTGTTCCCGACATTTACGATGCCGTTCGGCGCAACATAAATCTGATGAATTCGGTTGTTATGCTTTAAAAGATAAACATCCGGCTCAACCTCAGACGCTTCGAGTTCATACTCGCGGTCGTCGATTTTCGCAAAAACTTTGTCGCCCTCGCGATTAAATTCAAGGTTGTGTTTTTCGTTGTTAAGTTCGGCAATTAATTTCATTTGTAATTGTTAATTGTTAATTGTTAATTGTTAATGACCAAAAATTCACCATTCACAAGTAACCATTATCTTCGTGTAGTTTTATCGTATTCGTCCTTCAAAAGTTGCATAAATTCGTCGCGTCGGTCATATAAACGCTTCGGTTCACGCGGTTCGTGTCGGGCGAGCGCGTACGCGGTGATGATCGGCAAAGCGACGGTTGAATCAACATACGCGACAACTGTTCCGGGCAGTTGGTCGGGATCTATTTTGCCCCAACTTACCGCTTCGCTTGGCGTGGCACCGGATAATCCGCCCGTGTCGGGACGAGCGTCCGTAACTTGCAAAAAGTAATCGTGACCTTTTTCATCAATGCCGAGAACTTCTTGAATCTGCGGTTCGGTTTGCAACGCAAAGTTTTTCGGACTTCCGCCGCCGAGAATAAAAATCGCCGACTTTCCGCTTTCGGTGTCGGAAATTGTTCCGCGTTTTGCCGCTAAAACGATGGACGCGGTTTCGTTTACGTCCAAATTCGGGTTCAAAATTAACTTGCTGCCTTGTAATTCTTTCGCCGCGATGTTCATTCCGATCGACGAATCGCCGGGCGATGAAGTGTAAACCGGAACGCCGTATTCGTAACAGGTGGCGAGCAGAGATTTGTCTTTAATGCCGAGTTTGTTGCTGCGTTCCAAGATATATTTTCCGCAAAGGTAATGAAATTCGGCGGACGACATCGTTTTTTGAAATTCGGGCGCTTCGATTACGCGGCGGAAAAACTCGTCCGTATCGAGCAAAACGCTGTAATCAAAGAAAATATCGAAAATGCGGACGACTTCTTCTTCACGCAAAATGCGGTCGTCAAGCGTTGAGTTTCCTTGATGCAGAGCAAGCCCGATGCCGAAATGCGTGTCGTGATAAAGATTCGCTCCGGTGGAAATTATCCAATCGATAAAACCTGCTTTGATGAGCGGAATCAACGCCGAAATTCCCAAGCCTGCGGGAGTCAACGCGCCTGTCAATGTTATGCCGACGGTTACATCGGGTTCGAGCATTTTTTGCGTGTAAAGCTGACACGCTTCACGAATCCGCGCGGCGTTATACGCCATAAACGATTCGTCCACAAGGTCAGCCAAAACCGTATTTTTATCGATCGGGGTCGGGTCAATCCGTTTGCCGCTCAGGAATTTACTTTGCTTTTTTGCCATATAAATTTGGTTAAATACTTTAGAAACAATAACTTTTGCATCGAAAACGCGAGAGCTTTTCTTGGCGCATTTTCGGCTCGTAAAATTCGGAATACGTTGTTTCGGATGTTTCACCGCCGGTTGATTTCTTTGCGCGACTCATCGTTTTTATTCTAAATCTAATCTTACCGAAAAATAAAATAAATGTCTTTCGGGCGGATAAAAAAGCGGGTAATAAAGTCCGGCGAGATTTTTTGCAATCAACTAAAAATCTTTGCAAACGTGCTATTTACCGCCGATTTTGTTATCTTATAGGTTTGAGTAAAATGAATTTATGAATCCGAATAACATTAGAAATTTCTCGATTATCGCCCACATCGATCACGGCAAATCAACGCTTGCCGACAGATTGCTGCAAAATACGGGTGCCGTTGCCGAACGCGATATGGAAGCCCAGTTGCTCGACGATATGGACCTCGAACGCGAACGCGGCATCACGATTAAATCGCACGCCGTCCGGTTGGATTACACGGCAAAAGACGGACAAGATTACGTTTTGAATTTAATCGATACGCCCGGACACGTCGATTTTTCGTATGAAGTTTCGCGCAGTTTGAGTGCCTGCGAAGGCGCGTTACTGGTCGTGGATGCGTCGCAAGGCGTTGAAGCTCAAACACTTGCGAACACTTATCTGGCGCTTGAAAACGATTTGGAATTGATTCCCGTGTTGAACAAAATTGATTTGCCGTCCGCCGAACCTGAGCGAATAAAAGAGCAAATCGAAAATATTATCGGTTTGGATGCAAGCGATGCCGTGCTTGCTTCGGCGAAAGCGGGAATCGGCATCGACGAAATTTTAGAACAGATTGTCGCTAAAGTTCCGCCGCCGAAAGGCAATCCCGATGCTCCGCTCAAAGCCTTGATTTTTGATAGTTGGTACGACAGTTATCGCGGCGTTATTGTCCTGTTTCGCATCATCGAAGGAACGGTCAAAAAAGGTGTCAAGATTCGCTTTTTCAACACGGGACGCGATTATTTGGTTGAAACTCTCGGCGTAAATCGTCCGCGACCGACTCCGATCGACGAACTCAGCGTCGGCGAAGTAGGTTTCCTGACTGCTTCGATTAAAACCGTCGCAGATGTGCAAATCGGCGATACGATTACCGAAGCCGCGCGTCCGACAACTTCGCCGTTTCCGGGTTTCCAAGAAGTTAAACCGATGGTTTTCGCCGGACTTTATCCGACCGATAACGCTCAATACGAAGAACTTCGCGATGCGATGGACAAGCTCCGTTTGAACGATGCGTCGTTCTTTTACGAGCCTGAAAGTTCGACCGCGTTGGGCTTCGGTTTTCGGTGCGGATTCCTCGGATTGTTGCACATGGAAATTGTCCAAGAAAGATTGGAACGCGAATTTAATTTGGATTTAATCACGACTGCTCCGGGCGTTCGTTATCGCGTAACCACAACAGACGGCGTAGTTGCGGAAGTTGATTCGCCCGCCAAAATGCCCGACACAGGCAGAATTGTCAAGATTGAAGAGCCGTATATTATGGCGACAATTTTGACGAATGACGCTTACTTGGGCGGAATTTTGGCGTTGCTGGACGAAAAACGCGGCGTGCAGAAAAAGTTTGAATACATCACCGAAAGTCGCGTAATGCTTGTGTACGAACTGCCGCTGAACGAAATTGTGCTGGATTTTTACGACCGTTTGAAGTCTGTTTCAAAAGGTTACGCCTCGCTCGATTATCATTTTTCGGAATATCAAGTCGGCGACCTTGTAAAGCTCGACGTACTTGTCGGCGGCGATCCGGTTGATGCTCTTTCGCTGATTCTGCACCGTGCCACAGCCGACAAAAAAGGCAGAGCCGTTACCGCAAAAATGAAAGAATTAATCCCGCGACAAATGTTTGAAGTGGCAATTCAAGCCGCAATCGGGACAAAAGTAATCGCCCGCGAAACGGTTAAAGCAATGGGCAAAAACGTTATCGCCAAATGCTATGGCGGCGATATTTCCCGCAAACGCAAACTGCTTGAAAAACAAAAAGAAGGCAAAAAACGAATGAAAAAAGTCGGTCGCGTAGAAATTCCGCAAGATGCTTTTTTGGCTGTGCTGCGGGTTAGCGAAGGTTAAATATGAAACTTCCACAATTTATTTCAAAATTCTACAGAACATTTGTAGAAGCTGGTTTGCAGTTATTTACCACTTTGTCAAAAGATGACTCACATAAAAAGAAAGAAAAAGAATTAGAACATTTTGCAAACATAGGTTATATTACTGCAGCACTTGAACATGATTTAAGAAATCCACTATCAGTAATTCAGTATGAGTTGATGCATTTAGAAAGAGAATTCAGCAATAACCCAAAACTATATCCAATAATCGAACATTTGAAAGAAGAAGTTTTGAGAATTAACACGGCAATTAGCTTAGTGTCGATGCTAAGAATGGATAGCGTAGGCAGTAGTAGTGTTTTAGAGTTAGATTCACTTGTAAATAAGGCAATAAAATTAACAAAGGCAGAATTGAATGTTGATGCAAATAAACTGTTTTTCAAATTTGAGTCTGAGCGAAAAGTATTAATAAAGGGTTCTCCTAAGATGTTAGTTCACGCATTGATTAATATCTTGAAAAATTCTGTCGAAGCTCAAAAGTGTTTGGGAGTTGTGAAAATTCAAGTTTCGATTGATAAACTTGCTCAAGAAGTAGCAATTAGAGTTATAGATAGTGGCTGTGGCATAGAAAATAGGTTTCTATCAAAATTAACAATTTCCTCTTTTTCAACCAAAACAACTGGTGGACATGGAGTCGGATTATTTTTAGCCAATAAAATTGTTAAAATGCACGATGGAAAATTGACTATCGAAAGCAAGGTAGGCAAAGGGACAATTGTTTCAATTTTGCTCCCAATTTATTTAAGAGAGAAACAACTAAATGAAAAAAAAGAAAATACTGATAATTGATGATAATGTTAATGTCTGCTCCGGATTAGGCAAACTCCTAGAAGGAATAGGCTATCAAGTTTTTCAAGGAATTGGAGGTGCAAAAGGGCTTCAAATAGCCACAGAGAAACACCCTGACCTCATTTTATTAGATAGGTTTATGCCTGATATTACTGGATATGAAGTTTTAATTAAATTGAGGGAAAGAAATATTCCTACGCGAATCATAGTATTTACAGGGTTTATTCCAGATATTCCAGATATTGTTAAATATATTAAGGCGGGAGCTTGTGATTTTATTTTAAAAGGTAACGACGACAAACTTATTCACATAATCGAAAGAAATTTAGCTCTTGAAAATACTTTAAATTTGCAAGTGAGTAATCCTGCTCCAATTATTGAGGAAACTTTGGCAAAAGCAAACAAACTCTCGGTTGAAAATGAGGAGTTGAAGGGAAAAGTTACCGATCTCGAAAAAAAATTAAGCCATCGACCAATTCTTATCTCATCAGCAATTAATTTGACGCTTTTAATAGCCTGCATTTCAATAACTTTATTATTTTGTTACATTACTTCAATAAATGATTTTTGGGTTAAAGTTCTACTTCCAGTAGGCTTTTTTACAATTTTGAAGTTTCCTATGGATAAACTAAGTAAAATATTTGTGAAACTTCCAACGACGGAAGCGAATATTGAACTGCAATCTTCGGAAAATAATCAAAAACAATTGCCAAAATAATAGACCTCTTGCGAAATAAAAAAGGTATTTGAAAACTTTCAATAAAACCGGCATAAATAAATCACCGGAGTATATTAGATGAGATACGAACAAGTAAAGAATTTGAAAGAGAGTGATTTTAAGCGACTGTGCGGTGTCA
>JANPBM010000116.1:0-34212 GCA_031430435.1 Acidobacteriota bacterium
GACTCAAAATGGTCACTAGATACTGTCCGACCTGATTAGGAACTGTTAGAAAAAGGAAAAGAGGTCATAATCTAAAGTGCAGACTCAAAGTCTCAGTTTGTCTCACAGACTCATCTCTTCCAACAATTATCAAGCGTCCACGATTATCGTTAAGTAGTCATCTTTCAACATACAAGTTTGTTGCGTTGCTTAACAACATTCAAATTAAAGTTTATCGACAAGCTAAAGCGTGTCGTACTTTTGCAAACCAATTCCGTTCGGGTATAAATGAACAAATGATTCAACAGATAGATTCGCTTCTTTTTTCCGGTATAATTTAAATAGAAAATTTCTGAGGTAATTATGAACAACTTAAATCGTCGCAACTTTCTCGCATTATCGATCGGCACGGCAATCGTTTCGGGTTTTCCCGCAATTATCGGCAAAGCAAAACCGCGTGAATTCCCCGCGTTGCCGTATGCCGAAAACGCGCTTGCTCCAATTATTTCCGCCCAAACCGTCAACGTTCATTACAACAAACATCATAAAGGATATTTTGATCCGGTCAATAAATTAACCGCCGGCACGCCGTTGGTCGAAGCAACTTTGGAAGAAATTATAATGAAAACTTACAAAGACAAAGATAATTTGAACAGTCCGAGTTTGTTTAATATGGCTTCGCAAGTTTGGAATCACACATTTTATTGGAATTCGTTGAAAGCCGACGGCGGCGGCAAACCGACGGGCAAAATGATCGACAAAATAAACGAATCTTTCGGCGATTACGACAATTTCAAAAAACAATTAACCGATGCCTCGATAACAAATTTCGGCACAGGTTGGAGTTGGCTGGTTGCGGACAAAAAAGGTAAACTTGCGGTGATAAAAACCGAAGACGCGGATTCTCCGTTGACGATGAAACTCAAGCCTTTGTTGACAATCGACGTTTGGGAACACGCTTATTATCTCGATTACCAAAACAAACGCGCGGCGTATGTCGAGGCAGTTATCGACAAACTTTTGAACTGGGAATTTGCCGCGCAAAATTTAGGGTAAAAACTAATCAGCCGCAGATTAACGCGGTTGAATTTGTTTTCCTTTTTGAATAAAATTTTTAGTTGAGGCATTACATTTAATCATTATGCCCGACAACAAACTTGGTGCGGGTTGACACCGTTAAACTGCGGGTAACACAAAGAAA
This sequence comes from Acidobacteriota bacterium, assembly GCA_031430435.1. Taxonomy (GTDB): domain Bacteria; phylum Acidobacteriota; class Blastocatellia; order Pyrinomonadales; family Pyrinomonadaceae; genus JANNVK01. The sequence continues at coordinate 1,181 of JANPBM010000116.1, forward strand.
ACCTGTCGTCATCGATAAAAAAAGGACGACGAAATCGAGTTTAATCGTTTCATCATCCAAAGTTTTTCAGTTTAATAATATCGTTTTTTATTCGGCAATCGTGACATTAACCGATTTGCTGTCTTTCTTTTCGCCTGCTTCGTTAATCATATCGGCATTAACTTTGTATGAACCGGCGGGAAGAGCTTCCGAAACCGCAACGTGATAATTTGCCGTACCGCTGCCGTCCAAATCAATCGAAACCTCGGAACCCGGAACGGTCGCGCCTTTCGAATCAACCAACGAAAGTTTTACTTTCACTTTGCCCGGATTGTTGGAAACAATGGCGTTGGCGTAAAGCGTGTCGCCGTCTTTGAACGTGGTTGTTTCCGTTTTACCTTCTTTGTCGGTCGAAGTTTTTAAGCTGCTCATATTTGCCGTGCCGGCATTACAACCCAATAATACGAACAACGCGACGGCTAAAACTGCGCTGAAATTAAATATATTTTGATTTTTCATCTCATTTCTCCTTTTTTGTTTGACTGATTGTTTATGTAAACTCTCTTATCTGACTAAACGAAAATTTACTTTGAATAGTGTCATCGATTGTAAATCTTTTCGATTTTTTAGGATGACGCTTAAATTTCGTAAACTGCTCGACTATAATTCGTGATTGAGCGTAATTTTATCCGATAAATCTGTTTCCGTAAATGCAAAGTTTCATTATTATCGAGATGAATACTCCGAATTCGGCAAAAAAGCAAAATATCGTCACGCCATTTATTGAACTTTCATTGGCTTCGCATCCGAAAATATAGTAATGTTCCGAGTATTGCGTTCATTGACGTTTGCGCCGAAAGCAAACAAATCGACCGCATTTTTTGAATTCTATGAAAGCAGATTTAATTATCCGAAACGCTACACAACTCGTTACCTGCGCATCAAACGGCACGGCGAAACACGGCACGGCGATGCAATCCGTCGGCATCATCGAAAACGGAGCAACCGCGATTAAAAACGGCGTGATTATTGCCGTCGGTTTGTCTGATGAAATTTCGCGGCAATACGAAGCCGACAACGTAATTGATGCAACCAATCAAGTTATCACGCCCGGTTATGTCGAATGTCATACGCACATCGTCTTTGCGGGCGACCGCATCAACGAATTTGAACTGCGGATAAAAGGTGCCGATTATCTTGAAATTTTGGCAAACGGCGGCGGAATTATTTCGACAATGCGACATACTCGCACCGCAAGCGCAGCCGAATTGGTTGAACAATCCGGTCAACGTTTAGATAAACTGCTCGCACTCGGCGTAACGACTTGCGAGGTAAAAACGGGTTACGGATTGGACACCGAAACCGAGTTTAAGATGCTCGAAGCGATTCTCGAACTTGACCGTACGCATACAATCGAGCTTGTGCCGACTTTTCTCGCCGCTCACGCAATTCCGCCCGAATTCAAACAAAATCCCGATGCGTATGTCGATTTGATTTGTGAAGTGATGCTGCCGAAATTAAAAGACCGCATCAACCTTTCAACTTTTGCCGTCAACCAATGTTTTGTCGATGTTTTTTGCGAAAAAAATGCTTTCAGCCTCGCGCAGTCGAAACGGGTTTTATCGACGGCAAAAGAATTGGGTTTCGGGCTGAAAGCTCACGTCGATGAATTTACAAATCTCGGTTGCGCAAAATTTGCAATCGAACAAAATGCCGCTTCGATTGACCATTTGGACGCAATTTCGGACGCGGAAATAACCTTGTTGGCGAATTCAAAAACAATCGGAGTTATTACGCCGACGGTAAATTTCAACTTTGGTTCGCGCGAATTCGCAAATGCCCGCAAAATGATCGACGAAAATTGCGCCATCGCCATTTCAACCGATTACAATCCGGGTTCGGCGCCGTGTCCGTCATTGCCGAATGCGATGGCGATTGCGTGTCGGTACCAAAAACTTTTGCCGAGCGAAGCCTTGACCGCCGCGACTGTAAACGCTGCGTTTGCCATCGGTTTGGGAGATAAAGTCGGTTCGATTGAAGTCGGCAAACAAGCTGATTTGTTAATTTTGAACGCCGTCGATTATCGTCAGATCGCCTACGAATTCGGCGGAAATTGTATCGACCGAGTTATCAAAGCGGGAAAACCGGTAAATTTTTAATATGAAGATAATTGATGCAACCGATTTCGAGAAAATGGAGCGACGATTTCGCGCGACGTTTTTTAATTCCTTGAACGGCTTTAAGTCAGTCAATTTAATTGGCACGATAAATCCGCGCGGGCAAACAAATTTGGCGATTTTCAATTCGCTCTTTCACCTCGGAGCAAATCCGCCGTTGATCGGATTGGTCGTCCGACCGCACACCGTCGAACGTCATACGCTGGAAAATATTATTGCCGTCAAAGAGTTTACGATTAACCAAATCAGCGAAGATTTTTATCGAAACGCTCATCAAACCGCCGCGAATTACCCGAAAGATGTTTCGGAATTCGACGAATGCGGTTTGACCGCCGAATATCACGAAAGTTGTCAAGCTCCGTTTGTAGGCGAAAGTCGCGTCAAATTTGCGCTGGATTTTATCGAGCAAAAACCGATTGAATTAAACAATACGTCAATCATTATCGGGCAAATAAAAGCCGTTTTAATCGCCGACAATTTGATTTCCGACGACGGTTTTGTCAATCTGGAAAAAGCCGGCACAATTACCTGTTCAGGTTTGGACGCTTATTATGCGGTGAAAAAAATAGCCCGCTTGAGTTATGCCAAACCCGAAACTTTGCCGCAATTTATCCGGTAAATCGAGTTAAAAAAAACACAAGTATTATGACCCAAGAATTACGCAATTTAACGTCTCAGGCAACGCTCAAGCAGCAAATTGCAGCGGATTGTACGCCACGCGCGACCATCTCGTTTTATCAATATCACCGCATCGAAAATCCGTCCGAATTCCGCGACTCGTTGTTCGGGAATTTCGCCAAACTCGGCGTTCTCGGCAGAATTTATGTCGCGGGCGAAGGAATTAACGCCCAACTGAGCGTTCCGACCGCCAACTTCGACGACTTCAAAAATTATCTCGACTCGATCGATTTCCTCAACGGAATTCGGCTCAACATCGCGGTCGAAGACGACGGCAAATCATTTTGGGTGCTGAACATCAAAGTCCGCGAAAAAATTGTTGCGGACGGAATCGACGATCCGAGTTTCAGCATGGAAAATCGCGGTGATTACGTCAACGCCAAGCAATTTAACGAACTGACCGAAAACCCCGAAACTGTGGTGGTGGATATGCGGAATTATTACGAATATGAAGTCGGGCATTTTGAAAATGCTTTGGAAATTCCGGCTGACACCTTTCGCGAACAACTTCCGATGTCGGCAGAAATGCTTGCCGATAAACAAGATACGCCGATTGTAATGTATTGCACGGGCGGAATTCGGTGCGAAAAGGCTTCGGCGTACTTAAAACATCGCGGCTTTACAAAAATCTTTCATTTGGAAGGCGGAATTATCGAATATACTCGTAAAACCAAAGAATTCGGCATCGAAAATAAGTTCAAAGGAAAAAATTTCGTCTTTGACGGCAGATTGAGCGAGAGAATTTCAGACGACGTACTTTCAAACTGTCATCAATGCGAAAACTCGTCCGACAATCACACAAATTGCGAAAATCGAGCGTGTCATTTGTTATTTATTCAATGTCCGGATTGTCGGGTAAAATTCAACGGTTGTTGCGGCGAAGAATGTCAAAAAATCAACGCCTTACCGTTTGAACAACAAAAAGAGTTGCGAAAAGGACAGCCGAGTAAATCAATGCCGTTCAACAACAGCAAAAAGCGAATTCGTCCGCGATTATCCGAAATAAACGGTAAGTAACGCGGCACAAGGCAACAGTGAAAAATTGGGAACCGTTCAAATTTTTCGGACAGAGACACTTTGCATAACAATCGTGTTTCTGTCCGATACTTTTTTCTAAACTTGCTTAAAAGTCTAATTCACATAACCTGTGGCTATCGGGCGGTCGCCGCTTAAGCCGAAACTCAGCACCAAAAATGTTCCGTTTGAACTGTTTAAGACAAACCAAAGTCCGTTGCGATAGATTGTAATGTCGGTTTTGCCGTCGCCGTCGCAATCGCCGGGTGCGGGCGTGTCCGTGCTAAATCCGAATTGAGCCGCCGTAAATCCGTCCGTACTGCGGTTCAAATACCATACGCCGTTGCTCGGTCGAAAAACTGCGGTGTCAGTTTTACCGTCGCCGTCGTAATCACTTTGAATCGGCAAATCACCTGCCAAACCGAATTGTTGAACGGCAAGCGAAGTTGTCGAACTTTGCCAAATAAACCAAGTTCCGTTGCGATAAACGGCGATGTCGGTTTTGCCGTCGCCGTCGTAATCGCCCTGTCCGATGACATCGGTTGAAATTCCGAATTGCTGAACGCGAAAAACTCCGGTTCCGATGTGAAAAATATACCAAACGCCGGTGCTTGGTCGGAAAACCGCCAAATCGTAATTACCGTCGCCGTCGTAATCGCCGACGGCAGGTTTATCGCCGCTTGCGCCAAATTGAATGGCGGTAAAGCCGGCGGTGCTGCGATTCAAATACCAAGTTCCGTTCGACGGGCGAAAAATAGCTTGATCGGTTTTGCCGTCGCCGTCGTAATCGCCGGGCGCGATAATGTCGCCGCTTGATCCGAACACTGTTTGAACAAAACTGCCGTTGGTCGAATTTAAACTGTACCAAGTGTTATTGCTCGGTCTGAAAACGGAAATATCCGCCTTGCCGTCGCCGTCGAAGGTTGAAATCGCCGAACCTGAAAACGTCGGAGCATTTATTGCGTAAATTCTGTCGCCGCCGGGACCGCCGTCGCTGTTAGTCGCATTTCCCGCCGCATAAAAAGTAATTTTTCCTTTGCGAGTTGCGGGTGCCGTCCAATTAAAATTCCATCTTCGGGAGCCGAAGGTAACCGGCACAATGCCGTCAACCGTGTGTTCGACATACGTTCTCGACCTTCCGCCAACCAACCCGGTTTTAGTTTGAATCAATGTTCCCGCGACTGTAAAAGTTCCGCCTTGGGTGCCGGTTCTGTCAATCGAAGTCGTTTGAAAACCATACGTTACGCCGTCCGGATCGGCAATATTGATTGAAACCGGATAGGTTTGCCCGACGCGGTAATTTACCGGCAAACCTGAAACCGAAAGCGATCCGCTCCCGCTGTTGAGCGCAAATGAAGTATGGCAAGCTGTGCAATTATCTTCGCCCGGAGCGTTTGTGTGCGAAGGCGTAGGTCCTTCGGAAGCGGCTTTTATTTGTGTTAATTTGGTTGAAAACAGTGAAACTGCGAACAACAAAACGGCACCGCCGATGATGAATATTTTTAATTTTGACAATTTACTTGACGACATTTGCTCTTAAACTCCTTGATATTTTTTTGATTTGAAAAACAGTTTGACTTAACAACCGTTAATTTGACGCTGAGGAGAGCTTGAAAGTCTGATGTTTTTCTATTCTAACGATAAACTTTGGTGTGCCGGATGTCAATATATTTAAAGATTTCAAGGAAACGTCTCAATAAAAAGTCAGGAAAACAGTTTTTAGCCGCAGATAAACGCAGATTTCGCCGATAAAGCAAAAATAATCAATAAAAATCCGCGTTTTTCAACGAAAGCGGAAATTCTAAGCGAAATTGTCTTGGTTGAAGGCTTTAGTTTCGGTCATACGACAGATTCTGCCGCGTCCCAAGCTATGAATTCGGTCGAATCATTTTCTGCCAAAAATTCGCGTTCTGCGTCTGCGGTTTTAAGTATCGGAATTGACTTTAATTTTTTCGACACATTTTTGGATCAATGGCAATTTGTAATTGATTTAGGTGGTTATGGTGGTTCGGTTAGAGCTTCAGTTGCAGTTGTTTAGCAAAATAGTAAAGATTATGGATTATTTAACAGATAATCTTTACTATTATGAATCTCCTGTAAACTCCTAACCGTAATCTTTGCATCACTTAACTTAAATGCGATCGCTTCGATCAACGCTTCAGCACCGGTAATAGTCGTTACGCACGGAACGTTAAATTGCAGTGCGGCTTTGCGGATCGCTTTTTCGTCGAAGTGCGAAGTTTTGCCGAGCGGTGTGTTGATGATGAGCGAAATTTCACCCTGTTTGATGTAATCCGCAATGTTCGGGCGACCTTCGTTGACCTTAAAAACTGTTTCGCATTCCAAGCCGACTTCTTGCAGACGTTTCGTTGTGCCGTAAGTCGCAATCAGTTTGAAGCCCAATTTATCAAGCCTTCGCGCCAAAATCACCGCGTTTCCCTTGTCGTTATCGTGTACGGAAATAAAGGCTTTTCCTTTCAGCGGAAGTTGTGTTCCGGCGGAAACCATCGCTTTGCCGTAAGCCTCGCCGAATGTGTCGCCAACGCCCATAACTTCGCCGGTCGAGTGCATTTCAGGTCCTAAAATCGGGTCAACGCTGGCAAATTTTTTGAACGGAAAGACGGGCGATTTAACAAAGATTTTTGACACGGTGAGATTATCGGGCAGATTAAATTCCGCCAGTGTTTTGCTGTCCGCCATGACTAAAGAGGCGATTGCGGCAAGCGGAACGCCCGTCGCTTTTGAGACAAACGGAACTGTCCGCGAAGCTCTCGGATTAACTTCCAAAACATAAACTCGGTTATCTTTTATCGCATATTGAATGTTCATCAAACCTTTAACATTCAACGCTTTAGCCAGATTTCGCGTGTAGTGACGAATCGTTTCCAAGTGTTCCTCGGCAATCTTTTGCGGCGGTAAAACGCACGATGAATCGCCCGAATGAATGCCCGCTTCTTCGATATGTTCTTGGATTCCGGCAATCACGCAAGCAGTTTCGTCAGCCAACGCATCAACGTCAAATTCGGCGGCGTTTTCCAAAAATTTATCAATCAAAATCGGCTTTTCGGGCGACGCATTGACCGCCGTTCGCATATATTCGTCCAACGATTGTTCATCGTAAACGGTTGCCATTGCTCGACCGCCAAGCACAAAACTCGGACGCACGATGCACGGATAACCTATTTGTTTAGCGATGTTTAGAGCGGCTTCCGCCGATGTTGCCGAACCGTTTTCAGGTTGCGGAATCTTCAAATCTTCGAGCAATGCCGAGAATCGTTTGCGGTCTTCCGCCAAATCAATCGAATCGGGCGAAGTTCCGATAATCGGCACGCCTGCGTTATGCAATCTATCCGCCAAATTGAGTGGAGTTTGTCCGCCGAATTGGACGATTACGCCGTGCGGTTGCTCCACGTCAACGATATTCATCACGTCTTCAAACGTCAGCGGCTCAAAATAAAGTCGGTCGGACGTGTCGTAATCGGTTGAAACAGTTTCAGGATTACAGTTGACCATAATTGTTTCAAAGCCGTTTTTAGACAAGGCAAACGCGGCGTGGCAACAGCAATAATCAAACTCGATTCCCTGCCCGATTCGATTCGGACCGCTGCCTAAAATCATAATTTTTTGGCGGTCAGAAGGATTCGATTCGCACTCTTCTTCGTAGGTTGAATAAAGGTAAGGCGTGAACGATTCAAACTCCGCTCCGCAAGTGTCAACTCGTTTATAGACGGGATTTATGCCGAGATTTTTACGCCGTTCGCGGACAACATTTTCGTCGGAATTGGTCAGAAAAGCGATTCGTCTGTCGGATAATGCAAACTCTTTCGCAGTTCGCAAAATCTCGCTCGGAACATCGTTTAATTCGCGTCCTTCAATGCGTTTTTGCAACAACATAACTTCTTGCAATTGCTCCAAAAACCAGACATCGATTTTCGTCAACCGATGCACTTCCGCAATCGAATAACCGTTGTTCAAAGCATAAGTGATATACGAAAATCTTTGCGAATTTGGGCGAGCGAGTTTTTGCTGTAAAACGCTGTCGGGAATATCAACTAAACGCAACGGTTTAACGGCTTCAAGTGAACGCAAACCTTTGAATAAACTTTCCTTAAAAGTTCGTCCGATTGCCATAATCTCGCCGACTGACTTCATCTGCGTTCCCAAAATATCTTCGGCTTGCGGAAACTTTTCAAACGCCCATTTCGGAATCTTTGTCACGACATAATCGATTGTCGGCTCAAAAGATGCGGGCGTTTTCTTGGTTATATCGTTCGGAATCTCGTCCAAAGTGTAGCCGACTGCCAGTTTCGCGGCGATTTTCGCAATCGGAAAACCCGTCGCTTTACTCGCCAACGCAGACGAACGCGAAACACGCGGATTCATCTCGATTATCCTCACATCGCCGTTTTTCGGATTAACCGCAAACTGAATATTCGAGCCGCCCGTTTCCACGCCGACGCGGCGAATACAGGCGATGGACATATCTCGAAGGCGTTGATATTCAACATCGGAAAGCGTTTGTGCGGGAGCAACCGTAATCGAATCGCCGGTGTGAACGCCCATCGGATCGAAATTTTCAATCGCACAAATGACAACCACGTTGTCCGCCAAATCTCGCATCAATTCGAGTTCGTATTCTTTCCAACCTAAGATTGATTCTTCAATTAAAATCTGCGAATTAGGCGAAGCGGCAAGTCCGCCTTTGGCAATATCTTCAAATTCTTCGGGGTTAAACGCAATTCCGCCGCCTGTTCCGCCAAGCGTAAAACTCGGTCGGATAATTGCGGGATAACCTGTTGATTCAACGACCTTTTGAGCTTCTTCCCAATTGTGTGCGAAACCGCCTTTGGCACACGGAACGCCGATTTCTTCCATCGCCGCTTTGAAAAGTTCGCGGTCTTCGCCAAGTTTAATCGAAGCGATATTTGCACCAATCAGTTTTACATCAAACTTTTCAAGAATTCCGGCTTCATCTAAATCAATCGCCAAATTTAATGCCGTTTGTCCGCCGACTGTCGGAAGCACGGCATCGGGTCGCTCTTTCTCGATGATTGCAGTAACCGATTCAAGCGTTAAAGGCTCGATATAAGTTTTATCGGCAATTTCAGGATCGGTCATAATTGTCGCCGGGTTTGAATTTACCAGCACAACTTCAAAACCTTCTTGCTTTAACGCCCGACACGCCTGCGTTCCCGAATAATCAAATTCGCAACCTTGACCAATCACAATCGGACCGCTTCCGATGATTAAAATTTTATGAATATCTGTTCTTTTTGGCATTTAATATACTATCCGGAAAAATCAATTTGTTTAATTATAAAGGACAAATCATATTAACGAAAATCTGAATCTCAGAGATTATTTCGTGAGTTCTCAATTCCGGTTTTTGCATTTACCGAAAAAAACTTTCCGACACAGGCAAGGTTAGCCTCAATACTCGGTTACAGAGGTTAGCAACAAAATTTTATCGGTCAACAAATAAAAATATGAGCAAAGTCTATCAAAAAATAGAAATGACGGCTAACATACTTATTATAGTTACGGCTGTTCTGCTAATCGGGTTCATCGTTCAAAAGTACCTTTTCGCGGGTCAACCTCCGGTTCAAACTGCAAAAATACCAACCATCGGAAGTAAAATTTCAATCGCAGACGTAGATTTTTCTAAAAGCTCCAAAAATATGTTTTTGGTCTTATCTAAAGGTTGTCATTTTTGCAGCGAAAGCGCCGAGTTTTACAAAAAACTTATTGCCGAAGCAAAAGGTAAAAATGTAAATTTAATTGCCGTGCTTCCGCAAGAAAAAAAAGAAGCCGCAGAGTATTTGAACGATCTTGGTATTCAAGGGATTGAGATTCGACAATCTCAGTTGAATTCTCTTGATGTGAGCGGGACTCCGACTATTCTTGTCCTTGACAACAATGGTCAAGTCTCAAACTATTGGATCGGAAAACTTCCGCCCGCAGAGGAAAAAGAAGTTTTCGACAAGTTAAATTCTTAAATTAAGGAGATAAGATGAAAAAATATACTAATTTATTAAAACGATTCGGAGTTTTAGCGGTTTTAGTTTGTTGCTTGGGATTTGTAGTCTTTTCAAGTGGCACACAATCCGTTTTTTCCAGACCTTGTTGCACAAGTTGTGATGTTTATCCGGGCGATGACGAATATGCTTATTGCAATAACTTTTGTTCGGGAGCTACTTCCAGAGCGTGCGTTTCCCAATGTTTAACTCGAATTAATAATTGTTGGAGCGTATGCACTTTTAGTTGTGGAGGCGGCGGCGGAACACTTTGCGGGAATGGGCAGATATGTCCTTCCGGAACTTTTTGTATTGACGGCTACAACTGTGTTTATTGAACTTTAAGGCTGAATTACAGTTAGTTTAAACAAAAAGCGCGGCTAAAAATAACCGCGCTTTTTGTTTATGCTTTCAATTAAACGGTAACGGTTGTTCCGTCAAATTTTGTCAGACTGAAACCTGCAAACGGTTCGTTGTAAGTATTTTTCTGATCTCTCAAAACCGAAAGTGCGACTTCTTCGCCTAATTTGATCGATTCGGTTGCGTCCGAACGCCAGTGAACTCCGGCGATATTGCGTCCGAGTGCTACGTTTGAAGCGATCTTGTTCAACTCTCCGCCGATTGTCAAAGGCGCTCCGACATACGGCGTTAAGACTTGTCCGGTTGAATCGGGTATGACGGGATTTGCAACCACCGCATTTTCGTTAAACCACGCTTTCAAAATCGTTACGCAGGCTCCCGCTACGGTGGCGTGTCCCGCTCCGTATGCAGGGTGTGTCGGCGAACCTTCAGGAAAGGCTTGCGGCAACAGGGCATTTCCCGCCGGCAGATAACCGCCGAGACGCGAGTTTGTATTGATTGAATTCAAAATTTCAGACTGAATCGGATAATTTGCGGCGTTGTATAATTTTCGATGAATTCTTTCGGCAAAAACTTCGGGACGCAGACGGCGGTGAACAATCCATTTTTGATTCCACACGGCTTTTAATGCCCGTGTCGCAACTTCACATAGCAGAGTCGCAATGTGCGGTCCGCCAAAGGTTGAAAAACCGGCTTGCGTTGCCGAAGTGTTATAAGGATTTCCGGCATCGGCTCCGGTTCCGAGCGTTCCCGCCATTACCAAAAATGCTTGAAAATAACCTTGGAATAAAACATCAACGTGAACCCATTGTCCAAGATCACGTCCGGTTCGCATATACCGGGCAATCGGGTCGAAATTATCGCCTTGCGAAGGATTTACACCGTTTTGAACTGACAACCAGCTCGCAAAATCAGTCATATAATTTTGACCGCCGTCGGCAATCGATTTAACCGTACGAATTTTTTGATTGATTTCATTTGCTCCGAAGAAACACGGTTGATACCAGAATTGCGACATCCACGGTCCGTTTAAATCGCCCGGAGTAAGTCCGCGAAACAAAGTTCCGGTTGTTACTTGTCCCGCTACTTTCGGACCTTTGAAATCACTGCCGAACAAAGTTAAATCGGCGGCGGCGGCGTTTGCAATCGGATTTGTCGGATATTGTGTAAACGGCACATCACGCAATAAAGCCATCCAATAATTTTCGGAAATTTCCGCTCCGTTTTCTTTACTCGCAAACTTTGGCGCAGGTTTTTGAATAAAACTGAAAGCATCTCTGCCTTCTAAATCATAGGCGTAGCCTGATTGCGGACTCGTTAATTTGCGGGTTCCGCCAAGCGGGATTTGTTCAAATTTGGAATTTTGACCAGTTCGCAATGCGTCCAGCAAAGCGTTGTAAGCCGCCGGCACAACTTCGCCGTTTGCCTGATGCGGTAAACCTTTCGAGTAATTGCCGATGCGGTTCGGATAAAGTAATTCATCGCCGTTATTCGGACGATCGGTGATGTTTTTCGTAGCTTCAAAATTAGCGCGGGCAGCATCTGTCCGAAGTCTCCGTGAATTTTTGGCGCGTTGTCGGTAAAATCCGCCGCCATCGTCATCATCGTCGTCGTCGTGAGCAGAAACTGAAATTTTGCCGTCGACCAACGGAGCAATTGCTCCGACAGCTGCGGCAGTAATTCCTGCTTTGCCCAATTTGCCGAGAAATTTTCGACGGCTTTGTTTGTCCGTTTCCGATTTGTCCGTTGTTATTTCGATTTTATCTTTTTTCATATTTTTCTTAACTTGGTCTTTTAACTAATTTTATAGGTTTGTAAAAAAAATCAGCCGGCGTTTTTGGGGTAAAAAAGCACCTTTAAACTAAAATATTGGGAGAAAATATAAATTATATTTCCATAACCAAATCGACATATTTTTTTCAGCCAAAGTACATCACATATCTTTTGGATTAGCAAGCGTTTTTATACATCGAAAAAAATAATCGTTACTTTGCTTATTTAATTACAATTAGGCAGACGAAATAAAGTGTCGCTTCGTTACAAAAAAATTAGTTTTATCGGACTTTTGCTTCAAATAAGTTTATGGTTCATTATTACTTCAAGTTTGACTCGATATGTTTGTTCAAAAAATTATGAAAATCTTAAACTTATCTTTGCCGGTCGTCTTTTTACTCTTGGTTTTATCGCCGATTCAAAGTTTGGCGTGCGCGTGTTGCGCCGAAAAAGGGACTTATAAAATCAGTTCGGTTAAACCCGACGCATACATTTCGGGCGAACTCCGAAAACTGCAAATCGACACGACCAATCTTTATACGGACGCAGGTTATCCCGAAACGATTAAAGGGTTAAATCCTCTCGGTGAAACATTTTCGGCAAGCTGTTTATTAAAAAATAATGTGTGGAAATTTGATTTTAAGGACAACAATAACAAGTCCGGAAGGTTGAATCTGCCGTTGCCCGCAACGTATGTCGATTACCGCGTCGATTTGCAGGACAACGAAACCGCCGCCGATGCAACGCTTTATCGCGAGTTTCGTTTTAAGTGGAAAACGAGCGGCGGAACAGGTGTTTTTCAAAAAGGAATTACGCCCGCGACCGATTATTTTTTGGTTTTGCAAGGTCGCGGAAACAACTGTACGGCGGCGGAAACTTTTACGCATTGGCGGTTGGAAATTACGGGTGCAAAAGCCGATTATGCGTTTTACGGTAAACTGAAAATCAATTAAAACTTGCCGACGAAAATCGGTTCGGGCATTAGTTCGAGCGAAAACTTCGCCTGAACTTTCGCTTGAATCTCGTCCTTTAATTTTATAATGTCGGCGGCGTTGCCGCAGTCGTAATTAACAATCGCCAGCGTGTGTTTCGAGGACAGACCGACTTTGCCGAGCCTGTAACCTTTGGCGAAACCCGCATTTTCGATCAGCCACGCGGCAGGAATTTTCACGTTTCCCGCACTTACTTTGTAACTTGGGATTGTTTCGCCGAGATTTTCGCAAATTTCGGCGAATTTTGCGTTTGCGACGATCGGGTTTTTGAAAAACGAACCCGCGCTTCTCGAATTTATGTCGCGTTCGTCGATGACCATTGATTTTGCGGCGCGAATTTCGAGAACCGCTTGCCGAGTTTCCCGCAAACTCGGCGTTCGTTCGCCGAAATACTTTTGCAAATCGGCGTAATCGATTTTCGGTTCGCCGTTTGATTTCAAATTATATGTAACCGCTAAGACGATGTAGCGATTTTTGGCGGTTGTGTTAAAAATACTTGTCCGATAAGCAAAACCGCATTCGGTATTTTCCAATTCGACAATCTCGCAAGTCTCTCGGTCCAAACATCTGACGCTTTCAATCGACTCGCTCACTTCTTGACCGTAAGCGCCGACGTTTTGCACGGGAGTTCCGCCGACAAAACCCGGAATTCCGCTCAAACATTCAATTCCCGCCAGATTATTTTCAACGCAAAACGCAACGAATTTATCCCAATCTTCGCCCGCGCGGGCAGTTACGGCATTTTCGGTTCGCTCGATTCCCTGCAATCCGATTTGCAAAACCAAGCCGTCGAAGCCGTTGTCGGAAATTAAGACATTGCTTCCGCCGCCGAGAATAAAAACTTCTGTTTGGCGAGATTTCGCGTATTTATAAGCGCTGAAAACATCGCGTTCGTTTTTGGCGCAAACAAAAAAACGCGCCTTTCCGCCGATTTTGAGCGTTGTCAGTTCGGCTAAAGGCACATCTTTTTTTAATTCAAAACTCATTTCGAGTTCTAATTTACCACATTTTACTAAAAAGGCAGTTTCGGAATTTTCGGAATTTTCTTCAACGGATTAATCTCGTTGACTTTGTTTTCCACCTGCCGTTGACCTTCTTTCAGAACTGCTCCTTTCAGCACCAAATCAAGCGATGTTGCCAAGTTCTTGGCTTTCGGCGAATTGAAAGTTTTAAGTTTTTTCAAGATTGTGTTTGCCGAATCCTTTCTGCCGAGAGCATTTTCCGAAACTCCCCACCGATAAAAAGCATCGACGAAATCTTTGTTGATTTCCGTGGCGCGTTTGAATTGCTCCGAAGCATTCGCAAAATCTTTGTTCAAACTGTAAGCAAAGCCAAGTTCGTAGCGGGCAATGTCCCAATTTTCTTTGACTGTGTTTAATTGTTTCAACGCTTCGACGGCATCATCGAATTCGCCTAAACCTTCGTGCGTCAAACCGAGATTCAACAGTCCGCCGACGGATTTCGGGTTTAATTTGGTCGCTTTCTTTAACGCGTCTTTGGCTTGTTTCAAAAACTTTTTGGTGCCGTTCTGATCTTTTTCGGATAACGCTTTGCCGGCGGCATTATAATACGCCCAACCCAAATTCGTGTAATCTATTTCGTCTTCGTCTAAGTCAACCGCTTTTTTAAGTTGCAAAATCGCCGATTCCCAGTTTTCGGTTTTGCCCAAACAATAACCGAATTTGCCGTAAATATCGGATTTTTGCTCTTTTGAATAATCTTTGCTGCGCGAAGCAAGCGTTGCCCCGACGACATATTCGGCGTTCGCTTTTTCATATTCTTTTTGTTGACGATAGACATCCGCCAAATTGAGCCACGCATCGGTATAATCGTTTTTCAACTTTTTAACCTGCGAATAAGCGAGAATTGCTTTGTCGTAACGACCGCGATTGTAATTTGCCACGCCCAAATCAAACCACGCCTCAACGTAGTTCGGGTTTATTTCGATGGCTTTGTTATAGGCGACAATCGCTTCGGCATCTTTGTCCAGCCGATCGTAAACTTCGCCCAAATAATAATGCGATTCGGCAACTTTCGGATTTAGTTGAATAGATTTTCTTAATGCCGCCAAGGCTTCGGGATTCGCATTTTGTCTATAGCGAACCAGTCCGAGAAAATACTGCGTTTCCCAATCATTAACATTGGTCGCCACGGCTTTGGCAAGATAAGTTTCGGCTTTCGCAATCTCGCCTTTTTGAAAGAATAAAATACCGAGCGGAGCAAAAAGTTCGGTTAAACCCGCGCTGATGCTCAAGGCTTTATTGTATGCCGAAATCGCTTTATCTTTATTCTCGGTCGAACCTTCGGAATCTTCGATCGAGTCGTAAACTTCGCCCAACCCCGCGTATGCTTCGGCGTTATTTTCGTCTAATTCGATGGCTTCCAAATAGGATGCGGCGGCACTTTGCGGAGTATATTCGACCTCGGCGGTCGCGTCTTGGGCTAACGCTTTGTCCAAAATATCATCGCCGCGCGCGGTCAAAGCGGCACTCAAACCTTCTTGCGCATCCGTGTTTTTCGGATTAAATTCGATTGCTTTTCGATACAGCGGAATGGCTTTATCAACCTGATTTCGGTCAACGTAAGTATCTGCGCCGGCGGTAAAGGCTTCGGACGTATCAAGTTGATCGACATTCGGTTTTTCGTTTTTCTTGGGCGGAATGACGTTTGTCGGCGGAGTTTTTTTCCCGGGTTTTGCTTTGACGGGTTTGGGTTTTGCTTTCGCTTTTTTGATGACAACCGCTTGTTGTTTAACTTTTTTCCGCGTCTCTTTTCGTTCAACTGCGGTTCGTTTGGTTTTGGTTCGCACAAATGCCACCTTTGACTGATTTGCGGTGCGTGATTGACGCATCACAAAAACGCTCGAACCGTTTGAAATATCATCGGACGTGGAAATAAAGTCTTGAGCTTGGACAGGTAAACCGTTGCAAACAAAAGTCCACACCAAAAACAGCGAAACTAAAATCCTTCGTAATCTATTCATAAAAATTTCTCCGAAAAGGCAAACCTAATCAATTAAAAATTAAAAATTAAAAATGTAAAATTAAGAAACGAACGAAACCGTTATCACTTAATATAATGATTTGACGTTTGGAAACCGACTTTTTGCATTTCAATTTTTCATTGATAGTTTCAACAATTCTCAATTCTCAATTCTTAACTGATGTTACGCAAACCGGTTTTAGTCGCCGGCGGCGATAAATATAATAGCGTCGGGTAAAGCTAATGATAATGAGCAACACCCGACGACCGATTAGTACCGGACTTCGACACCGAAAGTGTCGAACCAACGTTTAATTAACCGCCGCTCAGTTTATTACTCACTTTCAGCGAGCAAATATGTTGCTTACTTCAACGTCGGGTTTGATTCGTTTCACTCATTACACCCGACGCTATTAACTTTGTCGCCGCCGGCGACCTTAGAAATCAGTTTTGCGTAACATCAATTCTCAATTCTCAATTCTCAATTCTTAATTCTTAATTCTCAATTCTCAATTCTTAATTCTCAATTCTTAATTCTCAATGTTCCAATCTTTTGTGTGAAAAATTCCTTCGCCGTCGATTCGTTGATAAGTGTGCGCACCGAAATAATCGCGTTGAGCTTGGAGCAAATTCGCGGGCAAACGCTCGCTTGTGTATGCGTCGAAATACGCCAGCGACGACATCAAACAATACGACGGAAAGCCGTGTGTCGCCGAAAATGAAACAACCTCGCGTAAATCACCGATGTTTTCCGACAAAATTGCGGCGAAATTATCATCCGTGATGATGTTTGATAAATCGTTGTTTGCGGCGAACGCGCGGCGAAAGTCTTCCAGTAAGGTTGCCCGAATGATGCAACCGCCGCGCCAAATTTTAGAAATCTCGACCAAGTTTAACTCGTAACCTTTTTCGACCGAAGCCGTTTTCAACAACGACAAACCTTGCGCGTAGGTGATGATAAAACTTGCATACAAAGCCTTTTTCAGATTTTCGACGGTGGCTTTTCGATCTTCGATTTGTTCGTGAGACGGAGTTTGAAATTTTGAATTCGCGTTGACGCGAGCGGTTTTCATCGAAGAAAGTTGTCGCATTGTAACGGCTGAATCGATGGTCGGAATCGGCACGCCCAAATCCATCGCAACTTCGGATGTCCATTTTCCCGTGCCTTTTTGTCCGGCGGTGTCGAGTATCATTTCAACCAAATGTCGGTCGGTTTTGTCGTCTTTTTTACGCAACACGGTTGCGGTTATTTCAATCAAAAACGAGTTGAGTTCGGCGGCATTCCACGAACCGAAAGTGTCTGCCATTTCAACGTAACTCATTCCCAAACCGCGATTCAGAATGTCGTAAGTTTCGGAAATCAGTTGCATCAAACCGTATTCGATGCCGTTGTGAACCATTTTCACGAAATGTCCGGCGGAACCTTTGCCGACATGAGCCGCGCACGCTTCGCCGTTTACTTTCGCGGACACGGCTTCGAGAATCGGGCGGACAGATTCGTAAATTTCGGGTTTGCCGCCGATCATAATCGAGGCACCGTGTCGCGCGCCTTCTTCGCCGCCGCTGACACCTACGCCCAAAAACTCGAAACCGTTGTCGTTCAACAACTTCTCGCGTCTTTCCGTGTCGGGAAAGTGCGAATTTCCGCCATCGATGACCAAATCGCCTTTGTCCAAATGACCGAGTAAATCGTTGATGACAATATCAACCACGTTTGCCGGCACGAGAATCATAATCTTTCGCGGAGTTTCGAGGCGTTCGAGAAATTCGGTCAAATTTTCCGCCGAATCAACCGTGTAATCCGCGCCTTCCGTTTCCAAAAGTTTGCGTTTTTCCGCGTCTAAATCGTAACCGAGAGCCGAAAACCCGTGTTCGGCAACATTGAGCAAAAAGTTTCTGCCCATCACACCGAGTCCGACCATTCCAAAATGCGCTTTATTCATAATAAGATTTTAACCGTAAACGCGAAAAGTGGAAAATCCGGAATCGACTTAATGTTTTAACAATCAACGCAAATACCCGATAAGAAAAGTTTTACCGCCGAAACATCGAGATACAAAGTTTTTAATAATCAGCCAAAAATAATTGTCGGATTTAAACAAATATCGGCAAAATATATTAAAAAATGCGGGCTGTAATGCCTCAACTAAAAGTTTTATTCAAAAAAGAGAAACGAACTCCGCCGGATGCACGCGTAAAAACGCGGATTTTTATTGGTTGTTTTTGCGTTATCGGCGAAATCTGCGTTTATCCGGCTTTTTATTGAGGAATGACTGTGCGCTTATTATTGATGTTGACTTACTTTTCTCGGTGTTTATTTTCATCTGTCAACAATATTTGGCAAGACTCGAACCGAGTTTCATTCGTTTTCGGACAAAAAAAGCGGACTGATTTTTGTCAATCCGCGTTACCGATTTGTCGGTTGCCGACATTTGCCTTGCGGTTTATTTCGGCGTTACCGTTTTCTTTTTGCGGGTCAACCCCGACTTTCGTTCCGAGGTTGTAACAAAGCCCATTGCTTTGTAAAGTCCCGAATCTTTGCCGTATTTTTTGTGTCCCGCAACGCTCAGAACAATCAGTTGAGCCTTTGCTTTGTTGCGTTCGTCGATTTGATCACGCATTTTCTTTTTAATGTCGACTTCGGCTTCGAGATTCGCAATTTCTATCCGAATATCAACCGATTCTTTTACATCCGCTTCAAATTCTACGACTTTTGTTTCGCTGAATTCGTCTTCGTGAGCGGTTTCTTTCCAAGGTATTAGAACGCCGTTTAAGTATTCCATTGTTTTTGCCGGTGTTGCGGGCATAGTGTTTTAACCTCGTTTACTTTTCTGAAAATATGTCGATTTATTTTTAACCGACATCTGTGCGATGCCGTCAAAAGCAATAAAGTTGCCTCGATTAGTTAATATGTTTAATATTTTCAAGACATACATTGCGTATTTCATCGACTCACTCGCACATTACATTATGATTATTGCAATGTTCATAACGTTTCTTTTGCAATACTCGTAATATTATGTGTAATATTCGATAAACATTGCCCAATATCAGATGTCATCCGCATAATATTCGCAATATTCCCCGCAATATTCGCTGTCATCCGCACAATATTCGACAAACATTGCAGGTTATCGGCAATATTCCGCGTATTTTGTTTGATAATGCGCGGAATATTGATTGAAGATTGCAGGTTATTTGATGAATCTTGTTGTTTTACTGACCTTTTGGTTTGGAATCAAGTTTACTTATGAATAATAGGCTTGGATTTTTGGCAATTTCGTCTTGTAAAGCGTTTTCGTAGATTTGAATACTCTTTTCCGATTCATCAACAGACTTACGCAGTATTTGAAATGTCCGTTTTTCTTCCTCCAAAAGTTTTGCAGTTGAAACAAGCCAATTTTCCAAATCAACCAGTGATTCTTTTAATTCAAGAGTGTTTTTGGTCTTAAGTTTTTTTGGCGACATTATTGCAAGTTCTTTCCTCATTAGTTCGCACAAACCTTCAGCCGCCGCATATTCTTCAAGCCTTTGTTTATACTCATCGGGCATTTCATATTCCGAACCGTCGGCGGTTAAAGACGTAAGCGGAACATTCTTGATACTTTCCAACTGTCTGCGGCGTACATCAATATGTCCGGGAAAGACTTTTTTATAAAGCTCTTGCAACTGAGTTTCTTTGTTATTTGTTGCTTGAATCTGCTTTGCATTCCGGCGTTTTTTATCGATTCTGAGTTTTAATTTCTCTATTAAGCAATTATATTCCGCCGACATTTCTCCGGGTTTATCTGCGGCGGGAAGTTGTGTAATTATCTGAAGATAGTAGGCATCACGCTCTTTAAGATTATTGAAATTTTGCAGAAATTGGGCAGGTTCATTCGGGTTAATAAATTCTTCATCGCCAAACTTATCAAGGTCTTGGTTAAGCACTTCAATCATCACCAAAAAGTTTTCACGCATTGATGCCGAAATCAGACGCGCAAATTCAACATTGAACGTGTAAATCATTTGATCGAGTTCGGCAAGATGCTCAAAACCTAAAGGATCGGGATTTTCCTTCAACACATTAAGAAAAACCTCTTTCATTTTGACAGCAATATCACGGTTTTCTTTGGCAATTAATGCTTTCTTCAATCTTTCGTCTGTAATTTCTTTGTCCATAATATAAATAAATTAAACCAAATAAGCAGAGAAAAGCAATTTATTAAACTGATGTTACGCAAACCGGTTTTAGTCGCCGGCGGCGACAAATATAATATACCCGAAAGGAATTGGTTTGCGAAAGTACGACACGCTTCAGCTTGTCGAATAAACTTTAGCTTGAATGAAGTTAAGCACCGCAACAAACTAAAATATGTTGTACTTTTTCGCAAACCAATTCCCGTTAGGTATAGCGTCGGGTAAAGCGAATGATAATGAGAGACACCCGACGAAACCGGTAGTCCAAGGTTTCGACGCCGGAAGTGTCGAACAAATGCTTGATTACTATCTGCTTGGTTTGTTGCTCACTTTCAGCGAGCAACTATTTTGCCGTTTTAACGTCGGGTTTCATTCGCTTCACTCATTGCACCCGACGCAATTATATTTGTCGCTTTCAGCAACTTTAGAAATTACTTTTGCGTAACATCAGTTATTAAAGATATTCTGCGGCAGTTTGGATAAAAACCGCGGTTAAAGCAATCGGAGTTTAAAGTTATTTTTGATAAACCTCAACACTCATCGGAGTTTGCTAAAAATGTCCAACATACTTTAGTCTGTTGACGACGTTTAGCGGCATTCAAGCCAAGTTTATTCGACAAGCTAAAGCGTGTCGTACATTCTAACTCCGCTCATCAATTTCCTTTTGAATATATTCGCCGAGATGTTCAATTTTCTTATGGTTCAGAGTCCAAACTTTAGTTTGATAAACCTCAACATTTATCGGCGTTAATCTTAACCAACCAACTTAATTTATAACTTTTGTTGATTGTGGTTAAAGAAGCGGCAAACTAAAGTTTGTACTCTGAACATTATTCGCCAATTTGCTCGATATATTCACGCAGAATATCGCCGAAAGGTGTTTTGTAACTACGAATCACGAAGTCCGTCGTTTGATTGCTCGATATTTCCGTCCGCTAAATCAAACCAACGCTGATAACCTGATTTCGCCAAAAGCCACGCATTTGTCCCAAAAACTTTGATAATCAATTCGCGGATTTTACTGCGATTAACTAAGCCGCTTTCACGCAAAAGATAGATTGCATCTTCTTGGTCTTTGAATCGTCCGGCGATAAATTTTAGAATAACCAACCATTCCGGCGTAAGAATCGGAATGTTATCGATTATCACCGCGTCTTTTAATGCTTCACGATAAAAAGCCTTAAAATCATCATTTCGCAGAATCCAATCAATCGGAACTTCGCGTTTATCGGTTGCAACCATAAAATGTTCGCCGCCTTGTTTAAGATGTCCGATGATTCGTTCTTTCGCTAACGGCAGACGTTTCGACGCAATAATATCAACATCTTTCGTCAATCGCGGACTGCCGTAAATCGCCATCGCAATTCCGCCGCAAACCGCCCAATCAATACCATTTTCAACTGCCATTTGTCGAACAATATCAATCGCTTGCAAGGCATCATCACCGCTGATTAAGTTTATTAAACCGTTTTTTCGTTCCATATTTTAGGTTTGTAGATTTTCAATTTACACCAGTTAAGCAGATTCAACATGGTTGATGATAATAAATTAGTCTAATCTCGCTAAATTTTGCCTAAAGAGTTTCGCATTAGGAGATTCAATAGATTCCAAAATTGTAATGGCTTGTTTGTAACAATTTATTGCTTTATCTTTTTTACCTAAACTTGCATAAGCACTACCTAAATTACCTATACAACTACCTTTAACTTTTAGGTCGCCAATTTTATTTGATAAAATTAATGACTCTTCAAGATACTTAATTGATTTGTTGTGATTGCCAATAGTTCCATAAAGAGAGCCTAAATTCCCAAGACTGTGTGCTTCACCCTCTCTATCGCTTATTTGCTTTGAAATTGATAATGCTCTTTCAAAATATGTAATTGACTTAGTATATTCGCCTAAATTCAAATTCACTAAACCTAATCCGCCTAACCAATCTGCTTCGTTTTTCATAAAACCGCATTCTTCTGCAATTTTTAATGCACTTTTGTAGTATTCGATAGATTCAGAGTAGCGTTTAAGTTGAAAATAAATACTTGCTAAATTTCCTAAACTACTACATTCACTTTTTCGGTTATCAAGTTCTCTAGATATTGCCAAGGATTCTTTAAACCTAGAAATTGCTTTTGAAAATGCACCTAGACTAGCATAGACGTTGCCTAAATTGTTGAGTTCCGAGCCTTGAGCCTTTAAATCGGCAGTTTCTTTGAAGAATATTGACGCTTTTCTGTGATAGGTGAGTGCCATTCGACTATTACCTAGATTTAAATATAAGCTCCCCAAAGTTCCTAAACGATTTGCTTGCTGATGTTTGTCATTTAGTTTTTCAGCTGATTTAAGTCCGATTTTAGTCCATAGAATAAATTGGTGTATATCAAGGCGAATAACAAGAATATTACTGGAATAACCAACATAAGCACCGCAAATTTTGGCGAAAATTTCATCAAGTTCAATCTTGTGAGAGAGCCAAGCAAAACCATATTCTATGTTTGTTCGCTCAATATCAAATTTTGCAAGATTAGAAAGCGTCACAGTTTTTAACGAGGCAAGCAGAAATCCAAAATGAAAGCAATGCGTATACTCGGCATTGAGTCGTTCTTCATCAGAAAGTTTCTCGCTTGTGTAATCCCGTGAAAGGTCGTGCAGATGTAAGCGTTTGGTGTCTTTGTTAAATTCAAGCAGATGTTTCTTCACCAGTTCATCACGAATTGCTTTGCCATCTTCAATCTGCCAAACAGCTTGCATTGCTTCCAAATCAAAATCTGCAGGGAAGACTGCCAACTTTCGCCAACACACTTGTAGTTCATCGCTCAATCTTTCGTAGCTCAAATCAAACGAAGCCATAACTGTCAGGTTCTCTCGATTAGGGTCAGCTAACTGCAAACGCTCTTTGCGGTCTTTGTATTTCGCAACCAAATCAACGGCTTCAAGCGTGATATATTCCGCCAACATGCTACCCAAAGGCAACAACGCCATCGGCAAATAACCTGCGAGATACGCCAACGCATCGGCTTGTCCGTCAAATCTCGTTTCTTCCGCGACTGAATAAAGCAAGTTGCGAGCATCGGCAGGCGACATTTGCTCAACCGGAAGCGAAAAGCAACCCGCAACATATAAGTTTGTTCTGGATGTAATGACAACCAAAGCCGGAACATCTTTGCACAACGAAATTACTTGTTCGCGGTCTTTGGCATTGTCGAAAAAGAGAATAGTTTTATGTTGATTAAGCAGGGAAATATAAAGATTATTGATGTCCTTATCATCCAAATTCGCCGGAACATCAGGCTTAAACATTCTGATAACTTCCAATTTCGCATCATTCGCAGTTGTCGGTTTATCGCTCAAGCCAAACATATCAACGCGAATATGTGCGGAATAATCGGCTTTAATTTCCTCAATAAACTGCAAAGCCAAATCAGTTTTACCAACTCCGCCGATACCGTGAAGCACAAACGAAGTCTTGCCGTCAGCTTTTGCTTGACTCAAAGCCGCAAGTTCAACTTTACGCCCGATAAAACCTTTCGGCGAAGGAATGTTAGACGGCAAAGACGGTTTATCGCCATCATTAAAAATGTTCGTAATGTTGACGGGAGCGGTTGGATTATTAACGACACTTCCGACATTCTTGGCTTTGATTTCAGACATAGAAATTTAGCTAAAAGTGTTGGTTTGAGTAATCGGAGCAGTCGGGTTATTGATAACTTGACCGATGTTCTTTGCGTTTACAGTTATTCCACTGTCAACTTTTTGCAAAGCCGAAACTAATTCGTTGAGCAAGTCTTGATTCGCTTCAACTTTGGCACGAATCGCTTCTTTAACTTCGGGTTTAGCTTCAAGTTGTTTAATGATTTCTTCGGTCGTTGAACTTTCACTTAATCCGAGTGTTTGAAACTCAGGCTTAAAAACATCAAGGAACTTTTCGGCAAGGTCTTTGCGTGAATCAAACAATGCTTCAACGGTTTTATCTAAAACTTTTTCACCTGCTTTGTATAGAAATGGTGAAAGAAATGCAGCAATTGCGGCAAACGTAATCATAAAAGAACTCCTTTGGTTTAATGTGTCAGAAACATAATAACCGAAAACATCTGATTAGCAAAGAAAAAGCGTCCGAAGCTAAACTCCGAACGCCGTAATTAACAATTTATAATTAACAATTCACAATTAAAAAGCCGGTTCTTCGTAAATCCCGTAAATGTCGGTCAACGACATGCAGATTTCTTCGACGGTCGCGTAAACCTTGACGGCTTCGACCGTTGCGGGCATGACGTTTTCGTTATTCTTCGCGGCACGTTTCAGTTTCTCCAAAGCGTTGGCGACCGCGCCTTTATCGCGTGTCGTTTTGATACGTTCAAGGCGTTCGATTTGGCTTTTGCCGACACTTTCATCAATCTTCAAAATCTGGGTCGAAGCAACTTCGTCCTTCATCACATATTTATTTACGCCGACAATAATTTGCTCTTTGCGTTCCAGAGACTTTTGATATTGATACGCCGATTCTTGAATCTCACGCTGCGGAAAACCTGCCTCGATGGCTTCGACCATTCCGCCGAAACCGTCGATTTTATCGAAATAATCGTAACAACCGTCAATCATTTTATTCGTCAACGATTCGACAAAATACGAACCTGCGAGCGGATCAACCGTGTTCACAACGCCTGTTTCTTCGGCGATAATCTGCTGTGTGCGAAGTGCAATCAACGCCGAAGCATCGGTCGGCAAAGCGAGTGCTTCATCGTAACTGTCTGTATGCAAAGAGTTTGTGCCGCCGAGTACGCCGGCGAGAGCTTGAATTGCGACTCGCGCGATGTTGTTGAGCGGTTGTTGCGACGTGAGCGAAACTCCGGCGGTTTGCGTATGGAAACGCAACTGCATCGAACGCGGATTCTTTGCCCCGAAACGATTTTTCATTGTTTCCGCCCAAATGACGCGAGCCGCGCGATACTTGGCGATTTCCTCGAAAAAGTCATTGTGCGCGTTAAAAAAGAACGAGATTCGCGGCACGAATTCATCAACATCCAAACCGCGATCGATGCCGTATTGCACATATTCAACGCCGTCGCGCAAGGTGAACGCGAGTTCCTGCAACGCGGTCGCGCCTGCCTCGCGGATGTGATAACCCGAAACAGAAATCGGATTAAACTTCGGCAGTAATTTCGTGCTGAACTCAAACGTATCGACCACAAGTTTCATTGCGGGTTTAATCGGATAAATCCACTCTTTTTGAGCGATATATTCTTTTAAAATATCGTTCTGCAATGTTCCCGAAATCTTCTTGAAATCACAACCTTGTTTTTCTGCCAACGCCGCATAGAACGCGAGGAAAATCCACGCCGGAGCGTTGATTGTTTGCGAAACCGTAACTTCTTCGAGGTTGATTCCGTCGAACAAAACCTCGAAATCGGCGAACGACGAGACGGCAACACCGCACTTCCCGACTTCGCCTTCGCTCAACGGCGAATCGCAATCGAGTCCCATCAACGCGGGCAAATCATACGCGGTCGAAAGTCCGGTTTGACCTTGCGTCATCAGATATTTAAAGCGTTTATTGGTTTCTTCGGGCGATGAAAAACCCGCAAACTGCCGCATTGTCCAAAGTTTCCCGCGATAACCCGTCGGATGAATTCCGCGTTTATACGGAAATTCGCCCGGCAGTCCGATGTCTTCGACGGGTTCGGTATAAAGTCGTTCGACCGATTCAAGCGAAACACCTTCGAAACGTTCTTTGCGTTCCGGCGATTTGTCTAAAACCTTTTGCAAAGTTTCGGTTTCCCAGCGTGTCAGTTCGGTTTGTTTTTCGATTACGGCAGCCATATTTAATCCTCAAAATAATTGTTACAACGATATAAATTCAACAGGTATAATTTACCACAAAGCCTGTTTTGATTTCTAATCAGAGATAAGCGGAATGGCGGCAACTGTGAATCCGATTATTAAATTTTGCGGCTGATTATTAAATTTGTCTGAATTTACGCAACTTTTAAATCAAATGCCCGATAACCGGTTGTAAGAGATTATTTTACCAAAAGAGTTTTATGGAAAAAATTACTAACAATCCGGTTATCAATCACGGCATTGATACAAAACAATTTGCAGGCAATCAACCCGAGCAATCGAATAAGTATTTGGCAACAAATCAAACAAATTTTAATCAAGGTTCGATGGGCGATAGAACTTTGTTTAATTCAAGCGACCAAATGCGAACCAGATTAGACGGTCAATTGTTCGCCCAACGGTTTTCGAATGCAGAAAGGTCAGTTATTGACAGACGTAACCCTGACAACTACGAGACAACATTTACAAGATCTCGAGGTGATAGAAATAACACAAACGATTTTACAATCGGAAATGTTACAAGATTTACACAGGGCGACTCAAGATGGGCAGTTCAACCTTACAGATTTGCCAATCCCAATAATACCCGCAGCAATATGATTGAAGAGGCATGTTCTATTACAGCTTACACAAATGCAATAAACACAGTTAATCTGAATAGAGATGTCAACTCTCCAATTATAAACCCGCAAGACACAAACCTCAGAAGCGATGCTTTTGAGGCTGCCGGAAAAAAGACAAAAGCCGTAAATTTAATGGGAAACGGAGCAAGTGTTCTTAACACTAACAATGATCCGAGAAGAGGACGCACATCAGTGCCGTTCGAGTTTAATTCCGAAGGTTCTTTGACTATATCAAATAGTAAAGATAATCCGGTTACTGCCGCAATCACAAGAGAATTAAGAGCGGGAAATCCGGTTTTAATCGGAATTACCGGACCAAACGGACATCGCCACACAGTTACTGCATATGGGCTTGACGGAAATAATATATTGGTTGTTGACGCAGGTGCAGGTGATACCAAGGATTCTCCGATTCAAACTAACCTTACTGAAGTGGCGCGAACTTGGCAAGCTAACAGAATAGATATGGTTTTTGCAATTAAACCTGCATATTAAAAAGAGAAGTGCGGCTGACATTTCAAGAAACGTCAGCCGCGATTTTCGGAAGGTGAACCAGTAGGATACACGGAGATGATAGGCAACCGGCGGTTTTTATTTGGCGTGTAATTGTGCTTTCAAATTAAGTTTCTCCGTTTAATTTAATTTGTCGGCACGAAAATTGTTTCGTTCGGACGCGAAAAACCGAGTTTGCGAGCTTCACGCTCAATCGTGTTTTCGTCCGATTTTAATCCTTGAATTTCTTGTTGCAACAGCACATTATCGGTATTCAGTTGCCCGATTTCGGTGCTGAGTTGCGTATTTAATTGAACCTCGTCGCGCGTTTCGGAATATGCTCGAATGTTAATGGCTAAACAGAGCAATGACGATAATAGCGCGACCGTCACAAAAATAAACCATTGCGGAATTGCTTCGTTTCTTGTGTTTGAAACACGCGCACGCGATTTTCTGCGTGAGACTGTTCCGTTATCCAAGTAAGTAGTTGCGACCTTCATTTAACAATTCCTCCAAATCTGTTTTACTTTCACTTTCAGCGTAAATTCTGACCATCGGTTCGGTCCCGGACGGACGCATCAACATCCAGCTTTCATCCGCAAATATGAACTTTACGCCGTCCATACGGTTAATTTTGACAATCTTTTTGCCGCCGATTTCTGTCGGTTCTTGGGCAAGTTTCTCTTTCAACTTCGCGGCAACTTCCCGGGTCAATTTGACACCGATTCGTCCCGACTCTAATTTTCCGACTTTCGATTCCAACTCCAGAAGCTGTTCGGTTAAACTTTTTCCGCGTGCCGCAACGGCTTCGGCGGCTAACAGACAAGCCAGAATGCCGTCTTTTTCGGGGAAATGTCCTCTGATTGAAAGTCCGGCGGATTCTTCGCCGCCGAGAATAATTTCGTCTTTATTTATCAATTCGCCGATAAACTTGAAGCCGACCGGCGTTTCGTAAACCTTTAATCCACGGGATTTAGCAACTCTGTCAACAAAGTGCGAGGTTGCCACCGATCTTGCTACGCCTTTTGTCCAACCGCGACTTTCGGCTAAGTAATCCAACAAGATTGCGATTAACTGATTGGGTGTAATAAATGCGCCGTTGCTGTCAATTACTCCGAATCTGTCGCCGTCGCCGTCGGTTGCCAGTCCGAGTGTTAAATTTTTCGATTTAACTGTTTCAATCAACTCACCAACTTGTTTTTCACTCGGTTCCGGCGACTTTCCGCCAAACGTAACGTCTCGCCAATCGTGCAGTGTTTCAACTTCTAAACCTAAATCACGCAACAACTTATCTAAATATCCGCGACCTGTGCCGTAAAGCGGATCGTAGGCGTATCTGCCGTTTGCTTCGGCAATCACATCAAAGCTGACCTTGGTTTTCAAATCGTCCAGATAAGCCCGACGCGGATTGTAACTCTCGATTATTCCGCCCGCGACATCTTCTAAATTCGGGGTGTTGACAATAATCTCTTCGACTCGTTTCGTTATTTCCGGTAAAGCCGGCGCACCGTCTGCGGTTGAAAACTTGATTCCTTGATATTCCGGCGGATTATGCGAAGCCGTAAAGTTAATTCCGCCGCAAGCATTTTCCGCCAAAATAGCGTGTGAAATTGTCGGCGTTGGTGTCGGGTGATCGCATAGCAAAACCCTAAAGCCTTTACTTTTGGCGATTTCCGCCGCTACCTCGGAAAAAATTTCGCCCATAAACCGCGAATCGTGACCGATGATGATTGTTTGTCGTTCAATGTTTCCGACTTCTTTCAAATAACTGCAGATAGATTCTGTAACTAACCTGACATTGGAAAAAGTAAATTCATCGGCAATAATCGCTCGCCAACCTGATGTTCCAAATTTAATAGTCATAGTAAAATTACAAAATAAAACTTTTATTTTCTAAAAATCTGCTTAAAATTTTAACGGGGGTTTCATTAAAGTAGGATAAAATTATCACAAGTGATTTTCCTTGTAAAGAGTAGCTTATCTATTGTATTTACTATACTTTACGCAGATTCTATAATGTATTCGTTAAAGTAAGTGCTTAAAGTGAACGATAAGTGAACGAAAATCGCTAATTATATTATTATATTGTAAAATACTCACTAATGATGAAATGTAAATTTATTTACGGATAGCATACGCGGGAAAGTGCTTAAGCGATGGCTTAACTCGACTTTTGCAAAGTACTCCGAGTGTGAGTAACCGGAAAACTGTCTGAAAATATGTGTCAAAAAAGGATTACTGAACGACAGTTGACAATAGTGTATCAAAAAGACTCGTCTTTTTTTATATCAAAAGCATACAAAATCGACAGTTAAGTAAGTAAAACCAATAATTTACGCTAAATCGTCTTACGGCATAGTTATTGCGTCATATAAAATTAGCTTTGAGGAGAATTCCCGCTAAAATCAAGAAATCATACATAATATAAATTTCAAGGAATACTCCGAACCGAAAATACTAATTCCATTAAAGTTGAGTAGAAAGTAATAAATTATGAGACCAATTAAACATTTTGAAAAAGGACTGACATACATCGCAAGCGGTGTTTTTAACACGATTCGTTCAGTCAATCAATACAAACCGAATGAGTCGTTTATCCCGAAATGGTCAGATAAACCGATGTTGAAATCGTGGCAAAAAACAAAACCGACACTCGGTTTTCCACGCAAAACAGATTCGCTTTGCCCGAATTGTGTGATTGAAGCCCGCGAAGAAATTTTAAGCGGCACGAGAGAGGTTTCAACGCTTATCAATGAAAACGTCGGCGAAATTAAAGCCGAAATCATTGAACGCGACGGTCAAATTTGGATGATTAAAGAGTGTCCGAAACACGGTCGCATCGAAGATTTAATGGCAATCGATTCAAAGTTTTTGACACACATCGAAGGTTTGTTTCCGGGACGCGATATTGAATCGCACAATGATGAAAAACTTCATAACCACGGAACTTCGACCATTAAATACGGTCGTGGCGCGGTTTTAACCGTTGATTTAACCAACCGTTGCAATATGATGTGCGATCCGTGTTTTATGGACGCAAACCAAGTCGGGTTTGTTCACGAACTTTCGATGGAAGACGTACAGGAAATTCTCGACAATGCGATTTCAATCAAACCGCGTCGTCAAATGTCCGTTCAGTATTCGGGCGGTGAGCCGACGCTTTCGCCATACTTTTTAGATGCCGTTCGTTATGCCCGTAAAGTCGGTTATAACTCGGTGCAAGCCGCAACCAACGGAATCGAGTTTGCAAAATCGAAAGATTTTTGCCGTGAAGCCGCTGAAGCAGGTTTAAGATTCGTTTATCTGCAATTTGACGGAATCGGCAACGATGCCAACTCGCACAGACAAATCGGAAATTTATTTGACGTTAAACTTCGCGCAATCAACAATTTACACGAAGCCGGCGTTGACATTATTTTGGTAACGACACTTGTCAACGGCGTAAATAACGACCAAGTCGGAACAATTATTCGTTTTGCTTTGGAAAATCCGAAGAAAATTTCGTTTATCGCTTTCCAACCTGTTTCGTTCACCGGACGCGATGAGCATATTACCGAGCAAAGACGTTTACAACAAAGATATACTTTGTCGCATCTTGCCCAAGACGTGCAAAAACAAGTCGGAATTACCGAACCGACTCGCGATTGGTTTCCGCTTTCATTGATGGGAGCATTTGCCGATTTTGCCGATGTTGTTCACGGTGCGGAAGCCGAATGGGGACAAGTTTCCTGCGGTTGCCACCCGAATTGCGGAGTTGGAACAGCGGTAATGGTCAACAAAGAAAACAAAGAAATGGCACCTGTTCCGCAATTTTTGAACATTCCGGGCTTGGTCAAAGATATGACGCATATCACCGACACGGCTCGCGGAAAATGGTTTTCAAATTTGATGATGGGCTTGGCTTTGTTGAAAAACTACAATCCTTACGGAGCTCCGAACAGTTTGACCCTTGGCGGAATCTTGAAAAAATTCGATAAATCGTTTGGTTTATCGGGTAAAGATTACGGTAAAGTCGGTCCGGACAGAACTGCGGCTGACATTGAAAAACGTCGTCAAGACCCGTGGAACTTCTTGTTTATTGCCGGAATGTGGTTCCAAGATTTGTTTAACTACGATTTCCGACGAACCGAAATGTGTATTATTCCTTACGGCACGCAAGAAGGCGAAATTTCGTTCTGTGCTTATAATACGGGAATCGGTTGGAGAAATATCATCGAACATATGCACCAAAACGCAACGGTTGCTCAGTGGTATAAGGATCACGGTCGCCACGAAGTTTTTGCGAAAGGCAAAGAAGTTGCGATGGGCGACGCTTCGCACAGTTTAGTTTTGAACGAAGTTGATTTATCGCGTCCGAATAAACCTGAAATGGAAGGACCGAAAACAGCTGCCGAAGAAATGCAAATGATGAAAAAACTCTATAACCAAATGGTTTTAGAGAAAAATCAAATTAAGGGCGAAAAGCTCGTGCAAATCGGCGGAATCAAACGCGAGAAAAAAACTGATTCGGCAAAAGCGTAAGTCATTAAAAAAAACTGAAAATCAAAAACCTTGTCGATAAAATTCGGCAAGGTTTTTTTGTTTCCGCACAACCCGACAGATAATTAAAAAGCCAAACCACGGTTACCCGAAATTTATTATTCGTCAATCGCCTGTAAAAAAACAGGGTAATATTGTGTTGTTGTTGTAAATGTGCCGCTTCATGCGCGTTTACCATAGGCGTAGCATTTTGGTCAGCAGTCTGTTGAGCCGGCGTAGAATTTGCCCTGCCACCTTGTTATCGAATCTGTTCCTCCGGCAGGTGCCATTCGAGAATCATTGGTTAGCGTTGACGGGTCAACTAAACTTCTCCCGGGTCTCGACACCAAACCCAACGGATCGGTAAATTTATACGGCGAATTCATTGCGTAGCTATACCTGTTGAAAGTTTGCGGGTCTTTCACATTCGCACTCGCGGTCAACGGGTCAACGCTCGTGAATCGTCCGTGTTTAGTGTTGTAATATCTCGCTTGTGCAAACTCTAATCCGCTTTCATCATCCTTTTGATAGCCTGTGTAATCTTGGCGAATCTCTTCCGGTTTATAGCCTAATAACTCAGTTCGTTGTGCCGAACTTGTTTCATCGCCGAATGCGTTAAAGTCTTTTCTCGCAATTACTTTGCCGACATTATCCGTGATTATTCTTGGACTTCCGAGATGGTCTTGTGTCAAATAACTGACTTGCGGCGTGGCTGATTGTTGCGTTGAATACTCTGCCACAAGTTGTCCGCCTCCATCATACACGAATATTGTTGTTTCTAAATCACTTATTTTTTTGACTCTTTTTCCATCGCCGTCATAAAGATATTTGCCTTTTGAAACGCCGTTGACAAAAACTTCTTTTTGATGGTTTTCAGCGTCATATAAAAATTGTTTGCCTTCGGAATCTTGGATTAAATTTCCCGTTTTATCGTAATCGTAATCGTAATCGGTTATTGTGTCGCCGTCTTGGTCTTTTTTCAAGCGATTATCTGATGTATTTATAAGCGGATTCGTAACTTTACTTGGCGAACTTTGGCTTAGATTCGTTGTGTTAGCCGCTTCAAAACGTCTGTTACCGAATCGGTCGAATTGAAATGTCTGCTTCCAAGTTGTTGTCGCTCCGCTATTTACGGTCTCGGTTGCAGATTGCAGACGGTTCAAATCATCGTAAGCGTAAGTTTGTTCAAACGGTTGCGATAATCCGTTGAAACTAATCTTTTGGCTTCGCATTGAACCGTTATTTTGCGTGTTATTTCCGTAACTGAATTCTAACTTTAACAAACTTGTATCGGTTGCACTGTTTCCAAGTCCAATCTGCGTAACTTGCAGTCTTTCGTTATACTTAGCCGTTTCCCATTTGCCGTTGCCAAGTCGCAAACGCTCCATCGCACCTGCCGAATTATAGCTGATTGCATTT
>JANPBM010000117.1:0-14688 GCA_031430435.1 Acidobacteriota bacterium
AAAAACGAGAGGAAAACCCGCGAGATAAATTAGTGAAAGCGTTAAATAATCTAAGCCAAAACAAAGACTTGGACATCGCCGAAGAACTTTTCG
This sequence comes from Acidobacteriota bacterium, assembly GCA_031430435.1. GTDB lineage: Bacteria > Acidobacteriota > Blastocatellia > Pyrinomonadales > Pyrinomonadaceae > JANNVK01. The sequence continues at coordinate 94 of JANPBM010000117.1, forward strand.
GCAGTCCGACGCACTAATTTGGGTAAAAACTTTTTGTTGGGGCATTACAAAAATCGGTCAACTTGATTAAAAACAGATTTGACAATCGGTAAAAGTTGGCGTAAAACTTAGTCAGTAAAAGATTATGAACGAATGCTCGGACGGTTTTTATTGATAAAATCGTGTAGTGTTTTTGCGTTTTCAACGAGCAAATGTCGTGAATTGCAAATATGTTCCGTCGGTTGAAAATGAAATTGTACCGCGTTCGCCCGTTTGTAAAATTTGTGCGTTTGCATTTTTCCAACGTTCGACTACTTCTTCGTGCGGATGTCCGAACGGCGATTCCTTGCCGACCGAAATTACCGCAACTTTTGCTTTACTTGCTTCGATAAATTCAACAATGGAAGAGCTTCGGCTGCCGTGATGAGCAACTTTTACAACATCGGATTGCAAGAATTGCGGAGTTTGAACCAATAAAGTTTCCGTTTCTTTTTCAATATCGCCCGTGAAGAAAAACTTTCTGTCGCCGAATGTCAGACGAAATGTAACGGAATGATTATTGTCGGAACTTTCATCCGTATTTTCAGGATAAAGAATTTCGATTTTTACTTCGCCAAACGTCAAAATATCGCCGCGTGAAACCGTTTGAATCGGAACATGCCATTTTTTCAAAACATTGTTAAGTTCAACAAAATCACTATCTTGCGGCGGAGTTCTGCCGAAAATGGCGGTCTTGATTTTGAAATTCCTCGCCACGTCAACCAAGCCTTGAATATGATCCGCGTCGGCGTGAGTCGCCAAAATATAATCAACTTTATCGTAACCTTTTTCCCACAAAAATTCGGACACCACCGCCTCGCCGATGTTGCGTTTGTCGGGCGTAAAAGGTTCGGCTTCCTCACTCCCGGATTGTGTGTAAATTGTTGAAAAATTTGGCTTTCCGCCGCCGTCAACCAATAAAGTTTCGCCGTTTGGAAACGTAATCAACGCCGAATCGCCTTGCCCGACATCCAAATAATCGACGTGAAGCCGTCCGTCGATTTTCGGCGAACTGAACGGGTGAAAAATTATCAACGAGAAGAGAATTAAAAACGCGGAAATCGGAAGAAAATTTGGAACACGGAATTTGAAATCTATAATTTGAAACGCGGAATTTGAAACAAAAGCAAGCGGTTTCCAACGTAAAATTAACAGACTAAAAACGATAAGCGGAATAAAATAAACAACATACAGCAATTTGAAGTTTCCCGCATAAATCGGTAAACGAATCGAAGAAAGTCCGCTTTCAATCAACGGATCAGCCGCGTGAATTGTAATCCAAGTTGAAATTTCAGTCAAAAATATAAATGTCGCCGCAAAAATCGTGCTGACTTTTGCCAACAAAACCGCAATTATCGCCGTTAAACTCAAAAATGCCGTCAACGCGCCGATCCAAACGTTTAAGAGTAATGAAATCAACGAGATACGATGAAAAAATACGACGAGCATCGGCACGAGCCAAAGTTGAACGCAAAACGAAACGAGCAAAGTTTCAAACAAAAATCGAAACGGACGCTGTAATTTTTTCGTTTCCAGCCATTCTGCTTTCGGCGTTTTGAAAATCACACACGTCCAAATGTTGCGTTCGGCTTCACGCTTCCACACGCTTTCACGCCAATAAAGCATTTCGCAAAAAGACTTTAGCCAATTCGGGGCATTAGGTGAAAACGGTGTTTCAACCGTTGGTCGCCAACTTCCGATTGCCTTCATTTTGTCCAAAATCGGAAACGCCATCGCCACAATCGCAATTACGCAGGCAAAAGTCAGTTGAAACGATTGGTCGAAAACGTCGGAAGGTCGCCAAACTAACAGAAATAAACCGCTTACGCCGAGAGCATTGATTAAATTTGCGTCCCGAAAAACGATACGCGCAAACAGCAAAATCGTGAACATAATCGCCGCACGCGTTACCGGAACTTCCGCACCGACCATCAGCGAATACGCCCAAAGAACTGTCGCCGCAAGCAAAAACTGCCACCAACGATTCCGCGTAAATCGTTGAATAATAAAGAGAATCCACGTTCCGATAAACGTAATGTGCATTCCGGAAATGACAAGTGCGTGAAACGTTCCGCCTTCACGAAAACGATCGGATGTGTCTTTATCGAGATGATAACGATTGTTCAAAAGCGAAGCAATCAATACGCCCGAAGTCTGTTGCGAAAACAAAGTTTTGAAATCTAAAATCAGATTTTGACGTTGCTCGTAAAGCCAAACAGCCGGCAAAAAAGTCGGCGTATCTTCAATCCTTTCAATAAGTAACGGACTTTTTATAAAACCTGTCGCGTCCAGCTCTTTTTGATCGATAATTTCTTTGAACGATGCAACGCCCGGATTTTGAAATTTTTCTTCACGCCGAATCTGACACGCGACACGGATTTTTGTGCCGTAACCAAGTTGCAATTCATCGTATTCACGCCCGACTTCTTCGGTTGGAACGGTCGCGTACAGACGAAGTTTTCCCGAAACCTCGCGTTCTTTGTTTTGATAAAAAGCCTTTGTTGTTTGCAGTTCGACAAAAAATCCGCCGATCGCAAGTTCGGGTTTTCCGTTTAAAATACCTTCAATTTCAATCGGTTCGCCCGAAATAAATTGGTTTGAATCATATAAAACCTTCAACCGATTCGGCGAAATTGTCTCTATTTCAATTCGATAAAGTGTTGCTCCGCCGGCAATAAACGCGAACGCGAGAAAAATCGAAACAAACTTTTGTTTCAATAAAAGAGCAACGCAAATTGTTGAAAATATACAAATTATGCAATAAGTTTGCCATGAAAATGGAAAGAACTTTGCGAGAAAAATACCGAATGCAAATAAAACCGCTAACCACGCGAAAGGATAAAGGGTAAAATTTGTCGGAGATTTATCGAACATAAAAGTTATTCAACTTTGACCATATTTTGAATCGCCCGAAATTTGTTATCGCTCATTCCTTTAACTAAAATCAAGTGTTCGGGATGGCGAAAGTTTCCGTATTTTTCACGATGCTTGATTATCTTGTCGGCTAAACCTTTGCCGATTTGTGGGAGTTTTTCAAGTTCTTCGGCAGTTGCAAAATTGATATTCAAAGCGTTTTCGGAAACCTCAAAAGGCTTTTTATTCGCAAAAGTCATTTGTTTTTGAGAGGTTACGCAAGCCAAACAAAACGAAAAGTAAATTGCCAAAATTGTTAAACGTAAAAGTTTAAGTCTGTAATCGTAAATGCTGAAAATAATGAGGTTAAGATTTTGCATATTTGATGCCGATTTTTTGCATATTTTGTGTGCAAAGTGCTAAAAGTTTCTATTTTTCAATGGTTTAGAGTCAAGAAATATTATGGATACACAGCTTTTTCCACAGAAGTTGTGGAAAATATTAAGTAGTTTTTAATTTCTATAATTCTCCGCCGCTTTCCAGTGCTTCCAATGCTTCGTATGCGGCTTCCAAAATCGGTCTTGCCCGCGAACTTCCGTCCATTTCGCCGATAAATCCTTCGCGAACCATCGCGTCTAAAATCGCGGCGGCACGCCCGTAACCGATTCGTAAATGTCTTTGCAGCAAAGAAGTTGAAGCGCGTTTTGCTCCGACAACCGATTTAACCGCGTCCCAAAAGAGCGGGTCTTTTTTGCCCGGAAGTCCTTCTGTCCCTTCAATTTCGTCTTCGGTTTTGGTAATCGAAATGTCGTAATCGGGATTTCCTTGTTTTTTGATATGTTCGACGATTTGAGCAATTTCGGTTTCGTCGACGAATGCGCCGTGAACGCGGACGATTTGCGACGTTCCGGGCGGCAAAAACAGCATATCGCCGCGACCGAGCAGTTTTTCCGAACCGTTTGCGTCAATAATCGTCCGCGAATCGATTTTTGACGACACACGGAATGAGATTCGCGAAGGAAAGTTTGCTTTAATCAAACCTGTAATCACGTCAACCGACGGACGTTGCGTGGCTAAAACCAAGTGAATTCCGACCGCGCGAGCCATTTGTGCAAGCCGTGTGATTGATTCTTCGACCTCTTTTCCCGCAACCATCATCAAATCGGCGAGTTCGTCAATAATAATGACAAGATACGGCAGAGTTTTCCAAGGTTCGCCGTTTTCGTCCAAATGACCGAGTGCGTTGCGTTTTCTGATTTCCGTGTTGTAGCCGTCAATGTTGCGAACGCCCCAGCCCGCAAGGTCCTTGTAGCGTCTTTCCATCTCTGAAACCGCCCATTTCATCGAGATTGTCGCCCGTTTCGGATCGGTAATAATCGGCGTGGCAAGATGCGGAATATCCGCGTAAACGCCCAATTCTAAACGCTTCGGGTCAATCATTATGAATTTAACTTCGTCCGGACGAGCCTTGTAAAGAATCGAAACAATGAGTGTATTTACGCCGACCGATTTTCCCGCGCCTGTTTGTCCGGCGATAAGTAAATGCGGAGTTTTCGCTAAATCCGCGACATAATTTAAACCGTCGATTGTTTTGCCGAGTGCGACCGTGAGCAACGAACTTGATTCCTTAAATTTTTTAGATTCAATCACTTCACGCAGAAAAATTGTTTCGCGTTGATGATTCGGAACTTCGATGCCGACGTATGCTTTGCCCGGAATTCGGTCAATGCGGATTGATTCGGCTTTCAATGCCAAACATAAATCGTCGCCCAAACCTGTGATTCTGGAATACTTTACGCCCGCGTCGGGTTTAAATTCGTAGGTTGTGACAACGGGACCTTGGCAAATGTGCATGACGCGACCGTTGACGTTAAATTCTTTGCATTTATCCGTCAATTCTTCGGCAATCGCTAAAAGTTCTTCGTCTTTTTGTTCGATTCGCGGCGGTGCTTCGGTCAAAAAAGCCGATGGAGGCAATGTGTAAGTTTCAAAACTCTGTGGTTTTTTCGGTTGCTCGATTTGTGTCTCGACAATTTCTTTGACCGACGCGGAATCTAAATCGCCCGTTTGTTTAATCGGCGAAATCGGGATTGTACCGTCAATTTTGAACGGATTATCCTGAATCGTAACCTCTTGTTTCTCAACAAGTTCATCCTTTATTTTAACAACCTGCAACGGTGCGGAAACGAACTCGTCGTCGTCGGCTTCAACCGAATTACTGCTGATAATTTTCGGTTTCGGCTTCTCGATAACTTCTTCCGGTTCAATAGTTTCTTCAATCTCTTCTTCCGGCGGCTCACTTAATCTGTCAACCAGATTTACAAATTTGTCTTTCCACGTTTTCGGTTCTTCAACGACTTTCGGCAGAGTTTTTTCTTCAACTTTTTTCGTCCGCTTTGCTTCGCCGTTTGAAATTTTTATGCTCTCTTTCTCGCTCAGTTCGCGCTCTTTCAAACGTTTTTCGGCACGAATTGCTGCCTTCTCGTTTTCGGCTTGTCGCCACTCCTTAAAATTAACAAAACTGCCTGAAATTCCCGCAAATAAATAGCCGAAACCGAACTTACTTTGCTCGAAAATATACTGCAACGACCAATTTGTCAGTAATAAAAATCCGACGACCGCAAGGGCAAACAGCAAAATAAATGAACCGATACCGCCAAGCCAAGGCGTGAAAATTGAAGCAATTGTTACGCCGAAAAGTCCGCCGACCTGAATCGCACCGTCAAAAAACGGAGAAACTCCGGAGACAATCAGCAATCCCGAAAAAGCAAAAAGGAATAAAACGAAACCTGAAATTCGGCTGATCGGCGTGTAAATAATTTCCGAGCGAAAAACTTGCCACGCGATAAACGCCAATAACGCGGGAAGTAAGTATGCCGTTAAACCTATTGTTTGCAATATAATATCGGCAATCGTCGAGCCGAATACGCCGATTAAATTGTGTGTTTTGCCGGATGAAGCCGTGCTGATTGACCAATCATTCGGATTATAAGTTACCAGACAGAGAAAAATTATGACCGCCGCCGCCAATAAAATTACGGCGACGATTTCGTTTTTATATGAGAAAGTTGTTTGTTTCGTTACTTCGGTTGCCATTTTTACCGGTATTTATTTTAGTTTGTTTTGCGAAAAAGTAAAAATTCTTTGATAAATTCGTCAATATCACCGTCTAAAACGACATCAACATCGGAACGCTCAAATTTTGTCCGCGTATCTTTGACCAATCTGTACGGATGCAAAACGTAATTGCGAATTTGCGAACCGAACGAAATATCCTGTTTACTTGCTTCAAGTTCCGCCGAATTCAACTTTCGCTTGTCGAGTTCCAATTCATACAACTTCGACCGCAAAACGTTCATTGCAACTGTCTTATTTTGTAATTGCGAACGTTGATTTTGACAAGTTACGACAATATTTGTCGGCAAATGTGTGATGCGAACCGCCGAATCCGTCACGTTGACGTGCTGTCCGCCCGCCCCCGAACTGCGATATGTGTCAATCCGCAAATCTTTATCTTCGATGATAACTTCAATGTTTTCATCAATTTCCGGCGATACAAACATCGACGCAAACGAAGTTTCACGGCTTCCGCCCGAATTAAACGGCGAAATTCGCACGAGCCGATGCACGCCCGCTTCACACGCCAGCAAACCGTACGCGTAATCGCCTTCAACACGGAAAGTTGCCGATTTCAAACCTGCTTCGCTGCCCGATTGTTCGTCTAAAACCTCTACTTTAAAGCCTTTACGATCAGCCCAACGCAGGTACATCCGCAACAACATTTGAGCAAAATCTTGGGCATCGGTTCCGCCTGCACCTGATTGAATCGAACAAATTGCGTTATTTGCGTCTGTTTCGCCCGAAAGCAACGCTTCGGTTTCCGCCAATAACGTTTCTTTCTCTGATTTTTCAATCAATTCGACTAATTCTTGGCGCGAATTTTCGTCCGATTCGGCAAATTCAAATAAAATTTCAGTATCGGAAACGCTTGCTTCAAAATAGTTTTGCCGATTTATTGCCCGTTCCAAACGACTGCGTTGGCGGACGATTTTTTGCGCGTTTGCCGAATCGTTCCAAAAACTCGGTTCGGCAATTTGCGATTCCAGTTTGTCTAATTCTTTCTGTTTGGAAGGAACGTCAAAGCAACCTCCCAAGCTGACCGACTTTCAACTTTATTGCTTCGTATTTTGTTTGTAAATCTAATAATTCCATATTTTATGAGCTAATCAAACTTTTCTAACGCCATTGCGTAGAGTATTCCCAAGATTCTTTCAAGGTCTTCGCGGACATCAAGCGAGCTTGTTTCAATTTTGGCTTCGTTACTTTCCAGCACCAAAAAACGCCAAATATCACCCGTTGTAACGCAACCGTAAATTCTGTCGGTCGGATTATTTCGTTTTTCGTTAAAAAGATTTGCGGCATACATTTCGGCGATACATTGTGTTACGCCGCCTTCAAAATCTTGTTGTTTTGCCTCAACCGCAATCACGACGGGCGCTTTTAATCCCCGTCTGAAAGTTGAGCGTGAAACCAAAAAATCTGCCCAACCCGAAAGTCCGAGCTTTTTATCGACATTAAATTCAATGCCCGAAAATACATTCACTTGTCGCTCGGTTTGGTTGCACAGTTCAATAAAAATCGGAGCGATAATCAATTCGGAACGTGCTTTTTCAGTTCCTTGTTCAAGTGCAAAACTTATATTTTGGTCAAGAATTGCCAGCAAAAGTTCGCTTGATTTTCTGGGTGCAACACGGATAAATAAATCTTTTTCATAACTTTGCTTGATGCCGAATTTATCTTCTAAATCAAGTGCCGTAAATTTTGAATAAGCCATATTACAAATTATATGCCGAATTGAAAATTAGACAAGCAATTATGGTTTTGAGTGAAATTGATTATCTTTTTAATTCCGGCGATGTTGCCCGATGTGTGAACCGATTCCCGTAAATCTTTCATCAACAATACTTAACGGACGAAAAAAATAGTATAACACTTTATTTTCGGGAAAAATAACGTAAGTGTTTCCGTTGCGTTCCCAAATTTCGGAATATGTTTGTCTGACAAAAACATAGCCGAAAGTGTAAGAAAACAAAAGAAAAACAAGTGCCGAAATAATCTTTAGCTTCATACTTTGTTGACAGCCATCGCGTATAAAATGCCCAAAATTTTGTCTAAATCTTGCCGCATATCAAATGAATCTATTTCAATTCTTGCGGTTTGTTTTTCCAACACTAAAAATCGCCAAACATCGCCCGTAGTTACGCAACCATATATTTTGTCAAAGTGATGTCCGGCTTTTTCGTTGAAGATATTGGCGGCATACATTTCGGAAATGCACTGCGTAATTCCTTTTTTGAAATCGTCTTGTTTGGCTTCAACCGCAATTACGACGGGTGCTTCAAGTTCGCGTTGAAACGTTGACCGAGAAATCAAAAAGTCGCAAAAGCCCGAAAGTCCGAGTTTTTTATCGACATTAAACTCTACGCCCGAAAAAACGCTGATTGTATCTTTGGCGAGAAATCTGATTTCGGCAAAAAACGGCGCGATAATGAACTCGGAACGAGCTTTTTCTGTTCCTTGCTCTAACGCGAAAAGTGAATTTTGATTCAAATTCGCCATTAAAAGTTCGCTCGGCTTAATTTTTTTGACGTGCGTAAATAAATCGTTGACGAAATGTTGCTCGATTCCGAATTTATTTTTCAACTCCAACGGTGTAAACCTTGAATACGGCATTATTTCTTCCTCACTTTTCCAAACAATAATAGCACCAAAGTTACCAACGAACACAGCCACGCCAACCAATCGCCGTATTTTACATAAAACGTTTTGCCGCCGTCCGATTTTGAAATTGTCCAAATTCGGGTGTCTTCCGCGTAACTTGCGGTCGGTTCGATTACTTCGCCGCGTTCGTTGATATAAGCCGTGATTCCGACATTTGTAACCCGCAAAACAGGGCGATTTGTCTCGACTGCGCGAAACACGGCGTTTGCCAGATGTTGCCGCAAAACAGGCGTGTTTCCGAGATAACCGTCGTTTGTAACTTCGACTAAAATATCTGCTTCGCGGTTTGCGTATTCGCGTGAAAGCGAAGGGAAGTGCGACTCGAAACAAATCATCACGCCGGCTTTTGCATCGCCGAAATTCAAAATGTCAAACTCTTTTCCGAACGTGAAATTTCCCACGACAGGCGGCACATAATCAGCCAAAAACTTTGGTAACGGAATAAATTCGCCGAACGGTAAAAGATGAATTTTATCGAACTGAGCAACTTTTTCGCCTTTTTCGTCAACCATCACCGCCGAGTTATAAATTTCTGACATTTTGCCGATTTGTTCTTGCGTCAACGTCTCAGGTTCACGATTAACATATTGCGGATAAACAGGTTCGCCCGCATTAAACAACACCGAAACATTATTTCCCACCGCAAAATTTTTGATAAACTCGCGGAACTCCGAATCTTTTGCGTATTCAAAATTCATCGGCGATTCGGGGAAAATTACGATTGTCGGTTGTCGGTTGTCATTCGTCTTTTGCAAAGCGGTTTCGGCAAGTTCAACGTGGCGGTTTCGCAGGCGTTTCCATTGTTCGAGGTTCAACCCGTTCATCGGCACGTTTGGTTGAACGGCAATAACGGTTACGCTCTTGTTATATGGAGTGTAATCTGACCTATAAAGTTGTCCGATATAAATGATTATTGCAATAAGCGGAAACAACAAAAATGGAATCAGAATGTTGAAACGCATTTTCTTTTTGGTTTTCCCAAGTAAAAATCTACTTATTTTCTTATCAAGCAAAAGGTGGGCAATAAACAGAATGAAAGCGCTAACCGGCGACCAGATAAACATCGCGGCGTTTAAAAATAAAAGACTTTTAGTTCTTTCTTTTCTAAACTTACTTAATACTTTTAGGGAAGTTGCAAATAATGAATTGAAAATAAGTAAATAAAAACTTAACAGTAAAACTCCGCCCGTTGAAACAAGTGAGATAATTTCTTTATCTATATTAAAAGCCTGCGAATAACCAATCGCATTCCAATTATTTCCCGTCAGCCCAAATCTTAAAAATTCGCTGAAAACCCAAATAAACGGTGCGAACAGCATTGCCGATACGCCGAATCGTTTCAATAAATTTGCCAGTATCGCGGCGAAAATTGCGGGAAAAAGTCCGACGATTATTGTTGCGCACAAAGCCATTGCGTAAGCGATTACGCTCGGAATTCCCGCATAAGTTTTCATCGGAAAGGCGATCCACCAACAACTGCCGAAAAAGAAACAAATTCCCCAAACCCAACCTAAGACAAAACTTTTTGCGGTTGAGTTTTGCTCTTGTTCGACGGCGTAGAAAAGCGGAATCAGCGCGACGTAAGCGAGAAACCAAAAATCATAGTCGGGAAAAGCGAAAACGAGCAGAATTGCAGAGTTTATTGCCCACAGCAAATTTGAAAATGACGGCAGAAATTTATTTCCGATTGTCGAAAAAAACATTTCACAAGTTTACCGGCATATCGTTCAGTTTGAAAGAATTCAATCAAATTGACCGTTCAAATTGAACGAAGTTGCAAAAATTGTCAGTAAAAAAGTAACAAAAATTGTCAGAACACGGTTTTGATAAGTCAGATTGATTTAATAAAGAAAAAGCGACAATAACGATGAATCAATATGAATGACCGCAAAATCGGGCTTTTAAACGCGGGTGAACCCGACTTTTTACAGTCGGGTCCATATATCGGAAAGATTACTGAAGGAACGCTCGGAAGGATGTCAAGCACAGTGGCAAACTATGCTCTAAGAAGTGGTGGCGGCGGGTTCTGTTTAACTGCAACAGACTTGCCGAGATTACTTATAGCAAACACCGCGCCACAACTTTCGGTAATTAAGAATTACGAATTAAAAATTAAAAAAAGAGCCTGTAAATTTTCACAGACTCTTAATTCTTAATTCTTAATTCTCACTTCATTTCCCGCATCGTTCAACCAATCTTTGCAAACCGGTAACTTCTTGGTTTTCACCGTCGATTTTAATCGCGGCTTCGGCGTAATTTTTGGCGGTCAGACAGTCTTTCTTTTCGACAAAAATGCGGGTCAATAAAATATAGGCTTCGATTTGGCTGTTGTCCCAAAAGAGCGACGTTTTCAGCGAACTTGTCGCTTGTTCCATATCGGTTCGCCGCAAATGAATTTTGCCGAGCATCAAATACGCTTCGGAACTCATCGGTTCGCTGTTCAAAACCTTGCGCAAAATTGCCATCGATTCGTCGTCGCGTCCATTTTTGTAAAGCTGTTTGGCTTGCGCGAGCAAATCGCCTGTTTCATTTGTCGCCGGCTTGATTGTCGGATTCTGATTTTTAATCATCACCACGCCGACAAAATCTTTTCGCGGCGGTTGTTCGACTCTGAGTAAAATCGCGTCGGTTGCATTTCCGCGTCGATATTCTGTTTCGACTTTTGCGTAATTCGACAAAAATCTGCGAGCTTGGTTGTCAAAATCTGCGGCAGAAGCGTCAGCCGTTTTTTCCAACGATTTGGCAAGCAGAAAATACGCTTCGCCGTCGCGCGGATTCGATGCCAAAACAGGTTGGATTTGTTTGATTGCCTCCGCAAATTTGCCGTCCGCAAACAATGCTAAACCATAATTGAAACGAGCTTCGGGATCGTCGGGTTGTGAATCCGATGCTTTTTTCAAATACTCTGTGCCTTCACGCAAAAGTTCGGCAGATTTCGGTTTATTCTTTTTTTCGACGCGGGCGGCTTGAACAGCAATCGCGCCTAAAGTATTGTAAACGCTGGTTAATTTGAGTTCATCCGCGAGCGGACGCATCACCGCGAGAGCTTGTTCATAACTATTATTTGCCCAATAAATCAAACCCGTATAAAACGCGGCTTCGGGAAAATGTTGGTCGGTTTGCGGAATCCGCGAGAAAAAATCGATTGCTTCGTTTGTTTTGCGTTGATTCAAATAAAAATGACCGAGTTCAAGCGCGGCATCGGTATAAGTTTCGCCTTCTTTCGTTTCCGCATAAAGACGCATCGCATTTTTGAGGAAAATTTCGCGTTTCGGATCGGCTTCAACCGTCAACAAACCTTTGATATAAGCCTCAAACGCTTTTGCCGGAACTTTATTTGCCGAATCGACAAACTGATTTTGCGAAAAGGGAAGAGCCTTATCGCGTTGATATAAAATTTGATAAGCGAGTTGTCCTTCGACCGTTTGCAGGTTCGCCAACGCATCGCTCAAAGTAATGTCGCGCGTGATTTTTCTGCCGTCGGGAAGTTCTTCGCTCAAAAATCGACCTTCGTTGACGCGAATAATTTTTGCCGTAACCGTCAAACCGGCGGCAATGTCGCCTTGGGCGGGAACTATGTTGTATCTGCCCGAAATTAACAAAGTCGCTTTGCTTTCCCGCGACAGTTTCAGCGAAGTTGCCAGCGACGGAATCGTTGTCAACGGCACATTCAAACGTTGTTGGATAACTTTGCGTTCATCGTTTCCGACCACGTTCAAACTCGGAACTCGCAGCAAATCGGACAAAGAATCGGCAAAACTTTCGCCGACCCAATTAAATTCAGGCTTGCCCGAAGTATTTTCAAACGGCAAAACAATCACGTTATCCGTGTTTTGAACGGTTTGGGCGTTGGTCGAAATAAAAGATATTGATAAAAGCAGTATGAATAATGAAAGTTTTTTTAACATAAGTCCTCGTAAAATAAAAAATTCGCTTAGGTTGTAAGCGAATAGTTTACCGGGTTTGATGTAAATTGTAATAAAAAGGTTGGTAGTCGATACGGGATTTGAACCCGTGTCGCCGCCGTGAAAGGGCGGTGTCCTAGACCCCTAGACGAATCGACCACATAAATTGATTGGTAAATAACTTCAAAACATCGTCCTTAAAACGAATTTACAGATTACCGCACGGAAATCTTTCTGTCAATTCCAATCAATCATTTATTTTTACAAAGTTACGGTGTCGCCGCAATGTTTATTGTATCCGACCACATTCCGACGGTTTTATTGTCAATAAAATAAATCAAACGATAACGGCGTTGTTCGGGTTTACCGATCTCCGAAAGCGGACGCTCGTCTTCATACGGCGACCGCATATCAAAATCAAGCCGTTTCCACTCGGTTTCGTTTCCGCGTTGTGAATCGATATAAATGCCGTCGAACTTGCTTTTTGTCCAATCCAAACGAATTACGCCGCCGACCAAAGCGGTTGCGGCTGCCTTAGGTTTTGCATCGTCAAAAGATTTTTGCGGAGTTTCAATTGTCGCATACATTAACTGTTCGGCAATTGTTTGGTTAAAGTTCGGATGCAATTTTGCACGCTGCAAAGCGTTTGATAAGCGTTCCAAAATATTTGCTCTGACGTGTTCCGGCGGCGTTGGCGGCTGATAAACCGGAATTTGCGGTTCGGTAATGCCTTCGCCGACTCCGCCGAGCATCTCGTTTTTGAATGCTGTGCAGGTTTTTGAAAAAACTGAGGAAACTTGTGAACTCAAAATAACAAATCGCATCATCCGGCTGTCGTCCAGCAACGATTTAGTTTCATCTGCTCCAAATCCGAGACTTTCAGCTAAAGACTGAAATTTATTTTCAAAGTTTAAAGACCACGCGACACGTCCGTTATTATCTTGCGGAATATTTGTTGACATTTTATTTGCTCCTCGAAGAACTTTCGGAATGTTCTTCACTTTATTGGCAATCATTCAAAAATACTTTTGACGGATTGCGGTGATGGTTCTAACAATTAAATGCCCTTTGGGAACACTCCCAAAAGGTTGTCGACTATTTCCCCGAGTTCGCTGATTGTTTCCGACCGAGTCAGAACAGTTGAAAAAACTTTTGCAAACCTGCAAAACTTGTCTGCAATGTTTGCCGCACCGTTCGGAATGTATAATAGTTAGTTGCAATGTCTCCGACTTTGGTTGCAATGTCTCAAAAGTATTTTGTAATGTTTCGGCAAGTCCGGCGAACAGTTGCGGGATTTTTGGAATAATTCAAGAAGTTTACGCAAGGGTTGCAGAATTGTAGTTTTTGTTTCCGGCTGTCAATTCATAACCTAATTGATTGATTTAAGTAACCAATTTTTGTAACTTTTTGTTAACAAATAAATGTTTGTCAAACAAATAAAACTAAAGTACAGTTTGTTTTATATTCGGTTTTAACACAGTGTGAATAACTTTAACTCAAAAAGTTGCCGCTAAATCTCACTTTGAATTGACAAGGTCGGATAGTTTCGGGTTCGCTTTAGAAGCAAGCAAGCAAGCAAGCGTTGGTGTCGGAGTAAGTTTTACAATAAATATCAGTTTCGGTCGCAAGATTTGATTAGCAAATCTTGCGGCTTTTTTGTTCCTCCGAAAAGTTTATGAAACCTTTTCGTAAAAACATCAATTATAAACAGAAGATTATTTTTACGTTTGATGGTCGGCAGAAAGTTACGGAGTTACAGAGTCTTAAGTGTTCAGAGTTCAAACTTTAGTTTGATAACGATGCTTAAACATCGGCGGCACGATGAATCGTGAACTCTGAACACAAAAAGAAAATATGCTGACCTTGCTTACAGATTAGCGGAAGTTTATTGTCCGCGAGTCAGTATTTATTTTCAATAAAATTAAAAAGTGAGGGTTTATGTCACATAAAAAGTATGTCGAGTCGGTCGAAAGCAAATTGAGTTTCGGGCGGCTTTTTCCAATTGGAATTGTCGCTCTTTTGGCGGTCGGGGTGTTTG
>JANPBM010000118.1:0-82936 GCA_031430435.1 Acidobacteriota bacterium
GGCAGAGCGGTTGAACGGTAAAATCCAACTGCTCAAAGCAATCGGCAGAGGCTATCGAAAGTTTGATAACTTCCGAAGTGCCATTTTGTTCTTTTACGGGAAACTTAACTTGTTACCATTAAAATGTCGGTAGAACCAAAAGTTTAAGTATTGTCGGGAAATTCCGCTCGAATAAAGCAATCAAATCTTTGTTGACGATGTTTCCGGTCGTAATCATCAAAAGTTGTTTGGGTTTATTTTGCAAGATTCGCAACTTAAGAAAATCGCCGTCTTTTGAAATTACGGTTCGATTTTCAATATCCGCAAACGCGGCAATATCTATGTCTTGAGTTTCGTTGGCTTCGGGTAAATCCCTCGTGTGAATGGTATCAAAATCAATTTCATTCAACCAAAGTTTCAGCCGATAAGGAAGATGTGCGTCAACAATAAATTTCATTACGCGGCAATCACATTTTGAATGGAATTAACTTTCATCAATTTACTGGCAAACAATAAACACGCTTGTAAATCTTCTTTTTCAAGATCGGGACAATCTTCCAAAAGCTCTTCGACGGTCATTCCCGCACTCATCAAATCCAACATTGTTTCAACCGGATAACGTTTATTGCGGATTGTCGGTTTGCCGAAACAAACATTCGGATTAAGCGTAATTCGTTTTAATAAATCATCTTTCATACAATTAAAAAATAGCATATTTAACAAATTTGCGGAAGATTTGATCTGAGTAGAATTTAAGGCGGTACTTGGTTAATCTCATTTAATTTCACTTTGATAAACTCTTTGTGTTGATTACTAATTAATTTGCAGATTTTTTGAACATCAAATTTTGTATTTATTTCAGAATAATAAGCATTTTCAACAAATACCGGTATTGATGAAGAATAAGCTGAAATTCTAATTTGATGAGGCTCAAAATTAAAAAATATTTTTGATTCGTTATCAAAATTGCCAAATCCGCTTTGTTTGAAAGACTTATAAAAGTAATTGAGAATAATACTCTCATTATTTCCTAAATCGTTTTGATATAAACGGCTTCTAATTGCTGTGAAAACTTCATCCAAAGTTTGGTTGTTTGTATTGTTTCCGCTCCCATCTAAATGCAACACAAACATCTTCTCATTATAGAATTTATTGAATTTTTCGCTGACATTTATAAACTCAATAGTTAGTGGAACAATTAAACTCTCAAAAATACCAAGTAAAGAATCTTTATTTCTTGATGTAGAAACTTTTGTTCCGGCTGAACGAATTTCTTGTTCAAGTAAAGCCAATTCCTTATCCAAATCGTCTGCTTCTTCAATACTTTCGCCTTTCGCACCTTTGAGCATTATTTCAAGCGAACGAACTAAATTCTCGGCAATATATTCGATAAAAGGTTCAAGTTCATCGGCATCGGCAAGACGCAGAACTCGGTAATAATTTTCTTTGTCTTCGGTTCTGATAATTACGGGCGGAAAACCGAATTGCATCAAAATAAAATTCATCAAAATTCTTGCAGTTCTGCCGTTACCGTCGTCGAACGGATGAATTTTGACAAATTTGTAATGAAAAAGCGACGCTAAAATTATCTGATTTACGCCGGTTTTATCACGTTCGTTGCGAAACCAATCAATCAATTCCTGCATTTTGATCGGCGTTTCTTCGGGCGTGGCAAAGAAAAAAGGTTCGCCTGTATTTGTAATAACGTGATTCGATTGGGTTTTGTATTTTCCGACCTCGATTTTTCGCCGAGTCTGTTTTCCTTCGCTTGTAACCGCTTCTTTGTAATGAGATTCTTTCAGCAAAAGTTCGTGTAATTGTCTGATAAAAACTTCGGTTAGTTCCGTTTCGCCTTTTACTAAATCAACAACCCAATTTATCGCTTCGTTGTGTCCCGTAATTTCAAAATGATCTTTCAACGGTTTGCCTTGTGCCGTTATCCCAAATAAAATCAACGCTTTAGTTTCGCCGTAGGTTAGTGAGTTTCCCTCGATATTATTTGAATGAAAATTCCAATCAAGCCGAAATTTCTGCATAATTCGAGCTTCAATTTCGCCTGTCAGCGGACGAAAAGAATCAAGTTCGGTTTTTAATTGTTTGGCATTTTCTAAGGCGTTCATTGCTGTTATTTTACGATTTAATCACTTTAAGGGCAATCGGTAATTTAAATCAAAAAAACTCTCGACCTTTCAGCCGAGAGTTTTAATCTTAAATTAATCAACGAAATTATTACGGCAACGAAGGTGTATTTTCTGCAAAATACTCGTGGCTGTCTGCGTTATCAACTGCTCTGGTTGTATTTGTTCTTGCCAAATTTTTCGCGGCGGTTTGTCCGTAAGCCCAATCATCTGTCGCGGCAACCACGTTAAAATGACTCATTTCGTGAACTAACGTTCCGGCTTTTGAATCTGTTCCGGTTGATGGTGCCGACCAAAATGCGTTGCAAAGATAGATTGTATAAGGCTGTGTCGGGTAAACATACGCGAAAGCGCTGTCTGTGCAAGAGCAGTTGAATCTGACCGAAGCCGTATCCATTGCATTGCGAATGTTTAAGAAATGACTTTTTACGGTGTTGTAACGGCTCGAATTATATGTGCCGAACCAGGTTGTGTAGCGTGAACCTTGTGTTCCTGCGTTCAAATAATTATAGGCGACAGTTGCGTAAGTTGAAGCATTGTTTCGTGCCGTAACCAACGAACTTTGGCGTGATGCAGAGCAACTTGTATAAGATGTCGAACCCGAAACCGCATCGGGAGCAGAGTCTTCGATGACTTTGGTTTCGCGTCCTTCGATCCAAGTTTGCGAATTTTCCGATTGTAATGCCAACGCTTTCGACGAATTATCTTGAGTTTCGGATTTATATCGGATTTGATACGAACCTGTTTCTGAAAAATCATAAAAACCTGAAATATCAATGCCGGATTCGATTGTTTCGCCAACTTTCAGCGTAATATAATCAGTATCGACCGGCACAGGTCGTTTGTAATCGGGACCGAGATATTCGACTTCTTTTCCGTTCAAACTCACTTCAAACAAATCTTCTTTTACGCCGTCAATCGTGGTTTTCCAACGCAAAATTCGCACATCGAGCTTACTTGTATTGGTAATAAAAATTGAAACGGGAATGTTTTCATCGGCTTTGAAAGCAGTTTGACTCATCTTCAACGAAACTTGAACCGGCTGACGAGCAGCTGCGAACGCGGTTACGGCAAAAACGCCGAACGCGAGTACGAACAAAATAACTGAAATACTTTTGTTTTTCAACACTTATGGTTTTCTCCTTGGTTTGTAAAAATAGAACTTTGAGCCGAAACTCGGACAAAGTTTCAATCGATTATGATTGCAAAGTTTATATCGGAAAAAAAACGGATTGATAAATATAACAAAATAATCATAATTCTTAACTATGTGCGAGTCAAGGTTTGGTTATGGGTTTATAACGTTATTCGTCATTTTTAATGCCGTATTTATTGATTGTTGAAACGTAAGTATGAAAATCTAAACCGATTCGCGTATAAATTTCCGACATAGTTTTTTCGACGTTACGAGCAGTTTTTTCATCTTTGCTCAACATAAAAATTGAAGGTCCGGAACCCGAAATTCCGCCGCCGAGCGAACCTGTTTCGATTGATTTTTGCTTAACTTCATCAAACGCGGGAATCAAAATACTGCGTTTCGGTTCAATCAAAAAATCTTCCAACGAACGCGAAATCAATTCGTAATCATTCTGCAAAAGTCCCGCGACCAACCCTGCGACATTTCCCCATTGTTTGATTGCGTCTTTTAAAAAAACACGCGGCTGCAAAATTTTTCGTGCGTCCGAAGTTTTTATTTCAATCTGCGGATGGACGATTGTTACGAACAATTCGGGCGATGAAAGCGACACAATATCAAGCGGATTAATTGACCGGACAAGCGTTACACCGCCGTAAATACACGGTCCAACGTTATCTGCGTGGCGTGAACCCGATGCAATGTTTTCACCGTCCATCGCAAAATCAACGAGCGTTTTTTTATCGAAAATATCGCCGAGCAGTATATTTGCCGCGACAACTGCACCTGCCGCACTTGCCGAACTCGATCCGATTCCGCTTCCCGGTTTGATGTTTTTTGTGATTTCAATATCAAAACCAACCTTTTTGCCGAATCTTTCAACTAACGACATAACCGCGACGCTTGCCACGTTTTTTTCGGGTTCAAGCGGCAAATCGTAATCACTTTTGTTGATGATTTTTATCTCGGAATCGTCACGCAAACGGAGCGTCATTTCGTCGTAAGGTTCGTTTAAAGCGAAGCCTAAAACATCGTAACCGCAGACAAAATTTGCGACGGTCGCGGGCGAAAGAATTGTAATTTCGTTCATATTTTGTTTCAACAAACAATTTAATTGTGTAGAATATAGCTGAGGTTTTAAGGTTATGCAAACATTTTTAGTTTCAATAATTATTGCGATTGCGTTAGCGTATGTCGGCTTTTTGGCATTCAAAAAACTTCGCGGATTTACCGCAAACGGTTCGTGTGAAACAGGTTGCGGTAAATGCGGAGCTAAGAAAGTTTAATTTATTTGCCGCGACTCGGTGATAGTCTTCGCAAATTTTCCACCGCTTTCGGCAAAACTTCCAACAAATAATCTACATCTTCCTGCGTATTTTCTTTCCCGAAACTGAATCTTATTGCTCCGCGTGCAATTTCGTCGTCGTTATCGTTTAACGCCCGAATTACAGGCGAAGGTTCAAGATTTCCGCTCGAACACGCGGAACCTGTCGAAACCGCAACTCCGGTCATATCAAGGTTTATCAGCAAACCTTCGCCTTCAATTTGTCGAAATGAAACGTTTGCGATGTTCGACAGACGATTTTCGCGGTGTCCGTTAAAAACGATTTCGTCAATTCGTTCGGCAATTCCTTGTTCCAAATTATCACGAAGTTTACGAAGTTTTTCATCATTTTCAGACAGATTTTTATTCGCAATTTCGCAAGCCTTTCCGAATGCGGCAATCAACGGTACACTTTCGGTTCCGCCGCGTTTTTCGCGTTCTTGATGTCCGCCGAGGTTTTGCGATTGCAGCCGAACTCCGCGTCGGACATATAAACCGCCAACGCCTTTCGGAGCATACATTTTATGTGCCGACATCGAAAGTAAATCAACATTCAATTCCTCAACATCAAGTTTTATTTTGCCGATTGCCTGTACCGCGTCCGTATGAAACCAAGTTTTCTTTCCGTTATCTCGTTGCGATTTAACGAGTTGCCCGATTTCGTAAATCGGTTGCAACGTGCCGATTTCGTTGTTCGCGGTCATAATCGAAATTAAAATTGTATCGTCACGCAAGGCATTTTTTACATCTTCAATTTGTACAATTCCGTCAGCATAAACGGGCAAATATGTAACTTCATAACCACGTTTTTCCAAATCTTCGCAGACATTTTTGACCGCTGAATGTTCAATCTGCGAAGTGATAATATGTTTGCCGTATTTGTTGTTTGCTTCGCACAAACCGCGAATTGCCAGGTTATTTGCTTCGGTTCCGCCCGATGTGAAAATAATTTCGTTTGGTCGGGCGTTGAGAATTTCGGCGACTTGATGACGAGATTTATCAACCGCCGCGCGAGCTTGTTGACCGAAAAAGTGGATGCTTGACGCGTTGCCGTAAATTTCGGTTAAATACGGCAACATCGCGTCTAAAACCTCGCGGTCAATCGGCGTGGTGGCGGAATTGTCTAAATAAATTCTTCGGAACATTTTTTACTGATTTCAAATTATAATCTCTAAACTGCTTATTTCTTGATTTTAGCTTTGATTTGCAGAATTTGGTCGCTGTCCGAGCTTAGGCGTAGCGCTCTTTGCCACAAGATTTTTGCTGCCTCGGATTTTCCTTGTTTGTCGAAAATATCGCCTAAATGTTCTTGAATTGTGGCGGACGAAGGACTTCGGCGAAGTGCGTCTTTCAAGTATTTTTCCGCTTCGTCAAACTTATTTTGTTTGAAATATGCCCAGCCTAAACTGTCGAGAAACGATGAATTCATCGGCTCCATTTTAACGGCTTTCTGAATCAATGCGGTTGCTTCGTCAAGTTTTTGATTGCGTTCAACTAAAAAATAACCGAGATTATTCAGGGCAACGGCGTTATCCGGCGTTTGCGCCAAAATATCGCGAAGTGTTTTTTCTGCCGAAGCAAAGTCGCCCGATTTTTCTTGGGCAGTGGCTAAAAATAACTTTGCCATCAACTTTGACTCGCCGGTTTTTGCGGTCGCAAAGGCTTGATTAGCGGTTGCAATCGCTTGTTTTCCGCGTTTTGCATCGCCGTAAAGTCCGGAGATAAATATCAAATTGTTAAAATCATCGGTCAGCGCAATCGGCGAACCGACTGCTTTTCCGCCAATCAACGGCTTTATTAAGGCAACGGCTTGATCTACTTTACCGAGTTCCGTCAAGACAGTCGCTTCAGTTCTGAGTAAACCGGTTTCGGTCGGATAAAGTTTGCGAAGTGAGCGAATTTTCAGCAATGCCTCAGCTTTTTTTCCGCTTTCACGCAACACTGAAATCAATTGTTTATCGGCAAATAAATCATTTTTGCCGAAAACAAGGCGAGATTTTTCGATTACGGCTTTCGCTTCGATGAACTTGTCGGAAATTTTATAAGTCTGAATAATCTTTGAAAAAACCGTGGCGGCAAAGTCTCGATCTTCATCCGTAACCAAGTTTTTTGCGCCGATTTCACGGATTTTGAGTGCTTCTTGAAAAGCCGAAATTGCTTCGTTATCGCGCTCGCCTTCAAGCAGTATTTCGGCTAGATTTAACTGCAAATTCGCCGCCGTAAATTTATCTTCGGCAGAAGTTTTTTCAATCAAAGATTTCAGCAGTTTTACGGATTCATCGATTTTTCCCGCCTGAAATTGTAATCGGGCTAATAATTGAACTAATTCAAAACTGTCGGGACTGGCAAAAACGGCTTGTTGCAAGGCTTCGATTGTCTTCTTCGAGGTCGCTTTATCTACATTCGGAATTGCTCGGCTCAAAAGATTGATTGCTTGCAAATTTTCGGGATTATCGGCAATTGCCCGCGCTAAAACTTCAACGGCTTCCGTATCTTTCCCGACTTTTAAGTATGCTTCGCCAAGTTTTACGGTCGCCCCGTCCGGCGAAAGACTTTGATTTTGAGTTACGTTTCGATAAAACCCTGTTTCGTTTTCAATCGGTTGTGATGCTCCAAGCCAGTTTTGCAAGGCAATAATGCGTTCGGAATCCTGATTTTTTTGAGCATAAAATTCGCTCAAAAAAGCCCACGCTTCGGCGTTGCGCAAATCGATGCGAGCAACCTCTTTCCAGGCTTGAATGGCTTTATCGGCGTTTGTTTGCTCAAGTTTTCCGTTATTCAGACGGCTTTTGATTGTGTAAACTCTTGCCAAAATTCGCTGTGAGCCGAAATTATCCGGATTTATTTTCGTGGCGATTGTTGCCAATAAAACCGCCTCCTCAATATCGTTGGGCGGTGTGGTCAGCGTCAATTCAGCCAATGCGGTGTAACCTTCGGAAAGTTTCGGGTCTAATTCGACGGCTTTTTGAAACGCTTGTTTGGCAAGTTTCGCATTCGCATTTATCATTGTTTGCGACCGCAAACGGCTGATTCCCCAAACATAACGCTGTCCTTCCATCAGTTTGACAAAGGCTTCTTCGCGTTTTTCACGCGGAACTTCATCGGTTTGCTGTTCAAGGTTCTTCGCTAATCGCCATGATAAACTCGGTGCGCGCGGCGGCGGATCATTTTGAGCCGAAACAGGTTGATAATTTATCAAACCGATTGAGAATGCGACAGCTAAACTTACAGAAATTTTTTTCATTTTACCTCTTAATTTGTCGGTTTATTTAATCCGAAAACAATCTGTTCCCAAATTTTTTTGCGCGGAAATATCATCAGAAAAACTATCAAAGCGATGGCACCCGCACGAAACATCTCAAATTTGTCTCCCGTCATGACCGAAATCAAAAATCCGACTATGGCAATAATTTCGGTTAATATTCCGAGCAAAATTGTCTGTGTTTGCAAGGTTACGACCAGAGTATTTACACCTTTTGCCAGATTTACGGTTCTCAGTTTTTCCCAACTAAATAAAATTCTTCGCAACCAAAATACACCGATTGTCGTGAAAATTATCAAAATCCAAAGTCCGAAAGTTGTTTGTTCCGTAATTGCAAGATCAATTTTCGGGGCAATCAGCCACGCAACTCCAATCAGCAAAAGCGTGGTAAGTATTTGCCCGACAACAATCAGCGAGGTTGTCCGATAACGTTTGCCTAGTTCGCGCTTGATTTGTTCCGATACATTTTGCATATAAACTGCGGCAGAAAATTCAAAAAGGTAAAAATTTCATTTACCCCTTTGAATTCTTTACTTTTGCCCCGATAATTACTGCTGAGTCGTCGGTGTCGGTCGGTCGCCGACGACTGTCGTGAACACCTTCGGTATCTGTCCTTGCGTCAAATCACCGCCGTTTTCAATAACTTGGTCAATCAGTTCAAATTTCTTTTTGTCGAAATCTTTGGTCATCAAAACCCCGTTTCTATCGATTGTCATCGGGAAATTACCGAAAAATTGGTTTTTGAAATTGTCGAAAAATCCTGCTTTTTCCGGCGGAAACACATTTTGTCGAGTCGGGTCGGACGGCGGAATTGTCGCTCCCATCAAAGTCAGTTGTTCTTTTGCTTTATCGAGATATTCGCTGTTCGGAAATTCGCGACAAATCTTTTGAAAATACTTCACGGCTTCATCGGTTTCCTCTTCGGCTTGATATGTTACCGCGATTTTGAAGAGAACTTCGTCCAAATACGAAAAATTCGGATACTTTTCCAAAATTTCCCGATAACGCGACTGCGAACCTTTCAAACCTTGTTTTTGTTGATCGATGGAGCGTTTGTAATAAAAATTTGCAATCCATAAATTGTGCAGACCAAGATTGTCTTGAACTTCGCTGAGTCGTGTTTTCACATCGCTTACCAGAATGCTGTTCGGATATTGTTGGAGCAAAACCTTTAATTTAAGTTCGGCGCGTTTGGCTTTGGTCGCATCGCGGTCGGGAAGTCCGACTTGTCGCATTTCGGACTCGGCAATTTTCAACAAAACTCGGTCGGCAAGCGGATGAGTCGGGAAAAATGCGAGCCAATCCTGATAACCTGCGGCGGCTTGAATCAAATTACTGGTGTCGCCTTCCAGATAAAACGAGTCGGCAATGGCGAGTTTTGCCATCGGTAAATACGGCGACTCGGCGTAAGTTGTGATAATTACGTTGAATAATAATCTGCCGACTTCGTGGTTGCCTTTGCGAACTTCTTTGGTTGCAAAAACAAAAAGTTCTTTGTCTCTGCCCGGACGAACCGTGCCGAGTAATTCTTCGTATTCGTCATTTCCGCCTTTGCCGAAAATACCCAGAAATTTTTTGTTTTTCTTAACTTCGCGAGCATCGCCCTCGGTTGTTTTTGAGGTTGCTCGATCTTTCGCAGTTTCAAGCAAAGCCGTGTCAACTCTGGCTAAAAGTTCGTTGACCGATGCTTCGGTTGAATCAAAATCGCTTGATTCATATTTTTCGGAACGGTCAACTTTTCCGCGTAAACCGTTGACTTCGGATGCCAAACTCGAACTTTCTTTTTCGAGTGATTTCAAACGACCGAGCGGCGTGTTTAAATCGTCTCTTTTATCTTTATCGTCTTTCTTATCTTTTTTGTCCTTTTTATCTTTGCCGTCGTCTTTCAAACTCGAAATTGCGCTCGACAACGATTTCCGCATCGTGTCTATTTTTTGACGCATAATATCGAGCCGTTGCGAAGCCGAACCGTCAGATTTCTGCGCCAAACTCGGCAAAACTAAACTCAAAATAATAAATAGACTTATAATTACTGCTTTCTTCATAACTTTTTATGTCCAACTTGTTCCTGCTTGTATCAATTTTTTTACGGCTTCCGCAGGGTTTTCCCGACCGAAAACTGCCGAACCTGCGACAAAAATTTCCGCGCCTGCGGCGGCAATTTTACCGATATTTGTTTCATCTATTCCGCCGTCGATTTCGATGCGCGTGTTTAAGTTTCGCTCACGAATCATTGTCCGTAAATTTCGTACTTTCGCAATCGAACTTTCTATAAAAGTTTGTCCGCCAAAACCCGGATTTACCGACATCAGCAAAACAAAATCCGCAAACTGTAACGCTTCATCTATGACAGATAAAGAGGTTGCGGGATTTAAAACGATTCCTGCTTTCGCACCTGCTTGTTTGATTGACTGCAACGTGCGATGCAAATGAACGTCTGCTTCGGCGTGTACGGAAACCATGTCGGCACCGTTTTCCACGAATTGAACAGCGTAACGACTCGGTTCTTCAATCATTAAATGAGCGTCGATTTTCAGCTTTGTGGCTTTGCGGATTGACTTTAAAACAGGCAAACCAATCGTAATATTCGGGACAAATCTGCCGTCCATTACGTCAAAATGGACGATGGTTGCTCCGCCTTTTTCGATGGCGTTTATTTCGTTGCCGAGTTTTGTAAAATCCGCCGATAAAATCGAAGGTGCAATTTCTATCATTAAGTTTGTTGCCTGAAATCCGTAAAACGTTGCTTTATTGCGGAACTTTTCGCGGTCGAATATCGCCGCCTGTGTTGGCAACGGGTTTAACCACGGGTTTATTGGCAACCGTTGTATTCGCCTTGGTGACGGTATTTGTCGCGGAACCGCTTTTATTACTTGAATTCGAATCCTTGTTTGTCTCGCTTTTATTTGAATTAGAGCCGTTCTTGTTGCTTGTCGAACCGTTTTTATTAGTTATGTTAGAATTTTTGTTCGCTTTGGACGATTCAACATCGCGTGTGGTCGAAACAGGTTTTTTAACTTCTTTTTTCTTATTCGCGGCTGCGGACGGGTTTTCCGTTGAATTGCCTGCCGAGTTCGCTTCATCATTTTTTTCGATGACTGCGGGTTCTTCCGATCCTTCGGGATTTATTCGACTGACGACAACCGAAATAGTTTGTCCTGTTTTTACCGAATCGCCCGATTTCGGAAGTTGTTCCAATATTGTGTTCGGCTTTTCTTCGCTGAAACGATTTGCCCGACGCTTTAATTTCAAACCGAGTGCGGCAAGTTCTTTTTCGCTTTCAAGTACATCTTTGCCGACAACTTCGGGAACTTTTACTTCTTCGCCGCGCAACGAAAGCCATACAACGCTGACCAATCCGACCAAAAACGCGCCAAGCAAAGCCGCGACAATCGCCATTTTCCCGAACGCGGAAGTTATTGTTTTAATCAAGCTCACAGTAAAATTATCCCTCTCAAAGCTATCAATCTTATCATTTTTTTAGCTTTTACGCACCAACTCGGCAATGAAAAAACCGTCAATATCATCACGATTCGGAAAAGTTCGGGCAAAACCTTTGTCGGTTAAAAACTTTTCGGGCAAATTAGTTTTGACCGCTTCAAACAAGCTGTTTTCTGATAGAAATGTTTCGATAACCTGTTCGTTTTCTTCAACTTCCAGCGAACACGTTGAATAAATGATTCGTCCGTTTTGTTTCAATAATTTTGATGCGTTAGTTAGTATTTTAAGTTGCTTTTTAAATAAATCGGCAAAATCTTTTTCTTGTAAATGGTAGCGAATTTCAGGGTTATGACGAATCGTACCTGTTCCCGTGCAAGGTGCGTCAAGCAAAATTACATCAAAACTTTCATCGGCAAACGGCAGAGATTTTTCCGCGTTATATTGCAAAACTTGAACATTTTTTAAGCCTTGATTTCGGCAAATTTCCCGCATGGTTTCCACCCGCCGAAAATACAAATCGCCGCCGACAACTAAGTTTTTTTTCGTGTCAGCCGCAACTTGACTTAACTTGCTGGCAGGTGCGGCACAAACATCCAAAAAACTCTCGTCTTCTTTTAACGCAACGGTTTGCCCGACAATTTGCGAGGCTTCGTCTTGAAAATAAATCTTTCCGTTTTCGGCTAATTCACGCAAAAACTTGCGGTCGTTTTTAGTTTCTTCGTTCTCTAAAAGTTTTTTTATCGCATCCGTAGTCTTGTTTGTAAATCGAAAACTGAGCTTCGGCGTTTCGTTGTTTGCAACCGCAATTTTTTCGGTTTCTTCGATGCCGAAATTCTTTGTCCAACGTTCGATTAACCAACGCGGATGCGAAGTTTCGAGCGAAATTCGTTCGATTTCATCGTTAAACTTCGGCTCAAATTTTTCGCGTGTGGCACGTCGCAGAATTGCGTTGACAAAACCCGTCGCTGATTGTTTTTTTGCCAGATGAACCAAATTTACACTTTCATTGATTGCCGAATATGCGGGAATTTTGTCGAGAAAAATAAGCTGATAAAGTCCGAGCCGCAACGCGATCCGCACCGAAACATCGAGTTTATTACCCGAAAAAGTTTCGATGATTTTGTCCAGATACATTTGTTTCCGTAATGTTCCGAGCGTTAGTTCGTGACACAACCCGCGATCGTTCGGCTGAAGTTTTTCTTCAAAAATCGGCAGCATCACGGACGAAAACGACTTTTCCGTTTCAATTTTCAGCAAAACTTGGAACGCCGCCAAACGTGCAGGCGAAACTTTTCGCTCAAATCCCATGGCTTTCGGTTTGCGTAAATCTTTTTTTATTACTTTGATGTTTTTATTCAAAATGTTCTCCGATTTGAATTTTAACACCGTTCAAAAAATCGCGTGTCGTCATTCGGCGTTTTCCTTCAATCTGTAATTCACTAATCTTCAAAAGTGTTTGTTCTCCGCAACTTACAATCAAATTATCGCCTTTTGCTTCTGTAATTTGTCCTTTGTCATTCGTCATTTGTCCTTCGTCAATCGGGTTGCATTTCCAAATTGTCAGTTTTTTTCCTTGATAGAAAGTGTAAGTTGTCGGAAACGGTTGAAAACCTCGCACGCGGTTCGTGATTTCGGTTGCCGATAAATTCCAATCAATTCTGCCGTCGTCCTTTTTCATGATTGGTGCAAGCGTGTAAAGCTCATGGTTTTGCGGACGCGGAATAATTTCGTCTAAACTTGTAAGCGTGTCGGATAAAAGACTTGCACCATCGTGCGACAAACGTTCAAGCAAATCGACAGTAGTTTCATCGTTGCCGATTTCGGTTTCGGATTGAAGCAAAATGTCGCCGGTATCAAGTCCGATGTCCATATTCATGGTCGTAATTCCGGTCTTTTCTTCGCCGTTGACGATTGCCCAATTAACAGGTGCGGCACCGCGATATTTCGGCAAAAGCGAAAAATGAACGTTGATACAACCTTTCGGGAACGATTTTAGGAAAGTTTCGGGCAAAATACGTCCGTATGCGACAACCACCGCGACATCGGCTTTTGCAGATTGAAAAAGCTCTAAAGTTTCCGCAGTTTTTATTTTTTCAGGCTGAAAAACAGGAATATTATTCGCAATCGCACACGCTTTCACGGGCGAAAACGTCAATTTGTTGCCGCGTCCCGAAGGTCGATCGGGCTGCGTCCAAACGGCGACAACTTCGTGTCCGTCGGCGATAATTTTTTCCAAGGTCGGAACAGCGGCTTGCGGCGTTCCCATAAAAACAATTTTCATTAGGTTGATTTTACCGCATCAAAATTGCGATTGCGAAGGTCGCGTGATAAAAAATCCCGCTTTAAGTTGCGGAAAATTGACGATATAGTTTACTTTCCATTCGTGCAAAAATTTTTCAGCGTCCGATTTTTTGACCAACGCATAAACACTTCCGCCGAAACCCGCGCCAAACGCCGAACTCGCAATCGCACCGATTTCGCGGGCATTTTGCTGTAAATAATTAGTTTCCGGTGTTTGGTTTCCCAGCAGTTTATCCGCGTTTTTATGCGATATATGAATCAATTCACCGATGCTTTCAACCTCGCCGTTTTTCAAAAATTCAGAAACTTGCGGAATAATTTCAAAATTTTCTGTGTGAAATTGTGTCAACCGATTGATTAAATTTTGGTCGTTAAGTTTGGCTTTAACCGTTTCAATGCCGTATTTTTCAACAATTTCCGCAAGCGTTAATTTGTCGTCAAACTTATCAACAATTTCTCGCGTCATCAGCGACAGACGATTATATTTATCTTTTGCGGTACCTGTTTTTTCGGCAATAACTCCGCTTGAAGCAATCACAAAAACGTAATCTTCGGAAAGCGGGAAATCGCCTTCGTGACGCACGGGACAAAATGAAAATCGGCTCAAAGTGTTATGTTTACAATAGATTATCGCAGTTTGATCTTGGCTTCCGCCGAACGTGCCAACGCCTTTATCGCCTTTCAAATCGCCGAAATCGTAACCGTTTTCCACACAACCGAGATAGTTGGCAAACTCAAATTCATCGCGGATATTTTGTTTGTATTCATCGAATTCGGGCAGATTATTTGCTTTTGAAATCGCCGTAAAAGTCGCGATTATCAATGCCGATGAACTTGAAACTCCGGCGGCTTGCGGTAAATCTGAAGTAAAATTTACGTCAACGCCGATAAGTTGTTTAGTTTTGAAATTTCGGGCGATTCGCTTAGCGACTGTTTGCGGATACTTTGCCCACCGGTTTTCTAGAATCGATAAACCTTCACGAATCCGAAACGTGATAACTTCATTGGTGTCATCATTTATGAGAGTTACATATTCGTTGTCGGTTGCCGTAAAAGTAACGTTAAAACCTTTGTCAATCGCACAAACAATTGAACGACCGCCGCAATAATCGGTATGTTTTCCTAAGAATTCGATTCTTCCCGCGACAAAAAAACTATTTATATTTGAATCCATTTTCGGTTAATTTTCGTGCTACGCTTTCAATATCCGCTCGGCTCGATAAGTCTGAAACGCCTCCGTTTGAATACACGGCTTTGAATTTTTCGCCTAAGTTTTCAATGGCAAATTTGACGGCATCAGCCAGTTCAAATTCGCCGCGCGATGAAATGTCGATGTTTTTACAGGCTTCAAATATGTTTGGCGAAAACAACCACGCATTCATCGAAACAAATGAATTTTCAACGATGTTTGCAGGTTTTTCAACTATTCGGGTCAAATAATTGTTTTCATCAAATTCAATGACTGCAAATTTTTGAATTTTTTCAGCCGAAATATTACTTTTTGCAATCAAACTTTCTCGATTAAACGCAACTAAGCCTGTTCCGGTTAAATTTTGCAACTGTCGTAACGCATTGTCGGGATACAGGTTGTCGGAATTTATGACTAAAAAATGTTCGCCGTTCGCAAACTTTTCAGCCGCTAAAACTGCGTTTGCCGTGCCGAGCGGTTTTTCTTGAATTACGAAGCTCAAGCCATTTTTTCGGCAAAAATCTTTCAAAATTTCGTGTTCATCGCCGATGACAAGACAAATTTCCGTAAAATCGGCGGAGCGTAAACTTTCCAAAATAAAGTCGAGAAAAGTTTTATTATCGGCAATCGGAATCAACGCTTTTACGCCGAGTTCGGCAATTTTCGCTTGTTCGGAATCAAGTTTTGAATTTGCATCAACGGCTCGCATTCGCGTTCCCAATCCGCGTGCGAGAATTACGGCTTTGGTTGTCATTTCTTAAACCTGAATGCGTCTGCCATAACATAAAAAATCCAATTTTCTTCCATTGAACCGCGAATTAAATGTGCGTTTACACCGGTTGCAAAAATCGCTACATCTTCGCCGCCGTGTGTTTCACTGTCGAGTGGAACAATCGCTTCTTGTTTGTAATCGGGATCGGCTGTGTCAACTTCGTTCAAATCGGGACGAACTGTTTTCGCTCCCGGACCGTTTGCGTATGTCAGTGTTGTACGCGGTAAACCGTTTTTGTCTTTCGCGGGTTTTTCTTCCGCCATTCCGTTATCGTCAACTTCGCGGACTAAGCCTAAAATGTTGTTTCCGCGAATCGGATAACCGCCCATATTGAAGGTGTGCGAATGGTCTGCGGTAACAATTATCAATGTTTCGTCAAGATTGACTTTTTGTGCGGCAGTGCGTACGGCATTGGAAAATTCGATAGTTTCAGTTAATGCACGATACGCATTTCCGTCGTGATGTGCGTGGTCAATGCGTCCGCCTTCAACCATTAAGAAAAAGCCTTTTTTGTTTTTTGCCAGCAGATCAATTGATTTTGAAGTCATTTCAGACAAACTCGGTTCGCCGTCTTTGTCCTTCGGTCGGTCGTGTTCGTATTTCATGTGCGAACGCTCGAAAAGTCCGAGTAAATGCTTGGTTTTCTTAACGTCTGTTTCGTCGAAACCTTTTTTATCGTAAATATATTTTGAATCTTTATATTTGCTTAACCATTCGTTTGTCAGATTTCTGCCGTCTGACCGCTCGCCTTTTTTGTCGATATATTCGGGGTCGAATTCCGTGTTCGGAATAAATTTTGCGCGACCGCCGCCCAATGCAACTTCTAACCCGTCGCCGTAATTAAATTCGATCAATTGGCGTGCAATATCGGGGAATTTTGCATCGAAAGCGTCTTTGCGGCGGAGTAAAATATCACCGTCCGATTCCCAGTCGCGGTCGGGCGCGTGTGCGTAGCAAGCTCCCGGCGTGGCGTGCGTAAGTCGTGCGGTGGTAACAATTCCGGTTGATTTTCCGGCATCTTCCGCCATCTCTAAAATCGTTTTTGTCTCGTTTCCTTTGACGGTTTTATAATCGCCGCGAACAACGTTTTGATTGACCGATAAAATTCCTTCGTCTGTTTTTACACCCGAAATTATCGCCGACATCGTTGGGGCGGAATCCGATGTTTGCTGATTTACCGAGTAAGTTTTAGACAGTGCCGAGAACGGAAACTCTTCAAAACTGAGCCGATTTTCTTCGCCGCTTTCACCGCGTAATTGACCTTCTAAAATGCGCGAAGCCGTCAACGTCGAAACGCCCATTCCGTCGCCGACAAATAAAATGACATTTTTGGCTTTGCCTTTGCGAAGTTTAGTTTTCTTGGCGTTTTCAATCGCGTTCCACCCGTCGCGTTTCCACGTTTCAGCCGATTCGATTCGTTTGGTCGGATACGGCTGAGATTGGGCGAAAGTTGAAATAGCGAACGCCGAAAGGATGACCGACGAAAGTAATTTTTTGAATTGTTTTTGCATATTTTTAGTTTAACCGGAACTGTATTTCAAATTTGTTACAAACAAAAATCGGCGCCGAAATTTATTGAAATTCAACGCCGAGTTGATAATAATCGGTTGAAGTTATTTGCCTTCTGCCTTTTTTTTAGTATCCGCAATGATAATTCGACCCTTCAAATGATTTTGCCCAACCGTCTTTACCTTTTGAATAAACGGTAAAACTGTTGCTCTCAAACGATTGCGTAACCGTGAAAATCTCGCTTGATCCGTCGCCGTCAACGTCGAAAATATCAAGTAAAAGCTCGTGATAAATTCCTTCGTCAACGTCTTTAATCGCACCGCTCATGACATCTTTTTGTTTGACGAATTGAAACGAATTTTGCGAAATTGTATATTTTCCGGCGGTGTCTTTTTCGGCGATAAAAAATAATAAAGCACGTTCGGTACCAAGCGTGGAAACCCAATACGAGCCAATGAATTCGGGCGTTCCGTCATTGTTTATATCAACGGCAGTCAGGTTTTGATAACGAAGCAGTTTTTGGCTTTTGGTTGAAACTTTGTTTTTTGTCAGTTCGGCGCGGATTACTTTTTCCAACTCGGTTCGTTCTGCCGGAGTCGGTGTGCGGCGAAAAGATTTGGTTGTTTTCGGCGTGGCGGCATTCGTTGCCAAAGCCATAATTAAACCTTTCAATTTCACTTTTGCGGAAGTTGTCGTAACGTCGCCGATATTTTTGCCGCAACCGCCGACATCGTTACCTTTAATTGCCGTAACTTTTCCCGTAACTCCGCCGCCGAAAATTAGATCATAAGTCGATTTCGGTTTGTAATACGCGCGGATAAAATCGGCGAGAGCTTTGCCGTCCGCGTCGCCGCCGATTGGCTCGGTTAATTTGCCGTCTTCAATAAACGCAATCGGTTCGATTGATTTTCCGTCGAACGTAACCGCGAAAATCGCCTTTTTTATCGCCGTTTTCTGTGCGAAAATAACACTCGCAAACACTGTTACCAATAAACTAAGGGTAATTATTTTTTTCATATTTTTATAATTTAATCACTTGAAAAACTAAAGTTAATTGCAGACTGACTGCAACAAATAACGAGATCGCAAACGAAAGAAACCATTGCAATCCGACTTGATTTTTGCGAACTGTGCGGTAATACAACGCCAACATACACACCACAGCCGCAATTAACGAACCGACAAAAAACTCGGGATTATCGGCAAAACCCAACAAACGAGCCGCACAATACGGCAATAACATCACCGAACCGACAAGGCAAACCAAAGAAATTCCGTAGATGAACGACCGGTTCTTTTCCTTCAAAAACAGCAACGCAAGCAAAATCTGCAACGACCGGTTTCCGCCCGCAATGCCGCAACTTAAAAGTTCTTGCGATTGCGTCTGATACAAATTGCTGACCGCGATAAAACGGTGCCGAGGAAAAAATAAATTGTTGCTTGAACAATATATTTTGAATCGGAACTCATATTTTACCAAACAATTTTCACAAGATTTGAATCAATAATCGATTGATTTCTGGTTAAAACCGCAACGCTGAAACCTTGTTTTTCAAGCAAAAGAGCCGATGAAGTAATCAACTTATCGTGCATTTCGGGAACGGTTGAAGCATTCAAACTTTCCAGCAAAATTTCGACCGTCAAAGGTTAAATCTCAATTCGTTTATCGGCAAAAATATCTTGTAAAAGAGTTTGTACATCAGGGATTTTTGTTCTGCCTTTTTGCACTATATCTATTGCTTCTGCAAGTGCAATAATTGGCAAAACTAAAACTGAATCAGGATTTTGAAAAACAATTTCTGCATTACTGCCAAGACGCGAATTTCCAACCAAATGCCAAATTAAAGCGTGAGTATCAACGATGTATTTATCAATCATTTCCACTCTTCCTCGTTAAAATGATACTCGGCAAGTTTAAAATCCTCGTCTGTTGTTTCCGGTCCCGGAAAGTTTTTATATTTGCCATAAACTAAACCTGTTTGTTGCCCGGTATTTGCACGTTTAATTGGCAGAATTTTGCGACGTAAATCAGTCATCAACTTTTGCACTAATGTCATAGTTTCATCAGCCGAAAGTTTTCCCGCACGTTCTAAAATCAAATCAACTTCGTTTGTCATAAAACACCTCTAAAGTTTTTGCGTTACCATTTTACCTTGCATAAACTGCAAAAGATATTCGCGTCCGCCGGCTTTTGAATCGGTTCCGCTCATATTAAAACCGCCGAACGGATGAACGCCGACTAACGCTCCCGTGCATTTTCGATTCAAATAAAGGTTTCCGACGTGAAATTCCGCCCGTGCTTTTTCCAAATTTTCTTGGCTCGCCGAATAAACCGCTCCCGTCAAACCGTATTCCGTATCGTTGGCAATTTCAATCGCGTGATCGAAATCTTTTGCCGTGATAACCGCCAAAACCGGTGCGAAAATCTCTTGCTGTTCGATTGTGTCGAGCGGTTTTACGTTGTCGATAATTGTCGGATTAACATAAAAACCTTTGGAATCATCAGTTGTTCCGCCCAAGACGACTTTTCCGCCTTCCGCAATTCCTTGGGCAATCATTTTTGCCGCATTGTCGAACGATTTTTGATTGATAACGGCTGTAACATTCGTGTCGCCGTCGGTCGGAAGTCCGATTTTCAAAGTTTCGGCGATGGTGATAATTTTTTCCATCAATTCATCGTGAACATCTTGGTGAACAATCAAACGCGAACACGCGGAACATTTTTGTCCTTGAAAGCCGAATGCGGATGAAACAATTCCCGCCGCCGCATCGTCTAAATTCGCATCGTTATTGACGATAATCGCATCTTTTCCGCCCATTTCGGCAACCACACGCTTCATCCAAATTTGTCCCGGAACAGTTTTCGCGGCAGTTTCGTAGATGTGCAAACCGACATTTTTTGAACCTGTGAACGATACGAAACGAATTTTCGGACTGCTCACAAGTGTTTCGCCGACAATCGTGCCGCTGCCGACAACATAATTGACAACGCCTTTCGGCAGACCGATTTCTTCGAGCAATTCCATAAACTTATAGCAAATTGTCGGAGCATCGGGCGAAGGTTTCAGCACCGTTGTGTTGCCGCAAACGACCGCAGACATTGTCATTCCGAGCATAATTGCGAGCGGGAAGTTCCACGGCGGAATAATCGCGCCAACGCCAAGCGGAATATATTCAAGCCGATTATCTTCGCCGGCAAGCGGTGTAATCGGTTGTTTTTCCGACCAACGGAGCAAATCGCGTCCGTAAAGCTCAAGAAAATCAATCGCTTCGGCAGTATCGCCGTCGGCTTCTGCCCAAGTTTTGCCCGTTTCAAACGACATCCACGCCGAATAATAATGCTTTCTTTCGCGGATTATCGCCGACAGCCGAAACAGATAATCGGCACGTTCTTCGGCGGAAACATATTTCCACGTTTTGAACGCTTCCGTCGCGGCTTCGATTGCTTTATTCGTCAATTCCACGTCAGAATCTGCGTCCGAAAACACGCCGACAACTTGTGATTTCTCAGCCGGATTGATGCTCGAAAACTTTTTGTCGAGCATAATTTTTTCGCCGCCGATAATAATCGGATATTCGCGTCCCAATTCCGACCGCACTTTTTCAATCGCCTCACGCATTGCTTGGGCGTTCGCGGGTTGTGAAAAATCGGTAAACGGTTCGTTCTTAAATTCGTCTGATACTTTTTTTGTTTGCATATAATTAGCTAATTAGCCTAAAATTTGTTGAATAATATTTCGTAAATTGTTTTCGTCTGAAATCTCAAGACTGCCAAGTTTTTTGATGACTATACTTTCTTCAATCGTAGTAAAAACAGGTTTTATCAGCGAGGTTTTTAAAAGTCCTGCTTTTTGCCACGCTATTATTTCCATTTCACCGAAATTTAATGGCATTCTAACTCTTCCCGTAATTGCCATCAATATCAAATCACTATGCCGCTGATTGAAAGTTGTTGAATTTACAACAACTGCAGGACGTTTTTTTGAACCTGTTTGGTCGGTATAAGGAAATGGAACGAGCAAAATATCGCCGAAATTATAGTTCATCGTAAATTGCATCCTCATCATTATCCCAAACCTTATTGAGAGCAGTTTCGGAAAGCTTCATTGCAGATTGAACAAGTTTTCGATCTTCACGCTGCATCAAAAAATCAACAAAATCAACGACCTCAGCAATTTTCTGCGGCGGTAATACTTTTATTTTCTCGAATAATATATTTTCGGCTGGCATCATAGATACTATTTCTCCTATTATTTTCGTTCAGCAATTTCAAGAACTCTTTGAAGTCTGCCGGTATTTGGTTCATAACCGTATGCAATTTGTCTCAAAAGTTCTAGTGCAACTAATCTTTCTTCGGGCGGACGCGATTGCCAATACTCATTGTCGTCCGATGACTTTATCGAAGTAACTTTGATTACCGTGCGGTCAATTTTTAACATTTCGTCTCGTGTTCTAATTAACTTATTTTCTTGGTAATAATCTAAAGCCTCAATTTTCGCTTTACCTTTTACCCTTTACCTTTGCCCCGAAATCAATCCCATTTGCCCGTTTTCTGCATTCGTTTGATCTTTTGTTTTGCCAACTGCCGTTTCAGCGTTGTCATTCTGTCCAAAAAAACAATTCCGTCGCAATGATCTGTTTCGTGCAAAACGCAACGAGCTTCTAAATCTTCTACTTCCAATTCAAAATATTCGCCGTTTACATCTTGTGCTTTGACGACCGTTCGCAAACTTCTTTCAACCTTTTGATAAAGTCCGGGGAACGATAAACAACCTTCATCGCCGTATTGTTCGCCTTCAACTGAAACAATTTCGGGGTTGATAAAGGCAATTTTTGCTTCGGCATCTTCGCCGTTTGAGCAATCCATCACGAAAAGTCTTTGTGAAACCGCGACTTGCGGTGCGGCAAGTCCGACACCTTTTGCATCATACATTGTTTCAAACATATCCGCGACAAGTTTTTTCAACTCGTCGTCGAATTCCGTTACGGGCTTTCCGACTTTTAATAATACAGGTTCAGGATAATGAACAACTTTCAGCAACGACATATTTCTATTTTATAAGTTAAAAGCTAAAACGTAAAATGTTTTATTCGTTTGCCGATTTTTATCCACATTGCAAAGCCTTTTTTCGGCTCGAAAGTTTCAGTATTATAGTTTAACAAGATAAATTTGAACAATTTTCCGTCACCGAAGACTTCGAGTTTTGCTTGCTCGAACTTTGCCGCGTCTTTTGTTTCGATTTGCTTGGTTTGCAAGTATTTACAGAATTCTATTGCATCTTCAAGATGTTTTTTGACACTTTGCGGATTGTAATTGTTTGTAAATTCGCGGAAATTTGTTTGGAAACTTCTCGCTAAAACTTTGTGCGTCAACGGTAATAACTTTTCGACTTCACGCAGACGTTTGACGAACAACGATTCGGAGAAAAAGTTAAGCTCATCGGGCATTACTTTTGTCAGTTCAACAATTTCGGCTTCGTTCAAATTGTTTTCCGCGCCGATTTTTAAAGGTTCGTTCAGAAAAGCGCGCCGAAATTGTTCGTCCGTGTAAAGTCTTGCCAGTAAGTTTTGTTGTTCTAAAAGACTCATCGAGTAAAAGTAAAAAGTAAAAAGGCAAAAGTTCAAAATTGTCTTTCATCCTTTTTCATCCTTTTTATCGCATGCAAATTGTTTTTATTTCGCCGTTTTGCTCTTCGTCATCACCAATTCGCCGAGGTTGAGGCTTTTGAGCGGTATCTTCTCTTCGTTGTCGAAATTTATCTTCAGCGGCTTAGTTTCCAAGTTAAAAGTAAACGTCTGCAAC
Organism: Acidobacteriota bacterium; assembly: GCA_031430435.1. Classification (GTDB taxonomy): domain Bacteria; phylum Acidobacteriota; class Blastocatellia; order Pyrinomonadales; family Pyrinomonadaceae; genus JANNVK01. The sequence continues at coordinate 22,854 of JANPBM010000118.1, forward strand.
TTGTTTTCTATCAACAATTTTTCTTTTTTGATACCGCTTTCCGACAGAATTTCGATTTCCAACGGCAACCGAAACACATTTTGCGATTGATTTTGTTCAAAGGTAAGTTTGAGCGTTTTCGCGGTTACGTCAAAACTCTGCTTGATACTTATTTTCGGATAACCGACACCGTAAATCCATTGTTTCCAAAACCAATCGAGCTTTTTGCCCGATGTTTCCTCAAACACTTTTTGCAAATCGGTTGATTCGACGTTGGCAAATTTATGTCTGTCGAGATAAATGTTGATCGATTTCCAAAAAACTTCATCGCCGACTTCTTGTCGCAAGGTGTGAATAACCGCACTGCCTTTCTGATAAGTTATCGTATCAAAAACGTTTTCGTCGGGTTTGGCATAAACATTAAAAAGTCCGTGTTTTCGTTTAGAACTCGCTTCTTCGGCAAAATATGCTTCGGTATCTTCGCGGATTTTGCGGGTATAATCGCCTTTTCCAAACGCTTTTTCACGATACGCGGCTTCCATATAAGTTGCAAAACCTTCGTTCAGCCACAATTCCGACCAATTTCCGCACGTAACCATATTCCCGAACCACGAATGCGCGAGTTCGTGCGAAACTAAATCGATTACCAAAGGTTTGCCGAAATCATAATCAGTCAGCGAAACGGTCGTATCTTGCAACATTGTCGCCGTAATGTTTTCCATTCCTTCGTAACTGTCGAATCCGCCCGCCATTATTTGATCGTATTTATTAAACGGATATTCGATGCCGAGAAGTTGTTCGTAAATAACGAAAATGTTTTTTGTAAAGTTAAAAGATTTGTCGAAAAGGTCTTTCCGGCTCGGATAAATGTAATAGCCGAGCGGTATATTTTTATACTTTTCCTCTACTTTTGCGTATTTGCCGATGGCAAACGACACTAAATAAGTTGAATGGACAAACGGCGTTTTATAATGCCAAGTCTTGGTGTTGTTCGGGTTGTCTTTGATGTCCAAAAGTTCGCCGTTGGCAATTACGGTCTCGTCTTTGTCGGCTGTAATGTATTGTTCGGTGGTTGCTTTGTCGTCCGGAAAGTCATAATTAGGAAACCAAAACCTGTTTTCGGCAGGTTCGCCGTGCGACCATATTTGCGACGAATGCGCATTAAAGTTCGATTTATCTTCGGGAATAAAATGCACGCCGAGTTTGGGTTTGACGACTTTGTAAATTAACCGAACGGCAATCTCTTCGCCTGCTTTGTAAGGTTTATCGAGCGTTACCGAAACCTTTTCGCCGATTACTTTGTATGCCAAACCGACTTCCGAGTTTTCGAGTTTCACCGATTGAAACAAAAGATTCACCGCATCGAGTTCAAGCACGGAAAAATTATCTTGCAGAGGCGTAAAACGAACCGTTGTCTCGCCGAAAACAGTTTTTGTTTTGACCTCAAAACTTGTCCGAATAACATAATGCCGAACATCATACGTCCGTTGTCGATTAAAACCGGTCGCGGTTTGCGAAAATACGGGAAAGTAAAAAGTAATAATCAAAAAGGCAAAAGTAAAAATAGCTTTCATTGCAATTATGATAGCGAAAAAGAAAGGCAACTGACAACGGGAAATGGAAACCGGAGAATAAAAAGGCAAGAATTTTGGTCGGATAAGTTTTTATTGCGTAAACAAGTCTTTTCGGTTATATTTGTGGAAAAGATTTTTAGTAATAAATGTTTTAGTTTTAGATTTGAAAGGCGAGAGATTAATTTATGGACGAAAAATTTACAGCTACATTTTTGGCAGTCTTTTTAACCGAAACAATAAAGAATGTTGCCAAAGGTTCAGCCAATTGGTTAAAAGATAATGGCGAGTTTTTGTTTTATAATGAAATTACACAACTTAGTTTAGACGAATATGCAACGGTGGAAGAAATTGCCTTACAACTTGAAGCCAAGCCGGAAATGGTTAAAGTAATTCAAAATAAAGTTGATGAAAGTCCCGATTTTGTTAAAGAATTATTTGAAACTGTAAAAGAGCAAACTCAAAAACAATTCGATGCAAAAAATGTTGTCAACGCAAAGAATGTCGGCACAATTATTAATGATTCAAATGCTCCGACTACGATTACAAATAATTTTTCGTAAAATTTGAAACCGGTTTGCAGTTCGGCTTTGCTGAAAGCAATAAATTTAATAGCGTCGGGAGAATCCCGACGTTGCAAAAACCAAATCGTTTTGACGCTGTAAGTGTCAAATAAATAATCACTAACGTTCGTCACTTTCAGCGACGGATTATTTTGTCGGCAAAGTTCGTCGGGATGCTCCCGACGCTATTAACTCGGTCGCCGTCAGCGACATAACTCGGAAGTTTTATATTCCGTAAACTATTTTTATATGCCTGAACCTCCTGTTAAAAATCTTGGAACGCAAATAAACGATTCTCATGCACCTGTAACTGTCCATAATCATTTTGAAAAATCAGTTGCAGATTCTCAAACCACACCTGCAATTCCCAAATTCATTACTTCAAACCTTCTGAATGTGCCGTTACATTTTACGGGTCGTGTAAAAGTTTTAGCAGATATTGCCGCAACTTTGCATAATCATAATTCTGCCGCGTTGTTCGGGATTAAAGGACTTGGGAAAACTTCAGTTGTTTATAAATATGTGCAGGAAAACGTGGAAATCTATCAACATATTATTTTTATCAGGGCTGATCGTTTGGCGTTTATTCCTAATTTAGATGCGGCTTGCAAAGAAATGTTTTTGGAGTTTGGCGAAGGTGAGACGGAAGAAACCAGAGTCGTTAAATTTCCGCGAAAAGTTCAAGAATTATGTGCAAATGTTGAAACAGGCAAGTTTGTTTTGTTGGTATTCGATAACGTTGATGAAGTTAGTCGGGTTGCAAGGTTTGTGCCGCAGTTTGATAATCTTCATGTCTTGCTGACTTCAAATTTCGACGCAATTCACCAAGTCGGGCGGCGTGTTTCAATCGGTAATTTATCGGACAATGAGGCAAAACTATTGCTATATCGAATGGCAGAACCGCAAGGCGTTACAAGTCTCGATAATCTTGTTGCCGAAGAGCAAGCCGCAATGCTGCAAATTGCCGAATTGCTCGGACATCATCCGTTTGCGTTGACTGTGGCAGGGCTTTTTATCAAGGTAAACCGTAAACCGTTTGCCCGATATTTGCATCGTTTGCAACAATCACACGGAAAAATTCTGCAAGACGAAAGCGGAGCAGATGCGTATCAACACCCAAGTATTTATACCGCGTTTGAACTTCCGTTCGACGAGATTTGGAAGGTTGCCGATGATTCCGATGAAGCAAAAACTGTTACGGAAATTACGCGGGAATGTTTGAAAATTGCTTCGTTAATATCTTCGGAAAATATGCCCGAAGAAATTTTTACCGAATCTGCAACCAAACTTTTTCCGCATCATTCCGAATTTATTGCGGACGAAGATAATTGGGATAAAGTTTATCGAAAACTTTCGCACTACGGCTTTTTTGAACGTTTTACCGATACTTCAACTGCCCAAAAACATTCTTCAACGCTTACGGTGCATCTTTTATTTCGTCTGTTTTTAATCGATAAACTATCTGCCGAGGTTAAATCTGTTTTAGAAACACTTGCAAAAAGTTTAGCAAACAATTTTGAGGATTTTGACTTTACCAACAAAAAACCGGTTGAGCGATATTTGCCGCACGTCGGAACTTTTCTCGAATATGTGGAAACAAACAAATTGCAAGCACAATCCGGTTTAAGATTAAACAATAAATCAACCGCAAATTTATGTAACAGATATGCTTCGTACTTTAACGATTACGGACAATACGCGAAAGCGGAAAAGTATTATCTTTATTTCAAAGATATTTGCGAAAGCGTTGAAGAGATAGACATAACTTCTACGGCAACCAGCTATAACAATTTAGCATTGCTTTATAAATCACAAGGCAGATACGCAGACGCAGAACCTTTATACTTGCAAGCCTTAGCAATTCGTGAAAAAGAATTAGGAGAAAATCATCCTGATACGGCACAAAGCTATAACAATTTAGCAGGTCTTTATTATTCACAAGGCAGATACGCAGACGCAGAACCTTTATACTTGCAAGCCTTAGCAATTCGTGAAAAAGAATTAGGAGAAAATCATCCTGATACGGCAACAAGCTATAACAATTTAGCAAGTCTTTATTATTCACAAGGCAGATACGCAGACGCAGAGCCTTTATACAAAAAAGTTATAGTTATTTTTGAAAAAGAATTGGGAGAAAATCATCCTTTAACGGCATCAAGCTATAACAATTTAGCAGGTCTTTATTATTCACAAGGCAGATACGCAGACGCAGAACCTTTATACTTGCAAGCCTTAGTAATTCGTGAAAAAGAATTGGGAGAAAATCATCCTGATACGGCAACAAGCTATAACAATTTAGGTGTTTTATATGCTAATCAAGGAAAGTATGCGGAAGCAAAAGTTTGGTTGCAAAAAGCGTTGGTAATTTATCAAAATGTTTTTGGTGAAGAACATCTTTATACAATCGAAACACGGCAAGATTTGGAATATGTTGAGAAAATGCTTTGATAAGCCACAAATTAAAAATTAAAAAGCATCTAAAAAAGTTTGCAAAAGGTACGACACGCTTTAGCTTGTCGGTAAACTTTAGTTAAAAAGTTGTTATAGGCAGCAACAAACTGAAGTTTGTTGTACATTAGCCGGCAAATTTAAGTATATGTTGAGGAAATGCTTGCGTGAATTACAAACCTTTACATTTATCATTCAACATTTAACATTTATCCGTCGGAACGGCACAGATAAACAAGCCTCAAAATGTTTGCGTAGTAAACAACAGAATGTAGCGAGTTGTCGCAAGACACTCGGAAAATGAATTGCACAATGCAAAGATTGTGTAGCAATCGAAAGAATGAAAGACAAACGATTGGGATTCTGCCGTTCGATACGCAAACTTTGATTCTTTGATTGTTTGCAACATTCGGCTTACGCCAAACGCTAATTTCTTGGCATCTGCTACGCAGATTTTGTTAGAAGTTTAATTTTTAATTTTTAATTCGTAGTTTTTAATTACTTTACCGGTTGCTGAATGCGGAAGCCCGCATGCAGTAAGGGCGTAAGTTCGGCACACTTACTGCGTGCATGTTTCCGCATTTTCTCGATTTTTGCCATTCGCCACGCAAATTTAATTTTTAATTCATAATTATTAATTTTTTATTTCAAATAAGGCAACTTTTCTTATTAAATGAGCGTCTTATATAATAGTTTGTCGGTTCAAAGAAGTTTACAATTGGTTTACCTCCAATATTTGCCGGTAAAAAGCTGATTGAAAACGGCAAACATTGACAAAAGAATCGGACAAATAAGTTGTAGAACATTCTTTAAGACTTGCGGAGTATTCTTTAAGACTTGCAGAGCATTCTTCAAAGGTTGCGGAGTATTCTTTAAGACTTGCAGAGCATTCTTCAAAGGTTGCAGAGCATTCTTTAAGACTTGCAGAATGGCAAACATAACTTATTTGATGGTAAACAAACAGATAAGCAACAGTTTTAAAAGCTGTCGAACTTACTTTTATTATTGTAAAAACGGCAGTAACAAGAAATTTCGGTGTTTTATGACTTTTGTGTAACTGTTTTAATGATGTAGATTGAGTATCAGCCGTTCCCAATTGGCGACTCAGGTTTCAATTCTGCTCTTCAGAAAGGAAAGAAACATCATGGCTAAAACATTTTATCCAATCAATAACGCGGAATTTGCCGTCTGGTTAGCAAATTTCAACAACAAAGCTAATATCAACAAAAACGTTCTCGGAATAACCGGCGAACAACAAACGGCACTCGATACGGGACTGGCGGAATTCAGCGCCGATTTGGCATTAAAGCAACAAAAACAAGAAGAATCGGTCGCCCAAACTTCAAAAGTTCGCAGTTCGCGTAAAGTTTTGAACAAATTAGTCGGAAAACTGAACACAATGTTCAAAACAAAAGACGAAGTAAGTTCAAGTTTGCTCGAAGAATTAGGTTTACACGGCGGCGACAGCAGTTTAACGGGAAATTCGGTTGAAACACCTTCCAACTTGGTTGTTACGGGAACCTCGGACGGCATCAATCATCTGAAATGGAATCGGAGCAACAACAAACAAGGGGCAATGTTCATCATCGAAGCCAAAATCGGCGATGCGGCAAGTTTCGCAATGGTCGATGCCGTAACAAATTCATTCTACGAACACGCCAACCAAACGCCGGGAACTAAAATCCAATATCGGGTCAAGGCAAAACGCGGCGAAACAGTTTCGGGCAGTTCAAACACGGCAATGGTTTACGGTTGATCGATAACTTTACGATTCCGACATTTCAGTTGACCTTTAAGAAAGCCGAGCAGATTCTTCAATAGAAAAATCGACTCGGCTTTTATCTGTTAATATCCGGTTTTTAACTTGTTTTTTCTTAAATTACCTAGCCGGAATCAAAGTTCTCATCTTATAACCCGGATAAGCAAATTTACGAACATCAGGCGGCGGTAAAGTTGCATCAAGATTACGCGATAATGCCCAAAACGGATAGAATCCGGCTCTGGACGGTAAAACTAAAGGCGAGCTCCGGGGTGTTTTCGGTGATAATCCGTAAGATTCGCGGACAAATTTAATAGCGGCTTGTCGTTGATCGGACGGAAGCATCAAAAATTCGTTCCACATATGTCTGCCGGTAATATAATCAACCATTGCTTCGGTATAAACTAATTGGTCAAAATACATTGCGGTGCTGCTTAAAACCGAATAGTTGTCAGTATAAGAACCTCCTTCGGCAGTTACTCCGACAATAGACGATCTGATACGAATTACACCAACGTCATGATTAGGTAAAGGCTGATTCACAAGAACTCCTTGCTCAATATCAACGGACAAAAACCCCGAAATAAACTCGGCGACACCGCCCGTAATTTCCTTTGCCAAACCAACAGCTTCTTTTATCGCCGAAGATGAAACCGGAGTAACGTGTCCGACCGCCGATTTCATGCCGATATATTTTCTTTCGCGTCCTAAAATAGTTGCTCGGATGTCTTGATAATGTTGGTAGCCGTTACCAATGCTGACAGGCAACGGCGTGGAAATATTAAGCACATACGCAGTGGCATTAGAAAGAATTACATCTTTCAAAGAACCGTATTCTTCTGAACCGCCCAGTTTTAATCGGCGACCATGTTTGTAAATAAGCTGTTGAGCGCTAAGAATTGTTGTTCCGGAAGTTTGCGCAGGAAAAGAATAAATTTCTCTGCTGACGACGTAATCGACTTCTAAACGATTTGAACCTGCCATTTGTTTTATAACCCCTTATTCGTATTAGTATTAAAGAAACCAAAGTCGAAAAAATTGCTTGATTCAAGTTAATTATCCGCTTTTGCTTAGTTTAATTAATGATAAGACGATTACATTTGATATTTTTGCGACTTAAACTTAAATTTCAAGTATAAAAACCCGATTTTCAAGTTGTGTGTAAAGTAATCAATAACAAAAAAGCTGAAAGTAAGTATGTCGAGACAGGACTTTCCGATGAAAATTTATTGGTAAAAAGCAAGAAATCAGACACGGAAAAACAATGATTAAGCCGATTTACTCTGATTTTTATAAATCGTTTCAGCGTAAATCCGCATAATCCGTAAAATCAGTGTCCGGTTTTCTTAGATTTTGCCCGCAAAATAGTTTTTATGGGCAAACTCTGTATGTCGAGAAGCATAAAAAATTAACGGAGCAAAAAATAAATCGATTTCCGGTTAAGCCGCGATTGAAAAAACGTAGAAAAAGCGAATTTACCTGTTATCAGCGGTAAACTCGCCTTTCTCTGAAAATAAATGCCGGAACTATTGCCAAGGTTTGCCGAACTAAAACTTATTACTTATCGTTTTCGCAAGTTTCATATTAAGACATTTTACCTGCGGCTGTTTTCTTTTGACAACTTTGCCGCTTAAAATCGGTTTTCGACCCATCTTGTTTTACGCTAAACCGGGTTGCAAACTACATTTTCCGTTATCCGAGATAATCACGAAACTCTGCATAAAAATAAGTATTGTCGCGGATAATCCAACGCTTGAATGCGGCAAAATTTGATGCGTCGCTGATTGCTCTGATAATTTGATTTTTCGTGTTTTCCTTATCTTCAACGCTGTAAGTATCGTCAACATAATAAAAAAGTAAGTCGTTAAACTTGCGAATTTCTTTCAATAACTTTGAACGCAAATTCGCGGCTTCCATAATCAACTAAAATGTTAAAGGTAAATCGCAAAATCAGCAACTAACAATAACTTCAAAAGATGTAGAAACGCGACCGTAAGGAAGCGTGTAAAACTCAAAGTGTTTGGCACGCTCCTTAACAGTCGCGTTTCTGCCTGCGAATTATTAGGAACGTATAAATAATAACTTATAACTTGTTGTTTTTAGCTGTCGTAGATAGCGGCGGCGTAAAGCCCGGCTTGTGAGAGCCGGGTAAAACACCGAACACCACGCAAGCCCGTGTAACGGGCGACAGAAACACTCAATCTTGATTTCTGTCGCTATCTACGACAGCTGTAACCATTATCTGTGAACAACCCGGCGTTCCGTAAAACTTCACACCGGGCTTTACGCTGTCGCCGATTACATCGGCTAAAAACAAATACAATTTCAACATTTAGAGTATTTAGTTTGCAAAATACAATCGTTCAATTATTACAATTTAATGTTTACACATCACTTAATTCTTAATTCTTAATTCTTAATTTAATTACGGCTTTAAATGCGTCCCGAACCAATCGAGCATTTGCCCGTACCAAAATTCCGAATTCTGCGGTTTCAAAACCCAATGACCTTCATCGGGGAAAATAATCAGTTTCGATTCAACATTTTGCAGTTGCAACGCCGTAAATAACTGCATACTTTGGTCAACGGGAACGCGATAATCAAGTTCGCCGCCGATAACCAAGGTCGGCGTATTGAAATTTTTAGCGAAACGATGCGGCGACCAACGCTGATAATTCACCGGATTTTGCCACGGCATACCTTTGAACTCCCAATCGGCAAACCACAACTCTTCGGTCGTCGCCGCCATACTTTCAAGATTGTAAATTCCCGCGTGCGAAGCGAAAACTTTATACTTAAAACGCGGATCGGTGTTGTGTCCGAGCAACCAATCAATCGCATAACCGCCGTAACTTGCTCCGGTTGCGCCGATTCGTTCTTTGTCAACGTAACTTTTCTTGGTCATCTCAGCCACACCGTTTGAAATATCAACCATAACTTTTCCGCCCCAATCGGCGGAGATTTCGTTGACGAATTTTTGCCCGAAACCAACGGAACCGCGCGGATTAGGCATAAAAACAACATAACCCGCATTGGCAAAAACCTGCGCGTTCCACCGATAACTCCATGAATCATTGAACGCGGATTGCGGTCCGCCGTGAATAATTACCAACAGCGGATATTTTTTGCTTGCGTCAAAGTTCGCCGGTTTAACAATAAATCCTTGAACAGTTTTATTGACCGCGCCTTTCCATTCGGTCGATTCCGCTTTCAATAAACCGTAATCCGGATTAGTTTTCGTCAACTCCGCAGGACTTGCGTTCTGTTCATTAGACGCGCGGTAGATCTCTGCGGGTTTGTCGATCGAGCTTGACGCAAAGACAAACGTTTTTCCGTCGGGTGAAACACTTAATTCCGAGTTAAAACCTTTGTTGATAATAGTTTTTACTTGCGAAGTGGCGTTCGATTTAGCGTCTTGTTCAACCGCAACGCTGTAAATCGGAGCAAGTCCGCGTTCCATCGCGGTAAAATAAACTGTTTTGGAATCGGCGGAAACAACGGCTTCTTCGGCTTGCAAATCAAATCCTTTGGTTAATTCGACCGTTTCGTTCGTGGTTCGATTAAAACGCATAATGCGCCACCGATCGGCTTCAAAACCGGCGGTTGCCTGCGAACGGAAAACGATATATTTGCCGTCGGCGGTGTAAACGGGCGAAACATCGTAACCTTTATTATTGACGGTGATGTTTTTTGCCGTTCCGCCGTTGATTGAAACAACATAAATATCGGAATTAGTCGAAATTGCCTCGACTTTATCGGGATTGCGAAGATACGCAAGCTCTTTAGAATCAGGCGAAAACGCATAATCGATGCTTGTCGAAGCGGCATACGGAGCCGAATCGAAATCGCCGCCGGTCATATCTTTGGCAACTCCGCCCGAACTTGAAACAGTAAAGACGTGCGTTCTTTTTTTATCGCGCCATTCAACCCAATGCCGATACAAAAGCCGCGTGGTCACGTGAGCTTGAACTTTGGACGTTTCCGCCGCATCGTCTTTCGCTTTATTACATTCATCGGTCGCGCATTCCGGATAAACTTCCGTGCTGAACGCAAACATTTTCCCGTCCGGCGACCACACGGGATTACCCGCGCCGGTTGAAATCGCGGTAATTTGTTTGCGGTCTGTGCCGTCCGCGTTCATCGTCCAAATTTGTCCGCCGGTCGTAAACGCCAACATTTTACCGTCAGGCGACCAACGCGGCGAAGAATTGGATTTATCGCCCGAAGTTATCTGTTTCGGACTTCCGCCGTCGATCGGCATCGTGTAAATTTGGGTATTGGTTTTGTTCGCGTCTTTATTGACATCGCCGACCGTGAACGCCACGGTTTTTCCGTCGGGCGAAATCTGCGGCGAACCTGTCCGCCGAACTTTAACCAAATCGTTAAAGGTAAATTTAGACTGAGCCGAAACATTTGCATAAACAAATGTCAAAAAAAGCAGCGAAATAAACAATCGTTTCATATATTTTGTTCCAAAAAGTTAGTCGTAAAAGCAAAATTATTATCGCACAGATTACAAATAATCAGCCACCGAAGCCGAAAGCCGGCAAGCAAAAAGTAAAAAGGTAAACACAGAGAATTGTTGCCCGCAAATTATTTGATAATAATTGACCTTCAAAAAAAACAGTCTGTTATTTTGCGTTGGCGCGCAAAAGAAAAAAGTGAAAGAAAATAATTCGATTTTACTCCCGACTCTCGTTTTAAGTTTTTGCAACTTGCAACAGTTGAACAAATTTTTTCGCGGCAATAGTCAGAGTTTTATCGCTCCGATAGATAACGCCGACGGGGCGAATCCATTCTTTTTCGGCAAGATGAATTGCCGCCAACTGTTTGTTGCGTTCTTCGTCGATGACCGATGAATGCGGGACAATCGCCAGCCCGAAACCGACTTCGACCGCGCGTTTTATCGTTTCGATATTGTCGAATTCCGCGACTTTTTTAACCGTTACGCCGTAAGATTTCAAAATCTTGTCGGTTGCCTTGCGCGTCGGAATATCGCGCTCAAACAACACAAAATCAAGATTGTCGAGTTCTTTGCAACGAATTTCTTTGCGTTTGGCAAATTCGTGAGTCGGCGGACAAATAACTACCAATTTATCACTCCGCATAGCGACAATTTCCAATCCGCGACGCGGTTCGGGAAACGCGACCACGCCGAGTTCGACCGCGCCAACCAACACATCGCGGACAACTCTGGTCGTCCGTGAATACTCCAAATCAATTTTTGCCGCAGGAAATTTCGACATAAATTCACGCACCTTCGGCGGCAATTCGTGCAACCCGACACTGTAAACCGTGGCAACTTTGACCGTTCCGCTGATTGTTCCGACCATTCCGCGCATACTTTCGTGCAGTTGATCGTAACTTTCCAACACAGTTTTGCACTCACGATAAAAAACTTCGCCCGCCGCCGTCATTCTGATTTCGCGCCGACCGCGCACACGCTCCAGCAAACGGCGTTGAAATTTTTCTTCCAACGTGCGAATCTGTTGACTGACAGCAGATTGCGTGACGAAATTTCGTTCGGCGGCGAGCGAAAAACTTTGTGTTTCAACTAAATCGCAATAAACTTTTAATGTTTCGATGTGCATAACTTGTATTATAAGTATTTCTACATAATTTACGCAAGAGATTTCATTTCATCTTATTAAATCTTATTAAAATAGTTTTGATAAGATGATATACAGTTGCCGAAATGCGAGTTTAGATTTAGAATTTTATTCGCAAATCAAAATTTAAGAATAAAGTTTATGGCTATCAAAATAAGCAATAGTTTTTTGCTCAGAAAGTTACATCAGTTGACGGGAATTGTGCCGCTCGGACTGTTTTTCGGCGTACACATGTTGACCAACGCCAAGTCAATGTACGGCGACAAAGTTTTTAATTCGGCAGTCGAAGACATTCATCATCTCCCGTTTTTACTTTTAATCGAAATTTTCGGCATCTTTCTGCCGTTGTTATATCATTCGGTTTACGGAATAATAATTTCGGCAGAAGCGAAAAATAACGTCGGCAATTACAATTACGGCAGAAATTGGCTCTATCTTTTTCAAAGGGTTACAGGCGTGCTTTTGTTCCTTTTCCTATTGTTTCACCTTTTGCATTTCCGTTGGGGATTTTTCGGCACATTCGGCTTAACAAACGTTGCCGTTGCCGGAAACGCCGACAAAGCATTTGCGATTGTCGCCACGGATTTCAGACAAATTTGGGTGCTTGTTTTCTACATTTTGGGGATTGCGACAACGGCTTGGCATTTGGCTTACGGATTGTTTTTATTCGCGGTTGATTGGGGAATTGTGATCGGCGAAAAAGCACAAAGTTATTTATTGAAAGGCGTGGCGGCAGTCGGAATCGGATTATTTGCGGTCGGCACAAACGCGGCATTTTCATTTGTTCGTCCGTGCGGATTGATGCCGCAGTTTATGTGCGAACAGCCGAAAACTTCGGCGAAGTCGGTTGAGACAAAATCTTTCTAATTTTCTAAAAATATGGGTATCAAAATAGCGATTGTTGGCGGTGGTTTGGCAGGTTTGGCGGCGGCGATGAAGATTGCCGAAGCGGGACACGAAGTTGATTTATTTTCGGTTGTGCCGGTTAAAAGGTCGCATTCCGTTTGCGCGCAAGGCGGCATCAACGGTGCGGTCAATACAAAAGGCGAAGGCGATTCAACGCACGAACATTTCGATGATACGGTTTACGGCGGAGACTTTTTGGCGAATCAGCCGCCCGTGCAAAGAATGTGCGATATGGCACCGCAAATCATTTATTTGTTCGACAGAATGGGCGTTCCGTTCTCTCGAACAAAAGAAGGTTTGCTCGATTTCAGACGTTTCGGCGGAACTCGCCATCACCGCACGGCGTTCGCCGGAGCATCAACCGGACAACAACTTTTATATGCGTTAGACGAACAAGTTCGACGCTTCGAAGCAGACAAAAAAGTTACCAAATACGAAGGTTGGGAAATGATGTCGCTGGTGATGGACGATCATCAAGTTTGTCGCGGATTAGTGGCGATGAATCTGCAAACATTAGAGTTAAAAGTATTTGACGCGGATGCCGTGATTATGGCAACCGGCGGTCCGGGACTTGTTTTCGGCAAATCAACCAATTCGCAAACCTGCACGGGAAGTGCGGCGGCGGCGGCGTATGTGCAGGGCGCGAAATACGCGAACGGCGAATTTATCCAAGTTCACCCGACTTCGATTCCCGGCGAAGACAAACTTCGCTTGATGAGCGAATCTGCCCGAGGTGAAGGCGGACGAGTTTGGGTACCGAAAAATCAAGGCGATAAACGTTCGCCGAAAGATATTCCGACTGAAGAACGTTGGTATTTCCTCGAAGAAAAATATCCGGCTTACGGCAACTTGGTTCCGCGTGATATTGCGACGCGAGAAATTTTTCAAGTCTGCATCGAAGGCAACGGCGTTGGCGGAGAAAATCAAGTTTATCTCGATTTAACGCATATTCCGGCGGAAACCTTGACGCGAAAACTCGGCGCGATTTTGGAAATTTACGAAATGTTTGTCGGCGACGATCCGAGATATGTGCCGATGCGGATTTTTCCAGGCGTTCATTACTCGATGGGCGGACTTTGGGTAGATTTTGAGCAACGCACGAATGTTCCCGGACTTTTTGCCGCCGGCGAATGCGATTATTCGATTCACGGTGCCAACAGATTAGGTGCAAACTCTTTGTTATCTTGTGTTTACGGCGGATTCACGGCGGCTCCGAGCGCGATAAACTTTGTCAAAGGTTTGGAACGAACATCAAGCGGAATGAACGGAATTCACGCCGCCGAACTAAAAAAACAACAAGAAATCAACGACCAAATTATCAACCGCACAGGCACGGAAAATCAATATAAACTGCACGAAGAAATGGGCAAAATTATGACGGAAAACGTTACGGTTGTCCGTTATAACGATAAGCTCAAAGCAACCGACGAAAAATTGGTCGAACTGCAAGATCGTTTGAAAAACACTTCGATAAACGATTCGAATTTGTGGGCGACACAAGCCGTTCCGCACGCCCGACAGTTGAAAAATATGTTGGAATTGGCGAGAGTAATCACGCTTGGTGCATTGAACCGCGACGAATCTCGCGGCGCTCATTACAAGCCTGAGTTTCCGGATCGCGACGACGATAAATTCTTGAAAACAACGATTGCGGAATACTCGTCGGAAGCACCGATTTTGAGTTACGAAGCGGTTGACCACGGACTGATCGAACCGCGAAAACGCGATTACAGCAAAGCAAAAGCGGCGTAAAGTTATGGCTTTGAAGGCTAAAAAGAAACGATACCACACGCCCGCAAAATACTTGGCATTAGAAGAAAAAGCTGAGTTTCGGAGTGAATTTGACAATGGTGAAATTGTCGCAATGGCTGGCAGTTCGTTGAATCATGCTCGAATTGCGAGAAATATTGACCGTGCTTTCGGTCGGCGGCTAAAAGCCGAATGGGAATCTTTTACGGCAGATGTGAAAGTCTGGGTTCAAAGCTATCAAAAATTTTATTATCCCGACGTTTTAGTGATCTGCGGCAAACCGAAATTTTACGAAAAACGTAATGATACGATTGAAAATCCGAAATTATTGGTTGAAGTTTTATCAAAAAGTACCGAAGCAAAAGATCGCGGAGAAAAATTCTTTGCATATCAAAAATTAGAATCGGTTGAAGAATACATTTTAGTTTCGCAAGATAAATATTTGGTTGAAAAGTTTACCAAGCAAAATGACGGCAGTTGGAAGTATTTGGCAACAATAGGAATTGAAAGCGAAGTTAATTTTGAATCGGTTGAAGAAACGCTGAAGTTAAACGAAATATATGATTTAGTCGAGTTTGAATAATGGCACTAAGAGCAACAAAACAAAAGCGTTACACTCCCGGCGAATATTTAGCTTTGGAAGAAAAAGCTGAGTTTCGGAGTGAGTTTGTTGACGGTTATATCTTTGAAATGTCGGGCGGAACAGAGAATCATAATACGATTACACTCAATATTGCTTCAGATTTACGGGCAAAATTACGCGGAAAATGCAAGACCTTTGCCATTGATGTCAAAGTTTGGATAGCTGCTTGGAACACTTTTGTTTATCCGGATGTCTTTTTAATTTGCAGTGAATCGCTTTATTTTGAAAATCGAAAAGATATTTTGACGAATCCGGCTTTGGTTATTGAAGTATTGTCGGACGGAACTCGAAGATACGATAAGCGGGAAAAGTTTTTAGGTTATCAAACGCTTGATTCTTTAAAGGAATACATATTAGTTGACCAAAACACATATTTGGTTGAGCAATTTGTAAAAGAATCGACCGGAGTTTGGAAGTATTTTGTAACTATTGGGGCAGAAAGCGAAATAGTTTTGAGAACGCTGAATGAAACAATGAAATTAAGCGAAATATACGATTTAGTCGAGTTTGAAAACAATTAAATTATGAGTACAAACGGTCATGTTGAGAAAAAAAGATTAACGAATCCGCCGCAGACGATTGAAATTCGGATGAAACGGCGTGAAAAAGTCGGTGCGGAGCAATATTCCGAAACGTTTGAAATTCCGTATCGCCGAAATTTGAACGTGATCTCGGTTTTAATGGATATTCGCAAAAGTCCGGTAACAAAAGACGGCAAAGATACCACGCCGCCGGTTTGGGATATGAGTTGTTTGGAACAAGTTTGCGGGACTTGCACGATGGTTATTAACGGCAAAGTTCGCCAATCTTGCTCGGCGTTGGTGGACGATTTGTTGCTGTTGACGGGAAATAACGTGATTACGTTGGAGCCGATGACGAAATTCCCGAATGTCAGAGATTTACGAGTCGATCGTTCGCCGATGTTCAATCATTTGAAACAAGTTCACGCGTGGGTTGAGCTTGACGGAACGCACGATCTTGGTCCCGCCGAAAAAATGTCGAACGAAAAAGCTCAGGAACGATATGCGTTAAGTCGTTGTATGACTTGCGGTTGCTGTCTCGAAGCGTGTCCGCAATACGACGGCGACAATTACATCGGACCGCAAGCAATCGGACAAGCAAGGCTTTTTAATATGCACCCGACGGGCAAAATTACGATGGACGAACGGCTTGAAGGTTTGATGGGCGACGACGGAATCGGCAACTGTGGCAACGCTCAAAACTGTGTCAAAGTTTGTCCGATGGGCGTTCCGCTGACCAAAGCGATTTACGAAACTAACCGCGATATTACGGTGAATGCGTTGTTTGGCTGGCTGAAAAAATAGAAGGTTTGAACTTGAATTTCTCTGAGGACGGAAGCGATAAACTTCCGTCCTTTTTTTATTTTCGGTTAAAATCTGCGGCAATAAATGAATTTTTACACAAGCAAATTACTCACTTCAATTTTGAGAATACTAAAACTCGTGTTAGGCTGAATTGAAAATTTACTATCGGAAAACAAGTTTTGTAAAGCAGTTGCCAAGTACAATACTAATTTTAACTTCTTGCGGTCTTCCGCCCTGAGTGTTATGTCCAAACAATGCCCAAATTGTAATCTCATTTACGAAGAAACTGAATTCTTCTGCCAGAATGACGGCTCAGTCTTAGTTTCACTAAATCAATCGGCAGAAACTGT
Organism: Acidobacteriota bacterium; assembly: GCA_031430435.1. Taxonomy (GTDB): domain Bacteria; phylum Acidobacteriota; class Blastocatellia; order Pyrinomonadales; family Pyrinomonadaceae; genus JANNVK01. The sequence continues at coordinate 39,756 of JANPBM010000118.1, forward strand.
CATCATAAAATCTCCACAGATGCGTTCGTCCGGTAATCCGCCAACGATTAAACAACCAAATCTACATTTAATTTACGGAGTCATTTTGCTGCTTTCAGTAGTTGCGGTTGGCTTTGGCGTGGCATATTTCAGTAATCAAAAAAAGGAGCAACCGAAAGTTTCCGAGAAAATACAGAATAATGAAAAAGAAAACGCAACTGTTAAGGTTGACGATAAAGAACTTGAGACCAAGCCGAAGTTGACCGTTGAAGCTGTTAAGGACTTATTACAAAAATGGGAAACGGCTCAAGATAACCGGAGTTTTTCGGCGTATCAAGATTGTTACACATCGCCATTCAAAGGCATCAAAACTACCAAAAAAGGCGATACCGTTTACGATTACAGCGGTTGGATGGCAGACCGCAGAAAAATGTTAAATACCGCCGTCGGGTTAGATATTGAAATTAAAAATCTCAGTATCACGTTGGCGGGTGATTCGGCGACCGCAACTTTTGACCAATACTATCGGTCGTTACGGTATAGCGATTGGGGTCCGAAAGAGATAAAAATAAAACAAACTTCGAGCGGTGCGAAGATTTTTTATGAAAACTTAAAGGCTTCTTATCCGGTGAAATAATTTGAGGTAATACTATGAAACAATGCCCAATATGTTTGCAAAACTATGACGATACAGAATATTTCTGTGCAAACGACGGTTCAACGCTGATGGTTGAAAACAACTTAAACTACATTCCGTTTAATAATTCCGAAGAAATACTAACGCAGGTTGTTTCCAGACCTTTTCAATCGCAAGCTGTTGTGCCGCCTAAAAGCGATTCGGCAAAATGGTTGTATTTGATAATCGGTGTTTTAGCCGCAAGTTTGCTTGGTATCTCGATTTATTTGCTGATGCCGAACAATAAAGCATCGAAAAGCGAAAAAGCGAACGAAACTCAGAAAAACTCGGAATCAGCCAATGAAAATATTTCAAATAATCCAAATACGGAGAGCGTTGAACAAACAACTTTAATGAACGTTGCTCCTTCGGTAAAGCCGGTTTCAAAAAAAGCTAACAAACCAAATATATCAACGAAGGTAAGTAACCCAACTGTTGCCGGAAATACACAATTTACAAGTGATGAAGAACCAATCAGACCAATGAATGGTAAACCTTCCGTTGACGGAAACTCACAATTTACAATTAGTGAAGAACCAATCGGACCGATGAGTTCTCCCCCTTCTGTTGATGGAAATTCAACATTTACAAATGTTCCTGCTAATACACAGGGAAGACCGATAAAAGGACCACCAAACGTAAAAGTGATTGGAAATGGTTCAACAAACGTAAAAGTTATGCCAACGAATGCTAAAACTGCCACCAAACCACCTGTAAAGGTAATCAGGATGCCTGCAAATTATTAACGCAGTTAGGGCAAACCGACAACAATGCAGTTTATCCGTTCCATTATAGATTTCCGGAAAAAGTTGATGAAATTACAAAAAGTGTGATGTTACAAGTTTTTAACAAAAAGAAATGAATTTATCACGATGATTATAAATATCGAAAAACCTTACCTTTCGGGCTTAAATGATTCTTTTGTCGGTCATCAATTCGCGTTGAATATCGGTAAATCGTTGATTGGACGCGATGAAACGCAATGTCAGGTTCTGTTGACGCAAAATTTTGTTTCGCGTTTGCAGGCGATGATTGAAGTTTTGCCGAACGGACAGGTTTTTATTACCAATCTCAGTTCTAAACAGACAACTTTTGTCAACGGACAAATTGTTTCGTCCCAAATGCTTAACAACGGCGACCGCGTTGAATTTGGAGCCGGGCAACTTGTTTCTTTTCAATTTCACACCTCAAATCAAGTTTCAAACATCTCGCAAACCTTGACACCGCAACCATTTATTCCGCAAACACCAATCGGAGCAGAAACTTTTGTTTCACCGCCGCAATTAGCGACTACGGTTTTGAGAATCGGACAAGTTTCGCACTTAAAAATCGGGCGAGCCGCCGATAATGATGTTGTTTTAGATTCGCCCGGCGTTTCACGGTATCACGCCACACTCGATTACAAAAACGGTAATCAACCGCAGATTTTTGATAACTCAAGCACCAACGGAACGTTTTTAAACGGCGAGATTCTGCGATTCCCGAAAGTTGTTTCGCCGGCTGATTGGATTTCAATCGGCGGCTTTTTGCTGAGTGTCAACGGACACGAGATAAAAAAACACGATTTAAGTGCGAGCCGAATTGCGGCTTTTAATATCAGCAAAGAAATTGCCGGAAACCGAATTTTGCAAGACATTTCGTTTGTCGCTTATCCACGCGAATTTATCGGATTGATGGGACCTTCGGGGTGCGGAAAATCGACTTTGATGGACGCGATGAACGGTTTGCGACCCGCCACAACCGGCGGCGTGATGATAAACGATCTTGACCTTTATAGAAATTTCGATTCGTTGCGGCGGGCAATCGGATATGTGCCGCAAAAAGATATTTTGCACGATGCTTTATCGGTTGAAAAAACACTTTATTATGCCGGAAAATTGCGTCTGCCGAAAGGAACTTCCGCCGCTGAAATCAGCAATGTGATTACCGAAGTGATTGAAACCGTCGGGCTGACCGACCAAAGACAAACGGCTTTCAAACAACTTTCCGGCGGACAGCAAAAGCGTTTGAGTTTAGGCATCGAGCTGATAACCAAGCCGAGTTTTCTGTTTTTAGACGAACCGACATCGCCGCTCGATCCCGAAACTACCGAAAATATGATGTTGCTTTTTCGGCGTTTGGCGGATGAAGGGCGAATCGTCATTATGGTGACGCATAAGTTCGAGAAGTTTTTTTCGATGTCGCAGATTGTTTTGCTCACGAAAGGCGGAAGATTAGGTTATTTCGGTCCGCCGCAGGAAGCATTAAATTATTTTCAATGCCAAGAACCGAGCGAAATCTATCGGCGAATGAATGAAAAAACGCCCGAACAACTGAACCAAACTTTTCAAAATTCGTCGCATTATCAAAACTTTGTTGCCAAGCGTTTCGCGGAAACTCAAGAAATTATCAGTAAAACCGGCGGTTCAACCGAACTTAATCAACAATTACAAAATCAAGGTGCCGACCGGAAATTCGGCGTTGACCAATGGCTGACCTTGACACAAAGATATTTAGAAGTAAAATTGAAGGACAAACGTAATACACTTTTACTTTTATTCCAAGCTCCGTTGGTCGCATTTATACTTTCTTTAATCACGAGCAACACGCCGAATGACGGCAAAACACTTTTTATTTCAGCAATTATCGCCATTTGGTTTGGAGCAAATAACGCAATTCGGGAGATTGTTTCAGAATCCGCGATTTATACGCGGGAACGACTCGTCAACTTGAAAATTCCTTCGTATGTGCTTTCAAAATATACGATATTGAGCGGTTTTAGTTTGCTTCAATGTCTGTTATTCGTCTTTATTTTGGTGCTGCTCGGCAGATTCAAAGGCGAAGATTTTGCCGCCGTCACACTTATTTTGTTCTTAACTTCGCTCGCCGGAAGTGCAACAGGTTTATTTTTTTCGGCGGTGGTTAATTCGAGCGAAAAGGCGATGAGCATCTTGCCTTTGATCTTGATTCCGCAACTGCTCTTAAGCGGATTTCTGAAACCTTTGGACGATTTATATGTCAATTTGAAACAGGAAAAACCGGCGACGATTCAAAATTACGACAAATATCAAGCCGATAAAGATAAAAAAATCACGGTAACGGACCCGAATAATCCGCCGAAAATTCCCGAACCGATTGAAAAATACGAAGGACTCGGCGGGGCAAAATATATTGCGGCTTTGATGGTTTCGCGGTGGACAATCGAGGCTTTGGCTCATCAAGTCAGTATCAACGATGAAAAAGCCCGGAATAAACTCGCAACCCAAATGAGCGTTGCCGAATACCAAAAAGTGTTGGATAAAGATTCGGATGCGGAAATCGAAAAAGCCTATCATCGGCGAATGCGTTTCGATTTGTTTGTGATTTTGCTTTTTAATCTCGCGTTTTTGGGCTTAACCATGTGGGCTTTAAAGCGAAAGGATGTTTTATAAATTTTTCAGATGTTCAGTGTTACAACTTTACGGATGTTGGAACCGGATTAGTTAAAATGGTATTTGAATTTTAGCAACATAATTCACGACTCAAGGTGTAACTCGCAACATTTAATCGATGAGGCAAGTAAATATGTTTTGCACAAAATGCGGAAAATCAAACGACGAAAGTGATACTTTTTGCACAAAATGCGGTGCGGGGTTGAAATCTGCCAGCCGGCGGACACCGCAACCAAGCGGAACTGTGCCGATATTTCAAGATTTAACGGGACACGTAATCGACGGCAAATACCGGATAATCGCCAAAATCGGAACCGGCGGAATGGGCGACGTTTATCGTGCCGGTCGGATTATTTTCGGCGATGAAGCGGCGATAAAAGTTTTGCACCTCAATCAATCGCAAAACCCGCAAGCGGTCGAAAGATTTTTTCATGAAGCCAAAACTTCCGCCAAATTTAAGCATCATAACGCTGTTTCTATTTATGACATCGGCACGACTCCGCAAGGCGTTCCATATCTTGTTATGGAGTTGGTGCAGGGAAAAAATCTGCGTCAATTGCTGCGTGAACAAAAAACAGTTTCGCTCGATTTAATCGTGACGATTACAATGCAAACTTGTTCGGCTTTGGACGAAGCACATCGTTTGGGAATTACGCACCGCGACATTAAACCCGAAAATATTGTGCTTTCAAGAACAGCAACCGGCTGGCAAGTCAAGGTTTTGGATTTTGGAATTGCCAAAGTTCAAGGCGAAACCAATTCAAATTTAACATTGCCGGGAAATGCGTTAGGAACGCCGCAATATATGTCGCCCGAACAATGTCTTGGCGAATCGCTTGACAGCCGTTCCGATATTTACAGTTTCGGCGTGGTGCTGTATGAAATGCTCTGCGGCGTGGTGCCTTTTAATGCGGCGGCGGCGACGGCAATTGTGGTTCAGCACGTCAATCAAAAACCACCGCCGCTAAGTAATCATAAAGCGGATATTTCCACAAATATCAACAAAATTGTTCTGCGGGCGTTAGAGAAAAAACGTGAAAAACGTCCGCAAACAGCCGGAACTTTAGCCAAAGAATTTTTACAGGCAGTTACGCATGAGATAAAGGAAGAAAAACCAAAAACAAGAAAAAGCACGGCTGTCCCGATTATAAAAAACAAGCCGGTTAAAGAAATTCCGTACCCGATTCCAAAACCGATAAATATTGAGTTGGAGTCTGCCAAAGTCAAAGATTCTATGCTGGTTCAAGAATCTGTAACTGAAGTTATCAAGCCGATTGAAGCACCGAAAATTGAAGTTGCCAAGTTAATTGAAGCACCGAAAATTGAAGTTGTCAATTTGGTAAATTTACCGCCAATAGTTGAAACAACTGAAACCGTCGAGAAAATCGCAGAGGTCGTTTTACCTCCTGAATTGCAACCTCAAAATGTTCAAGAACCCGATATTTTGCCTCACGAAGATAAAGAACCGGTTTTGGACGCGGTTCAAAACTTGCCGCAGAATGCCGAAACTATTGAGGAAATACAGGCGGCGGAATTTTATCACATTGTGGAAACTCCTTTGCCGACAATTAAAGACAACGATGTAAAGCCGGAAAACCCGCCGGAAAAAGATGCCGCCAAGTCATACAATTCAGAAACTTTTCCGCTTGTTTTCGGTAACTTATTTCGTCCTGAAACTTTTCTGCCGACAATCGAAGAAAAAGGTGTTTTGTCAACAACCGACGAGATAGAAATAAAAATTTCGGAACGCGATATGAAATACTTTTCCGATTCGCCCGACAACACCAAAACCGATTTAGCCGCAAACGAAACAAATGTCGTAACCGGAACAGTTTCAACGGTCAAGACACCGACCGAAATTGTCGTTGAAAATAAGATTGAAAATGAAACGCCGAAGTTTTTGGAAAGTACGGTTTTACCTCAATCTGCTTTCCAACGAAACCGATTACCGATTTCTGTGATTGCCGGTATTTTTATTTTATCGCTGACAGGGTTTTCAGCGTGGTATTTTTCAGGAAACAAATCTGTTGAAGAAGCATCAGCGGTTACAAAAGAAAATAAAAATACTCCCGAAGGTATGGTTTATGTTTCGGGCGGCGAATTTATGATGGGCAACGAAAAAGGCGACGAATATGAAAAACCTGTTCATAAAATGACAGTAAAATCATTTTACATAGATATTTACGAAGTAACCTGTGCCGACTACAAAAAATTTATTGAGGCGACAAATCACAAACAGCCGCGAAATTGGAAAAACCCGAATATTCCCGCAGGTTGGGAGAAAAAACCCGTGACAGGTGTCAGTTGGGATGATGCCAACGCCTACGCGAAATGGGCAGAAAAGCGTCTGCCGACCGAAGCCGAATGGGAGTTTGCCGCACGCGGAACAGACAGCAGAATCTATCCGTGGGGCAATGAATGGAAGGAAAATATGGCGAATGCAAACGGTGCAAGTAAAGAAATGAAAGATGTTGGTTCATTTCCAGGACAATCACCGTTTGGGGTATTTGATATGGTCGGAAACGCTTGGGAATGGACGGCGGACGATGCGAAGTATTATAAAGACGGAAAATCTATTTTGATTACTACACCTTCGCTGAAAATAATTCGCGGCGGGTATTTTGGGAACCCCAAAACTATAACTACCGTAACTCATAGAGCTTTTTGGGGAGCAAGAGATGCAAAGGATTACGACAATTCAGGCTTTAGATGTGTCAAGGATTAGGTGATATTATGATAAGAAAAACAGCAGACAAACAGTTACTTGCGTTACAAATACTTTCTTGCCGCACTTCGAGCTTAGTCTTGCAGGGAAAGCAACTAATCGCTTTGCTTTTGCTCATTTGTTCATTCATGATGTCTTGCTCTTCATCGAAGGTTGGCGTTGATACCGGCACAATTTCCGAGAACTCAACTGTTTCAGCAAATAATAACTCAAACCAATCGGCGACCAATACACCGCCACAGACAATTACGCCCTCGCCAACATCAACACCTAATCCTCTGTCCGCGAAAAGAAGTCCCGAGTGTAAAATCTCAAACATCAAAATCGTTCCCTTTGACGCATTAACAGGTGGATTCGGAGAAGAAATTAAACCGAATGAAGATACTGGTTTTTTTAACGCATTTGGAACTTCGCTTTTTGTGATGGTTGAAATTTCCAGTCAAGCCTATTTTAATGGGATTAGTATATCTGATGCAAATAAGGATATTAAAGTTGAGATAACTGTAACGGATTCGAACGTCGGGCAAAGAGCCAAAAAGATTGAGGGAATCAGTTTACAATTACTCTTAGAAGACGGAAAGATTTTCGTTCCCCTTTGGCTGGATCCGTTAATGTGTAGCGAAGTAAAAATTAACGCCCGAATAATCGGACAAAAAACCGTTTCGACAATGAAGCGAACTGTGCTGTTTGAATGCGGCGAATAAACATTTAACAATGGTAATAATGGGCGAGTTCGTCTAAAGGAAGAGTTTATGATAAGAAAAACAGTATATTCAATTTTATTTATTTGTCTTTTTGCATTGATTGGTTTTTCTCAAACCGGAGGTGAAAGACCAACACCAACACCAAGACCAACGCCTGTGAAACCACCGCGACGACCGCCAGTATCTCCTACGCCGACGAAAACGCCACGACCAACACCAACACCAATCGTGAATCCTACACCCGTGAAAACACCACAACCTCCGCCATTACCACCGTCCGCCAAAATTTTATGGACGGATAATGCGACCCGCGAACGGATTCCGAACGTTGCTCAATCACGCCGAGAGAGGCGGTAACTGCCGGATTTTACGATGTTGTTAAATCGGTCAACGCGAAGATTACATATAAAATTCCTGATTCACAGGAAGAATTAGCAACATATAAAGTAGTCATCGTCTCGTTTTGTTCCGATGATAACAACGAAGAAAATTTGGTAAATTTGATAAAAGATTATATTCAAGCGGGCGGTTCCGTATTCATTCTCGGCGGAAATACTTGTCAATCGGGCGGTCATCCGACTTCGTGGTGGGCATCTCGGATAACTAAAGATTTTGGCGTTACTTTTGGGTCTGAAGATAATTACAAAGTTGCTTGGGCTGATGCGGTCAGCGGTCATCCGACGACATTAAAGCTCAATAAAATGTATTTTTCACAATACGCTTATTTGAACGTCTCTGATCCCGCAGAGTCAATTTTGAATGTCAACGAACAACCGATTGCGGCTGTTTATAACGGGAAAGGTTCTTTTGCGGCTTTAGCGGATGACGTGGAGTTTGGTTGGAGTCCGAACAGTTGGGAAAAACTGGGTCCGACGGATAATTTTACGTTTTGGCGAAACTCTCTGAGGTGGCTCATCAGTCAATCCAAAATCAAAAAATCTAAAAAGACTTCCGCCACAGATTCTGATAACGATACATCTGCCGGGCTTACTGTTTATGTTAAGCAAAAAGATGTCGAGATTTTTATTAACGATGAACGATACGATGTCAGGTCGCTGAAATCACCGTTCAAATTTGACTCGCTTTTTATTGGCACATACACGATTAGAGTTGAAAAAGCCGGCTTTAAGACTGAAACACGAACAATAACATTAAAGCATAAACAAAAATTACCGGTGAAATTTGAACTCGTTCCGATAGTGATAAGATGAACAATTCCGGTGTGAATAAGATTTTTTCGAGGATAAAAATATGATTTGCCAAATTTGCCGACAACAAAATGATGCCGACGATGTTTTTTGTCGCAGTTGCGGAAACAGTCTGAGTCAAGGAACGCAGCCGACCGTGGTTTTGAATATGCCGAGTCAACAAACGCAGGTTCCGTTTCAAAACTCGCAAATGTTTTCGCAACCTCCGCCAAATTCAAACAACAAATTTTTGTATGCTTTAATCGGCGTTTTGCTCTGCACATTGGTTGGAGCCGCAATTTATTTTGGAATATCATCGATAAAAAAAAACACGCCGTTGCCCGATCACTTTGGTATGTTTGCCCGTAAAGATGATTCGTTAAAAGAGTTGGCAAAAAAAGAATTGAAAGATTTCATCAAAGAAAAAGACGGATTACTTAACCAAGAATCTAATCCTATTCTTAATTCTAAACCGGAAATTATTGTGTTTTCAGACTCCGGAATTCCCGTCGATAAACTGAAATTGGTCAGTTTAGATTCAATTAAAGACGACGGAACTTATCAGTTTACCGATTTTCAAGTTTCGCCGGTCGAAGGTAAATCCGATATGAAAGAGCTGCGAGTAAGTCAAAAATTAGCAAACGGAAAGTATGCTTTTGCCGTTTTCGACGGTTTTCTCAACGATGGAAATCATAAATTTTGGTCATTCCAAGTTGCCGGCAGCGAAGGTGCGGAAAATACCGCTTTGCAATCGGCAAGTCTCGGTTTAAAGCCAACGCCAACGCCCGTGCCGGTTTCGGTTCCGGTCATCACGGTTGTTGCTCCGCCTGCAAACGCAAGCCCCGCTTTTTGCAACAATCGAAATGTGTTGATGCGGAGTTCGCCGAGTCTTTCCGCCAATCCGATCGGCAAGTTGCAAAAAGGACAAACCGTTTATGTGATAAATACTTCTTCCAATTACGACTATTGGCAGGGCATTTATTCAAATTGGGCGTATGTCCAACTTCCGAACGGAAAAAAAGGTTGGATGTTCAATACTTTTGTAACTTATCGCTAATAAATTCTATGAACAAATTTCAAAAAATATTTACCGTCGCTGTCTTTGTCGCCTTTTTAATCGGTTGCGGGTCTTCGGCAAACGAACCTGAAACTTCGGGTAATTCGCCTGAAACTTTCGGCTCGAACGAGTATTCTAAAAATCCCGATTATGCTCGCCCCGGAGTTAAAAACGATCCTAAAAAGCCGCTCGATAATTCAAAACCCGATGCCTCGAATCCGGTTTCGGGCGACCAAGTTTCGCGGCGAATTTATGCCGATTACGGAGCTGTCTTAAAGGCACAAAACGGTTCAATACCGCCGCCGACGATGATTTTTGCCGATGAAAATGATTGTGCAAATTGGCAATCAACCGTGCAGGTTCAAACCGAAAACATCGGCGGAATAAGTATTCAATTACAGTCCGCCGCGATGAAAGATTTACAACTTGCGCGTGCAGAAGCCAAGCAAAACGGAGTTGACATTACGCCTCGAGGAAGTGATGCCGCCCGCCGAAGTTACGCCGATACGGTGCGGCTTTGGACGAGCAGAGTTAATCCCGGACTTGAACATTGGGTGAATAAAGGTCGGCTTGATTCTGCCGTTGCTGCTAAGATTCGCTCGATTTCTCCGAGTGAACAAGTTGCCGATATACTTAAACTTGAGAGTCAAGGAATGAATTTCAGCACGGATTTTTCTAAGTCAATTTTGTATTCGGTGGCAGCTCCGGGAAGTTCGCAACATCTTTCGATGCTTGCACTTGACGTTAATCAACACGATAATTCGCGGGTTCGAGAAATTTTGGCGCGGCACGGCTGGTTTCAAACCGTAGTTTCGGATTTACCGCACTTTACCTATTTGGGTGTTCCGGAAAACCAACTTTCAGCTTCAGGTTTGAGAAAACAATCTTCCGGCGGACGAACTTTTTGGACACCTTAATATCTCACCACATCTCGGCGGACATCTTTGCTGTAACTGATGACCCAACCGACATCTTGGGCGTTTTTGTCGCTCTCAAGCGGAGACGTTCGTCCCGAATCGTATTTGTCGAGCGAAATTTGTTTTCCGCACCACGTCTTATTGAGCGTGTGGCAACCGTAATCCGAGATTTGAACTTTATACCAAATCACACCTTTTACTTTTTCTTGCACCTCTAAAATCTTCAATTTCGCGTTTTCAAAATGAATGCCAACCGACGGACAACCGTAATCGGGACAAGTCCGCAGGTTGGCATTCATTTGTAAATAACCGGTTTTACCGATCAAAGGCGAGATAACGGGATTTGAATTAGAACCGGTTTCTCTCGCTTCCGCATTTGAAGCGGTTGATTTGTTATTGGAATTGACGGCGGCTTCTTTGGATTTATTGGCGGGATAAAGAAAAACTCCGGCAAAAATTAAGACCATTAAAACGCCGATTCCGCCCAAAATATATTTACCTGTATGATCGGACTGCAAACTGCCCGATTGATTTGAAACTTGAAATGCGGGAAAGGTTTGCGGCTCCGGTTTTTTTGTCGTTTGAATAACCACCGTTTCTTGTTGTTCGGCGGGTGCAATCAATGGAATGTGAATCAAATTGTTTGATGTCGTTAAAGTAATCCCGCAATTCTTGCAAAACTTGGCATCTGCCGCGTTTTCATTCGAGCATTTTCGACAATTAACCGCTTGAGTCGAAACAACAGGTCGCATAACCGTCTCAAGCGATGTTGCCAAAAAGTTTAAAACCGTTCCGTCGTTGAAACAGAAACTTTCATCGTCTTCGTATTGTAAAAAACAGGTTGGGCAAACTTTCATACGGCAATTTTAACTAATTATTAGGCAATGACATTATTTTAGCACAGACTTTATTTTCTAAAAAAGAATCATTGTCTGCGAGATTAAATTTTGCTTTAAGTATTTGCTTTCGATTAGGCTGCAAGATTTTTACGGCGGCTTCGTTCTATCTTTAATTACCGGCTTTTTCCCCTGAAAACCGGTTAAAATATTCAAAATAAAGTAAGATGAACGCAAGGAAAATTAAATGAAAAAACTTATATCTGCCATATTAATTACACAAATTTATTTCGGTCTGCTGTTGCCTGTGAGCTTGGTACAAAATGTTCAAGGGCAAAAACGCGGACAATCCAAAACTATGAATCCAAATGTTTCAGGTCTTGAATTTCGCTTGTCCGAGGGACAAGAAGGTGCTGAAAACAGACAAGTTACGCCGCCCGCAAAGACTGATAATTTGTCCGACGGTGAAACCTCGAATTTGATAAAACGGCTTCCGCCAATCAAAGAAGAAAAGGACGATAGGCTCGATTTCAAAAAACGCGCGGGAACTTTGCCCGCTCCGAAAACGGGAAAACTTGTTCCCGTGAAATTTCCCGCCGATGAACAACGCGCGAATCCGAATGTCGGCGACGCAAAAAATCCGCTCGAAGTTTTGCGGTATTCGCCGCAGGGAAATGTGCCGTTTGTTTCTGATTTGAGCGTTACTTTTTCGCAGCCGATGGTCGCTGTTACTTCGCAAGAAGAAGCCGCAAAGTCTGTTCCCGTAACGCTTTCGCCCGATGTGAAAGGTAAATGGCGTTGGCTCGGAACAAAAACTCTGATCTTTGATTCGGAAACACGCTTTCAGCAATCAACCAAATATACGGCGACGATTCCGGCGGGAACCAAATCGGCGTTGGGACAAAGTTTGCAAAAGGGAATTTCGTGGACGTTTTCTACGCCGACCGCAAAAGTCGTTCAATCCTATCCGCAAAATCAGACGACAACGCGCGATGTGCCGATGTTTGTCGCGTTTGACCAAAATATCAACGCAACTGATGTTTTTAATTTTATCAAAGTTTCATCCGGCGGAAAGTTGTCGAAAACCAGACTTTTAACGTCCGAAGAAATTACGTCGGACAGCACACTTGCATATTACGCGAAACAACATCCGAATCGTTTTGTCGCGTTTCGGGCTTTGAATTCGGACGGTTTGAATCAAAATGCGCTTCCGCAAGCATCGCAAATTTCTGTTTCAATCGATAAAGGGATGCCGTCTGCCGAAGGTCCTTTGACAACCGAAAAACCGCACTCGTTTGCTTTCAATACTTTCGGCGCGTTCAAATTCAAACGTTCGTGGTGCAGTTATCAAGGCAGTAAAAATTGTTCGCCTTCTGACGAATGGTATTTTGAGTTTTCCAATTCGATCGACGCGGCAAAGTTTGATGTCAAAAAGATAAAAGTCGAGCCTGAAATTCCGAATCTGCAAATCTTTCCGTCGGGTAACTATATTTATTTGCAAGGATTTAAGAAAGGTCGCACAACTTATAAAGTTACGGTTGACGGCACGGAATTAAAAGATTCTTACGGACAAAATTTGGAAACTTCGATTCCCGCGCAGACGTTTACGGTCGGACCGGCAGAGAAAAGTTTCAATTCGCAAGGCGGCGAATTTATTACGCTCGACCCGAATTCAAAGCCGACATATTCGGTTTTTACGGTCAATCATCAAAGCGTCAAAGTTAAACTTTACAGCGTTACGCCGGCTGATTTCGGGCAATTTCGATCCTATATGCGTTACCGAAATTACGAAGAAGGCAAACGTCCGCAACCGCCCGGAAAGTTGATTTCGGAGAAAGTTGTGAGCATAAAATCTGTTCCCGATGAATTGACGGAAACGCGCATAGATTTGTCGCCCGCGTTGAACGGCAGCGAATTCGGACACGTTTTCGCCGTCATCGAACCAACGTTTCGGCGCGATAAATATGACACGGGCAATATTGCGTTTTGGTCGCAAGTTACGCAAATCGGGTTGGACGCGTGGTTTGATAATCAAGAATTAGTTGCTTTTGCGACCGCTTTGAAAGACGGTAAACCGCTGGCAAACGTTGATGTTACGGTCAACGGAAAACAGTTGGTCAAGAGTCAGGAGTCGAGAGTCGAGAGTAAATCTTGGTGGGAATATCTGACAACTTGGGGAACTTCGGACGAAGCGATTTCAACTGATGAAACCGTCGAAGTCGAACCGGCTGCGTCTGCCCAAAACGTGGCGAAAACAAATGATTCGGGTATCGTCAAACTCGGTTTGCAAGAAAGTTCGGACAATAGCGGCAACGGGTTGATGATTGCCAAACGCGGCAAAGATTCGGCAATTTTGGCGGAAAATCCGAGTTATTGGTGGAACGATTCGTCGAGTTGGTTCAAACGTCCGCAGTATGACGAAATTCGTTGGTTTGTGTTCGACGACCGCAAAATGTATCGCCCGAAAGAGGAAGTTGCGGTGAAAGGTTACATCCGCAAAGTTACGGCGGGAAAACTCGGCGATGTGACGGGTTTGGGCGACGGTTCAACGCCGCTCACATATTCCGTGCGCGATCCGCGCGGGAACGAAGTTGCGAAAGGAACGGCGAATTTGAATGCTTTCGGAGCGTTTGATTTCAAGTTCAAAACGACCGATACGATGAATCTCGGTAATTGCCAAGTTTATTTAACTGCCGTAAATTCGTCTTTTAATCATCAGTTTCAAGTGCAGGAGTTTCGCCGTCCGGAGTTTGAAGTTACGTCGAAAAATGAAACGGAAGCTCCGTATTTTGTCGGCGGAAACGCAATGGTTTCGGTTGACGCAAAGTATTTTGCCGGCGGCGGTTTGCCGAATGCCGAAGTAAATTGGAATGTTTCAGCCACGCCGACCAACTATACACCGCCGAATCGCGATGATTTTACGTTCGGGAAGTGGTTTCCGTGGTGGCGTTACGGCGGCGATAACTACGGACAAACAACCTATCAAAACTTTAAAGGAAAGACAGGCGCGGACGGCAAACATTTGTTGAAGCTGGACTTTATTTCGTCAAATCCCGCGCGACCATATGCGTTGACCGCAAGTTCGAGCGTCCAAGACGTAAACCGACAAACTTGGTCAAGCGCGACAACTTTGCTGGTTCATCCGGCTGATTTATACGTCGGCATTCGGTCGAATAAAAACTTTGTCAACAGAGGCGAAAAGATTACGATTGAAATGATTGCGAGCGATATTGACGGCAAATCAGTCAAAGACCGCGACATAAATGTTAAGGCGATTTTGAAAGATTGGGTTTACGATAACGGCTGGAAAGAAACCGTTGTTGACGAACAAACCTGTACCGTAAAATCAACGGATAAAACAGTTTCGTGCGATTTCACGGCGAAACAAGGCGGCGTTTACACGATTTCGGCAGAGATTATGGACGACCGCGAACGAGTCAATCAGAGTGAATTGACGCTTTGGGTTTCGGGCGGAAAAACTCCGCCGAAGCGTGAAGTTGAGCAAGAAGAAGCTAATTTGATTCCGAACAAAAAGAATTATTCGGCAAATGACGAAGCGGAAATACTCGTTCAATCGCCGTTTACGCCTGCGGAAGGCGTGCTGACTTTGAGCCGCAACGGAATCGTTAAAACCGAACGTTTTACGATGAACGAAGCATCGAAAGTTTTGAAGTTCAAAATTGACGAACGTTGGTTGCCGAATATAAATGTGCAGGTTGATTTGGTCGGCGCGAGTCCGCGAACGGACGACAAAGGCGATGTTGACACGAAATTGCCGAAGCGTCCCGCGTTTGCGAGCGGCACAATAAATTTGCCGATTTCAACGGCGACACGGGAATTAACCGTTTCCGCCGAACCGCGCGAGAAAAATCTTGCTCCGGGAAGCGAGACAAAAGTTGATGTAATCGTCAAAGATTCAAACGGCAACGGCGTGGCAAACAGCGAAGTCGCGGTTGTCGTTGTGGACGAAAGCGTTCTCGCGTTGACAGGTTATCGCATCGGCAATCCGCTCGGAACATTTTATACAACCAGAAGCGGTGAGGTTAATACATATAAATCACGAAGCACGATTTTACTTTCAAGTCCGAAAGATTTGAAACCGCAAAGTGAAGCGAATGAATTAGTTAAAACAGATTCAATGTCTGCACCGGGTGCAGGTGGCGGCGGTGATAACAAAAAGATGAAATCTGCACCTTCGCCGGCTAAACCAATGGCGATGAGAGCGATGGCTGAAGACAAAGAATCGGCGCCTGAGCAACCGAATACGCCGATAAATTTGCGCACAAACTTCAATGCGTTGGCGGTTTTTGCTCCGAACGTGAAAACTGATGCGAGCGGAAAAGCGACCGTTGACGTGAAATTGCCCGACAGTTTGACTCGGTATCGCGTGATGGTTGTGGCGGTTGATAACGGTAAACGTTTCGGTTCGGCTGAATCGAATATCACGGCGAAACAACCGTTGATGGTGCGTCCGTCCGCTCCGCGCTTTTTGAACTTCGGCGATAAATTTGAATTGCCTGTCGTGATTCAAAATCAAACGGATAAAGCGATTACGGCTGATGTGGCGGTGCGTGTTTCAAACATCGAACTGCTCAACGGCGGCGGTCAGCGGGTAACAATTCCCGCGAATGATCGTGTTGAAGTACGCTTTCCGTCAGCCGCGATGAAGGTTGGCACGGCGCGTTTTCAAATCGGTGTGTCAGCCGGAACTTTTGCGGACGCGGCGGAAATCGAGTTGCCTGTGTACACGCCGGCAACGTCCGAAGCCTTTGCAACTTACGGCACGCTTGATGATAATTCGCCGATCGTTCAACCTGTTACAACTCCGGGCGATGTTTGGTCGCAGTTCGGCGGATTGGAAGTTACAACGAGTTCGACGCAGTTGCAAGAATTGACCGATGCGTTTATTTATCTGACGAATTATCGGTTTGAATGCAGCGAACAAATCTCGTCGCGGATGATTTCAATTGCCGCTATGCGTGATGTTTTGAAAGCGTTTAAGTCGAAAGACGTGCCGACCGAAGCCGAGTTGAAAGCGCGGTTTGCCAAAGACATTGCGATTTTGAAAGGTCGTCAACGCGACGACGGCGGTTTCGGGTTATGGAAACGTGATGAACGGTATAAATTTCCGTTTGTAACGTTGCACGTTGCCCACGCGCTCGCGCTGGCGAAGGAAAAAGGCTATGACGTGCCGCAGGAAATGTTGGACAAAGTGAAGCCGTATCTGAAAAATGTCGAGAAATACTTCGATAAAGATTATAAACTTTACCCGCAAGTTCGTTGGACAATTTCCGCGTATGCGTTATATGTCCGCGATAAAACCGGGGATAAAGACGTGGTGAAAGCGAAAGCGTTGTTGAAAGAAGCGACGTTGCAAAAGATTCCGTTTGAAGCTCTCGGCTGGATATACTCGGTGTTGGCTGAGGACAAAAACTCTGCCGTCGAGCTTGAATCAATCCGCAAATTCTTGAACAACCGCGTCACGGAAACCGCAGGCGCGGCGAACTTTGTAACCGATTATCAAGACGGCGCGTGGCTCATTATGGCTTCAAATCGGCGCGCGGACGGCGTAATGCTTGAAGCCTTAATTAATCATCAACCGACCAGCGATTTGATTCCGAAAATCGTTCGCGGATTGCTGGCGAATCGCACTGCCGGACGTTGGGGAAACACGCAGGAAAATGTTTTCATCTTGCTGGCGCTGGATAAGTATTTCAATACTTACGAGAAGATTACGCCTAATTTCGTTGCCCAAGTTTGGCTCGGAAATGCGTTCGCGGGTGAACAATCATTCAAGGGTCGTTCAACTGATTTCAAACAGATTGACGTGCCGATGTCTTATTTAACCGAGCAAGGCGGCACGCAGAATCTGATTTTGAATAAAGCCGGTGAAGGTCGTCTGTATTATCGAATCGGTATGAAATACGCGCCGAAGAACTTGAAACTCGAACCGGCTGATTACGGGTTTGCCGTGATGCGAAAGTATGAAGCGGTTGATAACGCGGACGATGTGAAGAAGAACGCGGACGGCACTTGGACAGTAAAATCGGGTGCGCGGGTTCGGGTTCGTCTGACGATGGTTGCCCAATCTCGGCGTTATCACGTTGCGTTGGTCGATAATCTGCCCGCAGGGTTTGAAGCGATAAATCCCGCGTTGGCAGTTTCGGAAGATATTCCGACTGATAATGTTTCAAGCGATGTCGAAACTTACGGCAGTCAAAGTTATGGTCGCGGTTGGTATTGGGGCGGAACATGGTACGAACACCAGAACCTCCGTGATGAACGCGCCGAAGTATTTTCGAGTTTGTTGTGGGAAGGCGTGTGGAATTACAGCTACGTTTGCCGCGCCACAACGCCCGGAACATTCGTTGCGCCGCCCGCGAAAGCCGAAGAAATGTATATGCCCGAAACTTTCGGACGCAGCGGAACAGACGTTGTGAAAGTAGAATAACGCGAACCGCCGGCAGCAAGCAGTAAAAGAAAGTAAAAGGCAGTAAGCAGGGAATTTAACTTGCTTGCTGCTTTTTTTATGTTCAGAGTACAAACTTCAGTTTGATATTTATGCTTTAGCGTAGTTTGTTTAAGACTACGCTAAAGCATAAATATACCTAACGGGAATTAAGTACAACATACTTCAGTTTGTTGCGACATCTAACTTTATTCAAGCCGAAGTTTATTCGACAAGCTGAAGCGTGTCGTACCTTCGCAAACGAATTCCTTTCGGGTATAGCAAACTAAAGTTTGTACTCTGAACATTTTTGCATTCGGTTTACGTCTGCTAATATCAACGAAATGAATTTTACCCCCGATAATTTAGTTAATCTGCTTGTCGGTAAACAAAACTACGCCGAATTGTTTACCGAAGCGGGTGAGTTGCCGTCCGTTCAACTGACTTTGCGGCAGACGCTTGATTTGGAACTGCTTGCGGTCGGCGCTTTTTCGCCGCTTGATCGGTTTATGTCTGAAACCGATTACAAAAATGTCTCTGACACAATGCGTTTGGCAAACGGGACGGTTTTTCCGATTCCGATTACGCTTTCCGTTGATGATCCGACGAACCTTAAACTTGGCGCGTTTGTTGCTTTGCGTGATGTCGCTGATAATATCTTGGCAACGATGAAGGTCGAAGAAGTTTACGGTTGGAATGCGAATGATTTTGCCGCTCAAATTCTTGGCACAAACGATTTGCGTCATCCGTTTGTTTCGGAAATAAACCGGTCGGGGAAATATAATCTGTCGGGCGAACTGAAAGTTTTGCAACTGCCGCGTTATTACGACTTTCAAGACTTGCGGCTCAGTCCGCGACAAGTGCGGGCAAGGTTAAACGAGCTTGGAAACAAAAACGTCGCAGCTTTTCAAACCCGAAATCCGTTGCATCTCGCCCACGAAGAAATGTTGAAACGCGCGGCGGAGTCAACCGGCGGCGTTTTGTTGTTGCATCCTGTTGTCGGAATGACGAAAGCCGACGATGTTGATTATTTTACGCGCGTACGGACTTATAAAACGGTGGCGGAAAGTTACGCAACCGACCGCGTTTTATTGTCGTTGTTGCCGTTGGCGATGCGGATGGCAGGACCGCGTGAAGCGGTTTGGCACGCGCTTATTCGTAAAAACTACGGTGCCACGCATTTTGTTGTCGGACGCAATCACGCAAGTCCGGGAAACGATTCGGCGGGTAAATCGTTTTACGAACCCTTTGCCGCTCAACGACTTGCGGAGAAATTCAGCAAAGAAATCGGTATTGAAATTATCGCGTTTGACGAATTTGTTTATTTGGCGGACGAAAAGCGGTACGAAGAAATCGGTAAGACTTCGCCGACCGCAAAAGTGTTCTCGCTTTCGGGTACGCAAGTCCGCGATGATTATTTGAGCGTCGGAAAACCTCTGCCCGCGTGGTTTACGCGCCCGAAAACGGCGGAGATATTGGCGGAAAATTGTCCGCCGAAACATCGGCAGGGTGTTTGTTTGTGGTTTACGGGTTTGAGCGGTTCGGGCAAATCGACGACCGCCGAAATTCTGGCGGCGATGTTGTCCGAAAACGGCAGACAAAGCACCATGCTTGACGGCGATGTTGTCCGCACGCATCTTTCGAAAGGTTTGGGCTTTAGCAGAGAAGACCGCGACACCAATGTTTTGCGAATCGGGTTTGTCGCTGCCGAAATTGTCAGACACGGCGGAATATCGATCTGTGCGGCGGTCAGTCCGTATTTATCGACGCGAAACGAAGCGCGAAATTTAGTCGGCAACCGCAGTTTTATTGAAATTTTTGTTGATACGCCGTTAAATGTTTGCGAACAGCGCGACGCGAAAGGAATGTATGCAAAGGCGAGACGCGGAGAGATTGCAAACTTTACGGGCATTGACGATGTTTATGAACCGCCGTTAAACGCCGAAATAACGCTTGACACCGTGAAGTTTTCCGCCGCCGAAAATGCTCGTTTGATATTAAACAATCTGATTGAACGCGGCTTTGTAAAACAATAATTTAACGTTTGCCAAAGATTGTCGGCAAATTAACATAACGCAAATTCAAGATAAAACCTGTTATTGCACCCTACGCTGTTAAATTTGTCGCCTTCTACGACTTTAGAAATGCAAAGTATTTTGCCGGAAAGTTCAACATACTTCAGTTTGTTGATAACGTTTAGCAGCATTCAAACCGGAGTTTATCGACAAGCTGAAGCGTGTCGTACTTTCGCAAACCAATTCCTTTCGGGTATATGATACGAAAACACGCGCGAAATAAATGTGCTTTTTCGCTACTGCTTCGCACGGGCTTTTGCATATTTGTCGCAATGCCCGACATATTTTGATTTGTTGATAATCGGTAACAACCGACAAGCCGCAGTTTATTGACAAGTCAAAACGGGTTGCAAATTTGCAAAACAACTTCTTTCGGGCTTGTCGGCAACCGCAAACATCTTGGCAGTTGTTTACGGTTGCTTGCAGACAAGTTTTTTTATCTCGAATTTGCGTTATATCAAACAAGAATTAGTTTGCGAAAGTACAACACGCTTCAGCTTGTCAATAAACTTCGGCTTGAATAAAGTTAGATGTTGCAACAAACTGAAGTATGTTGTACTTTCCTGCAATTATTTTTGCAACCCAATTCCTTTTGAGTATAAAATCTTTTGCAATCGGGAAATTAAGCGTTGACGGTCAACGCGTAAATCGGCGACCATTGCCCGATTTGATCGTTGCCTTTTAAGTAACGGCAATGGATTTCAATTTGCACCGCCGCCCCGACCGTTGCAGGTTCATCGATTTCAATTACTGCCGGAGATGAAAGCATATTGGTTGATTTGTTCCATTTTTCGGTTCCTTTTAAACGATATTGAAACGCCATTCCGCTCTGTCCCTGTTTTTTGTACTCCGCTTCAAACCGATAGTTTCCAAGGTCTTTGACCGTTGCCGCGCCAATCAATTCATCGGGCGAAATTGCTCTTGCCGGAGGCTTTTCCAAACCTAACGCAATGCCTATTTCGGTTGTGTAACCTTTTGCCGACTTAAAACGGGCTTTGCGGTTGCGAAAGCGGGTAAACGAACCGGCTTTCATTTCGGGAAACGGTAACGCCAAAATTGCAAATGTCGGGTTCGGTGAAATCGGTTCGTTTTGATTGCCGTTGTAAACAGCATTTTTTATTTGAAAAACAACCTGTTTTGCGGTGTCGGCAAGCGCGGTGTTGCTCAATGCCATTGCCAGATTTGCTCGGTCTTGATTATTGTCTTTAATTTCTTCGGCGGTTGCGTCAACTGCATCCTGATATGTCGGTAAATTGGCTTGCTGCATTGTCAACGCTTCTAATAATTCATCTGCTGTGTTTGGAAACATAGTGTTTTCCTCCTTATAGTGTTTATTAAACAAACAGTCGGAAACATTGCAAGATATTTTATTTGCAGAAGGTTTGCACAAATTAGAAGTGCCTGTTTGCTTTTATTTTGTGCGGTTCTTTTGCATTAAGTTACAACATTTCAACTTAGTTGCTTAAATCATATCGGAGCAAGCAGATAATTTCGACGTTGGGAAATTATGTTACACAGCATATACCTAAAATATAATAATTACAAACCGGCTTTCATTTACCGAAAAATGCAGGTTGTAAAAGTACAAAACATCTTACTTTACCGATAAATTTTAGTCTGCGCGCTGTTCTCGACTGTCAATGTATTTTATCTGACCCGAAAATTGTCTTGCCAACGCCGCACGTTCATCTGCCAATGTTATTAAGTTATCCGATAAGATTGTTAAGTCAAACAAAAATTAGCTTGCGAAAATATTTGCCGTAAGGTACAACATACTTCAGTTTGTTGCGACACTTAACTTTATTCAAGCTAAAGTTTATCGACAAGCTGAAGCGTGTCGTACTTTTGCAAATCAATTCTTGTTTGGGTATAGGTCATCCAATAAGATTATTAAGTCATCTAATAACGTCATTAACTACATATTACGCAAACACATTTTTTTAATCTGCGTAGCAGATGTCAGCATGTAGCCCATAGCGTAAGCTATGGGAATTAACAAGTTTAAATTAAAAGCTATCGAAGATAGCGACAGTATCAATTTTCTGTCGCCCGTTATCACGGGCTTAAAAATATTTTTTAATTATTCCCATAGCTTACGCTATGGGCTACACGCTGTTGCTATTTACAATAGCTGACAAATTAAATTTGTGTAACATCAATTATTAGGTCATCCGATAAGATTGTTAAGTCATCTATTAACGTTATTAACTACATATACCAAACGGGAATTAGTTTGCAAAAATATTTGCAGCAAAGTACAACATACTTCAGTTTGTTGCGACATTTAACTTTATTCAAGCCAAAGTTTATTGACAAGCTGAAGCGTGTCGTACTTTTGCAAACCAATTCTGTTTGGGTATATTACGCAAACACATTTTTTTAATCTGCGTAGCAGATGTCAGCATGTAGCCCATAGCGTAAGCTATGAGAATTAACAAGTTTAAATTAAAAGCTATTGAAGATAGCGACAGTATCAATTTTCTGTCGCCCGTTATCACGGGCTTGAAAATATTTTTTAATTATTCCCATAGCTTACGCTTTGGGCTACACGCTGTTGCTATTTACAATAGCTGACAAATTAAATTTGTGTAACATTAGTTACTATACTAAACAAGAATTGGCTTGCGAAAATAATTGCCGTAAAGTACAACATACTTCAGTTTGTTGCAACATCTAACTTCATTCAAGCTAAAGTTTATCGACAAGCTGAAGCGTGTCGTACTTTTGCAAACCAATTCCTTAGTCTGTTACGACATTTAACTTCATTCAATCTAAAGTTTATCGACAAGCTGAAGCGTGTCGTACTTTTGCAAACCAATTCTTGTTTAGGTATAGGTCATCCAATAAGATTGCTAAGTCATCTAATAACGTTACCGGGTCATTCAATAAAATTATTAGGTCATCTACCAAGATTACTAAGTTATCCAATAACGTTATTGGGTTATCTACCAACGTTACTAAGTCATCTACCAACGTTATTAAGTCATCTATTAACGTTACTAAGTCATCTACTAACGTTACTAAGTCATCTACTAACGTTATTGACTTGTTTAATAACGTTACGCGGTCATTATTTAACGTTAATAACTTCGCTGAAACTCTGACAACATTCAAACCAAAAGTTAATATATTGCCACAGACACAAAAAAAACACGCGCGTTAAATGTTTCGCTAACGCGCGCGTCCGACATAAAAAGATAATGATAAATTGTGAATGATGAATGATGAATTAAAACCCTTTAACTCAGTCGTTTATACAGTTCAAAATGCTTGATTACAGACTGCTGACTGCGTAACTTAAATCTGATGTTACGCAAATTAGTTTTAGTCGCCGCAGGCAATAAATATAATAGCGTCGGGTAAAGCAAATGATAATGAGCGACACCCGACGAAGCCGGTAATCAAAGACTTCGACGCTGTAAGTGTCGAACAAATGCTGAATTATTATATACGCGGTTTGTTGCTCACTTTCAGCGAGCAAATATTTGGCTTATAAACGTAGGGTTTCATTCGCTTCACTCATTACACCCTACGCTATTATATTTGTCACTTTCAGCGACCTAAAGAAAATTAGTTTTGCGTAACATCAGTTAAATAAATCTCTTCCGACTGCCGACTACCGACTTCTGTTCACCGCTTTTCACTATTCCCGCCATTCGCCCACGCCTTCGCGTTCGATGTGATAGCCGACATTTTCCAGATATTCGTTTACTTCAACAGCGTGTTCGTTGTCGCGGACTTCCAAAATGAGTTCAATTCCGACCCGACCGAGCGGAGCCAACCACAACGCCCGCCGATGGAAAATCTCGATGACGTTCGCACCCGATTTTGCAACGTGATCAAGCAACGCGGCAATCCCGCCGGGACGATCCTGCACCGTCAGTTTCAAAATAACATAGCGACCTTGTCGTACCATGACCTGTTCCAAAACCCGCGCGAGTAAATTACCGTCGATGTTTCCGCCGCACAAGACGGTGCAAACCGTGTCGGACTTTTTAACCTTTATTTTACCTGCCAGCAATGCCGCGACACCTGCCGCACCTGCTCCTTCGACTACCAATCGCGTATTTTGCACGCAATGAAAGATTGCCCGGGCGATTTCTTCTTCGGAAACTTCGACGACTTCATCGACCAACTCTTGGATAATCGGCAAGGTAATGTCGCCCGGACGTTTAACCGCGATGCCGTCGGCGATAGTTGTCGCTTCGTCCACCGCGACCGGTTTTCCGGCAATCAAAGACTGTTTGACCGGCGCGCAACCTTCGGCTTGAACGCCGATAATCCGTACATTCGGCAACAAAGTTTTGACGGCAATCGCCACACCCGAAATAAGCCCGCCGCCGCCGATCGGAACAACTATCACGGTAACTTCGGGCAAGTCTTCGACAATTTCCCAACCAATCGTGCCTTGTCCCGCAATCACCGTTTCATCATCAAAGGCGTGAACGTAAGTATAACCGCGCGCGGCTTGCAATTCGCGCGAATAGGCGACGGCTTCATCGAAACTTTTACCTTTCAAAATAACTTCCGCGCCAAAATTTTTAGTCGCCGTGATTTTCGTCAACGGCGCATATTCGGGCAAAACGATAATGGATTTTGTTTTGTGCAAAGTCGCGGCAAGCGCTACGCCTTGAGCGTGATTGCCGGCAGATGCGGCGATTACACCGCGTTGTTTTTCTTCGGGCAACAAACGCGAAATTTTGTTATACGCGCCGCGAACTTTGAACGAACCCGCGCGTTGCAAACACTCGGCTTTTAAGAAAACTTTCGCCCCGATTTCTTCGGAGAGTTTGTTGTCGGCAAGCACGGGCGTAGGAATAATTACGCCGTGCAAAGATTTTCGCGCGTCTTGAATATCGGAAAGTTTAACGGTCATATTGTTTAATCGGACAGTTTTCGGCAGTCGGCAACCGGCAGACAACCGGTATCTGCGAAACATTTACGGATTTAATTCAACGCGGCAGTGCCGATTTCTCGCCGCCGAATGCCGGCTCTCGAACGCTCTGTCTAACGCCGATAAATTTTGAAACTCCAACTGTATCGGCGACCTTTCTCAAGCGTTGATTTGCCCGATGTCGGACGAATTCCGGGCGACCAGCCGTAATATGTAAACTTGCCGGCTGTAACTGAAATATCCTTTGTGGTCTGCGGCGGAATCAGATACAGCGTCCCGTTCAAGCGGATTTTCAGCGTCGTCTTGGTTTCACCGTTCGAGATGCTGACGACCGGATTTGCCAAAACACTTTCACCCGCGCCTTCGTCGTTAAGCTGCGGTCCCGTGTTCTCGGTGTTTCCGGTGAACTTCACGACAACCGTGCTGCCCGCAATGTAACCTTCCACGCCCGATTTTTCATCCACGACTTTATAAAAACCGTTTTCTTCGGCTCTCGCCACCAACGACAAAATATCGTTGCGTTTCACGGCAAGCAAAACTTTGCCCGCGCGTGCCGCCGTTTCACGAATCGAAGAAACTACGGTTACAAAAGCACCGTCAAAACCAAGATCGTTCATCGCGGCAACATCGCGTTCGTCCTTAATTCTTTGCGCGGTTTTAACCACGGGCTTTTTGACGACCTGAACGGGCGGTTTAACAACCGTTTGGAGCGAATCGTACTTGGTTTGCAGCAAATCCGCTTTATCGTCGCCCAACAATATCAAGTAGTCGAGCTGTTTTTTTACTTCGGCTTTGTTTTTCAGATTGTATTGAACCAACCCGATTCCGTAAATTGCACTCGTGTTGTCCGGATCGCGCAGAAGCGCGGTTTTATAGCTTGTCAACGCTTGCAAATACTTCCCCGCGTTATTATGAGCAACGCCGAGTTCAAGGTGCGCGGAATAATTGTTCGGGTCAATTCTAATCGCTTTGTTATAAGCCGATATCGCCTGAGTATAAGAACCCGTAACGTCGAGTTCGTTTCCCAACTGCACAAGCGCGGCGTAATAATCGGGCTTTAATCGAACTGCCTCGCGGTATGCCGTTACCGCATCCGCGTGGTTTTCCAATTCCGTGTAACACAGCCCAAGATTAAAATGGGCTTGCGGAACTTCCGGTTCATAAGCAATATATGCTTTGAAATCGGAAACACAAGCCGCGTATTTCTTTGCTTTAATGTTTTCCAAACCTCGGTTGAAAATTTCTTCCGAATTTTGAGCAAACGAAAATACAGCGGTCAGCCACAAAACTAAAATAAGTTTAATAAACGTTTTCATCGTTTTTCCTCCAAGTTGTCGATAAATCTAATATGTAAGAACGAGACGTTACCAAGTTCTTGCGCCAAACATTTTGCCGCATAAATCGGCGCCGAATAACCGCCGGACAGTCTGCGGAGAAACTCGGTTTGTCGATAATCGCCGGGTTGATTTAACCCGAAGTTCACCGACAAGTTAAAATATGTTGTCCGCTTGCAAATCAAAACCCGCGCTTGCAAATCAAAACTCGACTTCGTTCGCCGCCGCCGAACGCGCGTGAAAAAAGCCGTCCGTTATTATTTTACAACAATCGGCAACTTTATCCGCGAGCCGTGAAACACCCGCTGAGTCGCCGTTTGAAAGTCAGACTGCGCGCCGAGCTTGTAATTCGCCATAAATTTTTGCGGATTGCGGGCAACCAACGGAAACCAAGTGCTTTGAATCTGCACCATCATCCGATGACCTTTTTTGAAAGTGTGGCGGATTCCCGGCATCGTAAAATTAACCTTCGTCGGCTGATTCGGCGCTAACGGCTCAGGCTTTTCAAACGAATTTCTAAACCGCGCGGGCATCGGTTCACCGCGCAAAAGCATCTGATAACCGTTCGGGTGAAAAACCGAATAAGCCGAAGTTTCAGGCGGTTTGACACCTTCGGGAAATTTGTAATCATCGGGAAACACGTCGATTATTTTGACGATAAAATCAGAGTCCGTGCCGCTCGACGAAACAACCAATTCATTTTTAATATCGCCCGAAACCGTTATGTCTTCGCTCAAAACATCCGTTTGATAAACCAAAACATCTTGCCGATTAGCGACAAACCGTTGATCTTCGGTCATAAAATCACGCGGATAATCGAGCGTAATCTTTTGCGTGTAAGGCACAGGTTTCGACGGGTCGGAAACGTATGTGTCAAACGTTTTCGGCGGCGCGGAATTGTCGAGAACCGCTTTTCCGCCGCCACGCAGATTCAACGACATTTCTTTTGTTTGCAAAGGCTTGTCGGTGTTGCTCCACTTATTTGAACCTGTGTCAAACAAGTTTAATTCTTTGATATTTGCAATGTCGCCTTTGGCTTTCAAAAAGTGATTAAAGAACGGAAGCTCGATTTTTTCACGATAAAAGAGCGAAGTTTTTTCATTGAAATAAGCCGTGCCGAGCCAATCGCCTTCGCTGCGTACCCAGCCGCCGTGAAACCACGGACCAACCACCAAAACATTAAATATATTCGGATTTTGTTTCTCGATGTGTTCGTATGTGCTCAGCGCGCCAAACAAATCTTCGTTGTCGTACCAACCGCCGACCGTCATCGTTGCGCAACCGATATTTTTCAGCTTCGGCAGTATATTTCGGGCTTTCCACCAATCATCGTAATTCGGATGAGCCATCATTTCGTCCCAAAACTTGATGCGCGTGCCAAGTTGTTTCTCGTAATTATCACCGGTTTCTTTTAATCCGCCCAATCCGAGATAATAATTGTAACCGTCTTTCGTCCGCCAATTCATCGGTTTAATATAACTTGCGTTGTTGATCGGTACCGGACGATTCTGCCCGAAACCGTTGAAAAACGAATAGTTCTGAGCGAGAAATAAAGCTCCGTTGTGGTGCATATCGTCGCCCGTAAACCAATCGGAAACAGGCGCTTGCGGCGAACACGCTTTCAACGCGGGATGCGAATCGATCGAACCTGCCGAAGTGTAAAACCCCGGATACGAAATGCCGTACATACCGACCGCGCCGGAATTATTTGCCACATTTTTGGTCAACCAATCGATCGTGTCGAAAGCATCGGTCGATTCGTCGATATCTTTGCTCGTTTTGTTGTCAATATCAGGACGCACATCTTCAAAAGTTCCTTCGCTCATCCAACGCCCGCGAACATCTTGGTAAACAAAAATGTAACCTTCTTTGGCAAAAAGTTCATTCGGACCCAGACTTGTTCTAAATTGATCGGCACCGTAAGGCGAAACAGTATATGGCGTTCTGTTCATCAAAATCGGATACTTTTGCGATTTATCTTTCGGCTCGTAAATAGCGGTAAAAAGTTTCACGCCGTCGCGGACAGGAATTAAAACCTCGCGTTTGGTGTAATTCGTTTTGATAAATTCGGCAAGCGGATTTGTTGGCGGTTGCGGCGCTTGCGCCATAACCGAAACGCTTAAAACAAAGATTAACGACAAAATTAGTTTGATTTTCATACATTTTTCCAACGGAATTGATAGCGGTAAAATAACACGAAACGGAGAAAAAAGAAACTTTCCAAACTTTTGCCTGATTACTTTTTACTTTTGCCTTCAAACATCTGTCTGTCTTTTTCGCCTAATTCGGCAATTTTCGACATTAAATAATCGGCGATTTCTTTGTGAGTGCGAAGTCTGTCGCTTTTTTCTTTGAACTCGGAAAGGTCAATTTCTTTGCCGAACCACAACCGGATTTTCTCGCCGCCGATCCAGTTTCCTAAAATTTGTTTCGGTAAATCATTGCCCAAACCCGCGATAAACACAGGGATTACATTTGGTTGAGCCTTCATCACAACCGCTCCGACTCCGGGTTGGGCGGGCAGTAAATCGTATGGATCGTCGTTCAAATTCCGTTTGCCTTCGGGATGAAAACCGATTAAGTGTCCGTAACCTTCGCTTGAAATTTGCACCAATCGGCGGAGCGAGTATTTATCGAATTCACGTTTTTTTTGTTCGCGGTCTTCGCGGAAAAACGGCGGATACATCGCCCACCAACCCATCGCCAAATTTACCAGCCAACCAATCGGCGAATCGTAAAAAAACTTTGCCCGAACAGGGAAATAAATTTTGATCGGACGCGTTGTTTCGCGGAAAATAACCGACGAAACAACGTACATATCAAAAAAACTGCGATGGTTTGCGACGAGCAACAGCGGAACTTCGGGCGAACTGTTTTCGACATTTTCAAGCCCGAAAACGGTCATCAAATTATAGGTACAAATTTTTATCCAAAGCGAGCCGAAATGTCGTTGGCAAAAACCCCAAAAGCGTTTCCAACGTCCGAGATTCATCCGATGCGTGAGCCTGAAACCGAGGCGTTCAAACGTTGTCAAAACCGAAAGTTCTTCGTTTGTCGGCACAAGTTGAGTGTTGGAATCTTTAATTTCTAAGGCGTTATCCGGCATTTTTACAATTCTAACAATTTCGGCGTGTTTTACCAAAAGCCGATAGTTATTTGCAAAATGTTTGAAAAGAAAGTTGCGATTAAAAGAGAATATACAACCAATTTTCCGCTAAAACGCGGGTCAAAATTTCGCCGCTGACCTGCGGGCAAATTAACAAACGTGAGTTTCATACTCGTAAATCAGTGAGCTTTTTCGGATGCCTTTTGCGGAAAGATAAAAATGCAAGCAACAATCAGCGCAATTAAAACGAGCGAGGCGGTGTAACGACTCAGGTTAAGTCCGCCGTGATCGAACGGTTTATCGAGAAAATCTCCGACTACTGCTCCAAGCGGTCTCGTCATAATAAACGCAATCCAAAATAATATGACGCGTGAAATTGACGTAAAATAATACAATGCAACCGTAATCAGCAGCACTCCGCCAAAGACAACCGCCGCTCCGAGATAACCGAAATCAGCCGTATCCGCAAACCAATCTCCGAGTGCAGTTCCGAGCGTTTGTGAAAAGATAATCGTTATCCAATAGAACATTTCGCCTTTTGCCGTATTAACTTGGTCAACTGAAACGCTTCCCATTACAAAATGCCACACCAAAAGTGAGACAACAACCAATGTGAGCAAAATCGCCGAACCGCCCGTGTAACCTATTCCCAAAGAACGAGTTGCAAAATCGGCAAGTGTTGTTCCGACAGTAGTTGTGGCAATAATCGTGAACCAGTAAAGAAACGGATTAAATTGTTTGGCTTTGATATGCAAAGCAACCGCCGCCGCGACGATTACCGCAAAAATTGCCGTGCTAACCAGATAGCCCAAATCCATTGACATCGAAAAAGCATCGCCGGCGGTTTCGCCAAGTGTGGTTGCACAAATTTTCATTATCCAAAAGAAAATAGTGATTTGGGGTAGTTTGCTCATAATTTATTGTTTTTTCTTATCTTCAGCTTTTTCTTTTGCTTCATCGGCGGCAGTTTCATTCTTCACTTCGATAACTTTGCCTGTGTAAGCATTGACTAAAACTTCCGTAATTCCGCCTTTTTTGTTGCGAATATCAAAAGAATAAACCATTTTTCCGTGTTCTTTTTCGAGTTCGGAACTTTGTATTTTGCCGCTTACCCGTTTCATGGCGATTTGTTTCGCACGTTTCATTCCGATGAACTTTGTTTGGGCTGAAACGCTGATGATTGATAACATTGCGACTAGAAAAATTGCGATTATCTTTTTCATAAAATCTCTCCAAAAACTAAATTCTCTTGCGAGTAGCTGAACAATAACACGGCAAATAATAAAAAAAAAGTAAATCTGAGATAAATTCTTAGCGAATTAAAATAACAAAAATGAAATTTGAGTCGGCACTTAACTTATTTGTTGCGTTTTAACAATTTGATGCGATGATGCGGACGCGAAATTGTCGGCATTTCGTCCGATTTTAAGACGCTGATCGAGCCGTCGATTTCTAAAACCGCGAGGGCAACATCGGTAATTTCGTCAATTCCGTGTTCGCGCAAGGCTTGCATAATATCTTCGTTCGTAACATCTTCCGCCTTGACGTTTTCAGTCGAAACTTGCCCGTTGCGGACTAAAATTGTCGGCGAACCTTCAACGGCTTTTCTAATAAATTTGTTTGAAAACGTTAATTTGGCAACTAAAAAATTGACCATCAGCAAGGTTGAAGCGGCGATAATTCCGCCGGTCAGCGAAGTATCGGGACCTGTCATCGCATTTTGCACCGTATTTGCCAGCAAAATCAGCAAAACCAAATCGAACGGAGTCATTTGTCCGACCTCGCGTTTTCCGCTTAAACGCAAACCGATTAAAACGAAAAAGTAAATAATCAGCGTTCGCAATCCAATCGTTATAAGTTGAGTCAGGTCGAAATTAAGCATATTAAATCTCGATAATTATCGGCGGTTGCGTCGGATTATATTCTTCGTCGCAGGTTGAAGCATTGACAAATTTTACGCCGAATTGTTCGGTTTGTCCGTAACCGCAATGAATATGCCCGAAAATATGGAGTTTCGGTTTGACGGTTTCAACGACTTTTCGCAATTCTTCGCAACCTGTATTTTCGACAAAATACTTGCGCGGAACTTCGTCCAAAATACCGAACGGCGGACCGTGTGTGATTAAAATATCGGTGTCGGGCGGAATCAGTTTCCACTTTTCGGCAAGTTCCGCGCCGCGATTCAGATTAAATGCCCAATCGTAAAACCTCGGTTGCCAAGGACTTCCGTAAATCTTCAAACCTTCGATTTCAACAAACGAATCTTGCAGATAAATACAGTTCGGAAAAAATAACTCGATAACTTTAGGGTCTAAACCATCGTCTTCAAAGAAAAAATCGTGGTTTCCGGCAATAAAAATTTTATATTTATGCGGCAGGTTTGAAAACCATGCTCCGAATTTCTCGATTTCGTCGGGAGTTCCGCGAGTCGTTGAATCGCCCGCGTGAATCAAAATATCGCCGTCGGGAACAGCGATATTTTCGTTGCAATTATGCGTATCTGAAATGCAGATAATTTTCACGTTGGTATTTTTAGCGAACCGATTATTTATATATTTCTTTGACAAACTTGCCGTTCAAAAACTCGGTCGGGTCAATTTGGCTTTGCAAAATCACGCCTTTGTATTTGCCGGTCATCAGCATCATCGCGGATTCCAAAAGCGGCACGGCAGTCGTTGTTTGAATCGCCCGAAGTTTGTGTCCGTTGATTTCAAGCGGTTCAACGAAGAAAGATTTTTCGAGCATTCGGCGCGTTCCTTTGTCGTCGAAGCCGTCGACCGAAGCGTGAACAAGTACAAAATCGTCTTCGACCGCAGGGATTTCGCGTAAAAACTGTTCTAAAACTTTTTCGGCATCACCGTTGTTTCGGGCAATCACTTTTTCGGCGTAATCGTAATGCCCCGAATGCCGTAACGTTTTATAATCCAACGCTTTAGCTTTATTTTGAAAATAATCGGGCAAATCCGCCGCACCGCCCGAAGTCAAATCCGCTTCGTAAGCTCGACCGCCGACAATAATCGTTTCACGTTCGGAAAGCGCGGGCAATTCGGTGATTTTTCCGGCGCGGATAACCCGCGAATGTTTGACGTATTCGGTTGCCACGCCAATCGGTGACCAAGTGAAACCGTAAAAATGCGGACTGTGCGCGTTTGCCGTCAAAGCGCCGACTTTCATCGCAATCCGCTCCACATTTTCAACGTTAAATTGTTGTGCAAATTGATTATAAAGCGACATCGCCAAAACGTTGATAAAACCCGGAGCAAGTCCTGTTTGCAAAATAAAACCTGTTTCCGCGTCTTTCGCCAACGCCGTAATCGCATCGGTTTCGGCAACGTATTCGGTCAGATTTGCATAGTGCATTTTGAAATCTTTGGCAAATCGAGCCATTCGCGGAGCTTGTCCGCCGGGCGAACAATCAAGCAGACAATCACAACCTTCAAACGCCGTTTTCATCGCCTCGTTTATTCCGTCAAACGACATTAAAACCGTTTCGATTTTTGTTTGTTTACTCGAATCTTGCAATACAAAGTCTTTTGCTTTCAACAAATTAGCTTCGCTGACATCGCCGAGAAAAATCTCGATATTAACGTCTGACCATTCGCGCAACAACAATGCCGCTGCTTCACCGATTCCGCCCGAACCCGAGATAAAAATTTTCATATAATTATAAATTCAACGTTTTCATCAAACGCGCTTCAATTTCCATTCGTGCTTCTTCACGCACTTCTTCTTCGTCTTCGCCGTCGAAAACTTCGACCAAAGCATACGGGGTTTCGCTTAAATGTCGCAATTCCCACGCTTCGTTACCCGTCGCCGCCGGACGCGAAAACCACGCCGCATCAACTTTTGATTCGACGATTTCCGTTTCGCCGAACAAAGTTATTAAATCCGGCGATAATTTTATTTTCGATTTAACGCAAAGTAAAACACGGCGTAAATTCCAACCGTGTTTTTGGTAAAGTGATAATATTCCTTTAATTTGCTCGGCGTTTATCATTTCTTTCCGTTTTTGAAAGTATCTTTTTGCGGAATCGGATCGGTCGAAGCCGAAGTGTTGCCGTTGGTGTTCGCAATCGGAATCAGGTTGTTTCCGCTGCTTGTATTTGCGGCTTGTTGCTCTTTAATCGATTGACCTGTGCCGGGCGTTTTGAATGTTCCGCCGAAAACGTCTCCGACCGCAATTTTCCAACCGTCGGTTTCTTTGACATAGTTTGTGTCTTCCCACTTTTGCTCTTTTGTTACCCAAACTTCGACTGCTCCAAACTCGTCTTTGATTCGCTCGTCACGCATATCGGGCAGTTTGTCGGTAATCGTCGAAGCGTAAAGTCCGTTTTTCAAAATCTGCTCAAGTGTTTGTTTCGATTGCGCGGCGGCACCTTCGGCAAATTTCAAGGTTGCCGCCGACATCATTTTTTTGATGCTTTCCGAATCTTCTGCTCTGACTGCTTTGAACAACATTTTATATGCTTCCATCGGCGATTGCGCGTTGCCGACATCAACTTTCTCTTTCGGAGTTGCAACGGTTGGAGCGTTGGAATTCACGCCTTTTGAGTCGGCGGGTTTACACGAAAACGCAAAAGCAATCACGGCAAGCAACAAAATCAGACCAATTATTCGATAAAAGATTGTAAATTTCATAATAAAGGTAACTTTACATTTACTTATTGAAAAGTTCAATTTATTATCGTTGAAAGATGGAAAAAACCGGAATATATTTTATTATTGTCCTAACCGTTTCGATATTTGCGGCGTGTACCGATTCGCCGCGCGAAAAAAAGAGCAAAATCCCCGAAAGCTCAAGTGAAACAACTGTAACCAATTCTAAAATCAACGAAACAAAAGTGGAAACTTCAACCGCAAAAGTTGAAAAGTCCGAGGAAAAAATGAATTCAAGCGCACCCGAAAAGGATAAACGCAGTCAGTACTTCAAAACTTTGGACGCGGCGTTAGCCAAAAGAAACTCGAATCTCGCCGCTCTTTGCGATGAATCCGATGCGGTTTCAAAACGTATTCTGCACGAATACGGAGCGATTTTTATCGCCGACGAAAAAGTGATTGCTCCGCCTGTCTGTATGTTTACAAACACGGACGAAGTAAATAATTTTCAGGCAAAAACGCAAATTGCGGGCGAACAAGTCGGCGGCGCGAAAATCGAATTGCAGGCAAACGCGATGAAAGCATATTTGGAAGCTCGGGCGGAAGCGAAAACAAACGGCTTGGATATAAAGCCGAAAGACGGCGCCGAAGCTGCTCGGCGAGGTTTCGACGACACGCTTAGATTATGGAAATCGAGAGTCGATCCGGCGTGCGAACATTGGATTGTAAAAGGGAAGTTGACGCGCGAACAAGCCGATAAATTAAAGTCTCTGCCGATAAAAGACCAAGTTCGAGAAGTGTTGGAATACGAAAGAAGCGGCATTTATTTCAACACCTTTTTCAATAATTCAATACTTTATTCGGTTGCCGCCCCGGGAACTTCGCAGCATCTTTCAATGCTGGCGTTGGACGTGGAAGAGTTTTCCGATATAAAAGTCAGACGAATTATGGCAAATCACGGTTGGTTTCGCACTGTCCAAAACGATTCGCCGCATTTTACTTTTCTCGGTAAAAAAGAAAGTGAATTGGAAAGTTTAGGTTTGAAAAAAGTTGAAAATAAAGACGGAGAATTTTGGATTCCGAACGTTTAGAATTTATCCGTCGTCGGATCGATTCATTGTTTAATTTCGATGAATCAACGAATAAATAAATCGATTACAACATTATGAAACACTGCCCGAATTGTCGCTCGAATTATACTGATGATAACTTGCAATTTTGTTTGCAGGACGGCACCCAACTGGTTGCGGACGAACCCGAAACCGTGATGCGAAATCCGATGCGAATCGAGTTGAATCAACCGCCGTCGTCGCCGAGTTTTTCACAGCCGCCAACAACTTTCCAAACGCAACCGACACCCGAACCGGCAAAGTCGAAAACAGGTTTAATCGTTTTGGGAACGGCACTCGCCACATTTTTGCTTTTGGGTTTGGCAGGCATCGGAACTTGGGTGTTTTTATCTAAACAAACGCCGCAAGTTGTTCAAAACACGAACGTTAATGCAAATTCAAACACAACTGTCGCGAACGTAAACACAAACATCGCCAACCTTGCGAACGTAAATACAGTAGCAACCGCGAATGTCAATGTTGTCGCGCCGACACCGAAACCGACGCTCAAACCGGCAGAGCTTTCTGCCGTTAAAAAAGAAGTCGAAGGCTCGATTACAAATTGGAAAGAAGCCGCCGAAGGCTTTGATTTGGAAGGAAACGTCAATAGTTATGCCGACACGGTTGACTATTACAAAGGCGGCAAAATCTCGCGGGCAAAGGTCAAAGCAAACAAACAACCCGCGTATGACAAATACGATACAATCAGCGTAACTGTTACAAATATGAAGGTTACGCCTGACCCAAGCGGCGAAAAAGTTACGGCTGTGTTTGATAAAGAGTGGAATTTTGCCAATGCCGAAAAAGTAAATCGCGGACAAGTTCAGCAACAATTAACGTTTACCAAAGTGAACGGAAAGTGGAAAATTTCCGCCGAAAAAGATTTGAAAGTTTATTGGGCGGAAAAAGGCGACAACAACGACGACGGCGATTATTAGAGCCGAAACTGTGAGGTTAAAGGCACAGTAAAAATTATTCGCGGTTGTTTTGAAATAAATTCGTTTTTCAATTAAAATCAGCCTTAAGAAATGAAAATCTGCCCTAAATGTCGATCAACTTTTACTGACGAAACGCTGAATTTCTGCCTGTCGGACGGTGAAACTTTGGTTGTTTCCGAGGTTTTCGATTCAGTCGATTTTGTGTACAACGAAGATAAAACCATTGTCGATGCAAATTTTCAAACTCCGCTGACATTTCATCAAACAAACCCGAATTCGACTACGCCGACACTCGAATTTTCAAAACAATTTGCACAGCTTTTACCCGTAAATCCAAAGCCGAATCGGGGTTTGCCGATTTTTTTACTTGCAATTCTCGGACTTGGAACGGTCGTTGGTTTTTACTTTTATTTCAAAGAAGATAAGTCTGTCAATTCAACCGTAAAAGAAGTCAGCCAACCGACAAATCGCCCGCTTGCTAATCTTTCAATCGAACAGCAAAGCCAACTTAACAAAGAAGTTACGGAGTTTTTAGAGTCGTGGAAAATTTCAATCGAGAAAAAAGATATGGATTCGCATCTGAAACATTACTCGAATAATATCGAAATGTTTTACAAAGACGGCGGTGTTGACCGTAATTTTGTCAAGGCAATTCGCCAAAAAGCGTTGGACAACTATGTTACTTTAGAGATAAAAATCGATAATTTGAAAGTTTTGCCTGAAAACGGCGACTCTATTTACGCAATTTTCGATAAAACTTGGACATTCAAAAACAGTGTCAAAACAACAACCGGACAAGTCCAACAGGAATTGCACATCGTTAAAAAAGACGGTAAATTACAAATTATCGGCGAAAAAGATTTGAAAGTTTATTTTATCAACAACCGCGAAAGTTCAAATTAACACCAATGAAGATTAACATTCGAAGTGCTTCAAACAAAGATTGCGAGCGAGTTAAATCGCTTATTTACAACGTTTTGCGTGAATATGGTTTGCAGCCTGAGCCGCACGGAACCGATATTGATTTGAACGACATCGAGTCAAATTATATAAATCGCGGCGGTATTTTTGAATTATTGGAAGACGAACACGGCAACTTATGCGGCACCGTCGGACTTTATCCGATGAACGAAAAAACGGTGGAATTGCGTAAAATGTATTTTACGAAAGATTTACGCGGACAAGGTTTCGGCAGTAAAACTCTGCGACGAATGATTGAAAAAGCGAAAGTTTCAGGTTTCAAGCGAATTTATTTGGAAACCGCAACTCCGCTCACGGAAGCGATTCATCTTTACGAAAAATTCGGTTTCAAACCGACCTGCGAAATTCATTCACCGCGTTGCGATCACGCTTACGAACTTGCAGTTTGACTTCTAAACCTTGACGATACAAGGTTTACGATGTACCACAAAATTCCGTGAGAAACGTAAATAAATGAAACTCCAAACAAAACATACCGCGAATAAAGCCACATCGACATTCCGATTGCGGCAATCAACAAAATAAAATAAATACTTCGTTTTCCGCTTCCGGCTGTTTTAAAGCTCGAATATCTGACGGTGCTGACCATCAAAAGCCCTAAAACGGCGGCTAAAATTATCAATAAAACCGCATAAATTTCGCCTGTTTGTTTGTCGTAAAAGTGCAGCGACATCGGCGTAAAATGAACAATCGAAGCAATCAAACCTGCGGCGGGCGGAATCGGCAAACCGATGAAATTTTTCTTATCGGCTTTTTGCGTGCCTTCCGCAATCACTCGCGGACGCAAACTTTGCAAGTTAAAACGCGCCAATCTGAATGTTCCGCACATCAAATACATAAATAAAACAAACACGCCGAGTCCGTGAATAGAACTTTCTTCGGGCAAAACCGCACCGATTCCCCACGCATAAAGCAAAATTGTCGGTGCAATCCCAAACGTCAAAACGTCTGCCAACGAATCGAGCTGAACGCCGATTTCCGTCGTCGTGTTCGTCATGCGGGCAACGCGACCGTCGAGCGTATCGAACAAAATCGCAAATCCGATGGCTTTCGCGGCGTAATCGAAATAAATCGCGGCTTGTTCGGGGTTGATTGTGATGATTTGAAAACCGCGCAGGGAAGCCAAAACTGCCAAAAATCCCATTCCGATATTTGCCGCCGTAAATGCGGACGGAATCAGATAAAGACCTTTTCGCAAGCCTTTGTGTTCGGTTTTAACTTGTTCGTTTTCAGCCATTTAACTTTATAATATGCGGGCAATAATTGTTTCGCCGCCGACAACTCGATCGCCTTCTTTTACTAAAACTTCGACGTTTTGCGGCATCAATAAATCTGTCCGCGAACTGAATTTTATCAACCCGAACCGTTGCCCGCGTTCCAGATAATCGTCTTTTTTATTCCAACAAACAATTCTTCGCGCCACGATTCCCGCGATTTGCGTAACAATCACGGTCGCATTTTCACCTTCAATCGTCAACGAATTCCGTTCGTTCACCAAACTTGCATTATTGCTTGTGGCAGGCATTTTTTTACCGAAAACATAATCGACCTGCGTAATTTTTCCGCTAATCGGCGAACGATTGACGTGAACGTCCAACGGCGATAAAAAAACGCTGACAAACTTTCCGGTTTCGCGGTTTTCGACTCGCGTAACGCGACCGTCAGCCGCCGAAACTATAATGTTTGCTCCGTTTGGTACTTTTCGCGACGGATCGCGGAAAAAATACGCCATAAAAAGTACGAGAAAAACAAACAAACCAACGCCGATCCAAAGTTGGAAAAACGCAAAAATTACGGCAATGACGAGCGGAATAAAAACGAACGGATAACCTTCTTTGACCATTTTATGCTTCTAAATTTTAGATTTCAGTTTCCAAATTGAAGATAATTAACTGCGCAAAATAATTTGGATATTGTAAAAATGATTCAATCGGAAAATGAATCAATGACTAAATGCTATTACACTTTTTGCAATAAAAACAGATTTTTCGACCAACTTATCGGCTCGACAATCGGGAATTTGTGATGTTCGACAATCGTAAAATGATTGTGAACGGTGCGTAAAACTTGCCGTGTGTTCTGTGTTTTGAAACTATACACACGCTCCAAAACTTTGCCGATCAGCGATGGTCGAATCGGGACAAAAACCACAAATCCGTCGGGCTTCAGCACTCTCGCAATTTCGGCAAAACCATCGTCCAACGGCACATACTCCAACACTCCGCAGGTTAAAATCAAATCGAAACTGTTGTCGGCAAACGGCAACGACAAAATGTTTCCCTGCACACATCGAACCGTGTTGTGAATAACTTTTTTATCTTCTATAAACTCTTTGCGGGCAACATTTAACGATTTACTCGAAAGATCGAACGCAACGGTTTGAAACGGACGCAAACCTGCCCCGTAAAGTGCCGAAATCATCATTCCCGTCCCGCAACCCGCGTCTAAAACGCTGAAATTGTCGGGCAAATTCAAATCGTGAGCGACCAAGTATTTCTCAAGCGATTGACGATAACCATTAACCTTAAACGACAAATTATGGACATCGGCAATTTGATCGTAAAAATTTTTAGTTTGGTTAAACTTTTGCGTTTGTTCAAGCATAATTTGAGTTTATTAAGAATTATAATTGTGCCTTATTCCGCGAAACTTTGCAATAAAAAAGCCCGATGCGTGAAGCATCAGGCACAAAAATAAAAGGATTGTGAATGAAAAACTATCGAACAGGATTTTCTTTGGCGTAACTGTAAGCGCACCACGCGGCGAAAAGATGGACAACCCAACCCAGCGTTCCGGCTGAACCAATCCACGAAAAGCCCGTCAACACTAACCAAATAATTCCGATTAAGACTCGTCCGTTGTACATTTGCCCGACTCCGGGCAGTAAAAAACTCAAAAATCCGGCTATAAAAGGTTCTCGCATAATCAATAAACTACCTCCGTTTTAATTTTACGAAGCCTTACGCGCAAAGTTCAATTTTTTTCGACACTGATGATTTTCCCGCGAAATATTCTTAACGCCGTTTTAACTTTCGGGTGATTTTCCGCGTAATGCAACAGTTCGGCTTCGGTCGGATTTTCGGGCAAAGTCGGAATTTCGGCAGATTCTTCTTCAAATGTCGGAATTAAATCGTTTCTCGGCTTGCTTCGCGCAGGTGCGGCGGCGGTTCCGTTAGTTGACGAGGATTTTTTGCTTGCAGTTTCACCCGTCAGTTCGGCAATAATTTGTGACGCATTTTTGATCGGCTTTAAATTGTCGCCGTCGCGTTCAAGTCTTTCTTCGTAAGCCGCATCGAGTTTTACGTCGTCAACGTGTGTAAAATCATCGGTTGAAATCGGAACGAAGTATTTCGGCGGTGTAAAGTTCGGAATTTGATACGCCGCATTTCTCGAATCTTCGTTAAAATAAGGTTCGTCTGCAACGGCAATATTTTCAGTTTTCGGCTCCGAAACTTGAATTTCCTGCTCTTTAGTTTCAACTTCAGGTTCTTGTTTTTTAACGGGAAACGGAACTTCCTCGATAGGAAAATCAATTTTTGCAGGCTTTTCGGTCGTCCGGACGTTATTCAGAGTTTTTTTTTCCGCTGACGGCGAACCGGTTTCGAGTTTGGCGAGACGTTCCAAAATTGTTTCAATCGCCGTAACACGTTGCATTTCAATCAGTTTGATTAAACCGATTTCCAAAATATAACGCGGTTGCGTGGCTTTGCTCAGTTTTGTTTCGGTATCGGAAAGTGAATTGAAGAAACGTACAAAGTCTGATTCGGTAAAGTTTTCGGCGAATTTCAGCAATTCCGCCCGGCTCAAAATTGCCGAATCGAGCAAACTTTCGGCTTCCGATATTTTTGACACGAGCAAATCACGAAAGAACGACAATAAATCACGGCAGAAATTTCGCAAATCTTGTCCGCGATGAATCAATTCTTCGACAATTTTCAAAATATCATCGGCTTTTTTGTCGGAAATTGCGGTGATGGTTTTGGTCAGCATTTCCGCGCTTGCAATGCCGAGTGCGTTTGTAACGTCTTTAACCTCAATAGTTTCGCCTGAAAAACTGATAACTTGGTCAAACGCGGATTGTGCATCACGCATCGAACCTTCGCCCGCGCGGGCAATTTCACGCAAGGCTTTTTCGTCAACCTTTATATTTTCCGCATCGGCGATAATCTTTAAACGGTCATAGATTTTTACAAGCGGAATCGTCTTAAACTCAAATTCTTGGCAACGCGACAAAATAGTTTCGGGCAATTTGTGAAGCTCGGTTGTCGCCATGATAAATTCGACTCGCGGCGGCGGTTCTTCGAGCGTTTTGAGCAACGCATTAAACGAAGAAGTAGAAAGCATGTGAACTTCGTCGATGATAAAAACTTTGAAACGATCGCGGGCAGGCGCGATGTTAATGCCTTCGATAATGGTTTGCCGAATATTTTCAACGCCCGTGTGTGAAGCAGCATCGATTTCAAGCACATCAATCGAACGACCTTCGGCGATTTCGCTGCACGAAGGACAATTATTACAAGGAATTACAACGGGTTTATCGGACGAATGACAGTTTAATGATTTAGCAAGAAGTCGGGCAGTCGTGGTTTTGCCGACACCTCTCGCACCCGAAAAAATATAGGCGTGATGCAGACGGTCGTGTTCTAAAGCGTTACGCAAGGTTTGCGTAATTGCTTCTTGACCCGTAACTTCTTCAAATGTTTGCGGTCGCCATTTTCTGGCGATTACTTGATACGACATTATTTAAACCGGAAACGGAAAACGAATAATGGTAAGTTTAAGCAAATTTGCCAAAACTGTCTATTCCGGTATCCACTTTCCGTTCTCAATTACCTGTTAAAAAAGTGGTGGCTTCAGACTTAACCGCAACACACGCTGAAATTGCTGCCGTTGCTCTGTTCCCAGCCTAGCGGAGTTCACAATCCAAACGTTGTGCGGAGCCTGAAGCCATATAAAGAAGTGTGCAGTTTCACTAGGCAGAAGGCAGTAAATTGTTACTTGCACCTAAACTTTGTACTAAACTGTTTGACTTCTAAATTATTAGTCGGCGTTTGAATGATAAGAGTAACTGCTTACTGCAACTGTCATCTGCCAACTGATTCAATACGGAAAGGGTGGGATTCGAACCCACGGAACCCTTTCGAGTTCACAGCATTTCCAATGCTGCCAATTCAACCGCTCTTGCACCCTTCCAAACTATCGTTTCAATTATCAAATAAAAGCGTTTCCATAATCTTTTTACTAAAATGATGGCGGAGAGGGTGGGATTTGAACCCACGGTACCCGATTTGGGTACTCCGATTTTCGAGACCGGTGCACTAAGCCACTATGCGACCTCTCCGTTTTTATGTTTGGTTTTCAGCCTTTTTCGTTTGAAGAATTGCTGCATAATATGCTTGCATTCTTCGGCTGAAACACCGCTTGTTATTTCTAATTGATGATTCAAAGAACTTGTGTCGCAAAGGTTAAAAACGCTTTCGACCGCACCGAATCTTGTATCGTGCGAACCGAAGACAAGTCGTTTAATTCGTGCGTGTATGAGTGAACCCGCGCACATCGCACAAGGTTCTATGGTCGTATAAATCGTTGTATCAGTCAAACGGTAATTACCGGTTTTTTTTGCGGCTTCGCGGATGACAAGTATTTCGGCGTGCGCGGTCGGATCGCAATCCGTGATTGTCCGATTACCGCAAACTGCCAATACTTCGCCGTTTTTATCAACTAAACACGCACCTATCGGAACTTCGCCGAGTTGTTCGGCTTGCTTTGCGGCGTTAATCGCAATTTGCATAAAACTTTCATCGTTGTTCGGCATTGTTCGCAATGAATGAATATAGTTTCGCGGAAAAGTTATGTCAAGTGTGATTGATTCTCGACATTTTTTTGTAAAGTGATAAACTTACATTTGAGTTGCTCGACTCGCAATTTGCTTCAATCAAATATGAAAAACGATATTCGGCTCGGTAAAAAATTATTCATACAATAAAAAGCCTTCGTTACCCCTGACGAAGGCTTTCGCTTCATAGATTTGCATTACTTTTCTTTTCACCCATGCAAAGTAATGCCGACGATT
This sequence comes from Acidobacteriota bacterium, assembly GCA_031430435.1. Taxonomy (GTDB): domain Bacteria; phylum Acidobacteriota; class Blastocatellia; order Pyrinomonadales; family Pyrinomonadaceae; genus JANNVK01. The sequence goes on from JANPBM010000118.1 coordinate 82,801, forward strand.
TACCGAAGTCCGCAATTCTTCAGTAATTCGACGTATTCATCCATGAACTTCTTTGCCTGTGTTTTTGAAACGTGAAGCGAGGCAATGTTGACGCTCGCAATCATTGTTTCCAACGATGCCGCGTAATCTTTTAAGT